>NZ_JAGDEB010000009.1:0-1355 GCF_040148725.1 Erythrobacter sp. NFXS35 | reverse complement strand
CGATTGTGTTCTCTAATGGGTCAAGATCTGGCTGCTCGGTCCTGAGCGGATGATACCTTTGGGTGCCTGTGTTCTCTGCGTGCTCAATAACGGCACTTGATGGGGTCAGCTGGGTGCGAGCGTGGCTTGGTTGAAACCGCAGTCGGTCGACGGGTCGGCCGCATGCTACAGAATCGGCGCCATCATCTGCTCCCTCCCTCGGGCGTTCGCTCCCGCTCGGGAGCTCGGTGCGGCCTCCTGTCTTGTATTGGGCCGAAAGTCAGGCCGGCTGGAACTCGGTGCCATCGCGCAGCATGGCGTGCATGATGATGGAGAGGCGACGGGCGAGCGCGATCCGCGCCTTGCGCATGGTCGAGCGCGTGGCGATTGCGAGCGCCCAGTCCTTCAGCTTCAACTCGCCCTTGTAGCGGGTGAGCATGACATTTGCCGCTTCGTAGAGCAGGGTTCGAACACGCCGGTCACCGACCTTGGAGATGCCGCCGACATAGTCGATCTCACCCGACTGGTAGCGTCGTGGGACGAGGCCTAGATATGCGCCAAGATCTCGCGACCGGCGGAAGCGGCCTGGATCGTCGATGGCCGCGGTGAACGCGAGTGCGGTCAGCGGGCCTACTCCGGGGATCGTCATCAGCCGGCGGCAGGCATCGGACGCACGGACAAGCTTCTTCATATCTGCGTCGATCGCCGCGATCGCCCCGAGCACTGCATCTCGGGCGGCAACGAGCCCGCGCATGGCGCCAGACAGGCCGGCGATCCCGTCGCTCATGGCGATCACTTGGTCGACAAACGCGGAACTTAACCCACGCGGTAGCCGGACCCCGAACACCACTGCCAGCCCGCGGATCTGGTTCTCGAGCGTGACGCGCTGACCCACCAACTTTTTACGGGCGATGATCAGCGATCGCACCGCATGTGCCGGCAGCGACTTTACGTGCACGGACTTAAAGAAGCCAGTCCTCGCCAGTTGCGCCAGCCCGCGAGCATCGTTGCGGTCGGTCTTGTGCGTCGCTAATGTCTTAAGGGCCTGGTAGGCTTGCCGGCTCTCGATGCAGATGACGGGCACGCCAAGCTCGACGAGGCCGTGGTAGAGCATCGGCGCCATGCGGCCCGTCTCGAACACCACCCGCGAGCAGGACGGTGCGCAAGCCAAGGCCGCCGCGATAGCATCCGGCGATGACGGTGCGGTTGCCTCGTGCACCACCCTCCCGTCGCGATCAATAACGCAAATGTGTGTCTTCTCCAGCGACACGTCCAGGCCAGCAAAGTAATCCATGATCTGCCTCCTCTTCTACGCCAGAGCTGAATATATCAGTCTCCATCGAAGAGCCGCCAGACCATTACCCCATGTTGAAAAA
>NZ_JAGDEB010000008.1:0-7539 GCF_040148725.1 Erythrobacter sp. NFXS35 | reverse complement strand
GGGCGGGGGCGGTGCTGGCGCAACGACCGTGACCACCGGCGGCGGAGCGCTCTGGGACACAACGTCATCGCCGCCGCATCCCTCAAGCGTCAGAGCAAGGATCGGCAACACAAAGAAACGCAACATAGGGGCTACTCGCAGGAGATGCCCCGCTGATGCGGTGCTCAGCCCGGATCCGTCAATCTAACCTAGGTTGGAAATGGGACGAGCTGAAAAATAAACTGTGTAAGGAAAAATCGGAAAAAATGCCGGTTTAGTCGGCTCGCTAAACACCAGTATGCAAGCGCGAATGTGGCGAGCCGAGCAACGGAGATCACGGCTGCGTATCCAGAGGCAAGGCACGCGTTAGCCTGTTATGCGACCGTTGCCCAGATGGCCTAATGATCGCTTTGGGGGGTGCCGGAAGCCGAACGGCAGGTTCATTCCCGGCCGCACCCGTGACGCGCGATAGATCGGCCTCGGCGGGCAGGGCGGCGTGCCGGTAGTTTCAGGGTTTCGGTAGACTATCGCCCATAACCTATCATCGATAGGAAAGGTTGGTATGTCGGCGACAATCCGCTATGCTCGCGGTCATCATGCTGGTCACATCCCACCACCTGCCGCGGAAGGCCAAGGGCCAGGGCGGCGAACGGCGCGAGGAAATCCTCGACCATGCGCTGCGCCTGATCAGCGAGTCCGGGGTGCATAATGTCTCGACCCGGCAGATCGCGACGGCGGTCGGGATATCGCAGCCGACGCTCTATGCCTATTTCCCCAACCGTCATGCGCTGGTGGCCGAGGTCGGCTCGCGCGCGTTCCGGGCGCTTGCCGCCCGGATGCGCAAGGATGCGGCCGCGCCGGGCAGCGCGCAGGACCGGTTGCTGGCGGTGGCACGCAGTTATATCCGCTTCGGCCTCGAACAGCCCGATGCCTACCGCGTCGCCTTCATGCTCGAAGCGGGCAGCGCCGAGGACAAGGGCGGCGATGACGCCGTGCTCGCCGCCGGGATTGAGACGTTCACAATCCACCGCGGCTGCGTGGCCGACTATCTTGGCCCCGCGACGGATGAGGCTGAGATCACGCTCGTGGCGCAGAGCATGTGGGCATCGCTGCACGGTCTGGTGTCGCTGCTGATTGCCCGCCCGGGGTTCCCGTGGGTGGACCGGGAGCAACTCATCGTACACCACCTGGGAAGCCTCGTCGGTCGCACTAGCCCGCAATCAACGCAGTGATAGGCCGTCCCGCCAGCGCGTCCTGAAAGGCTCTATTCCGAAATGGCGGCAGCAGGCCGGCTGTCACTGCCGGTGCAGCAGGCAAAAGATACCCCGGTGAAGATCAGGTTTATCCCGACGAAAATCCCCAGGAAAGCCACAGACCATCCGCTCGGCAGGCCCAGCAGAACCAGCACGCCGAGCAGGAGTGCCAGCAGGCCCGAGGCAAGGAACAGCCACCACGCGCGCTGCGGACGGATGCGGAAGGCCAGCAAAATCCGCGCAACCCCGTCGGCAGCGAAGAAAGCGCCGAACATCACTGTCAGCGCGAGCAATCCTGCAAAGGGATTGGTGAGAAAGATGATCCCGCCGCCGATGTAGAGCAGGGCGAGCAATCCCTGCAGGGCCGTGCCCCTCCACCCGCGCACGCGCACTGCGTGGACCAGCGTCAGCACGCCGCCCGCGATCAGCGCCACGCCGACGGCGAATTCCAGCGACCATGCTGCCAGAAACGGGAACAGCACCGACGCCGCCCCGATCACGACCAGCACAATGCCGAGCGCAATGAACCATCCACGCCCGATGTCGGGCGGCCCCAGCCGGGCGGCGGGCCCAGTGATCGTGCGGTTCTGCATATGCGGCCTCCTGTGGTTGACTGTCGATCTGGTACAACGCCGCGTGTCGGCATTCCCTAACTGGCGTTCTCTTTCCGCCGAACCCCTGACACGGCCCGCCGATCCGCACACTGCGCGGCGGAACATCGGGCCGTCCGGCGCCCTTGAATGCGAAAGGAGAGATTTCATGCCCGACCGCCAGAGCCGCCATCCCGATAATGATCTGATCGACGACATGACCGCCGAAGACACCCCTTCGCAGCAGGGGTCTGCGGGCGGCAATGTTGCGCGTCGCGTCGGCAAGCGAGGCGAGGAAAAGCGCGCGACCGATCCCGATAACCGCGAGCCGGTGATCGGATCGGACAATCCCGCCGACGATGCCGTCAAGGGCGAGAAGACAATGCGGAAGATAAAGTCCGGAGATCAGGGGTAAGCGTCTGGCACGACCCCGCCACTCTCAGGCTGTTCAGCCGCCCGGATTTGTGCTGGCCCGTTCCTTGCCCGACGGGAAGAGGGTTCGCTCATCCGGCGTATGCCTCGGCTCATCAGCTTCGTCTTGCGCCCGCGCCCGGTTTGGTTTGATGCATTGCATTCGTTGCAATAAATGCATTAAACGCGTGCTTTCGTGACCGGGAATTTTCGCAAGTCTGATGACTGAGGCCCCTGATATGGTGGACAATGATGCCCTTGAACTGCTGACCCGGCGGCTTGTTTCCAACGCCGCGCTGAACTCCGCTGAGCGCGCTGCCGTCAGCGCCTTGATGCGTGAGGTGGAATGCTTTGAAGCCGGAGCGTGCATCGTTCAGCACGGTGCGCCGTGTCGGCGTGCCTGGGTCCTTCTGGAAGGTTTTGCCTACGGACAAATCGGATCGCGGCACAGCCGACGCCAGATTGTCGGGTTCTATCTGGCCGGTGATCTGCTCGATCTCCACGGCGCGCTGACCGGTCTGTCGAGCGAGGCTGTCATCGCGGCAACCGATTGCAAAATTGCGACCCTGGACGCCGAAGCGCTGGTGAGCCTCATCGAAGCCAAGCCCAATCTCGGCCGTGCCTTCTGGATCGAAACGCTCGTCGAAGCGTCGATTGCGCGCGAATGGATCATGAACGTCGGACAAAGAAATGCGCGGCAGCGGCTCGCGCATCTGTGCTGCGAGATGGCCTGGCGATCCCGCGAGGCAGGACTGGGCGACGGACGGACTTTTTCGATGCCGATCACGCACGAGCAACTCGGCGACGCGACGGGTCTGACCAGCCTCCATGTCAACCACACGCTTCGGAAACTCGAAGCGCAGGATCTGATCGTTCAGGATGGACATGCCATCCGTATCATCGATGAAGCCCGGCTCAGGGCGGAGGGCGACTTCGAAGAGCTTTACCTGTGCCGGAGCGCACCCCGATCGATGTAAAGCCTGCCGAGCCATTTCGAGCCTCGCGGAACGGATGCGTTGGGCGGCACGCCAATCGGATCACAGATCGCCTTCATTCGTCATAAACGAAGATCACCCGGTCTGCGTCGGCGACCTGCACCCAGACTTGGTAATACCCAGTCTCACGCTCACCGCGCTTGTTGGCGACGGGACGGGGGGAGCCGATATGGGAATCGATCCATTGCAGGCGCACCTCGCCCTCGACCACGATCCGCCGTCCACCGAGCCGCTGTATCATCGTAAACATGTTGAGGTCGGAAACCCCGCTCGAACGGCAGCCCTTAACGTCGATCTGCCCTTCGGTCACATCGGCTGAGCCGCAAACCTTTGCCCGTTGCAGAAGCGCGCGCAGCGCAGCGGGTTCGAATGCGATCGTGAGCGTGCCGAGAGTGGCGTAATCCTGCCGCGAATTGACGAAGAAGAGTTCCCCGAGTTCGCCATGGATGCTTTGCCCGCCGCCGCGGATATCGAGCAGGAATCGTCCCGCCTGGCCCGCGCCTTCACCAGCGGAAAAGGCCATCAGCGTCGCTTCTTCCGGTGTGATGCAACCTGTCTGGCACTCGGGCAATCCTGCGCGCGCCGCTTTGAGCGCTGCATCGGATTCTCCAAGGCTTGCGAGGCGCTGTTCGATCGGCGCGGCGCTGTCAGCCTCGGACACCTGGGCCGAAAGCCCGGATGCCGACAAAGCCACAAGCGAGGAAATTGCCGCGCGCAGCACACTGAGTCTCCTATCAGCCCGAAATCCGGCAGACGCCGGGCACAGCGAAAGCAAGCTCGGCGCTGGGCATCGGCGGGGCGGGACGATGCCATACGAGCGCGGAAAGAGCGAGCCACGCGGTAAACATGATCAGATAGGGCCAGCGCCGTGGCCACAAGCGGACCACGAGCAGCGTCGCTGCCGCCGTGCCGGCGAGCGCAAACAGGGCCGAGGTCGCCGCGTATGTGCCGGTGCCGGTGCCGGGGACTGCAAAGGTGAGCTCTGTCTGGATCGCCGTGCTGGCCCATTGCGCCGGCAACAGCGCCAGCAGCCAATCGGGCAATGCATCGGGCACGGCCGCGGCCGTGAACAGGATAGCGGCTTCGCCGGCAACCACGAATACGGCGATCAACCAGCCCTTGTCGGACGCGCTTTTGGCAAACAAGGCGCCCCGTGCGGCAAAGCTGATGCTGGCGATGACCACGGCGAACCCGGTCGCGAAGGGGTGTGGCAGCGGCGGCAAGCCCAAGGTTCGCGCCCATAGTATGAGGCCAAACCCGGTCAGTAACGCTAGTGCCACGCCAATCCACATCCGCCCGGCTGCGGCTGCTGCGATCATCGCAACACCCATCAGGCCAATTGCCAATATCGGGCCCCCGACCGAGATGAGCGAAGCGGGGCGGGCAGGATCGGCCAACATCAGCATGGCCAGAGCAGGCGCCACGAACCCGGCCAGCGCCGCGCAGGTCCAGGCTGGCAAAGTTCGGACCGGCGTTTGGGGGCGGGACAGGGATTTCATCAGACAGCCACTGCTTGAAGCGCCGCGCGTTGTCGAGCAGCAAACCCTTTGGTTCCGGGTAAGGCATTGCAAAATGTCGGAAGCAGAAACTGGCTGGGGTGGCAGGAGCCCCAGCCAGGAATGGCCAAAGTATCTGAAATAACGTGTTTCTTGCAACCGCTCCGGCCGAAGGTACCCCGACAGGGTACCACGGCAGGGTACCACGACAGGGTACCACGACAAGGTGCCAAAGTGGGAACATAGCAGGACCACAAGCATGTGCAGCATTCACAATCTTACCCGCAAACACGGCACCTATTATTTTCGCCGAACCATCCGTTTAGGTCCCGATAAACCTTTTCGGCTACGCTTCTCGCTCAGAACCACCAGCCGAAAACGCGCCGCTTTGCTCGCGCCGGCAATGACCTTGATTTGCGAACGGCTGGCCATGAACATGACTGCAAAGCTCACCGCCGACGGACTCAACGCTGCCCAGCGCGCCGAGATCTTCCGCCGCCAGATGCTCGCCGAACGCGACCGGCTTGAGGTCATGCATGCGCAGCTGCACATCCTTGCGCCCGAAGACCACGACGACATCGACAAGGCGCTCGCGCTACGCCTGGATGCCAGCGAGTTGGCGGCCATGGATGGTGCCAGCAAAGGCAAAGTCGAGGATTTCCTGGTTGCCCGGATCGATCCGAAGGCCGACGACGAGCCGATCGTGGTCATGGCGTGGTCGGACTTGGCCGCCGCGATTGCGCAGGACGGCGCCCAGGATGCGGCAATCGCCCGTCTCGCTGAAATCGGCATCGCACAATCTGCCTTGCGCGAGGCGATGGCCCGCAAAGTCGTCAATCAGGCGCGGATCGCGGCGATCCGGGAGTTCAGGCAGGTCTTGAGCAATCCCGGTGCCGCCTACGCCCCTGTCCCTGTTGCGGGGTATGAGCAGCCGGCGCAGGCCCCGTTGAATGGCTTGGCACCGCACATGACACCAGCACCGGCTGCAACGACCCTTGCTGGGCCTTGGGCGACGATGACACCGACCGCAGCGGTCGAAAAATTTTTCGAGCATAATCCGCGCACCGGCGGAGTCGACGGGACGGCGCGTCGAAGAAGCGGCGAGCCCTGGACCGAAAAGACCCGCGAGCAGTTCAGGCTGCCAGCGCTGCTGCTCGAGCAGGTAATGCATGGGAGGCCGCTTGCCGCCGTGACCCATGATGACCTCGTCCAGCTCAACACCTGCTTTGAAAAGCTCCACGGCCCCTCGTTTCGCAAGTCGCCCAAGCACCGCACCATGACGATCCAGGAGATCGTCGCCGAAACCGAAGACCGGGTCCGGCGAGGCGAAAAGGCCGCTGTTGCTGCGGCAAGACGAAAAGGCAAAGGGGCCTCTCAAGAGGCTGACTATGCCGATGGCCTGTCGCGCGATCAGCTCGGGCTCGGCCTCAGCACCACCAACCGGCACTGGAGTTTCCTGCGCCAGCTGACCGACTGGTTCAACACCCACCAGCCGCTGGCCACGCTCAATTACGCCGCATTCATCGAAAACGATCGGCGCAACCCGCGTGATCAGCGCGATCGCTATACCGAAGAGGAAGGACGGCAGATGTTCAGCTTGCCGCCCTGGACCGGATCGCAATCCCATGAACGCCGCATGCAGCCGGGCAACCTCCTCGTCCACGGTGCGTGGTATTTCGTGCCAATGATCGGCTGGTATACCGGCATGCGGCGCGATGAGATCTGCGGTCTGGCGCTCGATGATATCGAGGTGGTCGACGGTCTCTGGCAGTTCAACGTCCGGCCGACCGCGATCAGGCGGCTCAAGACAGTCACCTCGGCGCGCAAATTGCCATTCGCGCACGAACTGGTGCGTCTCGGGCTGCCAGGCTACGTTACCGCCTTGCGCGAGGCGGGCGAAACCATGCTGTTTCCCGAACTGATCGCAGAAAGCGGCAAGGGCACGATGGGCGATGCCTATTACAAGACCATATGGACCAAGATCGCTCCGGCCTTGCCATTCTTAAAATCCGGCCAGGCGAACCAATCCTTCCGTCACACGGTTATCGATGCGATGAAAGGAGCCAAGGTGTCTCCAGAGGTCAGAGCCGACTTTGCCGGTCATAAGCTCTCCAGCCAGACCGAAGGACGATACTCCAAGGCGCACATGGCGCTTTTGCGCGAGGCGACCCACGCCATTCCGGAGGTGACATCAAAGCTCGATCCGTTTCCGACCACGCTGCTTCCCGCGCGTCTGCGCGCTCCGCGAAAGGCGCGAGTGTCAAAGCAAGAAAGATGGAGCTGAGGCAGTGGGCACGGGATGTGGGGCAAGGACGATGCGCTGGCGGTCGCGCAAAGCCCAAGTTGGCCCGCCAGCGGCCAAGATCGCGCTTGGCGAACTCGGCCATTGACCCGCTGACACCATGCCGGTGGTGGGTCGGCGGGCTTCTCATCGACAAAATGCGGGTCCCGTTCTCCAACCAATCGCAAAGCGCAGAAAGGCGCGGGTCTGCACACGCCCGGTCGCTCAGCGCTCCTTTCCGGTGCGGCCCGTTGGCATCTTGCGGCGATGCGGACGCAGCCGGCAATGAATTTCGGCTCCGCGAATGTCATGGCGAAGCGATAGCAAAGCAATTCCTGGCGGCACTTCGCCGAGCGGAAACAGCCGATCGACGCCTTGGGTGCAATAAGCACGCTTCCGCTATGGCCCCTGACGTGCTCCCCTGATTGTTACCAGTCAGAGGTAGAGTCCGGCTCCTTCATGATGGTTGTTTGATGGGATGGCAACGTGTCTGGGGGCATGCCCCCAGACACGTTGGCCGGCGATCTCGGCGGG
>NZ_JAGDEB010000007.1:0-16420 GCF_040148725.1 Erythrobacter sp. NFXS35 | reverse complement strand
AGCCACGCTCGCACCCAGCTGACCCCATCAAGTGCCGTTATTGAGCACGCAGAGAACACAGGCACCCAAAGGTATCATCCGCTCAGGACCGAGCAGCCAGATCTTGACCCATTAGAGAACACAATCGGGTGGGGAGCGGACCCTACCAATTCTTCAGCATTCCGGACAAAGGCGCATTGGAGGGATGAAGCGTTCGGCGAAATGACCGCTCAGGGCCCGTTCCGTTCGCTTTGCCGTCTTGTTCGCACTCTGGTAGATGTGAACTGTCGGGTGCTGGCGACGGACATCATTATATGCGATTTGGCTTTTGCCACACGATAGCAATCTTTGGCGCACTGGCTGCTCTGCCGGTATGTGCGAACGACGACATTCAAGAACGCTCAATGGCCGCTGTCGATGCCATCGAACAGCGCAATGCGGAGCAGGTTGCGGCGATCATCGCTCCCGACTTCGTCGCCATCGATACGCGCGGAGATTTGCGGGACGGCGAAGAGCTCGTCACGAGCCTGCGCAATTGGCCGTTCGAACGACGTCCCGCTCCACGGCGCAGCTGGACGCAGGTGCAGGTGCAAGAGAGCCAGACCGGGGCCACCTTCGTGGCCCGCTCGCAGGTGGTTGCAGAGGATGACGATGCAAAGGCGATGCACTCCACGCTCTACACCCTGCGCTGGACGCGCGAAGGGGATGATTGGCAGCTCTCCGGATATCAGCGTGTCAGAATGCCGGCGCTACCGGACATCGTCCCCGTGCGGAGCGGCGAATTGACTCTCTAGGCCATGGTCTACCGACCGCAGGGGACCGGACCTTTCCCGGCTGTCGTTTACGGCCACGGCAACGAACCGGATCCGACGTTTCTTTTTGAGAGTGTCGGATTTGCCATAGCCGCCCGCGGATATTATGTCATCGGCGTGCATCGGCGAGGCAGCGCACTTTCGGCCGATCAGGCACCCAACCTGCTTGCCCAGTTGACCGAGATCCGGAAGCGCGACGGTGACGAGCCGCGCGCTCGGTTCGCTGTAGCCCAGTTGGAGGGCCCGCAGCTCGACGACGTTGCGGCGGCGATCGCCATGGCGGCCTCGCATCCCGAGATCGATCCGGAGCGGATTTTCCTGATCGGCAATTCGTTTGGCGGTGTTCTGGCCATGCTGGCAGCCGAGCGCGACCTTGGCCTGAAAGGGGCGGCCGATTTTGCCGGCTCGGCGATGAACTGGGAGCAGTCCGCGATTTTTCGGCAGAGGATGCGAGAGGCCGCGAGGAAAGCACGAATCCCCGTGTTCCTCGGCCAGGCGGCGAACGATTTCAGCACCCAGCCCACAAGCGAATTGGCCGAGGAATTTTCCGCCTCCGGTAAGCCCTACAGGGCGAAGATCTTTCCGGCCTTCGGCATCGGTCCGGTGGACGGACACGGTTTCGGCATCACCGGGGTGGATTATTGGTTCGAGGAAGTCATGGCCTTTCTCGATCCTCCATCCCGCGAACCATGAACTGCGCGTCGGCCATCGTCCGCGCCCGAGCTCTGTCGACTGCAATTTCTTGAGTCGGCTGAGAGTTCGTTTGCTGAAAAACAGGTCCTAGGGAAAAATTGATGAAAGCCGCCACGCCGCTTTCGGGACCGCGCATCGGCCCCGCTCATCTCCAGAAGTGGGTAGAAACCTGCCAACGCGCCGGTTCGGCCGCTTAATTGCTGGGCTACACGCTTGATCATCGCCAAAGGACAGTCCCGGACCGATCTGGATGGAGTTCAGGGATACCGTGTCAGGAAGTCCGATAATTCCCTCGTCCAAAACACCGCGTGGGTATGTGTCCCGTGCCCTCTCGTTTCCTCGCTCGCAGGGATGAGAACGAATTTGGCATTCGGCATCCGCTGAGCCAATTGTTCCGGGCTGCCGAGCCCCGGGGGATTGATAAAATCGTCGGCAGAATTGATCCACAGGACCGGCACCGTGATTTGTTCGAGTCGGGAACTGGGATCGTAATTTCTCGAAGCGGCAAACTGGTAGATAGTGTCATTTGGATCAGCAGGATTGGCGAGTCTTCTGTCCATGGCGTTCCGAAGATATTCGATCGCTTGGGCTCGCGTAGGTGTTTCCGCCTGCAAGCGATAGGGATTGCTGCCCGCCATTATGAGCGCATTTGCGAATATCTGCTGGCCCAGCGCCAGATCGGCAGGATCGCGATAATTCCCGCTCGCATAGTCTGGATCACTTTCAAACCCGTCGATGACCATCTGGCGAAGCATCAGATTTCGGCCGGCAATTTCGATCGCGTTGCAAGCCAATGTTACAAGCCTGCGAGCGAGGCGCGGATGGTCCAATCCCCAGATGAAGCCGTGCATGCAACCCATCGAGGTTCCGACGATCATTTCCAGTTGCCGGACCTGGAGACCTTCGGTCAGCATTCTGTACTGGGCGAGAACCATGTCGTCATAATCATAGCGCGGGAATGCGGCGCGCAGCCCGTCACTGGGTTTTGAACTCTCGCCATGCCCCAGATTGTCCGGCGAGATGATATAATAGCGTTCTATATCGAGCGGTTGGCCCGGGCCAAAGAGTTGGTCGCCAAACGAAGGACGAAGAAGTGACAATCCGCTTCCTCCCGTTCCATGCAAGAGCAACACCGCATTGGATATATTCCCTGCCTCGTCGCGCTGCGGTTTCCCGAGCGTGTAAGCATTCATCGTGACAGAGGACAGGGTTTCACCGTTATGAAAGGTGAAATCGCGCAATTCGAACGTTCGCTGTTCGGCGAGACCAGTCCAGTCTTCGGAAAGTGCAGGGCTGCTGAATAAGATCGTGGCCAATAACGACAAAAGGCAGGCTAGACGCATCCATCATCCCCGGCACAAAGAGATTGGACCAAAGTTGGTGTCCGTTAATTAGCTTACCTCTGCGGCCAAGCCAAGAACCTCCCTCATCGGGTCGGAGCACGAATTTAGGCTTTTGTCACAAATCTCCCCAGAGCAGCCTCTCCGGTGTCCGGCCTACGCCATGCTGCCGGTAATGAACAAAACGGCTGGAGAGCGGATCTCACACCTCTGCCGTGAAGTCAGCTGCTATTTCTCTACGCTTACGCCATTTTGCTCAAAGCAATTGCTCGGGAAACGGCAGACCAGTGCGATGATCAGGACGATCAGAAACAGGACCGCGAGGATTACGAATCCCGTAATCGCGTTTTCCTCGCCGATTAATCCCATCAGCGCAGCGCCAATCGGGCGCCCCATGTTCCCGGCAGCCATGTAAACCGAGAACTGGGCTGCAGCGACCGCAGGAGTGCAAATGCGCATCGCAAGAGCAATCAGGGCAACAGCGAAAAAGAGCGTCACAAGATCGTAGGAGAGAATATACACGATAAGCAGCGCGCTGTTGCCCCATAGAGGACGAGCGATGGTGATCCCTGCGAAGAGTATGATGTAAAGGATTGCGCCGGCGATTAGCGCACGTTGGGGACTAATCAAGTCGACGATCCAACCGAAGACAAACAATGCTGCGAAAGCAGCAGAAAGCTGGGCGATCGACACAAGATTGGTGAACGAGCTCATTTGCCAGCCGGCATCCCGGATTGCGATCAGCGGATGCAGGGTTTCGGTCAGCCCTGCCGGGATTCCGCGCGCGACAAGAATGACAACGAACACCAGACTGACGGGGGCGAGGAGCACGCGAAAAGCATCGCGCAGAAGCGGCCACCACGCCTCCACCTGAATTGCCTCGTTCCGCGGATGGGCGCTGCCGGCCGACCATGGAACGCGCTTCTCTCCCGGTCTCTCGCGGACAGTAATGCCGAATACCAGCGCCACGGATGTGCCAAAAGCAGCGACAGCGAAGGCCGCCGCGCTACCAAAACTTTCAAGCAACAGTCCCCCGGACCAGGTCATGAGGGAAATCCCAACCGTCGCAGACCCGAACATCAGACCTGCTGCTTTGGCCCGCTCGTCGTCCTCCATGATGTCGATAGCCAAGCTGTCGATGCCGACATCCTGAAAGGAGTAGCTGAGCGACGACGCGAACGCGACAGCCGAGAGGATCGCGATGTTTCCACTATCCGGCGAGATGATCGCCCCGATCACGAAAGTGCCGGTCAGCGCCAATTGCGCCCCGATTATCCAGGCGCGCCGGCGCCCCATCGGGAGGTATGTATAACGATCGAGAATAAAGCCCGTCGCGAATTTCAACGTATGCGGAAGTGCGGCTGCTGCGACCACGGAAGCTATCGCTGCAGCAGAAGCGCCACCTGCCGCCAGCCAGGCTGGCAGCGCAAAGTAGAAGAGGCCCTGCGGAATACCTTGAGTAAAATAAAACAGAGCCACAGCGGCCAGCCGGAGAAACTTGTTTTCACTGAGAATGAGCTCCTTCGGGAGCAATTGGTATCGCACACCGGCCACGCTGCCCTCCCTCCGAGGCGCCTATTGATCTTAGATCACGACTGGATCAACGGTTCAAGAACAGGGGTAGGCGGAGCGAAGCTGACCTGAGACATCTGATCATCTGGAATCTGAGCCCATAGCCGAGATCTGGCGCCGAACTCTTCGAAAGGCCTCGTCGAGTAAACGTCGGCTCTGAAGTTTTCGCGGATATTCTTGTCTGCCCAATACCTGATCAGGTTGACGAACTCCCGAACCGCCCTCGCAGATCGGACGACTTGCCCGGAGCGTCCCATTCATGGATAACGGCGCACCCGTTAAACAGGAGGATTTCCATGCGCTTCGCCGCCATCAACATTATCGGCATCGCTCTGGGCACTTCCGCGCTCATCGCCGCGCCGCTTGCCGGGCAGACGCCTGACCCGGCTCAGCAGATGCCGCCTATCGAAGAGCAGATCGGCGCGGGCGGAAGGCCGGTCGGTGCGAAATGGTCGCGCAGCCCCGTCAAAGCCCAGCATGGGATGGCCGCGACCGAGCACCCACTGGCGACGCAGGTCGCGCTCGACATTCTCAAGGCGGGCGGCAGCGCGGTCGATGCAGCGATCGCGGCCAATGCGGCAACCGGGCTGATGCATCCGACCGGCAACGGCATCGGCGGCGACCTCTTCGCGATCATCTACGACCCCACCACGGACAAGCTCTACGGCATCAACGGGTCCGGTCGGAGCCCGAAGAACCAGACCCTGGCGCAGTTGCGCGAAAAGCTAGGCGATGCGGAGGCCCTGCCGCCGATCGGTCCGCTGCCGATCACGATACCCGGCACGGTAGATGCCTGGTTCGCGATGCACGAGCAATTCGGCAAGTTGCCGATGGCGACTAACCTCGCGCCTACCGTGCGCTATGCCCGCGAAGGCCATCCGGTGGCGCCGGTGGTGGCGATGTATCTCGACCGTGCGCTGCGCGTCTATTCTGCGCGCGAGGACCAGTTCGACTTCGCCAATGCACGCAAGGTGTGGTTTACCGATGGCAGCGCGCCCGAAGCCGGCGAGATCTTCCGCAACCCCGACCTCGCCGCCACGCTCGAGACGATCGGGCGCGACGGCCGCGACGCATTCTACGACGGCGCGCTGACCGATGTCATGGTGGACTACCTCCAGAGGCAAGGCAGCGCCTTCACCCGCGAGGATTTTGCATCCCACACCAGCGAGTGGGTTGATCCAGCCTGCGCCACCTATCGTGATAGCTACGAATTGTGCGAGCTCCCGCCGAACAGCCAAGGATTCGCCGCGCTGCAGATGGTCAATATCCTCAAAAACGTCGACATCGCGCAGTGGGAACGCGGGAGCCCCGAGGCGCTGCACTACATGATCGAGGCCAAGCGCCTCGCTTACGAGGACGTGGCGCGTTTCTACGCCGATCCGGATTTCGCCGCCCTCCCGAAGGACCTGCTGAGCGAGGAATACGGGCGCACGCGCTTCGCGATGATCGATCCCGCGCGCGCCAACCCCAGCCTCGCGCCGGGCGAGCCCAAGCTCGAGGGCGAAGGCGACACCACCTATCTCACGGTGGTCGACGGGAACGGCATGATGGTCAGCCTGATCCAGTCGAACTATCGCGGCATGGGCGGCGGGCTGGTGCCCGATGGCCTTGGCTTCATGTTCCAGGATCGCGGCGAACTCTTCAGCCTCGATCCCGAACACCCCAATGCCTATGCGCCCGGCAAGCGACCCTTCCACACCATCATCCCCGCCTTCGTGAAGAAGGACGGCGAGCCTTACATGACGCTCGGCCTGATGGGCGGCGGGATGCAGCCGCAGGGGCACGTCCAGGTGCTCGTCAATATCGTTGACTACGGCATGAACCTGCAGGAAGCCGGCGATGCTGCGCGCTTCAACCACGATGGCGGACCGCAGCCGACCGAGGGGCTCGGCGGCCCCGTCGCCGACCCAATGGGCACGCTGTTCGTAGAGCCGGGTATTCCAGCCACGACGATCGAGCGCCTGCGCGCCATGGGCCACAGGGTGGAGGTCGTGAGCGACGGCATCATGTTCGGCGGCTACGAGGCGATCGCCCGCGACTCCGAAACCGGCGTCCTCACCGGCGCGACCGAGATGCGAAAGGATGGCCAGGCCAGCGGGTACTGAGAAGCGCGATCAACTCGCCGACGTCGTGCAATTCCTTCTCGGCACAATCGACCGTTTATTAGGGAAACTACGACGAAACGACTGGCACCCCCGGCCGCAGACTTCCGCTTCGGGATCGATTTCAGAATGCCGACTCTTTGGAACATAACCCGCAATAGCCACCATTCCCGGCCCGAGTTGGGCAGTGTCGGCTGCCCGACCCAGGGTGGTCGTTCACGGTCTCCAGATTGAACGTCTGCGTCCGCCGAAGGCCGCCAGGCAGGCTTCGCGGTCGCGGATCGGCCCCGCTCGTGGGCGGGAGGCGGACATTTCTGCAGCCCGTGCAAGCAGATTCTTCTTTTGACGTTGAGATGACGGATGTTCCAAAATAACCTTTGACGATAGCCGACTCCATCAATCTGTCGAGATACGCAAAGATGAAAACCTTCCTTCTGCTCATTGCATCGGCCGCCACGCTTCTAGCCGGCCAGCTACGTGCCGAAACAGTCTACGACCTCGCCATTGTGGACGCCTCAATAGTCGATGTTCAAACGGGAGAAGTCTCAGTCAATCGAACCATCCTCCTCGAGGGTGATCGCATTGCTGCGATAGTGCCATCGGATTCCAACTTTAGTTCCCGCCAGCAATTTCGAGCTACCGGCCGCTATGTAATTCCCGGCCTGTGGGACATGCACATCCACATACGAGGTGGAGACGAGTTGATTGCTGCCAACGCTGCTTGGCTTCCCCAATATCTCAGCCACGGGGTGACGGCCGTGCGCGACGGAGGTGGTGACCTGCCGGATGTGGTCGCTCGGTGGCGTGACGAGATCGACCGGGGGGAACGGATCGGACCTAGAATTTACACTTCATTACAGAAGATCGACGGGCCCGGCTCCTCCTGGCCCGGCTCGATCGAGATCAGCTCAGTGGAGGAAGTCGGCGCCGCGCTAGACAATTTGGAGAGCCGGAACGCCGATTTCATCAAGCTCTACGACAGTACGATCTCGCATGAGGTTTACCTGGCTACGCTCGAGGAAGCGGAGCGCAGAGGACTGAGGACCTCGGGCCATCTGCCGATGGCGGTCACCATCGAACAGGCCATTGGCGCTGGGATCGATGCAATCGAACATGAGGTTTATCTGGCGCGTGCCGCGTCGACCAGGGATCATGGCTTTGCCCGCCGTGCAGCTGAAGGCGAGCCGCTTTCGGTCTACGGTCTCGCCAACGAGTTGATCGACAGTGCAGACGATCAGCACAGGGACAGGCAGTTCGCCATGATGAAGGCGAACAATGTCGCGATAGTGTCAACCATCCTGTTTGGCCGCATGCTCGACCGAGAGACGGACTGGACTGTTTTCGAACAATCCGAAGGTCTGACAAACACCCCGGAACGGATGCGCGAGACCTTTGCAGAACGCGTCGCAGGAGCACAAGCGAGGACACCCCAACAGATCGCGACGGATACCCTTCTATCGGGCCACAATCGCCGCCTTTTGGCGGATGCAGTCGAACGCGGGGTCACGGTTCTCGCAGGCACGGATACCGGGGCCGTCAATTCCTTTCTTTTCCCAGGAGACTCATTGCATCGCGAACTGGAGGACTTGGTAGCTATCGGTGTCACACCCTTGCAGGCACTCAGATCGACGACAACAGAAGCTGCAGCATGGCTGGACGAGAGCGAAGATTACGGCACGCTTGAAGTCGGCAAGGTGGCAGATTTCGTCGTGCTGCAGTCGAATCCACTGGAGAACATCTCGAACACTCGCGCCATTGAGGCGGTTGTTCAGAATGGCCGCCTTTTCACTAGGGGCGAATTGCAAGACTTGCGCGAATTAAATCAGTAACCGATACCCGCATCCCGCGTGAAGCTTTGCTGAGCCCGATGTTCGCCTTGGGGTCCTTTCCTGATGGGTAGGCCTTAAGCGCCGATTGTAGGATGCCGCCGTTCGGCTCGCCACTGACGTGCGGCCGCCCTCGGCCCAAAGCCCAGTCGCTCCTGGCCACAGAGTTGAATGTCGGGTTGCGACCCAGACCCGGTCGCTAGGATCAGTAGCGTTGAACGTCAGTCCTAGCCGAAAGCGGCCAATCGCGTTGGGCGAAGCGAGCCATCGGCAATGCGCCCCATTATCGGTCCTCCGATCCCAGCCGCCCCGCACCCAAGTGGTCATTCATTGATGTCGTGGCTTATTACGCGTATGTCATTGTCGATTGCGAACTGGACGAGCGTTAACATCTGTTCTCAGAAGCCAGGGGCTCCCGACCGGTGGGTTGTTGGAGCCGGTCCGCGATCTGATCAACTTTGCGTATCGCGACTACATCGCCGAGGCGGCGAGCATGGGGGTTCAGCCATGAAGCCGTTCCGATGGAAGAATTGCTTCGCCGACGTGCAGGCCAGCAAGCACGACATGACCATTGCAGCCTATTTTCAGGACGTGATTGTGCCGGCGCTCGCCACGCTTGAAGCCAAGATCGACGAGCTGGAGAACAGTGACTGGCCCGGTGCGGTCTTCGCAAAGGCCGATATGGAGGAGGTTCGTCTCGAAACGATGCGCGCCTTTGGCCTGTCCATCCAGTCGATCTGGGAGCGTCAGCTACGCAGTTATCTCCTGGGCTGCGCGAAGGATCTTAGACCGGGCGAGCCCTTCGCCACCAAGATCGAGAAGGCGAACTGGAAAGAGCTGCAGAAGCTGTTTCGCGGCCTGCGAGGCATTGGCCTCGATGCGTTTCCGAGTTTCGAGGTGCTCGATGCGCTTCAACATCTCGGCAACGCCTGTCGACACGGCGATGGCGATTCCACAGCCGAGCTGGCGCGGCGTTACCCGGACTTCTGGCCTATCATCCCACCGATGCCGCCGGGCTTCGGAGCATCGCTGCCAAGCCCGCCCCGCGTGGCGCAGATGCGGATTCCGCTGCAGTGCCTTCACGAGTTCGTCGCCGCGATCGCGAGATTCTGGCGCGATGCCGAATATATCTACAATGAGAGCATTGAGCGGAAAGACCCTGGGCTTGAGGCTCGCCTCGTGCGCGAACGTGCCGAGCGCGAATGGCTACCGCTGGCAACGGCGGACAGCAACTGATGGGGGCCAGCCCAGCCTTGATCAGCGCGGTCGAAGCGCTGTGGCGCGTACCGCGCCCCGGACCGAATAACCTCCTGGCCGCTCCCGCCTTCACCGCGGTGAGTGACGTTTGCCGCGCCGACTATGGCGGCGACAAGCCGGTCTTTGCGCTGAGCACGGCCATCCGCTCGCTCGGCGTTCCCTGTTGGCTACCCGCCGGCCATGCCAGCCTGTCGGTCGATCCGCGGAGCGCCGCCAATGCGATCGACCATGCTTTCACGCGACGGACGATTACACGGCGGCATTTGTGCCCGCTTGATCTCGCCGACGATCTTCCGCCGCTTGCCTTCGGCCAGGCCCGGCTTGCCCTATTCAGCGCGGACGAGTTGTCGCAGATGTTCGACGCGGAACGCCTGGCACGCAATTTCCCGACCCAGCCGATTGACGCAAAACGCCTCGCGCAATTCCAATGGCTGGTGATCGAAGAGAGCCTCGCGGTGAACGGTGGAGCTGAAGCGCGGGCGGCACCCTTTATGTACATGGCGATGAACCGCGACTTCGGCGAAATCTACCCGCATCTTGGCCGCTTTCCACCGCCGGTCGAGGCGGCGCTATTCTTCCTACTGCTTGCCCCCTGGGAGCAATGGTCGACGATGCAGGAGGTCGATTGGCGCGGCTTTCGCGTCCCTTGGATCTACACGCTCAACGATGACCTGTTCGTCCGGCCGTCGCCGCCGCCCAATCCCGACGGCCTCACGCTCGAGCCGTGGATAGTAGAGGATCATTGGGGCGAGCAGGTCGAACTCGAGCGACCGACGGTGCTGCCATTGGATGACGAAGCCAAGGCGGGGTTCGCGTTGTTCACCGATGCCGCGTGGCGGGAGCTTGAGGCGGCCCGATCGACGAACCTGTTCGAAACGCCGATCGCCCATTTTCTGGTTCGCGCCTTTTTGGCCGACGGCATGGATGAAGTGATGGCCCATATGACCGCAATCGAAGCGGCGATGGGGCTAGAGATGGATCACAAGAAATCGATGCGGTCGAAGCCCGATAAGCATAAAGGCCGCTCGGCTACTGACCGCGTTGCCGCCCGGATCGCCGCGCTCCTGAACGATCCAAACGCTGTTCGCGACTATCGCCACCTGTTCGAGCTGCGCAGCACTTTCGTCCATGGGCGCGCCGGCATTCAGAAGGTGTCAACCGCCGAGCGGGTGTTGGCGCGCGGCCTCGCGCGCGGTGTCGCGCGCGGACTGGTCGGGGCCGCCGCGTCACCTGTGCGTTCCCGCGAAGAAGCCTTAGCCGACCTGCTCAATCGGGGCGTGCAGTATCTTTGAGGCGGCGGCGATTTCGTCGAACTGACGTGCGAAACGACCTCTAAATTGCAAGGCTCTTCGATCATATTGAGGACATGGACACGCTCGAACCCCTCGAAACCTTCGTGCTCGACGAAGCCGCCATCGCGAACTTCGTGAAGCTGCAGCGGACCTTCAACGGCTGGAAGCAGGATATGCTCGCCGCCGAGGCTGGCGTGTCGCTGGCGACGGTGTCGCGGGTCGAGCGTGGTCTGAAGGTGCGGCCGGCGCAGCTGCGCAAGCTCGCGCGCGCCTTGGGCAAGTCCGAGGACGAGTTTCTGCGCGTGCGTGTTCGCCCCACTCCTGAGGAGGCCGCCGCTAACTTCGTCGAAATGTTCGCCTGGACCGAGGGCCGCGTGCCCGTCGCGGTCGCGCCGTTAAGGACCGAGCTTCAGCTGCGGACGATGCTCGCCACCTTCAGCCTGCTGCTCGATTCCGATCTTGACGACGACGCAGCCGGCGACGTCGCCGAGCTTCGCGAGTGGTTCGGTCTGGCGAGCTTCGTCCAGGCCGAGCGCGAGGGCGTGATCGGCCCGAAGCCCGATCGCGATTTCCGCGTGCGTCGGCTGTGGCGCGATGTGCTCGATTGTGTCGAGCGGCTCGAACGCAGCCATGCCGCGGTCGTGCTCACCGGAACCTATGCTGCCGAGCCGCTGATGGGCGGCGAGCCGATCATGATCGCCATCATCGCGATCCGCTCACGCCGCCGCAATCCCGCAGCGAGCACGATCACGACGTTGTGGGCGGACGCCAAGGTCGACGAGCGGCAGATGGTCGCCGACTATTTCGAGGGGCTCGATTGATGGCTGGGACGAGCAAGCCTCTCGATCGCTTCACGGGGGCATTTCTGGAAGAACTGGGGCGCTGGTCGGCCCGGCTGGTGATCGCGGCGGTGATCGCACTCGGGAGCGGCTTTATCGTCCTCCCGAACTGATCAGGCTTGGTCGCCTTCGATTTGCTTCGCGTCCTTCTCGGCCCGGTAGGCTTCGACCCGTCCCTTTGTTGCCGCGTCGATCATCGCCAGCTGTTCGCGCGCGGCGTCGAGGCGAGCCTCGTCCATCGGCTCCGTCATGATGTGTGCGTATCGCTGATCAAGCGCTCCAAGAACGCCATCGAACGAAAAGTCGTTCTGACGGGCGCGGCG
Source organism: Erythrobacter sp. NFXS35 (assembly GCF_040148725.1). Taxonomy (NCBI): domain Bacteria; kingdom Pseudomonadati; phylum Pseudomonadota; class Alphaproteobacteria; order Sphingomonadales; family Erythrobacteraceae; genus Erythrobacter; species Erythrobacter sp. NFXS35. The sequence goes on along the minus strand of NZ_JAGDEB010000007.1, from coordinate 4,385 downwards.
AAACACCCATTGCATCATGCGCCACGAGTCTGCGCCGATCTCCTTTTCGCGATGAAGCCGGTTGAATAGCCACATGATAACGTCGGTGATCTGGATGCCCGGACTGGCTTCGGCGGTCGATATCTCGAAGGTGCTGCCGCCGGCGCGCTGTGCTTTGAACATCTCGCCCATCATCAGCGGCACACGCTCCGGCGACGCATTGGCGTAGAGATCATGCCACCAGCGAAGCGCGGCCTCGAACTCGCTCTGTCGGTCGTGCCGGATTCGCCGGACCGGCCGTCGCCAGGCCTGCGACTGCACCTCCACGCCGTCCATCAGATTGCCGAACCCGACGAGGTTGGGAAGATGGCCTTGGCGAGCGATGCGGCCGTCAGAATGGAAGTAGATTGCTTCAGGGTTTTCCCGAGCCCATTCGATGGCGGGGCCTATGCGCTCGACGAAGCCCTTATCCTGGACACCAGGTAGAAGCGCCAGAACATCATCGCAAAATTGGATCATGCCGCCGCGGGCGCGATCGGGGTTGGTCTCCATCATCGACGCCCAGAAGTCTCGCGCCATGTCCTCGGTTACGATCTCGGCGAACTTGACCGCGAACGTGATCCTGAGCGGGCGCATGAGATAGATATGCGGCGACGCGGCGCGGTTCTCGCCAGGGTCGAACAGCAGATCGAACATCTTGGTGGCGACGATATACCGCTTCTCGACCCGTGAGATGTAGAAGCGCGGATCAGCGCGTTGCAGTAGCTTATGGAGCGGACGGGCAATCTCCTCAATCCGCGCCACCCCGAGCTTGGCAGCGTGGAGCTGGGTATCACCGACGGCGCGCGCGAGGTTGGCGATCGGCTTGGTGTAGATGGCGTCGAAATCGGTGCGCGTCATCAGAGCAACCGTCAGGAAGATCGGCTGCGCCTCATCAAAGAGATGGGCACCGGTATTGCCGGATTCGTCTACGAACACATACATCCCGATTCCATATCCGTTTCTCCGAAAGCGAACCAGTGAGGGCGGCCAATCAAGGAGATGATATCGTTGGCCACATTTAGTACCATGCCAGCGTAGCCTTCGGTGAGCGTCAGGTTTTGGCGATGTTCCTGCCGTTAGACCCGTCGTGCGGCAACGGCAGGATTGTCCTAATCCCAGCCATTCCCGTCCGGCAATTAAGTGCGCTTGGTGCGCCATGCGGGGCAGCCTTCGATCCCTACACTAGGAATACGATGTCTGTCTCAGAAAGTGTCCGGTGAGCGATCCCTTCCGGACAAGCCGCAACAAGGCAACATCGCTGTTGCGAGGGGCAGGCGCACTGGCAGCAACGTATCGTTGAGACGCTTTTCGACGATAGCGACATACAGGCCTTTATGTGGCCCATCTGATCGTTTGTGCCTCAATTTGCATTGTGTTGAATTTCAGGAGCACTCTGGCTAGAGTATGCCCCACGGCCAACACATTAGGAGTCGGAGCCCGCATGACAGTCCAAGTCAACATCACGCCCAATGGCCGGATGAGCCTCCCGGCTGACATCCGCAAGCGGCTCGGGCTCGTCGGCGGCGGCGCAGTCTATCTGGATGAGACGCCGGATGGCCTCGTGCTGCGAACGGCCGCACAGGCCGTGGCCCGCGCTCAGGCTTTGGCGAAGCAGTACACTGAAGGAAACCCGGAAGCGTCAGTCGCGGCTTTCCTGGCCAAGCGCCGCGAGGACAGCGGAGAGTGAGCGAGATCGTACTGGACGCCTCCGCCCTCATCGCCATGCTGAAGGGAGAGAAGGGTGCCGACAAAGTCGCCGCAGCCATAGCAGACGCCCGGATATGCACGATCAACTACGCCGAGGTGGTCACCCACTTCATCCATCTTGGCATGCCTGAGCGTGAGGTCGACGCGATGCTCGATCCACTGCCAATGACCATTGTGCCGACCGACAAGGCGCTGGCGCAAATGGCCGGGCGTTTGCGCGCCGTCACAGCTGGTCACAGGCTATCGCTTGGCGACCGCTTCTGCCTTGCGCTGGCGCAGCGTGACGGTCTTCCGGCATGGACCAGTGATCAGAGCTGGAAGGCGGCCGCCGATGCCGCCAAAACCAACGTCGTCGCTATTCGATGATGCGCAGAGGCGAGGGCAGGGCGTTCGCCATTCTACTGGAGTTCCACCGCCATGATCCTGCTTGGCAGCTTCAACGGATTTCTCGCCGGAAGCCGCCGTTCTGCAATCGACACCATATCGGACACCGCCGTTTGTTGAGACTTTGAGCCGGTCTAAGGGGATGAAGCGCCTGCTGATAACCGGCCTTGCTGCTTCAGGCGGCGACGAATTCGGCTTAAGGCGACGGGGGTGACCCGCAGGTATGCAGCGATTTCCTGCTGCTCAAGGCGAGCGGTCAGCGCGGTCTCACCTTCGACGAAAGCGAGATACCGCTCCTCAGCGGCGCGACACAGCAAGTCCTCTTCGCGCTGACGCTTGCGCTCGAACAGCCAGGCCTGGAATTGGCCTAACGCGCCCACAAGAGCAGCATCCTCACCCAATTGTCCGGCAAGCCATGTCAGGCGCATTGTTCCAAGGCAGCAGTCCTCGATAGCTCGTGCGCCGAATTGCATGATCGGTGCCTCGATCGACGTCGGGCCGAACACGCCATGATCGGCGATGTAGCTTTTGGTCCATTCCTCGCCGTTGGCGACCGGATAGTAGAGTTTGACGAGGCCTGCTGTGAGGATGAATACTGGGACGTTTTCGGCCTGAGGCTGAAATACCTCCGATCCGGCTGCGACACGCCGCTCACGCCATTCCCCGAGCTTGCGTGCGCGCACTTCAAGCATGGCGGCAAAGCGGCTGGCGGGATTTTCGTTAGTCACTGAACCTCGGTCAATTGCTCAACCCTTCGTTTGGGTCATCAGCAGTGCATACTGAAGAAGGATTACACGCAATGCAGTTTCGTGGGCGGACAATTTGTATCACAGGTGGCAGCCGCGGAATTGGGCGCGCATTGTGTCATGAATTTGCGCAGCTTGGCGCAGCAGCGATCGTTGTCGCGGGCAGAAGCAGGGGCGACCTGCCCGACATGATCGGCAGCACTTTGGTAAATTTCATCAGCGTTGATCTTGCCGAACCTGATGGTGCCAGGATGCTGGCCCATGTGCTGATCGCTGAGCATCCGGACTGTTCGGTTCTGGTCAACAACGCGGGCCAGCAAGTGCTGGGTGATTGTGTCGCGCCCGATGCCGAAGAAATCGCCTCGGCCTTTGAAAGCGAGATACAGCTCAATTTCACCTCGCCGGTGCTGCTTGGCCTGTATCTGATGCCGCTGCTGCTGCGGCACCGCCACGCGGCAATCTGCAACATCACATCCGGTCTGGCCCTTGCACCCAAACAGTCGTCTCCGGTTTACTGCGCCACCAAGGCAGGGCTCGGCAGCTACACCCGGGCCCTGCGGTATCAGGCGGGCAGCCGGGCAGCCAATCTGAAAATCTTCGAAGCGCTTCCGCCGCTGGTCGATACGGACATGACGCGGGGGCGAGGCAGAGGCAAGATCACGCCAGAAGATTGCGCAAGGCAGATCGTGCAGGGCATGCAGCGCGATCGGCCCATAATCGATGTCGGCAAAACGCGCCTGCTGCGTGCCATCATGCGCGTTTCGCCTCGGCTGGGTTATGGCATCATGCGCAATGGATAAGGCGCGCCGTTTGCCGTTGCGTATTCGACTGATCCAATGGTCGGCGCGCCATGTTGATCGCCCTTGGCTACCGCCGGTCGTCGCAGGCTTTCCTGCCGCCGACTTCTTCGTGCCAGTCATGCCGAACCAACTGCTGCTGACCGGCTTGTCGGCTCTTGCTCCCCACCGCTGGCCGATCTTCGCATTGGCCTTCGCGGCAGGCACCGCTTCAGGCGGAATGGTGATGGCTTACGCGGTGCAGTTTGTCGATGTTGCACCGGCCGGTCTTGCTGGAACCGACGAAGCGGCCGATGCAGTGGCGGAGATTACTAGGTACCTTCGCCTCCACGGGCTGTGGTATCTTGCGGCAATTGCGCTTCTGCCGTGGACCCCGCGACTGACGGTCGTGGCCTGTGCCGTAGTTGGAATCCACCCGCTCGCTATTCTCGTCACGCTTTTCTTTGCAAGGCTTGTTCCCAGCGCGGCTCTGGGAATGTCAGGCGCCTTTGGGCTGCAACTGGCGATGCGATCGGTCTTGCTACAGCGGTTGTCCGTTCGATTGCGTGAACTGCTGCGAGCTTGAGAAGCTGTGCGGTCGATTGTTGATGGCAGATTTCCATTCGATTGTGTTCTCTAATGGGTCAAGATCTGGCTGCTCGGTCCTGAGCGGATGATACCTTTGGGTGCCTGTGTTCTCTGCGTGCTCAATAACGGCACTTGATGGGGTCAGCTGGGTGCGAGCGTGGCT
>NZ_JAGDEB010000006.1:0-42051 GCF_040148725.1 Erythrobacter sp. NFXS35 | reverse complement strand
CCCCCGCCGAGATCGCCGGCCAACGTGTCTGGGGGCATGCCCCCAGACACGTTGCCATCCCATCAAACAACCATCATGAAGGAGCCGGACTCTACCTCTGACTGGTAACAATCAGGGGAGCACGTCAGGAGCACGTCAGTGAGTTTCTCCAAGATTGTGTGTTGGCGAAACCGGCGAAGGCGAAAGCCGAGCGTTTCTGCTCCACTTCCTTTTTTCCTTTCCCCTGCCGGCTTCACCCGGCATCTCTTCCCTCCTGTCTCTTGTTAAAAAATTCTCCGGCTGCGCCGTCAGTTCGCCTCTTGTAGGCGACCACCGTTCCGCTGTGCGGGCATGCGGCCTTTTCCTACGCTAAATGCAAAAGAGGGGGTGCCCGCCGAGAATTCTGTGAACTGAGCGCGTAGGATTGGTTTTTCGTCGTATTGGCGAAGCGCTATCAGGCCGGCGCGTCCAGCCACGGTGCATACCGATGATCCAAAATCAGCAGCGATGGTGCTGTGACAGATCGTGCCTCCGCCTCGACCTCGGTCGGATATGGCCCAAAAAGCCACCTTAAATGGCCCAAAATTGAAAAATTTTGGCTGCGTGCACCCATTTCTCGCTGACGGTCAAATTGGTCGATTTTTGGTCTCTCGTAAGGAATCAGGGGATCAGCTGCAGCTGAGAGACGCGACTGACGATCTGAAAACCCAGCCTGGATGGAATGCAAACCCAAGCGAAGCGCCCCAGAACGATGGCAGTCGTTCGCAAAAACAGCTAGAGATTGTCAGAACGCAAGAGCAAAGCCGACCGGACGACAATCTGCTTGATCCAAAAAACGAGGAATGAAAATCTTTGATTTTGCGTGACGTGTGAACGCAGCGAACTAGAAATATCTGGTAATCCGGGCGAAATTTCAATACTATCCCGGATCCCGTCTCGACCGGGTCAAAGCAGCAATAGGGGTCGCAACGCCGTTGCGACCCCTATTGCGGTATTGCGCCTAAAAAAACGAGTTCGAGGGCTTTTCATAAAAACGTTCGAATTGATGAAAATAAGGGGTTTCCGATCATTTTCTGAAAACTTGATCGGACGAAAAATCGAGATAATTGAGACATAATTGGCATTTTTTCTGATCACTGAAATGACTAGCGAAGCGGCCTTTTCCTTCATACCTTGAAAAAAATTTGTGATTGGATTTCTTTTTCTGGAATCCGCATCCTAGAATATTGGCATGACACAAAATGGCCCCATCTCCGCATTCATGAGCATTGTCCGCAAAGCATTGGCTGAGGACATGTCTGAAGTTACCCGCGACGTTCTTGCTTATGACGACCTGTGCAGGCAGGCTGAAGAAGTAGACGAGAGCGGAAAGCTGACAAAAAATGCTCATCGTGCGCGCTCCCGATTAAGGCATCCCTTCCGTTTGGAAGAATCTTCCGCGATGACCAGAAATAAGGTCGCGGAGCAAGAGCGTAAGCGCAAAAGAAAGGTGATGGATCTCCTTTCCGAGACTTGCTGGGAGCTTGCAATCTGGCATGAAAAGCGCAGCGAGCTTGAAGAGATCGATCGGCATGAGGCCACGCTTACACCAGTCGGGAAAAGCCGTGAAGATCACGATCCTGAGAGTGTCTTTGCGCTAGGCAGCCCCCTTCTCCAGAGACTGGGAAAAGCAGGGGTTGCGCCGTCATCCTTCACTCGCATGCCAGACTCAATGATCACGTGTATTGCCGATCTGTTCAAGGCGCACACAAAAGATCCGCACCTCAAGGATCCCGACAATCCTTGGCGCCTGATGGTCAATGCAGGCATCCTTGAGGCACCGCCGCGCGACCTTGATGAAGACCAACAGCGGGTCGTTCTTCATGCCTATGCCCTTCGCTCGGAACAGCAGAAGGAGTTCGCAGCAAAGGCCCGCAGGGACCTTGCGCTGCCCGAAGGGTTCAGTGAGCATTTTCTGTTGGGCGCGTCCCGCATTTCAGATCTCGCACGCGAACTCAGCCAAGGGGAATACGACGCCTACTACAGGTGCGTTGGCCTTCGTCACGACCGGGACATCGAGCTCTTGGGCCAGGCCCTGGGGCTGGATTCTGAAGAGGATCGGGTCAGGCTTTCGGTGATCGTTGACCTCCTTTCAGAGGCATCAAGAGCCATGATGGAAGACACTTCCTGGACCGTTGCTTTGGTCTCAATCAAGGGCTTCATCGACCGCCTCCAACCCCACAAAAGGTATCAAAAAGATTGGGTCAATGAACTGATCGAAGGCCTGCCTGCTTTGGCCGACGAGCTGTCGGAAGCCGCTGGCAGCCTCGAAGTTTTTGACCGATTTCTGATGTCCGGTCTGGGGCTGTCGGAAGCCAAACGCGGCTTCGATGAACGGAAAGAAAAGCGCAAACAGGCGAAGCGCGAGGCGGATTTCTGGGCCGATATTACCAATGCGTGCGAACACAACTGGACCTTCAAAATCGAGGATTCCACCGTCATCTACGAAGGGGTTGAATGGTATAGCGATCTTGATGCTGAGGAGTGGACCGGCGCGCGCTGGATCGAAGTGCATGGCCTCCCGCCTGAGCTTGAGAAATACTATTCTTCTCTGAACTCGGACGAGGACAACGGTGATTTCGTCCAGCCCGAAGGTGCCGTTGAGGCCCCTTCAATGGGTGCTGATGCCGAGCCGGTTCCTGACAAAAGAGTTGATGCAGATTGCGACTACCAAGACGCCGAGTTCGAGGCCTGCGAAGGCTACGATGAGTTCGGTAACGATACCTCATGGGCGGGTGAAGATGAGATCGATCTTGCCGCCGCACTCATCGAAGATGATGACCATCAGCCTGACGATGGTCCAGTTCTGGACCGCAAAATAGCAGGCGCAGGGTCACCGCAGAACAGTCCCCTCAAGTCGCTCACGTCCCGAGAAACTGTCGCTCCCACCGACCCCCTTGATGATGATGGCGAGCCTCCGTCGGAGCCGGGCAGCGACCACAATTTCGAGCCTCAGCCGGAGTTCCGAAGCCCGAAGGGCAAGGGTGAAAACCCTTCGCAACCGGCGCGCCAACCCTTCCTGCCCAACTTTGATGACAAGGATATGATGTGACAAACCAGCTTATTCCCCACGATCCATATCGGCTGAGATTGCAGGCGGCCACGCGGATCACTGACCCCTCGAAAGATGTGGCGTTCCCGCAGTCTGAGTCGGCCAGCGGCGTCGCAGATACCCATTTTATCATTCACCGTGACGGGAATGGAGCGAGCACGCTCGCGCTCTTTCTCGAGGTTTTCATGCGACAAGAACCGCTGATCATCGAGGTGGGAACGAACGTCTCGCGGGCACTGCAATCGGTTCCTGACACACGGCGCCACCATATTCAGGAAAGCGACGGTGAGGCGGTCGCAAGGGCGATCGACTGGCGTCTCGAAAGGCCTGGTACACCAGCAATCATTGAGTGCGGCAGATCCCTCTATAAGTCGGCAATCGAATGGGCTCACGTGCTTTCGAGAGATCCTTTCAGCGGGCGCGTGCCGATGTTCTTCGTCGCGAGCGAGCACGACCGCGAGTTCAAGGTGGCGCGTTTCGCGCGCCAATGTGGGCTTGCTGATGTATTGGTCGTTGGAGAGGCACAAGGTTCATGGGCAGGCCAAGAAATTGCCATTCCGATCCCTCGCCTGAACAAAGACTTCGAGAAGCTGATCTACGGTGAGGGCCTGTCTCTGCGTGAAGCGTTCGAACACTGCCAGAACGCATTTACGCGAACCGCCTTCTTTCAGGAATTCGTCGGCTTTGGAGCGGCGGTCAAAGGGAGACTCGAAGGATGACCGACCTTAATGACTTGTGGGTGGACCTTTTCGGCGTTGAAATTACCGTCACGGAACTCAAGGTTCTTGAGGGCGTCGAACGCCGTGTAGGGTCAAACGATACCATTCTGATCCTTTGTTCAATCTTGATCCGCTTCATCGTCCTGGTGCTGTTTCGCGATCCCAAAAGCCCTTTTGTGAGAGCGAAACACCTCGGCGACAAGGCGGCAAAACTCGAGACGACGCTTAACGAATTGCATGAGACAGTCGCGTGGCAGATTAAGCATGCGCAGTCGCTTTACCCCGAAGTGAAGAGGCTCAGAATAGCAGTCCAGAAGACCGAAAAGGTTCTCAGCGACGCACGCAAGGACGCAAGGGAGCGGGAGGAATTTCCGCGCCGAGCCTACCACAAGATGGCCTGGGTTTGCTTCATTTCCAGCAGCTTCGGAACCCTTGCGACTGTGGTTTTGGTAATGCTCGTAACGGGGTCTTAAGCGCGGCCAGCAGCAGCGAACAGCCAACGACTTCGACGAAAATTATGCTGGCCAAGATGCCTGCTCAAGCGCCTAGGCACACTATGCTTTTCTTTGTTGACCCGCATCGCCGAATGTAGGACGCCGCTAGCGCTGGACCCGACAGCAAATTGTGTTCTGCGGATCTATAAGCCGGACCCGAAATGTGTTCGATGCAATGCAAGTTGCCGCCGATGGGGAGCATCTAAAGGGATAAGCCTCACGTCGTCTGGCATGAGCAGCGAAGTAGCTTCGGGGCTCAAGCCTTGCTTGACCAGTGCGCCGCCATTGTCCTCGAAGCTCACCAGATCGCTATTAAATGCCGCGTCCCAATGGACCGCCAGTAGGAGGCCATTGAACACGTCCAACCGCTCCTCATCGCTGCGTCATTCCGCTCACGGCACGACATGACTGGCCCGCAGCAATGCCGAATTGCGGGTGCCAGAGAGCGGACAGCGCCTTCCCGATTGTTTCAGTAGCGCGCAGCGCAAATAGTTCTGCCCGGCCCCGTCCTTGACGATCCGCGCGATCTGAGTGTCACCCAACGCGGCCGCTTCGTCTTCGGCGAGCGAAAAGATAGGCAAACTGCGAACCAGATGGGATGCGAATGACAAGGCTGAGCGCAGTTGGGTGTGGGTTGCGAATGCGGATGCGCCCAACAAATGTACAGGCTGGCTGACCGCCGAATGGATCAATTCTTTGCCTAGTTTTGCGGCTATGCGCATGTATAGGATTGCCGAAAGCTGCGGCGATCCGCTAAGCGATCTAATCCACCTAGTTGTCATGGCGTGCTTGTTAGTTCATGGCAAAAACAGCAAACAGACAATTGAAAAGGGCAGACGAACCGTGGAAGAAAATCAGAATATCTCATCCGAAACCCTAATCATGCTAACCAGTGATATTGTCACCGCCCATGTCAGCAACAATGGTGTCGCCCTGGCAGATGTACCGGGTCTCATCACCGATGTTTATGCAGCGCTTGCCAACCTCGGCGCACAGACCGAACCCGAAGAAGTGCGGCCAGATCCGGCTGTGTCGATCCGCTCCTCGGTCAAGCCCGACTACATTGTCTGCCTCGAAGACGGCAAGAAGCTGAAGATGCTCAAGCGCTATATTCGCACCAATTTCGACATGACCCCTGAGGAATACCGCGCTCGCTGGAACTTGCCCGCCGACTACCCTATGGTTGCACCTAACTACGCAAAGAAGCGGCGTGATCTTGCCAAGAAAATCGGTCTTGGCCGCAAGCCCGGAACGCCTACTCCCAAGTCGAGCCGCGCGAAGAAAACTGCATAAAATGATGGGACGCAGGAGGCTGTAAGCGCCGGCGCACCACAACTTCCGAAGCAGGAAAGTGCCTCTGTCAGTTTCGCTATCGCTGCCTGCCAGGTTCCAGGCTTCCAGCTTCAGCCGAAACGCCAGTGGAACACATCTCTGGGTGAGGGTAAGGCTCGAACATATGGGAACCAGCGCAGTTGCTCTGATTAAACCCAGATCTCGATCCCACTCTCATCCAGCAGTTCCTTCGCGTTGCGCGGGCCTGCCGGGAACGGCAGCTGCATTCTTACCTCCGGCTGATCACCTCCGGCGATCTGTCGACGGAGACGAACGGACCGGGTTGAATTCTTGGGTTCGGCTTGCCCTGCCCTCCCCGCAACGCTTTACCCGGCAGTGCATCTGCGATGTAAAAACCAGTGTGGGCGGTCAATCCGGCGGCGGGCATTATCCGATAGCTAGCCAAACTGCGGCACCAATAACCGCCCAGAGCAAGGCTGCGCTGCCAACGATGATCCGGCCTCTCGTCGCCAATGGCAGCTTGTATTCCGTTTGAACATCAGGATCATCATGGCACGGTGGTCCTGGGTCGGTCACACGATCAGAGACCGCCGGACTATTCTCCTCTCCAAAATTTGGCCAGACTATGGGGCTTCTTGCGACCAGACGTTGAAGCTCCGAGCTATTCAATGGATCTGCAAACACCGCTCCATGAAAGCGCCCATTATTCCAAACGATCTTGCATAATCTGAAGCCAGCATCCTTCAGCTCCACAACGAGGCAGGTGTTTGCGGGAAGAGATTTGTCCGTTTCCATAAGGAAGCCAGATCGCGAGACGTCGTGGACCGTCATATCGAGGGCTTCGGGCCCAAGATCTTGCGACACCGTCCCAAAACGTACCCGAAAACGTTCAGCCTTGCGGCGATCGATGGATTGTTCGGGGAACAAGACTGCAGGAATTGTCATTAGCCGTCACCGATCCTTCGGGAAGGCAATGGCGGTTTTGGCGTTCCTTGCGGGTAAAGACCATGTTGCGCAAAAGTGCGGCTACAAAGCGAGACAAGAATTTAATCTATCCAGTTTGACGCCGTGGTCTCGCTCGCTGGACTGGCATTCCTGGCTTCAGTCAGGCCCGTGATGGCTCGGCTTTGCCTCACCCGCCGACACTCACTGATCGAGAGCGCGGCCAAAGCCATCTGATGCGTTCCGGGACCGCCTCAGGCCGCTGCCAGTAACGCAAATTAGGTGGAAACTGCGGTGCCAATCGGCAAGTTAGTAGAGCTATCCGGATGCTCCATACATCGCTGGCTGCATGCTCGTTGCTGCGGCCTCAGACATGCGCAAAAACCCGAGATCGCTCGAGGCAAATCGTCCGATGTTGGGCGAGATCGAAGGCAGGTCCGACGGATTAACGCCGAACCACAAGGCGAGTGTTGAGGAATATTCGTCGACCGATGTGGTCGGGAGCAGCCGCCCTCGCCCAACCTGATCGGGGGTTTCGACCGACACATGCGGTGCTCGCCCGAAGAAGCGCCCGCCGTTGACGCTCCCTCCCAGAATGAGATGATGCCCGCCCCATCCGTGGTCAGAACCATCGCCGTTGGAGGACAGAGTGCGACCGAAGTCCGAGGCGGTAAAGGTTGTCACCCGGTCCGCCACACCGAGTTCGACCGTCGCGCGGTAGAAGGCGTCGAGTGCGAAATCGAGCTGAGCGAGCAGGCCCTCGTGCCGTCCGATCAGCCCATCGTGATTGTCGAAACCGCCCATCGAAACCATGAAGACCTGCCGGGTTACCCCCAGCGAGCGGCGCGCAGCAATCATTCCAGCGACGGTACGCAACTGCGCCGCGAGTCCGTTGCCCGCCCCGAAATCAGTGGCGATCGCGGCATTGGCCAAGGCATCGTTAACGAAGGTCCCGAACTTGATTGACCTGTCGTTGATCGTCGCGTGATCTGCAGCGAGGATGTTTCCGGAAGCGGATTTGAGAACGGTGTCGAGCGCAGCCGCTGCGGCTCCGGAGCCGAACAAGCGGCTGTTGCTTAGCGGCCGGAACAGCACCGCTCCCGAAGACGAGACCTGGTAGGGCAAAGCCTGACGGCCGCTCAGGAACACCGCGTTGCCAGTGGCATTGATCGCGGTAAACATGGTATTCGTATTGGCCGACTGGGCAAGATCGCCCATCCGTCCGCCCCATCCGGTCTGCGAACCCTCCGGCTGCGAACTTTGCCAGGTCGACTGCTGGTCATTATGGGAGAATAGCTTCGGCGGGCGCGGCACTGAATTATTGTCGTATTGCGCGCGCGTCATTGGTGCCAACAGTGGCCCGACATTGAGCAGCGGCGCCAGCCTGCCTTCGTCAAAGCGCGCCTTCATGCGCGGCATGCTGGGCGCGAGGGCATAGGTGATGTCGTCAGTGAGCGTTTGCCCGCCTGCAGGCATCAGCACCGTTCCAGCGAGCGAGGCGCGTGGCAAGGCGATGCCGCCCCCCTCCTCACTTATGCCCCCGCGGATTGCGGCATAGCGCGCGTAGTTGGTAGGATCGAAGGGGATCAGCAAGTTGCCATGATCATTGCCGCCATAGAGGAAAACGCAGATCAACGCCTTGTATCCGCCGTCCGACGAGAAGGCTGCCGCCTCACCGATTCCGGCAAGGCCCAGCGCATAGGAGGATGCAGCGCCCATGGCTGCAAGTTGGCTGCTGCGCTGGAGAAAAGCGCGCCGCGAAATTTCCAATTCTCTTCCGATTTGCATCGCCGCGCGTCCCTATTTCTGCACCAGGTAATCGGTTGAGGCCATCACCAGCATCACGGCCGCATGGATGCGGCGCAGCTTTTCCGGTTCGGCGCTGCTCTCCTGCACCGCGATGCTTCCGAGTGCGGCGGTAATCGCCTCTGCAACAGAAGGTGAAAGCTGCTTGGCTGTCAGCACCAGGTCGAGGTGATCAACCAGGCGTACCGCATCGTGCGCGAGCGGCAGTTCAGCGGAATAGCTGAGCGAAAGATCGCGCAGGAAGCCTGCCGACATATCGACAGCCCGCTCAAGAAAGTTGACGTAGCCAGCTACCGAAGTCTCGTTAACGAGCTGGAACTCGGGCGCCAGCAGGTTGTTCGCGGCGGTCTGCGAACCTGTCGGAAAATATCCGGGCCGAAAAAAGTTGAACACGGAAGGGGACCGTAACGGCGACTGGCCAAGCCGGTTGGCCGGATCGGAGAGGCTTCCCACCTCGAAATTTCCGCTCGCCGAACGCACGCCGAAGGTGCGCGCTAGCTGTATGAAACGCAGCATCGGCTCACGTAGCTTGCCGGAAGCTGGGTTGTTCACGTTCGCTGATGAGAGCGCTTCTTCGTCGAGCAGGATTGCCTTGAACATGGCCCCGAGATCGCCGCGCTGACCCTGTACATTATTGGCAAACACCGCTGCGACGCGCCCGACATAGCCGGGGGACGGATTGCTGGTGACCAGGCGCTGGATCATCTGGCGCGCAAAGAACGGGCCGACATTGGGATGCAGGACAAGGTGGTCAAGCGCCAACCGCAGTGAGTCCGGGGCATTGGTTCCGGCCGGGATGACGAGGCCAAGAAAACGCTTCTCTTCAAGTGAGTGAAAGCCTTCGGTTCGGGGCCGCGACCACTTGCTCGGGTCTGCGGTCATTGGTCGGCGCGCGAAATCAACGCCCGCGACCGTTCGGCCCGGGTTGCCTGGATCGGGGAAAGAAGTGGTCTGGGAGTAATCAAAATCGTAGCCTGTGAAGACCTCGGCGATCCCGGTCACGTCGTCGTTGGTATAGGTCTCAATTAGCTGGCCGCCGCCGGTGCGCGGCGTGCCGTCAGGGTTCAACTCGAACAGCCCGATCGAGAAAAGCTGCATAAGCTCTCGGCCGTAGTTCTCGTCGGGCACGCGTCCGGTTCGGGGATCGGCGCGGCGATTGCCGCGGGTGTTGAGAAAGACCCCCATCGCGGGGTTGAGCGAGATTTCCTCGATCAGCGTGCGAAAGCTTCCGAAGGCATTGCGATTCAGGATGTCCCAGTATTCGCCGATCGCCGGACCGCGCCAGGATATGTCGATATCGCTGAGAGAAACGACGAAAAACTCCGATAGCGCCAGCGCGAACCGCTTGCGCAGCGAATTTCCGCCGCTCAGCAGCTGCGACCAGATCATCCAGTCGCCGGTCGTGGTGCCATTGTAAAAGCGGTTGGCATCTACCGTATCGAAGCCGCGGCCCTCGAAATAGGCTTTTGCGCTCACGTCGTTCGGCTGGCGCATCTGGCGGTCGAGCCACGGCTCGAACCCCTCGCTGCGCAGCGCGCTTATCGCACCGGCATCGGCTGCGAATGACGCCTGCAGCAGAAACCGAGCGGCTTCCGCCTCCGACTGGGGCTTTCGAGCCGCAGAAATAGGGGGCGCGCCACTATTGGTCGCGGGGCTGCCCGAGTTACCTTCTCCACCTCCGCATGCAGCGAGCGCGATTGCTGATGCGCCAATGGGAACAGCCTTCGATACCAGAGCTACGCGACCGCTTTCCGGATTATCGGCCCTCAGATCACTTTCGACCGGCAGCGGTGCGCTTCCCGCACCAGCAATTCTCGGCTCATTGCATTCGGTCGACATTGCCGAGACCCCAGGTTACTTGCCTAAGATCGTCTAGCGGAATTTCCTTTACGCATACTTCCGCACCAAGGTTAAGCATGCAGGAAGTATGACCGCTCCAGGAGAACTGCGGCTCCCAGCCGCCACTCTGCCAACCTTGCCAAACAGGCCGCAGGGTCGATCTTCTGGCTGTTGAGTGGCTGCTTGTTAGACGTGCGCCACTATCTGCGTGCCGTCAGGATCGAAGTTAGGTGCCCGGTTCAAAAAAGCCGGCAATCGAAAGTCTGATGGCGCGCACGCCGTTCGTGCTGTCATGCCTTGCGAGCTGACCTTTCTTGAGCAGTATCGCATCTGACTGGGACGACGCACTTTACATTGACTTTCATTGCTAATCGGCCCTATATCTCATTTGAGATACAGGAGGCATTATGAACGCTCATAGTTCGATGATTCATGTCCGGATGGACAACGATCTGAAAGACCGCGCGACAGAAGCGCTGGCGGCTATGGGTCTGTCGACCGCCGATGCCGTGCGCCTGCTGTTTCATCGTATCGCCACCGATCAGGCCTTCCCGCTAGAGCTCAAGGTTCCCAATGCGGAAACCCGCGCGGCGATGGAAGAGGCGGATGAGTTCTTCAAGAATGGCGGCACACCGCACTTCGACAATGCGGAAGACATGTTTGCCGAGCTCGAGGAAGAGAGCAAAGCCCTGCCTGAGGCGGGAAAACCGAAGTCTTGAAGAAACCGGTTGCGAGCAAGCGCGCCGCGCTTCCCCGGAAGATTGGTTATGCGAACTCATTCCTGAAGGACTTTGAGCGGCTGTCGCGTTCGGGCCGATACGACATGAAAAAGCTCAAGCAGGTCATGTTGCTACTTATCGCCAATGACGCGCCGCTCGGCTCCGAGTGGAAAGATCACGCCCTCAAGGGGGAATGGCAGGGTCACCGCGAATGCCATGTTGGTGGCGATTTCCTGCTGATCTACCGCGTGGAGGACATTCCAGCACCCAGCGGCGGCATATTCTTCACCCGCGCCGGAACACACAGCGAGCTTTTCAAATGAGCGCCAAGGATGAGATCAGATCATGCCCGCCGTATAGTTCACGACCGCCCAGACTGGGGCGTCGGCCAAGTCGGACGAGCTGGGCATGCGCCCTATGCAGGCGCAAGCCTGCCAATCGGCGTTCAATCGGGACCCCCTATCGGCGCGCAAAAGGGCCCAATCTGCAGTTGCGAGGATCGGTTGATGCTGAGCGCGTGTTTCGCGCTGCTGACGGCGTAGGGAGGGCGTAGCCCGACCGGAGGCGTCAGCAGCGCAAAGGCAGTTTTCTGATTGGGTAAGCTGCGGTTTTTGAAGCGCCAGTTGTCGTTGCCGGTCTCGACGACATCGCAACGGTGCGTGATGCGGTCGAACAGCGCGGTGGTCATCTTGGGATCGCCGAACACGGCGGGCCACTCGCCGAAGGCGAGATTGGTGGTGATGATCACTGAGGTCTGCTCGTAGAGCTTGCTGATCAGGTGGAAGAAGAGCTGCCCGAAGGCTCGGCCGAGCACATCTATGACACGCTCTACTGTGCGCGCGGGCAGGCCGAGAACCTGATCAAGCTGCACAAGGCCCAGCTCGCCAGTGACCGCACCTCGTGCCGCTCGGCCAATGCCAATCAGACGCGCCTGATCCTGCACACCGCCGCCTACTAGCTGCTGTGGCGCGTCCAGCAGGCGATCCCGAAGACCGCCGCTCTAGCAAAAGCCGAGTTTACGACCCTGCGCCTGCGGCTGCTCAAGGTTGCTACCCGCGTCATGGAAAGCGCCACCCGCATCCGCGTCGCGTTTGCCTCTGCGTGTCCCGATGCCGATCTGCTGCACGCCATCGTTCTCGCGCTCAAGCCTACGCCGACGTAGCCCGCGCGGCAGGGCCGCTGAAACCCCGACCCAGCCCTTCAGCCCGAACAGCCCATCGACCCCAACGCGGCGAAACAGACGCCAGCGATCCCGCGCACCTGCGCTACGCCGCCAGCCTCAGCACGGATGCCGAGCGCTCCACGCCCAGACTGTCATGAATAAAAGGCTAGCTTTCGAAAACGAACGAGTCTTGGTCGGCAGCTGCCGGAAAGTCTTGGGACAAAGCTGCCAATTGCCACCACGTCCCCCGAACGACCGATTCCGCCGAAAGCGGCGGTTCATGAAGCTGCGATGATGGCGCTTGTGGCTTCGCGGATCTCCTCGACCAGCCTTCACCGCATCTTAGTTGCGTGCGACGGCAACGACCTTTGAGCCGTGCTCGGCGGTCATCCGGGCCGTCGTCCGCCCGATGCTGGACGTCGCGCCTGTGATAAGGATAATTTGGTTCTTAACCGGTTTGAGATCAGGCATGGTCGTCTCTTGTCGGTTTCCGGTGGCGAGCGAGGGCAGCCAGGCCAATCGCCGCGATCAGAATTGACGCGAGCAGTCCGCGGTCAATCGTTCGCGCGGAGGGCATACCCTTCGTGTGCCGCCACCCGCCATCGGTGCTTCGCGGCGCATCAGTTGTGGCGAGCAAGGCGCCCTCACCATATGGAGCCGGCCTGGCCTTCCCCAAAGCCTTGCGCATCACAGCAAAACCCAGCCGCTCGGTGGCGGCAGGCATGAGCGAGTAGCTGATCTGCGCGGCGCGGGCGAGCCAGCCGACTGCGACCTCGTCACGCGGTCGCCGCACCAGCGCCACGAATGCCTGCGCCACGTCCTCGGCGGCATAGAGATAGGGGCCGGCATTGATCGCCTTGCCGCTCGTGTTCGCCGCACTTGCGATGCCCGGCGTATCGACCAACGCGGGAAAGACGCCGCACACATGAATGCGTGGATGCTCGAACATTTCCTGGCGCAAGCTCGACGTCAGTGCCCGCAGCCCGAACTTGGAGGCACTATAGGCAGCGGCGAACGGCGGCGGCGACCATCCTCCCATCGAAACCGTGTTGATCAGGATGCCCTCGCCCTGCTCCACGAAGCGCGGCAGCACGGCATGAGCACCATGAAATGCACCGAGCAGATCGACCTCGAGCGTGCGGCGATGAAGCTCCATGGGGGTGTCGACGAATGGCCCTATAACACCGACGCCAGCGTTATTGATCCAGACGTCTATGCGGCCGAACGCCGTGACGGCGGCTTGCGCCAATGCGGAAACCGCCGCGGCATCAGCGACGTCGGTCGGCACGACAAGTGCTTTGCCGCCGGACACGCGACAATCCTGTGCGGCATCCTCAAGCTGTTCGGCATTGCGCGCAGCGAGCACCACCGCAGCACCGTGCTTGGCGAACGCAAGAGCAGCGGCTCTCCCGATCCCGCTTGAAGCGCCGGTGATGACGACGACGCGCCCAGCAATTTCAGCAAAGCCCGCCATGCGTTATAACTTCCCTTCGCCCTCGCCCGCCGTGCTCGGGCTGTTGCCTTTCATTGCGGACCGCGAAGCAACAGCGATGTTGCCGCCGCCGCGCTCGGCAACTGTGATGCCGCCAGAACCATTGCCCCCCTTGCGTGGTTGCGCCGGAGTAGGCGCGCTGAATGGCTGGCTGGTCTTCATGCATTGTTCGTCGAGTCGGGATCGCTGTCGTTATAGGCTGGCGCGAAACCGCCTTCTTGGGTGGGCTTTATGTTCTCGTCCGCAGGCCAGTTTTGCTGATCCGAGTAGTCCTGCGGACTGTGACCAGCTTGCGCGTCGCGGCGTCCCGGCAATTTTTCGTCGGCCTTGGCGCGCAGCACGCGAGCGGCGGCAAAGCCGACTGCGGCTGCCGCCGTGACAAGAGCGGCAGCTGAGTAAAATGAAGACTTCTGCAATTTAAGCGCTCCCAAAGGTTGGAGTGGGACCAAGCTCCATTGTTGCTCGGCTAGGACTGACCGGAGAATACACTGTGCGTTTCCTCAGGATCTTATTTGGATTTGGCACCTGCATTCTGATTACCACCCGGTTTCACATCCTGATCGCCGAGCTGTTGAGGCCCGTGATATCCAATGACCGACGATCCCCCGTGGCCCGCCGCCCCGCCGCCGAAACTGCCCTTATCTTTGCTCAAGGGGCCCTGGCGCCTCGCGCGGGACTTGTTCGCCCCGGGAGAATCTTCTTCACCTTGGGTGTTCACACCATCAGGCGCTCCCTTTTGGCCGCCTTCCGGCATCCCCTGTAATCTTCTGTCGTTTGCCATTTGTTTTCCGCTCCAAGGCACTCGTAGGATCGCCTTTCCTCCATCCCACAGCGGTGCAATTCTGGCACTGAACCAAGATACGAACGTGAGCTCGCGCTTCCATCCAGGTCTGCGAAACCGGAGATCGAACGAGACGGACAACCTTCCGGCATCATTAAAGCCAAACCTTACAGCGGTGGTGACAGATGGCTGCCCCTTGGGCTTATGGCTTTTTGGGCTTGTCTCTGCCGCGAGCAGCATGGCCGGCGTCATCGTCTTTCCCGCTTTTGCTGCTGTAAAATGCCAGCGCCATCAGTCCTGCGCCAAGCAACATCGACGCGAAGACGCCCGCAATCGTGGCGATTACCATGTGCAGCCTTAGGTCGCCTTGCGTGCTCATCCACCACAGGACCGCAGCCAGAACAATTCCACTTATGACGAAGATTGCGAGCAACATCTGCTTGAATTGGCGGCGCGCCTCATCACGGCGTGATTCCATGACCATGTCCTTTCGCGTTGAGTGCTCCAATCCAGCCCAAAATTGCGGATCGGCGATTAGCCTTCACCGGGACGCTTACCCCTCAGCTTGGGCGGCAAGAATGTCGAGCTCCACCGGATCATGCGCACAGAAGATGCGCACCCCGTCGGCATGATCGAGCGATAGCTGACGCAGCCGCGACTGGTTGTGCAGCCGAGCTGTGCGGTCGACTTCCATCATTCGCTGATAGCCGCGCAAAGCGGGGGTGCAGGAATACTGCCGCGCGCCTATTTCGCCGCGATAGAAATAAGCATCGCCCGCATGCAGCATCCAGCCGCCGGGTTCGCGGATCGCCACGCCGGCATGGCCCCAGGTGTGCCCTGCCAGCGGGATCAGCAGGATCTCGGGAGGCAACCCGTCCAGATCGCGCACGGCATCAAAGCCGAACCAGCGCTCACCACCCCCGAAAGGATACAGCCGCCAGTCGTTCACCTCGTTCCATTGCTGCGGGCGATAGCGGCGCGAGCCGACGAAGGCCCCGCCTCGGCGCGCGTCGGCCACTTCCTTTTCGCGCGCGGTGACGTGCACCGCCGCATTAGGGAAATCCTCGATACCGCCTGCATGGTCGAAATCCAAATGGGTGACGATGATATGGCGGACGTCGGCAGGATCGAAGCCCAGCCTGCGCACCTGCGCAACAGCCGTCTCCTCGGCGCGCAGTTTTATGTTGTTGAGGGTCAGGAAGAAGGGCGAGAGCCGACGGGCCGGATGATCGACATCACGTGTGCCGAAGCCGGTATCAACCAGGATCAGCCCGGCATCGCTTTCGATCAGCAGGCAGTGGCAGACGATATGGCCGAAGGCGCTATCGCTCTTGCCGTCGAACAACCGGCCTCCGACCGGGCAGCACGTGCCGCAGTTGAGGTGATGAATCTTCATGCCTTGTCCCTGCTGGCAAGGGGCCGCAGGCGCTCTGCAGTGCGTTTAAGCAGCGCATCCTCCTGCTGCCTGCTCCAGAACCAGGCGGCTGCCGTTGCTCCGGCGATAGCCAGCAGCCCGAGCTTTCCCCGCTCCGTTCCGGGCGACCGATGGCGATGATCAACCGGCCCCATGCCGTTCCTCCCTCCGCATCGCAGCTCCGGCGATCGCATCGGCGATCAGCGCCGTTCCCACGAACGCAATGCCTCCCCAGATCACCCGCTTTCGGGCGCTGGGCGCGCTGAGAGCGGCAGCAAGCGCGGCGAGGTCGAGGGCATCGCCCGCAATGCGGCCCCATGCGTTGCGGCTCGCTCTCGGCCGGGCAATCAGCGCCGCGCCCGATACGAGTTCCCTGACACCGAAGGCACGGACAATCCGGCTGTGGCGGGGCACCCCAAGGCGGCGTGCTACGCTTTTGCCGGCGAGCAATTCTGCCAGTCCGAGTCCGATGCTCAGTGCTGCCAGACCATAGCCGACGGTGTCGAGCGTTTCGGCAGATGCGGTAAACGGCCGCGTCATTCCATTGTCGCGGTCGTCGCTGCCGGGCGAGAGTTGAGGCAAGGTCATGATCCTGTTCCGACTTGTGGCTGTTTGGACTGAATGCCTCAGAAATCACGATGGCATCGTGCGGTCGTTAACGTGGATCAGCACAGCGAGGGAACGGCTCGTGCGGGCGACGGGGCGCTGACGTGAACGTCCGGCTGCGCGCGCCGGATGTGCTAACGCATACCCATGTAAGCGAAGCATGCTCGTTCACCTGCTACCCATCATGCTCGACGCTCCCACGACCCACATGCTGGATGAGGTGACCCATGAACAAACACCGATGGCTGATCGTGGCTTTGATAATTGGCGGGTTGGTCGGAACCGTGATGCTGCTGTGGCCGCTTTGGCAAACGGCGACCGAATCCGACACTGAAGCACCCGTTGCGCCCGATTTCGGCTCAATCGTCCGTGTCGAAAACTCGCGCATCGTCTTGCCCGGAAGCGATGGCACTGCGGCGAGGGTCTATTTCGATGTCACCAACGTCGGAGATCAGACGGTTCAACTCACCGAAGTGCGGCTCGCCCATGCAAGCGCCACCGGGCTGCAGGAAACCGGCGGCCCGGCATGGATGCCGGTTGCAACCCTGCCGATCGAACCCGGCGAAACGCTCAGCCTGAACCCGGATGGCGAATTCGTCGTCGTTTCGAATTATGATTCGAACGTGGTGCCCGGCGCGCTGATTGATGTCACCCTTGTCTTTGGCACGTCCGCCACTGTGACGGTCCCTACACAGGTGTTTCCAGCAAGGTCGACGGTGCAATAGGGCTTTTCGGCGCGAGCCAATCTAGGCGTCGATGAGCCAGGCGGCCTTTGCCGGTTCAATCGCCCGCGGAATCGCTTGTGCTTCTGGGCGTATTGATGATCAGTCGGGCGCCGCGCTGATAGGTGAAGTAGCGCCATAGCCACTGGATGCTTACGAGCAGCCGCTTTTCGAAATTGACCAGCAGATACACATGCACCGCTGCCCAAAGCGCCCAAGCGAAATAGCCTTTCAGCCGCCTGCGGCCGAACTCGAAGACAGCGGCATGGCGGCCCACAATCGCGGTATTGCCGCGGTTGCGAAAGGCAAAGGGCGCCATCTCCTCGCCGGTCCGCAGGTGTCGGCCAAGTTCGCGCCCTAAATGCTCGCCCTGCTGTTTTGCCACCTGCGCGAGACCCGGCAGCGGGGTGCCTTCCGCGCTCATGTTCGCAGCCGTGTCGCCGACCGCGTAGACCCCCGCAAAGCCTGCGACTTCCAGTCGGTCGTTGACCGGGATACGGCCCGCCCGATCAGGTTCCATGCCCAGCCAGCGCGCTCCGGGAGAGGCTCTGATACCCGCTCCCCAAACCATGGTATTGGCCCGGATAAACTCACCCGAAACCTGTACCCCATCGCTTGTCACATCCTCGACCGTTCGGCCGATCTGAACCTCGACCCCCAGCGCATTCAGGCGCCGCAATGCATAGGCGGATAATTCATCGGGAAAGGCGGAAAGAATGCGCGGCCCCGCCTCGACCAGAATCACCCGCGCTGCACGAGGATCGATTCGGCGAAAATCGCGGGTGAGAGCATGACGGGCGAGTTCGGCAATGGAACCCGCCATCTCAACCCCGGTTGGGCCTCCGCCTACAATGATGCTTGTCATCAGTGCTTGCCGCCGGTCGGGGTCAGTTTCACGCTCGGCGCATTCGAAGCCCCAAAGCACCTGCGCCCTGATCGCGCGCGCATTCTCAATCGTCTTCAGTCCCGGTGCGTGGGCGGCCCAGCGATCATTGCCGAAGTAATTGTAGACCGAGCCCGTCGCAATCACGAGGCGGTCGTAAGGAATGCGCGAGCCATCATCGGTCAGCACCGCTTTTCCTGCTGCATCTATCCCGGTCACGTCGGCCAGCAGCACCTCGGCATTCGCCTGTTTGCGCAAGATCTTCCGGATCGGTTCGGCAATGTCCGCAGGCGACAACGCGGCGGTCGCCACCTGATACAGCAGCGGCGCGAACAGATGATAGTTATTGCGGTCGATGAGCGTGACCTGCACCGGCGCACGGTGAAGCGCCCGCGCACAGGCGATCCCTCCAAAGCCGCCGCCGATGATGACCACACGCTCAGGTTGCGTCAGTTCCCCAGCATTCGATCGAAATCGGACCTTCTTCATCAAGGCACCAACGCAATTCGAGCCACACTCCAGACCCCGAACGCCGCGCCGAAGATCGTGAACGCATACATTGCAGCAATGCAGACGGCCTGCGGGAAAGGCTGAAGGACATAATCGTCGATCAGCTCCTTCAGTCCGTATTTGGTATGCCAGAAACTGACGATGATCAGCAGGATCATCATTACGGAATTGAGGGGACGGCGGAGCCAGTCACGCACGGTATCGTAGGAAAGATCGGGGAGCAGCACGAGCGCCGCCAGCAGCCAAGCGTAAAGGGCCAAAAGCGCAAAGGAGTTTAGACGGACAGCGATCCAGTCTTTTGCGCCGCCCCGGCCTTTACCGACCAATCGGTCAGCGCTCCGGGCTTGTCGCGCCATTATCTCCTCCTTTTGCAATTGGCTGAACTTGACCTGCTTAGGTTGCTCTCGGGGCTATTGGCCGCGGGGTAGATGCGCCTTCACATAGGTCAGGCAGACTGCATTCCCGCTCAGTCCACGGACGGCATAGGGCGCGTTTCCGCCGATCCGATGGTAGTCTGGGTTAGCGATGCCTGACGCAAGGTGCGGCAAGGCAGCGCGACATCGTATCCGAAGGTGCAGGCGCGCGAACCACAGTTTGAAAGATCGAATGGACGAAAGAACAACAGCCCCGCTGATCAACCCTGGCGATACCTGCTGGCGGGTGGAGCGTGCGAACCGGGCCGCGTTCCTCTGCGACAATGCCGCCTATTTCTCAGCCGCCAAGGCTGCACTCCTGAAGGCGCGGCGTTCGATCCTGCTGATCGGCTGGGAGTTCGATCATCGGTGCCGGCTCGATCCAAGCGCCCCAACGTGCAAGTCCGACCGGATCGGCGAACTACTGCACGCGCTCGCTCTTGAGCGGCCCGCGCTCAATGTCCGTGTGCTGGTCTGGGACGCGGCGCTCGCCGTGGCATTGGGCAAGCGCATGATGCCGCAGCGCGCGTGGTGGAGGTTCCGCAAATCCCCGGTGACGTTCAAGCTCGATTCCTCGATGCCGAGGGGTGCAGCCCATCACCAGAAATTGCTGGTCATAGATGACGCCGTGGCATTTTGTTCGGGGGACGATTTCAGCGGAAACCGCTGGGACGAGCCCGACCATCGCGACGAGAACTCCAACCGAACAACGCCTCGCGGCAAACCCTATCCGCCAAGACATGGCCTGACGGTGTTGGTGGATGGGGAAGCTGCCCGCGCCCTCGGCAATCTGGCGCGCGATCGTTGGCGCAAAGCCGTAGGGTATGCGCCTGCGGCACCCGGTCAAGGCCCAGTCGATCCTTGGCCCCGATGCGTCGAGCCTGACCTTACCAATGAGCCTGTCGGTATAAGCCGCACGGTGCCAGCGTGGCACGGCGACCATGAAGTGCGCGAAAACGAGGCATCGTTCCTCGCCGGGATCGCTGCCGCTCGCCGCCTGCTCTATTTCGAGAACCAGTATTTCGCGTCCGACATTCTGGGCGATGCAATTGCCGCACGTCTTGCGGAGACTGACGGCCCCGAGGTTGTGGTAGTTACCGGCGAACACGCGCCGAGCTTCTTCGACCGGATAACAATGGACCCGCCCCGCGATGCACTCATCCATCGCTTGCGCGCTGCGGACCGCTTTGGGCGTTTTCATGTCTACGCTCCGCATTCACCGGAAGGCAGGCCGGTGTTAATGCACTCCAAGGTGATGATCGTCGATGACCGAATGATCCGAACAGGATCTGCAAATGTGTCGCGGCGATCGATGAGATACGACACGGAGTGCGACCTCGCGATTGCGCCGGATGAAGCGGACATCAAGGTTATCGCAGCTTTGAGGCACAGGCTTGTGGGCCATTTTCTGGGCGTCCCGGCGCAGCGTGTGTCGCAAGAGGAGCAGGTCAGGTCCAGCCTCGCAGCAGTGATCGAGATGCTCGACGAGCGAGAGAAGCGCCGGTTGCGACCATTGCACCCACCTGCTCCAAAGTTCCCGAGGTCGGTTATTGCGCGTTGGCATCTGGGCGACCCGAGCGGTGCGGCAGACGCTTGGCGACCGTGGCTGCGGCGGCGCGATTGACCCGCGGTTAGGGCCGAGTGACCCTTGGCGCGTCAGTCCCGCTTGCGCTCGGCGGCCTTCGCTTGGGCAGCGTGGGAGAGGGTCACGAGGCCGACGCCGCCGACAAGATTGCCGAGCAGAGCGATAAGGCCAACCTCACCGGCATGGCCCCAAGTTACTTGGGCATCTCCGGTCAGGCCGAAGGCGATGTGGAGCATGCTGACCACGACGTGATCAAACGGCCCGAGCGCGAGCAGCACGCCGACTATCCATGCCACCAGCACACGCCCCGTTGTGCCACGGCTGGCGATCACAAGAAACGACAGCAGCGACACAAGCGCACCGCCGATCACCGCGCGCGCCAGAGTCGCCATCCAAGAGCGGTGCGCGATCTCCTCCGCGATTCGGTCGAGCGCGTGTCCAGCTGCCGGTGGCAGTGTGCCGGGGACAGCGGCAACAAGCACCAGCACCGCGCCGCCCAACAGGTTGAGCGCAAGTGTCGCAAACCAGAGCCGCGCAAGCTTGCCTGCGAATTGGCCTTCGTCCTGACGGAAGGCGGCGGCGATCGGATCGAAGAAATTGTCGCTGAACAGCTCGGCCCGGCCCACCACGAGAAACACCAGGCCCACGCCAAATGCCAACGCGCCCGGCAGCCGGGCGAGTTCGCCTAGGCGCGGCTCGGCCAGCCCCTCCACAATGCCGAGCGCGATGAGTCCGAACATGATGGTAAAGCCGGCGATAAAGCCGGTGGCGACCAGTTCGAGCCAGCTCTGGTCGAGCCGCCGCTCACCCTCCTTGGCGGCGCGCTCGAAGATTTCGGCGGGGTTGAGTGCCTCGGCCACAGGGCGTCAGCTGGTGGGCAGCGAGCCGCGCACTTCCGCTTGCAATCGCTCTATTGCGACAAGGTGACGCTTCACAACCGGCTCCGATGCAGCGGCCAGCGAGCGCAACTGCGGATTGCCGCCGCTACGCACATATCCGGACAGCAGATCGTGGTTCTCCTTGTGCGCCAGCACCTGTTGATCGAGATAGGTCTTGTCGAAGGCGTCATCGGGCGCGGCTTCCAAATGCTCGACCAACTTGCGCCGCCTTGTGTCCAGATCGATCGGCGGAGTGGGCATACCTTCGGTTTCGGTCATGCGCAGCGCTGAGTGCATATGGTGGGTCATGGCGGTGTGATCCGTTATCATACGCCGCGCGACATCACGAACGTCATCCGATCTACTACGTTGCAGAGCAACCTGCGCGGCCCTGATCTCGTAGAGATTTCCAATCGCGGCGTTCTCGATAAAGGCTGGTGTGGACGCGGCGCCCGACGTCTTGGCAACTGCGCGGCCCATCAATCCGCCGATCACGTCACTGGCCTTGTCCATCGTGTGGCGAAGCGTTCCGTGTTGTTCCGTCATTGTGCGAACTCCTTGCGGGCCTGCTGTTCGGCCTTGGCATATTCGGTATTCTCGCCCGTTCCGCTGTCGCGCAGGGCGATGATCGGGTGGTCGCCTTCGGTGGCGAAGCGGTATTCCTGGCTGAACTCGCTGCGGTGCGCGGCAATCACGTCCTCGCTCGGCACGCTGCCTTCGTTGACCTGATGCTGGTAGTCGAAGAAGCGGTGGCCCTGCGGCAGATCGTTGATGGGCACGAATTCGCTGTCCCAGCTGGTCCAGTCGACCGTCCGGTCGAGCACGTCGCGCACATACTCCTTGTTCGGCTCGAAAGTCATCGGGTTGTCGATCCCGCCCTTGGGGAAGAAATCCGCCGCATCCAGCCCGTGCACCGCCTTCAGCCCGTCGCACGCCACCCGAAGGTGTTCGAGCTCCATCGCGAGGTGCAGTTCCCAGATGCCGCGAATGCGCGGATCGGTCTCGGTCTCGCAAGCCGACCAGTAAAGCCAGCATTCGTTGTATTCGTGCAGCACCCAGTTGAGCATTTCGGGCGTCATCGGATCGAGAATCGATTCGTAATGGGTGACGTGCTGCTCCTCGATCATCGCGATCTCCTGATACAGCGCGCGGGCAAGCGGGTGTTCGGGCCGGTTGCCGACCGTCATGTAGAAGTTCATCGTCTGCTGCTCGGCCGACAGCACGGTCAGCGCGTTGAGGATCGACTGCACGCTTGCCGCCTCCACCGTCATCGGCCGGCGCAGTTCGTCATGCGGGTCGCGGTGCTGGAAGATGGTGGGGCGGCCCGGCAGGATTTCGGTGAGGTCGCCGGTGATCGCCTCGGCTTTGCGGCGTTCGCCCATCAGGTCCATCAGGTTGGCGTAGCGATAGAGGTGGTCGTAATCCTCCAGCACGCCGAATTCGTAGACCTGCTTGAGGTAGGGATCAGGCTCGTGACGGGCGATCCACGAGGTGAGATCGACCGCGACTTGTTCATAGCCGATGGTGTTGGCAATGCTGCTCTCGCTGCCGGGGATCAGCCAGTTGACGGCCTTTTGCTGCTGCTGCTCGATCCGCCGGACCATGGCGAGCGCCTGCTTGATCCCGCTGTCGGCGGTGCGGCGTGCGGCGTTGTGCGAATTCATGATCGCTTCGACTTCGATGCCGTTCATCAGGATCACGCGGCAGCGGGTGTAGGGGTGCACATCTTCGGTGCGGTAGGGCTCGACCGCGAGTTCCGACCAGTTGCGCAACTGGCGATCCAGCGGGATCGCCTTTTTCAGTGAGGGGATTGAATGCCATTTCTCTCTCCACAAGCAGAATTCGCCGGGGCAGCGAAAGATGCCTGAACGGATACACGGCGGCCCCGGATGGCGGCCTAACCTGTTTCAATCCTCTCTTAGCGTTGCGGCAGGGCGTGAACGAGCCGAGGCTGATCGCAGCTGGCAATGGCGGCGGGCAGGAATGGTCGTTCTATCTCGCATGGCGAGCTGTCCGCGAGCAGCAGCGGCTGGGCTCGCGTCAAACTGGCTGCCCGCCTGATCAGTAATCAATGTTACGGGCGCGAATTAGAGGCCTGAGTGAATGCGCAACGAACGGCACCAATGGCATCTGACTTCAATGTTGCTTTCGCTTCGCGGTCCGTCATGATCAATCCTCTGCCCATCAGCTATATTCTGCCGATCGCAGCTTCGTCTTCGCAGGCGCGCGCTCTCACAGGTTATTTGTGTCGGCTGAGCCGGGTGGTGGACGAAGTGATCGTGGTCGACGGGTCGCCCGATAGCTTGTTTCGCGCGCATGCCCACGCATGGGCGCATCACGTCAGGCACATGCCGCCCAAGACGCTCACCCAAAACGGCAAGGTCGGCAACGTGATCACGGGCGTGCTGGCCGCCCGAAACGAAAATGTCGTCATTGCCGATGATGATGTCCGATACCGGCGCGACGAGCTTTTGCGGTTGAGCGGATTGCTCGGTCGCTTTGATGTTGTTCGGCCGCAGAACTGGTTTCACCCCTTGCCGTGGCACGCCCGTTGGGACAGCGCCCGCATTCTTCTCAACCGCGTGCTGGACGGCGACTGGCCCGGCACTCTGGCTCTGCGCCGATCGCGCTTCCTTGCTGCAGGAGGATATGCAGGGGATGTGTTGTTCGAAAATCTCGAATTGGTCCGCACTATCGAAGCCGTTGGCGGGCGTGAGATGGTGGCGCGCGATCTGTTCGTCGTCCGCCGTCCGCCCACAGCTGCACATTTCTGGCGCCAGCGCGTGCGCCAGGCCTATGATGAGTTGGCGCGGCCCAGCAGGTTTGTGGCCCAGTTGGCGATACTGCCAACGGTCCTTACTTTGCTCGAGCGGCGCCGCATTAACGCACTTACGACGATGGCAGTCGCTTCAATCGTCGCTGCCGAGGTTGGAAGGCGAAGAGATGGCGCGCGAAAGGTGTTCCCCGCCAGCAGCGCACTTTGGGCGCCTGCTTGGATCGGTGAGCGGGCTGTGACAGCCTGGCTGGCACTCTGCGAGAGTCTGGTTTGCGGCGGTGTGCGTTATCGTTCGGGGCGACTGAAACGCAGTGCGACGCCTCGAGCCGAACTGAACGCACAGTTTCTACCAACGATTCAGTCCTTCGCAGGCGAGCGAACCTAAAAGCTATGTCCGCATTCCCCAACCGAGCGACAATTGCAGCGCGACAGTAGCCAATCGCTTTCCCGCCCATCTCCGATCTTTAGAATGGTCGATTGGCGATCCCGCAAGTGGAGTGGTAGCTTTTGCGTCATCTTGGTCAGGTGCGGAAAACTTCGCAAGGCGCTCCGTTGCCGCGGTGAGGACCAATACATCTGTGGCCACGGAATCGGATGCCTCAAAGTTACGGATGCCTCAAAGTTAAGGGCTCCCGCCTTCGGTGGGCAATCCGTCAGCGGCTCGAAGCGCCCTAATCATGCCCGAGCACGGCATGTGGCGTCTGGCCGTCGCACTCGCGTAGCCAATTGTGTACTTTTGTGGCGGCGACCGCCCCATGGCCCATCGCGACGCTGATCTGATCGAGCCCCTCCACCAGATCGCCGACGCAATAGAGGCCTGGCATGTCCGTGACAAAGGGGGAGGTGGCTGCGACCTTGCCTGCCGCGTTGGTCTTCAGCCCGAGTTGATGCGCCAGGCGATTGCGCGGCCGGGATCCGAGCGCTGGGTAGAGGACGTTGAAGGCCAGCGGCTTGGAACGGCCTTCCAGATGCAGGAGCATGTGGCGATCGGTCGGCTCGAAGCGCGACACCGCTTCGGATACGATGTGGATGCCGGCCTGCTCCAGCTCGCGCTGCTCCTCGGCCGAAAGTTCGACATCGCGGCGGGGGAGCAAGGTCACGTCGTCGGAATATCCGCGAAGAAACAGCGCCTCGGCCGCTCCCGAGGTGTCGCATCCGAGCACGCCGATCCGCTCCCCCTGGTGCTCGAATCCGTCGCAGACCGGGCAGTAGCGCAGCACGCCGGCATTGATCGCGGCTTGATGCACGTCCTCGTCGAGAGGCGGCTCGTTCTGGTCGAGACCTGTCGCCAATATGACCGCCCGTCCGGACCGGAGCACGCCGTTCCCATCGACCACATGGAACAGGCCGTTGGCGAGGCTGATATCCGTCACCCGTTCTTGCACAAAAGTTGCACCGCAATTCTGTGCATGGCGCGTCATGCGCTCCAGCAATTCGCAGCCTGCGATTCCGGAATCGTATCCGGGGACATTATGCGTCAAAGGGATGTACGCCGCGCGCGGTCTGCCGTCGTGAATGACGAGCGTCGAACGGCGGAACCGGGAAGCGTAAAGCGCGGCGCTCAGGCCGGCCGGTCCGGCGCCTACGATGATGATGTCGAAAGTCACGGCTGACCCTTTGCAGGATAAAACGGCAGGAACCGCCATCGCTCGCTGCGCCTTTGGGAGCCTTAACCGAGGTTTGCCCGCGGCACGGCACAGTTCTGTGCGGATCCGAGCAGGGCATCGAACACCTCAGGTCCAGCATCAGCCGGAAGGTATCCTCCGGCAGCCGCCCTAAAGAGCTTTGCAGTAAGCCGCTGCTGCACCGGTGACGAGGATAACTTCGGCGTCACCCACTCGCCGAGCTGCCGAGATGAAATCGGACACAGACATCTCCGACAGCTCCTTTCCAGCGTCGTTTGCAACGCGATCAAGCTTCCGCAGTTGTTTCGCAGACAGGCGCTTGGCCATTTCCTGTGACATGCAGCTTGCTGTCGTAGGAGCAATGCCGGCATCCACTAGGCCGCGGTTGAGCTGCGATTGCTTGGAGCAGGCAGTCAGCAGAATGATAACGACGACAGCTGGCATGGCGCGCATGCTTGTTCTCCTTATCGGCCGATGCGGGACGATTTTCCTCGAGGCCTAACATCCGATCCATTCAAAAAGGGACGATCAAGAGGCATCCGATTTCCCACGAGGCCACTGCTTGCATTCCACCCAGCGACATCTGACTAAAGCACCATGGTCGGGTTACCGCCCAATCCCGACCTCAAGCAGGGCCGATCCTCGATCCGGAAAGGCGTTATGTCAGACTCGTCGGCGGACTCGCCAGAGGCGGAATGCGGCTAGCGAACCCTTAGCTGCCATGCCCCTCGGCCGCTCCTTGGAGAGGTTTAGTCGAACATCGGCAACCTGCCCGGAAATTCCGGTCGCCAGGCACTAAGTTAATTGCGACGGCGCTCGCTCCTGCGAACGATCTCGCTGTGCTTGGGCAGCCTGAAATAGCTCAGAACTGCAACGACTAACGGGACGCCGAGGATCCAGAAGGGAAGCAGCACCATGAAATCGAAATTCATAAGGGACTCCAGTTTACGTTCCCCATTTGGCAGTCTGCGGCAGCCCGAGCACTGAACCATGATGCGAAAGTAGGCTTCTTAGCTTTGCATCAGGCGAATGAGCGGGCGGCTGAACTCGTTGTTTGCCAGCACGCGTGGCACGAGCTCGCAAGTTCTCTTTACGAAAGCCGACTTTCAGAAAGCAGCCCGATAGCCGCCTTGCGAAAAGCGTTAAAGTGGAGTTGATCCGGCGGCACCGACCGCTAGGCTAAAGGCCGTTGTCCTCGGAATCCGAGTGCGGCTTAGCTGCATCTTCTGTTACTGCTCGGCCAGACTCCCGAACCTGCCAACGAGCATCTTCCTTCGGCTTTGACGAAGCGGCTTTTCCTTTTCCAGTTTCGTCGCTCGTCTCTTTGGTCTGGGTCGCGTTTTCAGCAGGACCAGTTCGAGGCGGCTCAATCGGGGTCTTGCTCTTGTTTTGCGTAATCTTTCGGGAATCATCGGGTTCATAGTCGCCCATGGCGTGCTCCTTCCGAAATGGCCCTGTTGCTCGGTTCGGTTTGTCAAGCGTGCTACTTGCGCCGAAGTTCCAGCTTCCGTTGACGCCTGCGATAGGCGGTGACAAGGAAACGGTAGCTGCCCATACGAGTGATCGAAGCTGTGAGGCCCAGCAACGTTCATAAGCCGAGCTGATGCGCGACCCTTAAAGCGGGATGGCTGCTTCGAGCGGAAGCGGACGTTCAATCGGGCCGACGTGAGTGACCGGGTGTGGGCCTTTCCTGCCGTTGCCAATCGGCGTCTTCAGCGACAGCTACTGTCAGAAGCCGACATTTAGAGTTTGCACGAACGGCATCGCAAAGCAGCGGAATATCGGCCGTGAGCCGAACAGCAGGAAATTGCTGCAATCGCGAAAATATACCATTCATGTTCCGCTCCCCGAAGCCATTCTCGCTGCCGAGCGAATGGGAGGCTCAAGTCTGATGGATGCGCCGTCTCATGCTGGATGAGCGCGGGAGGGTGTATTCCAGCATTCCCTCAAGTCCGTTCTCTACCCCGAAGCCCGATTGCCCATGACCCGCAAAGGGCACCATAGGCGACAGAGGGCGACATTCGTTGATCCACACGTTACCTGACGCAATTCTCTCACCGAGCGCCCATCCGGCCAGTTCGTCGTTCGCCCAGATCGTCGCGCCCAGGCCGTAAGCTCCTGAATTTGCCCGATCCACGACGTCGTCGTCGTCTTCGTAAGCCAGCAAGGGCAGGATCGGTCCGAACTGTTCCTCCTGCACAATCTTTGAAGCTTCGGGCGGATTGTCGAGGATGGTCGGCGATAGAAAATAGCCAGGTCCGGGCAAGATCGAGCCGCCGCAGGCGAAGCGATGCCCCTGCGCACGGCAATCGGCGAGCAGATCCAGAAGTCGGCGATATTGCACCGAATTGTTGATGGGCCCAATCTGCGTATCGGCGTCTGCGCCGTCCCCGACTTTCACTCCGGCAGCATATGCCACCAGCGCCTCGCAAACTTGTGCATAGACCGCCTTGTGCACATACAGCCGCTTAGTGGCGAGGCACACCTGTCCCGCATTTCCGAAAGCGGCCCAGAACAGCTCAGGTGCAACTCCGGCCGGATCGATATCGGGCATGACGATTCCCGGATCATTGCCTCCCAGTTCAAGGGTTATCCGCTTGAGGGTCTCGGCTGCACCGGCCATCACGCGCTTGCCGGTGGCTGTCGATCCGGTGAAGGCGATCTTGTCGATACCAGAATGCGCGGTCAGCCCCGGCCCGAGCGCATCGCCGCCCGATACCACGTTCAGCACGCCCGCCGGCAGAATAGCCTGGGCAAGCTCACCCAGCTTCAGCGAGGTCAGCGGGGTGAAGGGCGAGGGTTTAAGCACCACGCAATTGCCCGTGACCAGCGCCGGGCCAAGCTTGAAGGAGGCGAGCAGCAGCGGATAGTTCCACGGCGCGATGGCGGCCACCACCCCGATCGGCACGTGGCGGGTTTCGCAATAGCGCGCCGGACTATCTTCGTGCACCGTTACCGGGAGCGTCAGGCCAGCGGCGGCGCGCAGCCAAGCGGAGAGGCCCAGCACCTCGCGCCGCGCCTCAGCCAGCGGCTTGCCTTGTTCGCGGGTCAGCAGCAGGGCAAAATCGACGGCGCGCTGTTCGACCGCATCGGCCAAGGCTTCCACCTTGGCGGCGCGATCAGAGTGCGGCGTTGCGGCCCAGCCGGGAAAGGCCGCGCGCGCTGCCGCGACCGCCCGGTCAAGGTCGGTTCGGTCGGCATCGGGGGCTTCGGCGAAACCGGCACCGGTCGCGGGGTTGATCACAGCCATCCGCCCGGCTCCGCTTTCCAGCGCACCGCCGATCGCCATGCGGAAATGCCCGTCGAAGCGCATCACCGGTCAGCTTCAGCCGCCGCTCAGTTCGATATCGAAGCCCATGATCGCGAACCATTCTCGGTCCTTGAGCGCCCGCGCCCGGCCAAGCGGTAGGATTGTGGCCGCCAAGGCTGTGTGAAAATCGGCCTCACCTACGGTGCGCGCGGCGATCAGCAGTGTATCGATCGCGGCCCGGATCGCCTCGGCGGCCTGCCGTGGCGGACCATCGGCATCGGCTTGCTCCAGCACAGCGGCGAGCGCATCGCGTTCCCGCGCGCAGCCGCCGGGGGCCGCATGAAGTGCAAGGATTGCCCCTGCCATGTTCCGCAGATCGTCTAGCTCGTCCTGCTCGAATGCGGGCGTGGCATCGCGCTGCGCCTGAATGATCTGGATATGCCCCATTGCTAGCATCACCTGTTCGCGCGCAAGGCTCGCGCTGTCAGGCAAGGCGGGGAGCACCACGGTCTGCAACGCGCGTAGCACGGAATTGAGGCGATCATCGACCGAAGGGTTCATCGGCTTTCCTCCATCATCAGCAGTCGCGCCAGATCATCGACGAACATCGGCCCCGTCGCAGCGAGGAAGGTCAGAAGCACGTCCTGATGGTTGTGCGCCGTTCGTGCCGCCTGCATCCCAAGCGCTGAGACGAGGACGTAGCTTTTCCAAGCGTTGAATACCGTGAAGTAGTGGAGCTTGACCGGGTCCACCCGGTTGCCGCTCGCCGCTTCGTAACCGGCGATCATTTCGGTAGGCGGGGCAATATCGCTCGCTCTGAACACGCCGCCAATATTGCTGCCGAACACCGGTTGCAGCAGCCAGCCGAGGTCGGCGTGGAAATCGCCGATATAGCTCATCTCCCAGTCGAGAATGGCGGTGACCCGGCCACTTGCCTCGTCGAACAGGTAATTGCCGGTGCGGTAGTCGCCGTGGACAACGCAAGGAGCAGGGCAATCGGGCACGTGATCTTCCAGCCACTGGGTTGCCAGCCGTAGCACCGGTTCGCGGGTAACCGCGTCCTGTTCGAGAAGCTCCTTCCAGAAATTGATCAGCCAGCGGGTCGGCTGTTTCGGGTCGGCAGTGGGGGCGGAGAAGTGCCGGAGGCCAGCGGCTGTCCAATCGAATTTGTGGATCGCAGCGAGGTTGGCGTAATACTGCGGGGCGATCAGGCCGCGCAGCGGATCGCCCAGCACGGTGCCAAGGCCTGTTACGCTGACCCCGTCGGTCTGCGGCTTCGTTACGCCCTCAACAAATTCCATGATGATTGCCGGGGTCGGGAAATGCGCCGCGTCGGCATCGAGCCATATCGGATCGGGCACCGGCACCACGCCCCGGAAGGCTTTCAGGACGTCGTATTCACGCGCCCTGCTCGTCTCGGTAATCCCTTCGAGCGCGTCCATCCTGAGAACATAGCGGCGTGGCTGCTCACCGGGAGCGGCGAGGGTGAATACGAACTGCTCCTTCGATGCGCCGCCGCCGATTCGGGCGATGCCGCTGACGCTGCTGCCGGGTATCTCGCGGGCGAAAAAGCTGGTGAGCAGCGTCTGCACGTCACCATCGACCTGCGGAATATACGGCGGCATGGCGCGGCGGGCCTTGCGCTCTTCGAGCATGGCGGCAAGATGTGGTTCGGTGTCGATCATCGTCCGCGCCCCCTCACGCTGCCAGAAAACCGCCGTCGACCGCATAGTTGCCGCCGGTGCAATAGCTTGCCTCGTCGCTGGCGAGGAAGGTTATGAGATTGGCGACCTCGCTATCGGTGCCGTAACGGCCCATCGCGATCAGAGCAGTGAAGCCGGCGCGGGCAAGGTCCGGATCGGCAGGGCTCGCCTGTCCTTCGATTGATTGCATCATCGCGTTGTCGATCGGCGCAGGTGCAACGGCGTTGACCCTTACCCCGGCGGCGGCCAGTTCCAGTGCGGCGACGCGGACAAGGCCGGCGATTGCGTGCTTGCTGGCGGCATAGGCGCCGATCCCCGCCACACCCACCTCGCCCGCGACCGAGGACAGCGCGACAATCGCTCCGCCGCCTGCGGCCTGTATGGCCGGGGCAGCGTGCTTGATCGCAAGAAAGACGCTGTTGACATTGGTGCGCTGCACCGCCTCGAAATCTTCAAGGCTAGTGTGAGTAATCGGCATGACCTTGCCTTCGCTACCGGCATTGGCAATGAGCGCGTGGAGCGCGCCGAACCTTGAGGTAGTGGCCGCGATCAGCGCGGCGACATCACCCTCGTCAGCGGGCTGACCGGCGCATGTGGCAACCCGGTCGCCCGCACCCAGAGCCTCCGCCGCTGCGCCCAGCCGCCCCCCATCGCGTCCGGCGAGCATTACCTGCGCCCCTTCGTCCAGCAATTTGCGCGCTGTTGCCGAGCCGATGCCGCCCGTCGCACCGGTGACGATGGCTACCTTGCCTTCCAGTCTGCCCATTGGCCTACTCCCCTGTCTCCGCCCCCGGTTTTTGCTCCCGAAGATCTGGCCCCTAACAATGCCCAAGCACAAACGGTCTGTCACGCAAAAATGACATTGACATCACTTTTGCAATCATGGAGCCTAAAGGGCACCACGAATAACAACCGCCATGGGAGAGCGGCGATGGCAGAAGACGCAAAGGAGACGGCGGTGATCGCCTTGCCGGCGACGCGCAAGGGAAAGGCCACGCGCGAAAAGCTGCTCTCTGCTGCAACCGTCGCTTTTGGAGAATATGGCTACAACGCCGTTCGAATCGCCGATATCGTCGCCGAGGCAGGCATCAGCCACGGCCTGTTCTACCGCCACTTCGCCGACAAGGATGCGATCTTACTGGCGCTGCTCGATCAGCTCAACGAGGAACTGCGCCGCACCACCGCCCGCGCCGTTGGTGAGACCGATATGCTCTCGCTTGAACGACTGGAAAGCCGCAACATCCAGTTTTTCCGCGATTACCGCTCCAATCGCCTGCTGCTAAGGGTAGCGCGCGAGGCAGCGGCGCAGCAGCAATACAGCGATTTCCGCCGGGTGTGGTTGCAGATGCGCGATCGCTATGTCGCGCGCACGGAACGCTGGCTTGAACGGTTGGTGGCATGCGGCGCGGTGCCACCGTTGCCCGATATTCCGATGGTCGCCGAAGGCCTCAGCTCGCTCACCGAACAGCTCGCCTATGTGCAGGTCGGCCTCGCTGCCCAGGAACCCGACGATGCCTTCATCGACCGGCTGGGCAAGAGCTGCGGGCTGATCTGGTATCGCACCATCAGCGGACAGCCCCGATGACCGCTGTCGACCTGCTCGATCTCGCCCCATTCGAGGCCACGCGCGAGCACGAGGCCTTTGCCGAACTGCGCCGGATGCCTGGCCTGTGGTTCAACCCGGAAGCCGATGGATCAGGCTTCTGGTGCGTCACCCGTCACGCCGAGGTGGTGGCTGCGGCGCGCAACCACGCCGTGTTCCTGTCGGGCCACGGCACCCAGATCAGAAACCGCCGGGCCGAGGGGCATGGCGCGCCCAGCGTCCACAATGCCGACCCGCCGCTGCACGGCAAGCTGCGCTCGATTGTGATGCCCGGCCTGTCGCGCGAACAGGTCATGGCCCGGCGCCCGGCGTTCCGCGCGATCGTCGAGCAGTTGGTGGCAGACACGCCGCGCGGCGCGCCGTTCGATTTCGTTGAGCGGATCGCGGTGCGCATGCCGATGCTGGTGATCGCCGACATGCTGGGCGTGCCGGCCGAAGATGCCCCCGGTCTCGTTGACTGGGCCAACCTGATGAGCGACATGCGCGCCACCGATGGCCAGCAGGCCGAGGCTCGCGCCGCTTTGTTCGCCTATTTCCGCGGCCTCGCCGATGCCAAGCGCACGCACCCCGGCGATGATCTCGCCAGTCGCATGGTAGCCGCGCGGCTCGATGATGCGCCACTCGAACAGCAACTCCTTGACGCCTATTTCATGCTGATCACCGTCGCCGGGAACGAGACCACGCGTTTTCTGGTGACTGGCGGGCTCGCGCAGATGGTGCGGCAGGATCTGTGGGATACCCTGCGCGCCAATCCTGCTCTGGTGCCCTCGGCGGTCGAGGAGATGTGCCGCTTTGTCTCGCCGGTCGCGCATATGCGTCGCACCGCCGCCTGCGATACCGAACTTGCCGGCACACGCATTGCGGCGGGCGACAAGGTGGTTCTGTGGTTCGCCAGCGCCAACAGGGATGAAGCTGTGTTCGAACGAGCGAACGAGCTGGTGCTCGACCGTTCACCCAACCCCCACGTGGGTTTCGGCGTGGGCGCGCATTTCTGCCTTGGGACGCACCTTGCCCGGCTCGAGAGCGGGTTGCTGTTCGATACCATGCTGCGTGAGATCACCGCTATCGAGGTCCTGACCGCACCAAGCCGGCTGCCCTCGAACTGGTTCACCGGCTGGACTGGCATGATGGTGCGCTGGCAATGAGCCGCCGCCGGATCCTTGTCACGGGAGCAGCGAGTGGGATCGGCGCTTCGCTGGCCGCGCGTCTGCAAGCAGCGGGCGATATGGTGATCGGGCTGGACCGGACAGGCGGCGACATGGTGTGCGACCTTGCCGACAGCGCCGCGATCGCCGCGGCCGCTGCTGGAATCGAAGGCGCGCTCGACGGAATTGCCCATGTCGCAGGCCTGCCTGGCACGGCCGATCCGGCGGCAATCATGGCAGTAAACCTCGATGCGCCGCGATTGCTGACCGAGGCTCTGGCGTCGCGACTGGCGCCCGGTGCTTCGATCGTCGCAATCGCCAGTGTCACCGCCGCGCGTTGCCCGCTCGACGAGGGTGCCAAGGATGATTGGCTTGCGCTGGCCCCCACGGCGCGCGCCACGCCTTGCGACGGCAAGACCGCCTATGAATATTCCAAGGCGCTGCTGATCCGCTGGGTTCAGCGTGCCGCCGACAGCATGCGCGCGCAGGGCGTGCGCGTTAACGCCGTTAGCCCCGGCCCGGTCGAAACCCCAATTCTTGCCGATTTTGAAGCCTCGATTGGCGCGGACCGTATCGCCGCCGCCGCCGCTCTCACGGGCCGCCATGCCCGCCCCGACGAGATCGCTGCAGTGGCGCAATTCCTGCTCGGCTCCGATGCGGTCTGGATCAACGGTACGGATATCAAGGCGGATGGTGGCTATCACGCCTTTCGGACCATCGCGGAGGCGGGCTGAGATGCGCCTGATCCTTGTGCGCCATGGCAAGCCGCAAGGCCTTGCCCAGCCCGGCGCGGGCAACCCGCCGCTGTCGTCCGATGGCCACCGTCAGGCGCACGCGGTGGGGGCCTTCCTCGCGCAGGAGCCGATCGACCTCGTCATCCATTCCGGCATGCACCGCGCCGCTGAGACCGCCGCCCCGCTTCTGGACGCGCTGGCAATCCCCGCCACCACCATCCCGGCGCTTGGCGAGGTTGATCGCTATGGCGGCGCCTATGCCAACATCGAGATGGTCAGGGCCAAGGGCGAGGCCGAATGGGCGCATTTTCTGGCCGATCCGCTGGGCTATTTCGGGATCGATTCCGAACGCTTCGTGGCCGAGACGCTGGACGGCTTCGCCTCGATCTTTGCGGCCCACCACCGCAAGACTGCTGTGATTTTCACACACGGCTTTCCGATCAACATCCTGTTGAGCCATGCACTGGGGCTGGCAGGCTATGCCAATTTTGTGCCCGATTACGGCTCGATTACCCGACTGGCAGGCGGTTCGCTCGAACGTCTGACAGTGGTGAGCATCAACGAAACCGGGCATCTCGGCAGCCTCGCTCAGGAGCCGACGGCATGAGCCTCCACCCGGGAGCCGTGGCCGAGACTGCGCCGGGGCGCGTGGCGCTGATCATCGATGGCGCGGCGCTGAGTTACGGTGCGCTCGCTGCTCGCAGCCGCCAGCTCGCCGGACGGCTCGCCGCGCTCGGCTGCGCGCCCGGGGATACGGTGGCTCTGATCCTCGGGAATAGCGCGGAGTTCTTCGTGGCAGCCTGGGCGGCGCAGATGTCAGGGCTTTATTTCGTGCCGCTGTCCGAACGTCTGGCAGTGCCCGAGCGCGATTACATCCTCGCTGACAGCGGGGCGAAGGTGGTGCTGACCCACTATCCTGCCGTTCCGAATGCGCTGACCCCGGATCACTGGGAGGAGGGCGACGTGGCGCCGTTTCCCGCCTTCGAGGGGAGCGACATGCTCTACACCTCGGGCACCACAGGGCGTCCCAAGGGCGTGAAGCGCCCGCTCGGGCAGGCGCCGCTGGGCAGCGATGGGCGAAGGGTCGAGCGCGCGCGGGCGCTCTTCGGGATGGGCGCAGAAACCGTGTTTCTCAGCCCTGCGCCGCTATATCATGCGGCCCCGTTGCGCTGGGCGATGACGGTGCAGCGCATGGGCGGCACCGTGGTGGCGATGCGCAAGTTCGATGCCGCCGATGCGCTGGCGTTGCTGGCCGAACACCGCGTTACCCATAGCCAGTGGGTACCCACCATGTTTGCACGTATGCTGGCCCTGCCGCAGCGGCCCGCCAATCCGCCATCGCATTTTTGTGCGATCCACGCAGGCGCGGCCTGTCCGCCCGACATCAAGCGCCGGATGATCGACTGGTGGGGGCCGATCTTGCAGGAATATTACAGCGGCACCGAAGCGGTAGGCTTCACCCACATCACCAGCGCCGAATGGCTGGACCGCCCCGGCAGCGTGGGCCGCGCCTATGGTTCGGTCATCCATATTCTGGACGACGACGACACGCGCTTGCCCCCGAAGACGACAGGCCGGGTGTTTTTCGAAGGCACCACGGCACATTCCTATCACAATGCTCCCGAAAAGACCGCCGCAGCCACCAGCCGTCAGGGCTATGTCACGATGGGCGACATCGGCCACGTGGATGATGCGGGCTATCTCTGGCTGACTGATCGTGCGGCTTTCACCATTATTTCCGGAGGCGCGAACATCTACCCGGCCGAGGTCGAAGCGGCGCTGATGAGCGATCCCGCGATCGTCGATTGCGCGGTGTTTGGCGTGCCCGATGCCGATCTTGGTCAAGTGGTGCAGGCTGTGGTCGAACTCCGCGCACCCGCTGCCGATCCGGCCGCCACAGCGCGTGCCATGGCCGAACGGCTGCGCGGCCTCGTTGCCGCCAACAAGATCCCCCGTCAGATCGCCTTCGTCGACCACTTGCCGCGAATGGACAGCGGCAAAGTGCAGAAACGCGCTCTGGCGGATCTTTACGCCGATCGGGCGCGGCGTGGATATCTTGGACGGGTGAGGGAAAAGCACTGAAAACTGGAAACTAACCAAACAAAAGCAGGGGAGAGAGACCATGATCAAGCCAAATACCAGTGCCCGCCGCCGCTTGGCGCAGGGCGTATCTGTCGTCGCTGTGCTGGCCAGTTCGGCCGCGCCCGCGCTGGCGCAGGACAGCACGGCAGACGAAGCGGATGCCCAGGGCGGCATCGCCACCATCGTCGTCACCGCGACCAAGCGTAGCGAGGATCTGCAAAAGGTGCCCATCGCCATCTCTGCGATTACGGGGGACGAACTGGCCGCGCGCGGCATCACCGATACCAGCGACCTGATGGGAAGCCTGCCCAACCTTCAGGTTACCAGCGCCTATTCCGAAACCCAGCCCAACTTCTCGCTGCGCGGCGTGGGTGTTGCCAACGAATTCTCCGCCGCCACTGCATCGCCGGTGGGGGTCTATGTCGATGAAGTCTACCAGTCGTTCCGCGCAAGTCATGGCCAGCAGCTCTACGATCTTGAACGGGTCGAAGTGTTGCGTGGTCCGCAAGGCACGCTGTTCGGCCGCAACACCACAGGTGGCGCAATCAACTTCATCACCAGGAAGCCGAGCCTTTCCGGTGCCAGCGGCTACATGACGGTCGGCTACGGCAACTTCAACCGCGTCTTTGCAGAAGGTGCGCTCGATGCGACAATCGTCGATGACGTCTTTGGCGTGCGTATTGCAGGGACTTATGTCGA
This sequence comes from Erythrobacter sp. NFXS35, assembly GCF_040148725.1. Lineage (NCBI taxonomy): Bacteria > Pseudomonadati > Pseudomonadota > Alphaproteobacteria > Sphingomonadales > Erythrobacteraceae > Erythrobacter > Erythrobacter sp. NFXS35. The sequence goes on along the minus strand of NZ_JAGDEB010000006.1, from coordinate 5,106 downwards.
TGCAGACGGATATACCTTCAACCCGACGCTGAACCAGAACTTTGCCGAGACCAACAGCGTGGCCGGGCGCATCACCTTCCTGGTTGAGCCTTCGCCCGATTTCTCGATTACGCTGAAGCTCCACGGAGCGCGCGCTAATCCGCGGCAGGACCTGCCTTATGGCATTGGCTATCTCGAGGGCCGGACTGATGCAGCGGGCTATTCGCGTTTCGCCCCCCGGCCCGAACTCGGCGGCCGCACGTTGCGCCGCAATGAAATTCAGGCCGACACGGCCGGCCGATATTTCACGGACAGCTACGGCGCCACGCTTACGGTCGAGGGACGGATCAACGACGACCTGACGCTCACCAGCATTATGGGTTACGACGAGGCGACATTTCGCCTCTCGCCGTTCGATTGCGATGGTTCGCCCAACGACGTCTGCGCGATCCGTTATTTTTCGGAATCACAGAACCTCAACTTCGACACGCGCCTGAGCTTCGATGATGGTGGCCCGTTCAAACTGATACTTGGCGCCTACTACGGCGAGGATTCGATCGACACCGTCAACGAGCCCGACTTCTTCGGCTTCCTGCGGCCATTGCTTCAGGGTTTCGGCGTGCCGGGCCAATTCAATAATATCCCAATCGCGGTCGGCAATTCGCTGGGCACCCTGCCGGCCTTTGCGCTTGACCCGACGCTGGCGATCACTGATCCGGGCTTCTGTGCACCAGTGGTCATCAATCCCAATGCCTTCTTCGACGCGCGTTCGCTGATCGCGTTTAACGCCGATGTCGCGGCGACCAATAGCGCCGGCGGCACAGCCATTCAGGCCGCCTGCGCCGCCGCCGGGGCGCCGCCTTTCGGGCCGATCCTTGCCCGTCAGGAATTCACCATCACCCGGCCGAGCTTCGCGGTCTATGGCGAAGGCAAGCTGGAGATCACCGACAAGCTCGCGCTCACCGTCGGCCTGCGCTATACATGGGATGATGTGCGCCTCAGCAATGCCTCCTCGGTATTGTTCGACTTGTCCGGCCAGAACGCCTTTGCCAGCCTCGTGCCGTTCCAATTTCCACTGAATGGGACGCCGGGCCGGGTCAATGCCGACGAAATCACCGGCGAGCTGACCGGGCGGGCGATCCTGAGCTACGAACCGAACGATGACGTGCTGCTTTATGCCAGCTACTCGCGCGGCTACCGCGCAGGCACCTTCAACGCGCTTGCCTATCAGGACATCAGCCAGGTTTATTTCGTCGATCCGGAAAAGGTGAACGCCTACGAAGCCGGGTTCAAGAGCCAGTTCGCCAATAACACCATCCAACTCAACGGAGCGGCGTTCTATTACGACTACACTGGCCAGCAGATCGCCCAGATCATAGGGGCAACCAGCTTTCTGCGCTCTGCCGACGGGCGGCTGTTCGGTGGCGAGGCTGAGCTGATCTGGCAGCCCAACGACCTCATTCGCTTCGATGCTGCGGCGGGCTATCTCAACTCGAAATACACCGGCAATGCGGTCGACCCGAACGATCCAACCGCGCTGACCCTCAATATCAACGGCAACGACTTCCCCAACGCGCCTGAGCTGACCTTCAATGCCGGGCTGGAACTTACTCCGCTCGATGATGGCCGCAACAAGCTTATGATCCGCGGCGATGCGCGTTATATGGGAAGGTATTTCTTCGATCCTTTCGGCGATTACGGTCAGGATCCATGTGATCAGCCAGTGGCCGGATCGAATGTGTTGCTGGCCACGCCAGAACTCGCCTGCGGCAACCCTTCCTACTGGTTGTTCGACGCGCGAGTAACCTATACCCGCGATAATTTCTCGGTGTCGGCCTGGGGTCGCAACTTGACCAACAAATTCTATTACGTTTATGGCCTGAATTTGAATGCGTTCTTCCAGGACTACCTGACCCGCGGTGCACCTCGCACCTACGGGGTCGAGGCCTCTTTCAGGTTTTGATGATGCGCGCAATGCCGGGGCTGGAGCGACACGAGCTCCAGTCCCGGATGTCCTGATCAGTCGGGGGTACGCTCATTCCCAAGATCTGTATGGCGACTTTCGGCGGAACTGGACGTTCGTATTGACGATCACGAATGACTTGGTCTGGGTCGGCAGCTGCCGTGGTTCTAATGGCGGCTTCGCCGCCTGCTGGAAAATTGCTGCCATTCTGCAAGCGACCCCAATTCAGTTGTTATGCGACATTCGCCGTTCGAGCGTAGAAGTGAATTATACCAGCTATGCTTCGTTCTTCAGCGCTCTCAGAACTTCCGTTGCAGCGCAGACATGAATTCCTGCGAAGATGAAACCCTGCTCGTCCCTGCTCGTCGCAAATCTTGAGGGCCTGATCGACAAGATGGATCAACTGCTCGAGGGATGCTTGCTCCTGCTCTGTAGCTCGATCATTCATGGTGAGGATTCTGTCGGATCGAGGGAATGGCACTAGCCAACTAAGGCTGAATATTGGTGGGCGCGCTTATGCAGCTAGCAACCTTCTCCACAAGCCGGGCTTTGATGACCGTCTCCGCCTGCTACACCTTTCAGCCAGACGGTGAAAGTTCGTTCCAGTCCAGAATGGTCGGGGCGGTAGGCCTCGACCAACCGCGGCGCGTGCTAGCGTAGCTCTGCTCATCGCTTTGTCGTTCTCAACTTGGCCTCGAGTGCGACGCATGCAATACTAAAAATCGGTTTCAACCCAAGCGGAGAAGTGACCGTGCCGGATCACAATACCGATCAGAAAAGCCGAGTGGCGAAAAAAACAGTTTTCAAACAGGTGGCAGGTGATGCCATCGCTGATCGCATGGAGGCCCTGTCTCTCGAAGTCAGAGGCATGAGCGATCCACAATATGCGGGCCTTGCCAGCACGGAGACCCTCAACGCTGTGGCGGCGGCCCTCAAGGCAACACGGCGCAAAATTGACCAAATCTTCGAGCATGAGGGATTTGCAACTAGCCCTGCCTGCGATATCGTGCTCGAGCTGTTCGAAGCGCGAAGCAGGAGCGCGCCCCTTTCTGTCGAGGCTCTGTGCGCTTCGATCAATTGCGCATCCTCCACAATCATACGCTGGACAAATGCCTTGGAGCTTATGCGACTGGTCGAAGTGTCGAGCGAGGGAAGCGATGGCAGCCCGGCAAACGTTGCTTTGACCGAGAAAGGCTATCTCAAAACCGCGCAAGCCCTCCAGTTGCATCTTCATGAGTGAGGCGTCTCGATGGGCAGTCAAGCGACGAAATGTTCCACTGGCACCTTAAAGGGATTGTTTAACGGCTGCTTGGAAATTGGACCATATCCTATAAAGTCGACGTTCGCTTCTCCAACCAGCTGCAGTCATCAGCGGTGCCGGCGCTCGACCCCTAAAGCCGCCTGGCGGCTTTCGGCGGAAGCAGACGCTCACTGCTCTGATCGGGAACGACCAGCTTTGGTAATTACAGACGGTCAAAATAAACGCCGCACTTGAAGGTCGAGTGGCAAAATGCTACCATGTCTTTAGGAGAACGCACATGGCTCAATCCATCAAGCTCGCCGATGACATCATGACAGAAGTTCGCCTCGAATCCGAGCTGCAGAGCCGGTCCCTGTCCGGCCAGATCGCGCACTGGATGCGGATCGGCATGGCGATCGAGCGTTCAGGTCGCTTTAGTCACGACCGTGTCAACGCAGTGCTGGCCGGTCAGGCTCCAGCGGCCGCCCTTTCGGACCAAGAGCATGCCGTATGGCTTGAGAAGTTCATCGAGAAGATGGGTGAAGCCACTCCCGAAGAAGAAGCGTTCTTTGCCGAACGCCGCAAGCTCGGCCGCGGCGTTGGCCTCGACAGGACAGGCAGGCTTGTGAGGGCTGCGGATCTGCCGGCTGACGCAGATCACTGATGAACCACACCATGATTGTGCTTGCCGGTCCTAACGGTGCCGGCAAGTCGACGCTGTACGCAATGCGCGTTGCCCCGCATTTCCATGCCCCCTTCATCAACGCGGACTTAATCCAGCGGGACGAGTTGCGCGACACCTTACCAGAAGCCTCTTACAAGGCCGCGCAGATTGCGACCGAACGCCGGGCCGCACTTCTTGCCGCAAGGGCTGACTTTGTCACCGAAACGGTATTCTCGCACGAATCCAAGCTCGAGCTCATCGACCAGGCCAAAGCCAATGGCTTCCATGTCGTCGTCATGCATGTGGGCGTCGAAGACGCAGACATCTCCGTCAAGCGTGTGCATGCGCGGGTAGATGAAGGCGGCCATGCCGTGCCGGAGCACAAGATTCGTGCGCGCTACGAGCGTAACGCGCCGCTCATCCGCAAAGCAATCCTCAGGGCTGACGCAGGTCTGGTCTACGACAACTCGATGCTCAACGAGAAGCCGAAGCTTCGCCTGACCTTCCTCGGCGGCCGCCTATCTGCAGCCGCTCCTCATCTGCCCAACTGGATCATGGCAGTCTACGGCCAGGGTCTCATTGTGTAGTTGCGCAGGGTCGTACCCATCACATCACGTCATGCACCTTCGAAGAGCGGTAGTTATGTGGTGACAAGACGAAAGCCAGACGTGTAGATTCGAACTGTGGCACACATTGCAACTCGAAGAAGAGTAGTCTGGATCGCTGCAGTTGCAGCCTTCGCTTTCATGGGGATCTGGAGGTTCGCGCCCGTCTCACACCCGGGTTGCGACGCATATACCCCAATTGTAGGAAAGGCCCTCATTGCCCACGCTGGCGGCGGGCTCCCGACGGCGACCTATACGAACGACATCGAAGCTATGAATTTGTCTTATCGCAATGGCTTAAGACTAATAGAAATAGATTTTATGAGTTCAGATGGCATTGTCCTTGCCCACGACACGGCAGACCGGAACATGGTTCCACTTGCCGAATTGTTGAACTGGATGCGTTCACATCCGGATGCGCTAATTGTTACTGACTTCAAAACGGACAACGTCTAGGGTCTCCGTACCCTGGCTGCAGTATCTGGTGACCTTCGTAATCGGTTTATTCCTCAGATTTACCATCCATCTTGACGTGCTCCCCTGAAATGTGACCGCTTTTTGGTAGAGTCTGACGCAAGGAGTCGGACGATATGAAGCGAAGCAGGTTCAATGAAGAGCAGATCATTGCGATCTTGAAGGAGCAGGAAGCTGGGAT
>NZ_JAGDEB010000005.1:0-56535 GCF_040148725.1 Erythrobacter sp. NFXS35 | reverse complement strand
CCCCCGCCGAGATCGCCGGCCAACGTGTCTGGGGGCATGCCCCCAGACACGTTGCCATCCCATCAAACAACCATCATGAAGGAGCCGGACTCTACCTCTGACTGGTAACAATCAGGGGAGCACGTCACGGCAAATGGCGTTTACAAAGAATTTCAACTATCTTATGCGCAGCGGAGCCGTCACCGAATGGGTTGATTTTACTCGCCATTGTTTGATAGTCATTCTTATCGTCAAGTAACTGGTTGGCGGCTGCTACGAGAGCTGCTTCCGACGTGCCCACCAGTCGAGCTGTGCCAGCTTCAATAGCTTCTGGGCGCTCTGTGGTCTCTCTCATGACAAGCACCGGAGTTCTAAAGCTGGGCGCTTCCTCTTGAATACCACCACTGTCAGTAAGGATCAGATCGCTTGCATCCAGCATTCTGACAAAATTGGGATAGTCCAGCGGTTCGATGAGAGCGATATTGGGGATGCGTTCAAGCAAAGGTAGCATCGCCTTACTCACGGCCGGGTTAGGGTGAACCGGAAATATGATGGCGATATCATCGCGCTGCGCCAGCTTGACTAAAGCCTTCGCAATAGAGGTGAGCCCTGCACCAAAATTCTCCCTGCGATGAGCCGTAACCGCGACGATCCGCTTGCCTTCGAATCGCTTAAGCAATGGCTCGATCGCGGCGGCCAGAGCAGGATTGGCAATGACGCGCCTCCGCGTTTCGAGCAGGGCGTCAACCACTGTGTTGCCGCTAACAAAGATGTTTTCATCCGCAATTGTCTCGGCAAGCAGCGCCTGCCGAGCGCGCGGGGTCGGAGCAAAATGCAGATCGGCAATTATCGCTGTGACTTTGCGATTTAGCTCCTCTGGCCAAGGCGCATAAATATTGCCACTGCGCAAACCTGCCTCCACGTGACCCACTGGTATTTTGCGAAAGTAGCACGCTAACGACACCATCATGGCAGTCAGCGTATCCCCGTGTACGAGAACGCGGTCGGGTCGTTCAACGTCGAGTACCGCGCCAAACCGCGTAATGATCCGGGCCGAAAGGGCGTCGAGACTCTGCCCTTCCTGCATCAGGTCAAGATCGATGTCCGGAACGATATCGCTCATTTTCAGCACTTGATCGAGCATCTCTCGATGCTGGGCAGTCACGACCACGCGCGTGTCGAATGCTCCGTGTGCCTTCAGCGCGTGAACCACTGGAAACATCTTAATTGCTTCCGGGCGGGTACCAAAGCTTACGATTATTTTGGGACGTCTTCCGTGCTGCATAGCCCTCATCTTCGGTTGCGGCTGTTCATTCCAGACCGCCGAAACCTAACCGGAGTAGAATAACAACGATTTAATCCACTGTGAATAATTCGGAGAGTCGGGCCTCTCCGGGACTGCTAGAGGCCTTTCGGCTTAATTTTGCTGCGACGGCTGCTTGTACTACCCGCTGGCGGCGTTCACGCGTAGAAGCGGCTGCCACCAGTGCTCATTATCGAGATACCAGCCCAGCGTTTGGCGCAATCCGGTCTCGAAACCCCACTCAGGGGCATAGCCCAGCTGGGCGCGCGCCTTTGTCTCGTCGATGGCATAGCGTCGATCATGCCCCGCGCGGTCGTTGACGAAGGTCTTGAGCGTATCAGTCCGTTCGCCCCGTGCCGCTGGCGCAGCAGGATAGCGCTCGGCGAGACCAGCAACCTCGGCAAAAGCGAGGTCGACTTCGGCGCAGACGCAATCGACTACGGTCATGTTCAGTAGCTCGGCCCCGCCCCCGATATTGTAAGTCTCACCTGGCTGACCGCGGAGCAGGCAGGCTTCAATCCCGCGGCAATGATCCTCCACATGCAGCCAGTCGCGCACGTTCATCCCGTCGCCGTAAATCGGCAAACTGCGCCCGTGCAGCGCGTTCAGGAGGAACAGCGGGATCAGCTTTTCGGGATATTGGTAGGGGCCGTAGTTGTTCGAGCAATTGCTGGTCGTCACTTCCAGCCCATAGGTATGGTGATATGCGCGCACGAGGTGATCGGAGGCGGCCTTGCTCGCCGAATAGGGCGAGTTGGGCGCATAGGGAGTGATTTCGGAGAAGGCCGGGTCTTGCGGTCCCAGTGATCCGAACACCTCGTCAGTCGAGATGTGGTGGAACCGGTGCATTCGCCCGTCGCCCGCAAGCCACACCGCTCGCGCGGCCTTCAGCAGGCTGTTGGTGCCCAGAATATTGGTGTCGATGAAGGCATCCGGTCCACTGATCGAACGGTCGACATGGCTTTCGGCGGCAAAGTGCACGATTGCCGCAATATCGCGCTCGCGCAGGAGCTGCTCGACCAGGACGGTGTCGCGGATATCACCCTCAACCAGTTCGGCATGGGGCGCGCCTTCCAAGGTGGAGCGGTTGCCGGCATACGTCAGCGCATCGAGCACGATCACTCTGTCGTCGGGGTGATGCGCATTCCAGTAATGAACGAAGTTGCCGCCGATAAAGCCAGCCCCGCCGGTGACGAGCAGATTAGCCAAGTCTCGCTTCCTCTTCGAGCATCAGCCGTAGGTTCGCGCGCCAGGGAACCGGCGCCTCGCCCAGAAATGCGCGAGTGGCGCTGCAATCGAGCAGCGAATATGCCGGGCGCTGCGCCAGAGTGGGGTATTGAGCGGTGGTGATCGGCCGGATCACCGGGATGCGCGCGACCAGCCCGAGAGCATGGGCTTCCTCGGCGATCGCAACCGCGAATTCATGCCAGCTAATTGCCCCGTCATCGCAGTGGTGAAAGGTGCCGGTGGCGTGTTGTTCGAGCAGCGCCCAGATCGTGCGCGCAAGGCCGGTGGCCCAGGTCGGCGCGCCGACCTGATCGGCTACCACGGCCAGTTCCTCGCGCTCGTTCATCAACCGGATCATCGTGCGCACAAAGTTTGTCCCACCCGCTTCATAGACCCAGGCGGTCCGCACCAGCAGGTCTTCATCACGCAAGTGATCCTCGCCCTCGGCCTTGGTCCGACCATAGGCCGACAGTGGATTGCGCGCGTCATCGGGGCGGTAGGGCCGCGACGCTGTGCCGTCGAACACGAAGTCGGTCGAGACATGCACCACCCTGCCCCCCGTCTCTGCCATGGCTTCGACCATCACAGCGACAGCGACCGCGTTAATTGCACGCGCGAGATCCTCGTTGTCTTCGGCCTTGTCGACTGCGGTATAGGCGGCCGCGTTAAGGATCACATCAGGCGCTTCCACCGTCAGCCGTGCGCGCAGCATCGACTCTTCGGTGAAATCGCAATCATCCGCATCGATAGCGTTAGTCTCGGCCCATGCCGGGGCAAGCTGTTGAAGTGCTCGTCCGAGCTGCCCATTTTCGCCGGTAATCAAGATTTTCATGCAAACACCGGTACGTTGGCAAGACTATGCCCGGCAACGTCTTTTTGAGAAATGATTGGATCGTTGCCCGTGGTTGGCCACTCGATCGCCACCGTCGGGTCATTCCAGGCCAAGGTATGCTCACCTTGCGGCGCATAAGGGGGCAGTGCACTTGTAAAGGAAATCCGTCTGCTCCTCGAGTGCCAAAAAGCCATAAGCAATATCCTCCTGGCACGCCGAACATCCTCTGATTACGCGCGCTCAGTACGACCCCCATCCATTTGCCGAACTGCGGCAAAGACCAGCGAAGGTCTACCGCGACATCGCAAACCGCACCCCGGTTCACACGAACCAGCTTTCTCTGGGGAGCTAAGTTCAGGAAATACACCTGCGCAGAATGGCCTGCTGCAGCCTTAGCGATGCGGGCTGCCTGAATACCGCTGATCACTGGTCTCAAAGACTTCTTCGGTAGGCCACTCTGCAGCCCTAGCCAACTCTCAAGTCATGCGTTACGCATTCACCATGCGACAGCGCAGACTAATCTACAGGCTTCGGGCCCATCTGGCGGCGATCCTCGGGATGAAGAGCGAAGATGCCATCACCGGCAAGTGGTGGGAGGTTGACCTGATCATAGTCATTCTTGGGGGCGCATTCGCCCTAGGGATCGCAGCGATTATCCAGCTGTAGCAAGCGGCAAGCTCATGCGCCCCCCACATTACCGAACGATTGGACGAGAACCAGATATCATCTGGAGATCACTTGCAGTTCTCCGAAAGTCCCACTGAGCGCGCGCGAACCGGTCCATGCCCTGCCCGCTATGGCAACCTCGAGATATTGGCAGTCGGGGCGGCGGCGAATGGCGAATACCGACTTCCGGTTTGCGAAAGTATCTTCGAAAAACGGGGTGATCTGGCCCACACACGAAACGCGCAATTTCAAATCCTCGCGCTCAGATGAGGGATCGAGTTCGTGAGGAACACGAATTTCGAACGCGGATGAAGGCGCCGGGATGATCCTGGAGGCAAGAATGCCGCCCTCCCCCGGATCGACGGAAAATTCCAGACGGGTACCATCACTATTGGACTGCGCGCGCAGCCCAGGTGTGTCCGCGAGCTGCCAATCAAATGGTGGGTAGTCGGCCTGCCACGATCCAGCGGGCGTGCCCTGCTCGGATCCTGCCACCAGGTTGTAAAGCGAGGCCGCCTCATCGATCCTGCCTTGTGCGACAAGTCCGGCGATCAGCCGCTGATCGAACGCACGATTATCGAGGTCGATGTCCTGGCGGATGGCAGCCAGGTTTTCCAGAGCCTCTGGTTTTCCTACGGCAAATCCAAGGAAGGCATCGCGCCATGGTAGAGGATCGCGCACAAGATTCGAAAATGCCGTTCTGGTTTCGCGTTGCGTCAATGCATTCACGAGCAAAGAAAAGAATTCGGCTTGGCGTTCAGGATGAACCCGCAGGATTTGGTCGAGCGTATCGATCGTCGCGGCATAATCATTGGCCTCGGCTCTTTGCTGAAGAACCAGGGCCTGAAGTGAGATCTCACGGCGGTTGAGGTTTGAGGCCAAAGTGACAATCCTGCGCCTTTTTTGCGGGTCCGCTTCGGACAGCGCCAGGAGTGCATGCGCCTTGGGAAGCAGTGGCTCGCGCTTCAGTGCCTCCCGAGCAGCTTGTGCAGGGCTCCTGGCAAGTCTTTGCAGATCGGCCGGACTCGGCGCAGAGGCAGGCATTCCATCGGCCTGCGCAGCGCTGCTCGCTGCCTTGTCCTGCCGCGCTGCGCCCACCGCGCCTTTCACGCCGTCCAAAAATGCTGCGTAAGCCAGCCTTTCGGACGCAACCGCATTAGGGGGAAAGACAGCGCGGGAAAGTTCGGGGGCATTACGCAAGCTTGCACTGCTGAGCGCATGAGCGCCCGAAAATGTCGCAAGCGGCACTGCCACCAAGCCGGCCAGGAACAGTCTGGATAATTTCATGGCGACTTTACCGTCCTGATCCTCGCAGGTTGCGCCCTGCCTGCCTGTCAATCCTCGACCGGGTCTGAGCCGTAGCCATAGCCATATCCATAGCCGTAGCCGTAGCCGTAGCCAGCTCCGTTTGCATCGAGTTTCGTGACAATTGCGCCGTATACGCGCGCGCCCGTTCGAGTGAGACGGCCGATCGCGTTCTCGATCACTCGAACCTTGATACGATCAGATTCAATGACATAGACAACGCCGTCAACCGCTCGTGCGAGTTCGACCGCATCGGCGAGGCTCAGCATCGGGGCACTATCGATCAGGATCTGATCGTAGCTGCTGCGTGCTTCTTCGAGCAGTTCTCTGAAGCGTGGGCTGGCGAGCAATTCCACCGGGTTTGGCGGGGTGAAGCCATGCGGCAGATAGTCGATGCCGAAATCCTCGATCGTCGCCACCTGCTCCTTCAGGCTGGACGCATTCCCGCTCAGCAGAGCGGCTAGCCCACCATTCTTGCTGAAATCCTCGCCGAGCAGGTTCTGCATCCGGGAATTGCGAAGGTCGGCATCAATCAACAGCGTCCGCTTGCCCAAGTGCACAAAGCTTGCGGCAAGTGCGAGGGTTGAGATGCTCTTGCCTTCGGATGGCACCGACGATGTCAGCATCAGCGCCCTGGGCGCGCCATCCGGTGTCAGGAAACTGAGGTTCGTTCGGGCAGACTTGTAGGCTTCGCTCAGCTCGGAGGAGCGGGTGATGATATCTTCCCTGATCGACGGAGAATTCGACTTCGGGATCAGGCCGAGAACCGGGAGTCCAAGCTTGCGAGTGACATCCTGCGGATCCTTGACCGTCTGGCTGAGCGTGACCCTCAGATAGACAACACTGCCGGCCAGAATGAGGCCCGCAACGATACCGATCAGGAGGTTTTGTATCAGCGACGGGGCATAGGGATCCAGCGGCACCTCGGCCTTGTCGATCAGCTTAATGTTGTTCTGCCCTGCCCCCGACGCTTCGAGTTCCTTGTAACGTTGCAGCAGCGCATCATAGAGCTCGCGGTTAGTGTCGACTTCGCGCTTGAGAATCCCGTATTGAATGCTGAGGTCCTGCTGGCCGAGGAAGCGTGCTTTGGCTTCTTCGAGTTTCTTGCGCAGTTCCCGCTCGCGGCTTGCAGCCGAAGTGAGGGCCGCGCGCGATTCCGATGCTAGCGAGGTCTTGAGCGATGCAACCTCGGCTTCCTTCTCGAGCAAGGGCGGAAAGCTGGGGCCGAAGTTGGAGCGCAGGCTTGCTGCCTGTGCTTCTACTTTTGCCAGTTCTGCGCGCAACGCATTGCGCGGATCCTGCGAAGGGAAATCGCCCGATTGTAGCGAGGCTTGAGCAGCAATGCGGTCGGTCACCGCCTCGGCGAGCGCCACATTGAGGGCAGACAGATCGGTTGCGATAAGTGTTTGCGCAGCGGTTTCGGAACCCTCGCGGCCTCCGCCTGCCTCGAGCACCAGAATCTCGTTGGCATTAGCGTATTGAACAAGCTCGCGCTCGGAGAGCGACAGTCGCTCACGCAATTCCGCGATCTGCTTGTTGAGAAAGTCGCGTGCGTCGATATTCGCGCCGAACCGCTTTTCGTAGTTGGCGGCAATAAACTCCTGCGCCCAAAGATTGGTAATCTTGGCGGAAACAGTCGGCGACGGGCTGGAAAAGCTTACATCGACAAGGCTTGACTGGGTGATCGGCTCGACGGTGATATTCTCGAGCAGGAGTTCTTCGACATCCCGGGCCGTAACCTCCTCTTCGGCCTCATCGAGCGCAAAGGCTTCCATGAACGTCTCGTCGCGCAAGAGATTGCCAGCTTTGACAACGCGCGCTGCCATGAACCGCGATTCGAGCAATTCGTACTGAGTGTTGAGATATTGCAGCTCCGAGACCCGGGATTCGTTCTCGAGGGGATCGATCGCAGTCACATTCGAGGTGATCTGCGAAACCTCAATACGTATATTGGCGCGGTAAAGTTCGGTGGACAGCAAAGTGAACAACAGGCCCGCCAGCACCGTTGCGGCAAGGATTCCGGCAAGCCAGTAACGCAGAGAGCGCGCCTCGATCCAGTAGCGCTCGAGATCGAGGTGGAAACCGTCCTCGTCAGCTATGTCGCGTTGAACGGGAGCCTCCCAGCCTTGCGAGGGGAAAGTTTGGTCATTCATGATGGGAAGGTCACCGCTGTGAGATCAGGATCGCGGCGGTCGTCAGGACCGGCGGCAAAAGTTGCAGCAGCGTATCGATACGGCGGCGCTCCGGCGAATCGCCCACCATCACGATGTCGTTCGGGAAGAGCTGCGGATCGGCATAATTGCCGCGCTGGATGGCCCGGAGATTATAGACCCCGATGTAGCGTTGATTATTGACCGTCCGCAGAACGAGGACATCATCCTCTTTGGCATATTCGGTCAGCCCCTCAGCCTGGTTCACCACGCGCAGCAAGGTCTGCCGGCCAACGGCCGGATAGCTCCCGGGCTTCTTGACCTGACCGCCAACCGAAACCGAAGGGACCGGAAATTCTTCCGGTATCACCCGGACCTGCGGATCCAGCAGGAATTTGCCGCGCAGACGATCCGCGATCAGGGTCGAGGCCTCGCTGGGTGTCCGGCCTTCAAGCTCGACAACGCCGATGAGCGGAAACGCGAGGCGTCCGTCGATATCGGTCAGGAAAGTCCCGCTGAGCGATTCGGCGCCCACCACTTCGATCTCGAGCTTCTCCTGCGGTCCGACAACATAGGATATTTCCCCGCGCGGCGCAGGAAGCTCTTCAAGCTCAGTAACCTGGACCTCAGGTGCCAGACCGATCGACCGGTCAGTCGCGCATGCTGCGAGGAGACCGGCAGCGCCGATCACAAAAATATGTCGCCAGAAACTAATCATGTTACCCTTTGGAAGCTCTGTCACCCATAGCGCATTTCGTCCGCCCGCAAACAAATTTTGGAGCTTCGGACACCATTCTCAGGCCGACTGGTGCTTTGACAGAACGCTCGCCTTGTCGAGAGCGAGAGAGACAAATAGCCAGACAAAGACGGTCTGGAAGATCGGCGTCCGGAGCGGATAATCGACGATGGAAGCCGCCCCGATGATGGCGATGCAGGCCATCCAGAAAATCAGATAAATGGCCGAGGTCTCCGCCTTTCTGATCACAATCCACAACGCGTTGCCGAGCCATACCAAGCCCGCCGCCAGCAACATTATTGCAGGAAGCCCCCCTTCGATCACAAGCTGCGCCCAGTCGTTATGCGCATGGTTGACGTAACGCGGCAGGAGCAGCGCCGTCGGCTCATAGAAATGGTAGACGGCATCGAAGGAACCAAATCCGGTCCCGAGCAGCCAGTGGTCGCCAATCATGACGGCGAGCACCGGCCAGAGCGACCAGCGAAGATCCTCGAACGAACTGCGCGTCAGCATGTCTTGCAGCGCAGGCGTGCGCTCGAGCCAGACGAACATCATGACCACCAGCACAAGGGAAGCGGCAAAAATGAGCGCAAGAATACCGCTGCGCTTGTGCAGCCCGTCCCTACGACGCTTGTGGCGGGTGCTTCGCGCCTGTTTGCGGGAATTGAGGAGTGCCATCATGCCGGAAGCGACGAGCACGACGAGCGTTGCCGCATAGCCTGCGCGCGAGCCGGTAACGAGAACCGCCAACAGGATGAACACGAAAGCGGGCGCTGCGGCGAGCCGCAGCCAGGCCGGATCTTTGGGCACGTGCAGCTCGAGGCTGAGCCGCACGATTGTAAGCAGCGCAAGGGCTGAAAAGACCGCCGAGTGGTTCTCGTTGGCAAAGATGCCTGCAGGCGCGCCGCGGCTCGCGATAGCGAACAGATAGAGGGGGCTGCGCGGCCCGCCGATGACCTGCAGCATACCGAAAGCAGCATCGACCAATCCGATCGCAACAATGGCGAGCAGGACAAGACGCGTATCCATCTTCATTGAAAGCGCCAACAGCAGGGCGGTGATCGGGATCACCATGCCCAGAGCTGAATTAAGGCCGCGGAAGGGTGCGAGGGACAGGGGCCGCCATACAGCTTCGATACCTGCCAGCTGATCGATCTCGGCGATAATGCCCCTTCCCGGCAGTCCTTGCCAGAGTTCAGGCGGGAGCGGCACCAGCTGGATGATCATCCACACCAGCGTCATGTCGAGCAGCGCTGCAAGGACCTTCACCCGGCCAAGGTCAGCGAGCCGCAGATGGTACAGTGCAGGTATAAGGAAGAGGGCTGCGAGCGGGCGCAGCAAGGCATGCTGAATGGGATCGGGGCGCGAGCTACCGCCCAGTAGGGCGATAGCGGCGACAAACAGACCGATCCAGACCCACCGCAAGTGCGGAGCGGGCGTGCCGGGCTTACGGGATCCGGCCTTGGCCGAACGCCATTCGAATTGCTTTGCGCTGTTCAATTTTCAAAAACCTTCCCGAAGGTTGGATAGCCGTCTTTGCACTAGGTGAGAGCGCAAGGCAGAGAAAGAGCCTTGGCTTGCTTTGTGTCCACAGGCCGTGCTGCCGGAGCGAGGGAACGGGCTTCGATGTTTGGGGGCCAGCAGGGGGAGGTTCGGTGCTGCACGTTATCATGCATTTGCGGTGATTTATGCGCGATTGGGTTCGTTTGGTTCGCAACATTTGCTTTATCGCTACCCCGCGCTTGAGCGGGACATAAGGCGCTTTGCGCCGAACCCCGCCGAAATCCCCAGATCAGTGCAAGAGCACGCTTTACGTGCTTCGAATGGCGTGATCTCTCCTATGCCATGACAAGCCGCAGACAGATCGAAGCGAACCGTCGCAACGCCCAACGCAGCACCGGCCCAAACACTCCTGAGGGCCGGGCCATCAGCAGCGCCAATGCAACACGGCATGCGGTCCTGAGCAGCCGCTTTGTCGCGGCGCATGAGAACCGCGATCTCTTCATGGAGCTTCGCGCGGAGCTCATTGAGGATTTTGAGCCAATGACAGCTCTGGAATTGATGTTGGTCGAAAGGCTCGCGATGCTGTTCTGGCGTGAGCGTCGTCTGGCCTCCGCCGAAGCGGAGCAGGTTGAGCTATTTCACGGTACCTTTCCCGATCCCAATGGCGGTACTGCCCGCAGCATGCCACTTGCCAACCAGTACCTGGTCGGTCGGTACCAAGGGATGCTCGGGCGGCAGATCAGGGACACTTTGAAGGATCTTCGCGAAGAACGTGAAAGGCACCTGCAAGTGATCGAGGTGATCGAGAGTGAAGAAGCGGACGACGGAGAGGCAGAAGCGTAACGGCTTGCCGCGGCCGGGCTTCTTGAGTGCTGGAAGGGATTTGTGCTGGGCGCGAAATCAAGGCGCCTGCCGGCACAGAATTCGAAGCGAGCACAGACAGAGCGGGCGGCTGTACCGGCATGTAAGCAAGTGCAACCGGTTGCAGCGTGGTTCAGGGTGCCGGCGGCGTTCCGATGCGGATGCCCGGTCTATCGGCTGGGGAGCCGATGAACTCGATACCGGCGGCTTCGAGAGCCAACTTGATTTTCTGTAAGGTTCGCACGTTTGAGGAAGGAAGGCCTTGCCCTCCTTCGATTGCCACGACTGTCCGTCGCACGATCCCGGCCGTCTTGGCGAGTTCCTCCGCCGACCATCCCACGGCAGCGCGTCCAGCGCGGATTTGCTCAGCAGTTATCACTTGACCTCAAACCTAAATTGCTCATAATGGGCAATATGAATTTCAAAAAGAGCATATTTCAACTGCCTGATTGGCGCCAAGAATTCAAGCGTCTCGAAGGTGTTTATTCGCCAGCAACAATGCGCAGCTATCGTGCCGATGTCGAGGCCTTCGAACGATGGTGTTTCGAAAATGGCATTGACCGTCCGTTCCCAGCGTCCGTGGAGATGGTATGCCACTTCCTTGAAGATCAGGGAGAACAGAAGGCGCCCTCCACCGTTCAGCGGCGGCTTTACGCAATCCGCAAGGTACACAGGCTGCTCCAGATTCCCGATCCGACTTACGACGAGGAAATCAACCTCACCTTTCGCAAGGTCAAGCGGGCGCGCGCGATCCGGCCCAAGCAGGCCAAGGGGCTGACCCGATCTTATCTGGACCAGTTCATGGCAAATGAGCCCGACACGCTGTGGGGCCTGCGGAACCGAGCGATGCTGGCCCTCGGATATGAACTCCTCACCCGGCGATCCGAACTGGTGGCGTTGCGTGATAAGTATCCATCCGGTGAGGACCGCGGTGTGATCAGAGGTTTTTCATGAACTCTGAGCGTCGATCGTCGAGCAGGTCTTCGAGGTATTCGAGGCCTCGATGTGTGAACGCGGTGACGGCGCGGGCATTTTCGTCGGTGCTGTCGATGACGCTCAGGCACCCGAGCTCGGGCGTCATCTCTTCGGCGAGTTCCTCAATGATATCGAGATCGACGCGGAACCGCTGCGCGGCGTAATCCGCCGTGAAGACGATCGAAGGCGCGGCCATCAGGCGGCGATGGCGTTGGGACGCGGCGCCCAGTTCCAGGGCAGCAGTTGATCGAGCCTTGTGGCCGGGTGATCGGCGATGCGAGCGAGGACATCGGCGAGCCAGGCCTGCGGGTCGACATCGTTGAGCTTGGCGGTCTGGATCAGGGTGTAGATGATGGCGGCGCGCTGGCCGCCGCGGTCGGAGCCGCAGAACAGCCACGCCTTGCGACCGAGCGGAATGCAGCGGAGCGCGCGCTCGGCGGCATTGTTGGTGAGGCAGATGCGGCCGTCGTCGAGGAACCGGTTGAACGCGTCCCAGCGCTTGAGCATGTAGAGGCAGGCCTTGGTCAGATCATGGCCGCGCGACAGCTTGGCAACTTGCTCGGTGAGCCAGGCGTGGAGCTCTGCCATCAGCGGCGCGCTGAGTTCCTGACGAACGGCGAGCCGCTCGGCGGGCGTCTTGCCATTGATGGCGCGCTCGATGTCGAACAGGGCGTCGAGGCGCTGCACGGCTTCGAGCGCGATCGGATAGATCATGCTGCTGCGCTGGCCGCGGCTCTTCTTGCGAGCTGAGCTTACGACATCGGCCAGCTCGAAGAACTTGCGGCGCGCATGGGCAAAGCATCCGGCCTCCAGCACGGGACCGGGGTCGCGGCCCTCGCGGTAGAGCTCGTTATAGCCGCCATAGGCATCGGCTTGCAGGATCCCGGACCATGCAGCGAGATGGGCTTGCGGGTGCTCGCCGCGCCGATCGCGTGAATAGTGGAACAGCGCCGCTGGCGGATCAGACCCGGCGAACGGGCGATCGTCGCGCACATAGACCCATAATCGGGCCGTATCGGTCTTGCCCTTCGCCATGACCGGCACGGTGGTATCGTCGCCGTGGATCCGGGCGGCAGCCAGAACATGCGCCTCGATCAGCTTGTAGATCGGCATCAGCGCATGGGCAGCCGCGCCAACCTGATCGGCAAGGGTCGAGAGGCTGAGCGGCACTCCTTCGCGGGCAAAGCGCTCGGCCTGGCGGTTGAGCGGTTGGTGCTGTCCATACTTCTCGAAGATCAGCATCGCGAGGAAGCTTGGCCCGGCCCATCCGCGCGGAACGACGTGGAACGGTGCCGGGGCCTGCGCGATCTTCTCGCAGTCCCGGCACGAGAACTTCTCCCGCACCGTCCGGATCACCTTCCACGAGCGCGGGATGACCTCGAGGGTCTCGGTGACGTCCTCGCCGAGCTTCGAGAGCCGATCCCCGCCGCAGGCCGGGCAGGAACAGGGCGCGGGCACCACGACGCGCTCGCGCGGCAGGTGATCGGGGAACGGCTTCCTTGCCGGGCGTTTGCGTTCGAACGCGGTGACCGTGGTGGTCTTGGCTGCCGCTTCCTCGGCGATCAGATCATCCTCTGCCGCGTCAGCCTCGAGATCCTCGAGCTGCAGCTCCATCTGATCGAGCAGGCGGCGGCTGCGCTCGGCGCTGGGGCCGTATTGCTCGCGCTTCAGCTTAGCAATCTGCAGCTTGAGGTGGGCGATCAGCGCCTCGATGGCGCTCTCGCGGGCATGGGCGTTGGCCAGCTTGGCCTCTGCTTCGTCAGCCTTCTGGAGCGCGGAAACCAGCAGCGCCTTGAGCGCTTCGACATCGTCCGGAAGGGGCGAAATGGCGGCTTCCATGAGGGCGAGTGAATCATCATCTACCCTCTGCTGCAAGGGCAAAATGCGGGTCTGCGACGATTATCCTGCCCTCGCCGGCCGCCATGTATACTGCGGGTTACGCCAGTCGATCCCCTCTAGCAGGCACGCCAGCTGCGAGGGGCTCAACGACACCGTTCCCTCACTCGCCGATGGCCATACGAACCGGCCCTTCTCGAGCCGCTTGGCGTAGAGCGACATGCCGATCCCGTCGTGCCAGATGATCTTGATCAGCGAGCCTGCGCGGCCGCGGAACACGAACAGATCCCCGCCATGCGGATTACGCTTGAGCCCTTGCTGGACCAGCAGCGCCAGGCCCTGCATGCCCTTCCTCATATCCGTGTGGCCGAGCGCGATCCACACCCGCGCGCCGGGAGGGATCATCGCAGCGCCTTCAGGGCAGCCGCAACCAGCGCTGGCGACGCCGCGGGATAAATGCTCAGCCGCTTGCCGCGTGGCAGGTCGATGATCATTGCGGGGTGCTCGGCAGCGCTGACTGCCACCGCATCCTCGTCCAGCACAGCTTCGGCGAACACCGCCGCTGGCAACGCCTCGGCCGCGCTGGCCTTCTGCGCCGCACCTGCCTCGCGCAGCTTGCGCCGCCACGTGTAGATCAACCCCGAGGAGACGTCATGGCGGCGGCAAACATCGGCAACCCTGGCGCCCGGCGCAAAAGCCTCGGCCACAATCTGCAGCCGCTCTTCCTCGCTCCACCGTCGGCGCCGCTCCGGCCCCGAAAACACCGTCACCTGACCCATCGACCACTCTTAAGCGCGCTCACAAGAGCACGCTAAAGAGCGCTCAATACCTACCCAGACAAGGCGGCCCCCGCCGGATGAATACCATTTACCTCGCAGAGCACTGCTGAATTGCTGCAGGAATGGATCAAGCGCCGCGGGTCACATACGGATTGGCTGTTTTGCCCGATCTACCAAGGGAAGGCGATCGATCGATGTCTGGAGACAACTACCGTACGGCGGATCATTAAGGATGCGGCTACTAAGGCAGGCCTCGACCCATCCGATATTTCCGCTTTCAGCGGGCATTCGATGCGCGTTGGAGCGGCGCAGGACCTGCTCAAGCGCGGGTTCGATACCGCGGCGATCATGCGCGCGGGAGGATGGAAGTCAGTGAATGTGCTCGCGCGTTACCTCGAGCAGGCGGAGCAAAATGTCTGGTAGTAGATATACCGGCGAAAGTACATTGCAGACCGTCCCCCACGCGCATACGGGCTCCGCTACGCAGCCCATTGCTTCAACCGCGCTGATGCGCAAAACAACCGCCCGGCCCTAATCCCCGCTGGGGGAAAGAGCTGGGGGTCACGTCACCCTACATCCCTGCGCGGGCCATCAGAGCGCAGCAGGGTAGTGGTTTCGCTCACCACGTAGCGGTTGGCGGCGCGCCTTCAAGAATTTCATTCATTCGGCGAACTGTGCCAAGATCAGTGCCAGCGGGAAGGTCATGGAAGTCAAAATAACCCACCTCAGCAATCTCGATAGAACGCGGTTCCTCCAAGAGGCTGCCACTGGCATCGCATATGTAGACCAAGACGTGATCTCTCCTGCTAATGCCTGCGTTGAAAAAGGCTCCGTGAAGCAATGCCGCGCCGGTTAGGCTAAGGCCCGTCTCCTGGCGCAACTCTCTGGACAGCGCGCTTTCGGCTGTTTCCCCCCTTTCGACTCCTCCGCCCGGGAAGTGCCAGCCACGAGTGTAGGTGTGTCGCACCAGCAAGAACTTGCCATCATCAGAGCGCACCACAGCCCTAACCCCCAGCGTCAGGCCTCTGGTCACCATGAAGAAGAGGTGCAAGACCATGAGGAGCAATCTTTCTGAGAAGCTTTGCAAGGGGTGCCGCATTTGCTCCATCCATGCTCGTTCAGCTTGCCTGTTTCAGGACCGCATGTTGTCCAATCTCGTCCCTGCCCCAGTCTAGGTCGGTGGGATCTGCGTCAGCTGCAGGCATATAATCTATGGGCAGTTCTTTGAGTATGCTTCTGATTTTGGCCACGTCATATTCCTCGCAGGCTTGTCCCAGCCTCTTCAGTGTATCGACAAGGTCGGCAATGGGTAAAGACCGCTCCGAAGCTGACATAATCCGCGGATGGATCGTGGGTGAGGGATTATTCCCAATCAGCAATTCCTCAAAGAGCTTTTCACCTTTCCGCAGGCCAGTGACACAGATCGGGATGACCCCCTCCTGTTGAAGGGGCTGGTGAGATTGTTCGCTTAAAGACGGCACCAGTCCGTGAAGTTTGATCATTTCGATGGCCAAATCCATGATCTTCACCGGATCCCCCATATCAAGGATGAAAACATCGCCGCCCCTCGCCATTGCTCCAGCTTGGATCACAAGCTGTGACGCTTCGGGAATAGTCATGAAGTATCGGGTAATGTCTACGTGAGTGACGGTGATCGGCCCGCCCATTTCGATTTGCGCCCGGAACTTTGGGATAACCGATCCGGAAGAGCCGAGGACATTGCCGAAGCGAACCATCGAAAAGACAGTGTTCGGATATTCTCGGCTCAGAGCCTGACAAACCAACTCGGCAATGCGCTTGGTTGCCCCCATGATGTTGGTCGGGCGGACAGCCTTGTCGGTGGAGATTAGAATGAAGTGCTCGACGCCGCACTTGTTGGCTTCGCAAGCGATCGCGTATGTGCCGTAAATATTGTTACGGATGCCCTCGATGATGTTGTCTTCTACCAGAGGCACATGCTTATAAGCCGCAGCGTGATAAATCGTGTTCACAGCGAACGACTTTAGCACAGCCTCGACGCGTTGGCTGTCCTGGACCGATCCGAGCACGGGAATGATTTCCACGCCAAGCTCTGATTGCGCAGCAATGCCAGCAAGCTCGGTCTCGATCGTGTAAAGCGCAAATTCCGAAATTTCGAAAAGGATGAGTTTCGCGGGTCTTTGGGACATTATCTGGCGGCATAGCTCGCTGCCGATCGAACCGCCTGCACCAGACACCATGACGGTTTTTCCTGCAATATTTCTACCTAGCAGATCGGCAATTGGCTCAATGGGATCACGCCCCAGCAGGTCTTCTGCTCTTACGTTTCTGAGCTGGGTGATCTTGGCGGTGCCGTTTATCACATTTGCTATCGGGGGGATCGTCTTGATCTCGAGCTGCATATCTTCGAGACCCGCCACAATCTCGCGGCGCTTCTCCCGGCTGAGTCTGGGCATTGCTAACAAAACGGCTTGAGCGCCTGTAGCCTCGACCAATTCGGCGATCCGCTCAGCGGAATGAACACGCAGCCCGCTAATTGTTAGGCCTTGAAGGCTCGGCTCGTCGTCAATCAGAGCAACTGGCGCATAGTCTTTGCCATGGAAAAGAGAGTTCAAAAGCTGGAGGCCAGCTTCGCCGGCACCATATATGATCACTGGGCGCCGGTGTCGCTGGATGGGCTGGCGCAAAAGGGTGCGCGCGACAAAACGCGATCCACCGATGCCGAGAAAGACCATCACCCCAAACATGATCGGAACGGAACGAGGGATACCTCCCTCAAGGGCAAAGCCTGCGAGATAGAGCGCTGCGATGCCAACAAGGGATGCCTTCACCACCGGCATCAGTATCTTCCCGGTCACGAACCGGACCAAGGTCGAATAGACGCCAAGAAAATTCAGAGCAAGCAGGGTAGAGATCAGGGCAATGGCCAACGCTGGCCATACCTCTGGCCTATTCTGAAATGCAGCCTCGTCCAGTCTTAGGAGCATCGCGGCAATGAATGCCGCGATGATCACGGCAGTATCGCAAAGTAGCTGGATCGCGACCTTCTGTGACCGCCGCAACTGGGAGAGCTGCCTTTTGTGGGGTTTCATGACGCGTTATCCGATGCGGTGATTGGGCATTAGCGGGGAAGGTCCGGCTGACAGCGACGAACAATGATCGCCTAGGGGCGGTCAACTCGAACGTATACACGAGGGGGCCGCAGACTGGCGAGCACAATCAAATTCCGGGCTCAGCCTGATGAGAGATCAGGCAACATTTCTTTGGCTCGATTGGTAACTGCAGCAGGCGGACCTAGCCCGCGGAGATTCGGCGAGCGGCAGTAGCGGATCAAGAGATGACTGAAGTGTCGAAATTCACTGAGACAGCAGCGGACTGGCCGCGCAAACATGAAAACACCTATCTGACCCTTGCGTCAGGTCATTTACCCAAAATCGCGAGGATCCGTTCAATCACCTCGTCTTGCTGATCATCCGTCATATCGCTGCCCGAAGGCAGGCACAGACCATCTGCAAACATGCGCTCATCCACACCGCTTCCATGATAGGGTGCCCCTGCAAAAAGCGGCTGCATATGCATCGGCTTCCAGAGCGGCCGCGCCTCAATCTGGTAATCGAGCAGCATCAGGCGCACATCCTCACGGGTCACGCCTGTTTGTTCCGGGTCGATGGTCAAGGCAGTCAGCCAGCGCGTCGAGTATAATGCCTCTGGTTCAGGCATGAACTCCACACCCGGCTGCGTAAGAGCGGCATGATAGCGTGCGAAAATCTCTCTTCGGCGGACGACGCGCGTGTCAAGCACTTCCATTTGACCTAAGCCAATGGCTGCGCAAATATTTGAAAGCCGGTAATTATAGCCGAAGGTTGAATGCTCATAGTGCGGCGCAGGATCGCGTGCTTGAGTGGCAAGAAAGCGCGCTTGGTCAGCCCATTCGCGATGCCGAGTGACTAGCATTCCCCCACCAGAAGTGGTGATGATCTTGTTGCCGTTGAATGACAAGATCGACGCATCTCCGCCAGTCCCAGCCTTCCTGTCGCCTTCCATCGAGGCGCCTAGGCTTTCAGCGGAATCCACGATCAGCCGCACATCGTAGTGCGCTGCGAGACTTTCAAGCCGATCGATTGCTGCACTTTGTCCATAGAGTTCGGTAGGTAGAATTGCGCGTGGTAGACGACCTTCCCGCGCGGCCAGTTCAATCTGCTCCTCGACCAGATCAACATCTAGCGTCCAGCGCGCAGGATTGAGGTCGAAGAAGCGCGGGCGGGCACCCATGTAATTCAGCGGAAAGATGCCCCCGGCAAAGGTCATGGAGGAAATCCAGACCTCGTCTCCTGAACCGACCCCGGCGATTCGCAGTGCAAGGTGCAACGCCGCAGAGCCGGACGACAGAGCTACACAATGTAGTCCGCCACCAAGATATTCCGCCACGCGCACCTCGAACGCATCGAGCTGCGGCCCGATCGGCGCGACGAAATTGGATGCGAAGGCCTCAGCTACACGAGCTTCTTCGTGGCCCGACATATGCGGGCGGCTGAGATAGATGCGCATTCGCTATCGCCTTTCCATTGGTCTTGCCGGGTTGCCGATCACCGTAACCCCGGCCGGCACGTCCTTTGTCACCACGGCTCCCATCCCGACTACCGCGCCCCGCCCGATCACCAGCGGCTTGTCAGGCGTACCCTGCCGAATGAGTGCGCCTGTGCCGATATAGGCATGGTCTCCGATGTGGACATTGCCGTTGCACTTTACCGACGGAGCAAAGGTAACAAAGTCCCCGATCACGCAATCATGCGCGACATAGGAATAGATATTGGCATGGAAATGCCTACCAATGGTAATGTTCGATGTCAGAGTAGTGAACGGACAGAGAATCGAGCCATCACCGACACTGACATGGTCCATCACGACGGTGTTGGCGGCCTTAACTGTCTCAAACCAGATATTCCACACTGAGCATTTTTCAGCAAGTTTCTGCCGTATTGCGGAATCTGCAACGGCGATGATCACTGCTGATCCTTCGCCGGCCTTAGCGACAAAATCGTCAAATTTCATGCAGCGTCGTCCGTTGACGATTGCAGGACTGCTGGCATCGTCAATAAACACAGCTTCTCTGCCTCGCAGTACGGACGGGTAAAGCGTCGCCATCACCTCCCTCCCAAAGCCAGATGCGCCATAGACGCCAAGCAAGCTCATTCCGGATCTCCGGCGAAACGGCTCATGGTTGCCTCTCCCTCTGCGCTGATCCCGTCGCGGCGAATGACGCGGGCGACGGTTGCCCATAAGATCCTTAAATCGAGCAGGAAGTTCTGATTGTCGACATACCAGACGTCGAGCGCAAATTTCTCTGGCCAGGACAGGGCATTGCGCCCATTGATTTGAGCCCAGCCGGTGATTCCCGGGCGCACTTCATGTCGACGAGATTGCTCTCGCGAATAGAGGGACAGGTATTCCATAAGCAGCGGACGCGGCCCAACCAGACTCATATCTCCCTTCAGAACGTTGATCAGGCCAGGCAGTTCGTCGAGCGAGGTCGATCGAAGAAACCGCCCGAACGAGGTCAGTCGCTTCTGGTCAGGCAGCGGTTCGCCTTTACTGTCCACAGTATCCAACATTGTCCTGAACTTGAGCATTGTGAACGGATCCGCGTTGAGGCCGGGCCTGACTTGCGTGAAAAGCACCGGTGATCCCAGCTTAATCCGCACCACCAACGCGACAAGGAGCATCGGCAAGGCAAATACCAAGAGCGCCAAAATCGCGGCACAACAATCGAAAAGGCGCTTGACCAGCATCTTCAGCACTCTCGCATCGATCGCGGACAGCATTTTTGCACATACCCCCTCACAACCTCCGCAGAGTCGCGTACCGCCGAACCAGGCGCGGTGTCAGTCACCATAAGGCTGGACCATAGACAGGGCCCCGGGGTGGAACAAGATGGTTAGGCCGTTGATGACAATCATACTGAACAGGAAGAGCAAACCCATCAGTCCGACCCGCCTCGTTTCCCAAACATCGTAGAGCAAGAGAAAATGACAAATGACAACCACCGTCATCGCCATGCGGCCGTAAACCCAAGTATCGAGCGAAAGCAGCGAGCAAACAACTACCGTGAAAAGTAAAGCTGCGGCGAGCCCAACGGATATGGGGCGCCACTTCCTTTGCTGGGTTTTAAAAAAGAGGAGAAGCGAAAATGCCATAGCAAATCCGAAATAGATCAAATCTTGTAAACCATCGCGCCGAATAATAGAGGAATAAGAATCAACCCTAGATCCCAAAATAAAATCTATCCCGTCGTATATTTGTAGTATGCCGGTAAGTAATATCACGGCCAGCACTGATATAACCTTCCATTTTCTGCTAAAAAGTGAATAGTAATTCATAAATAGCAAAAACCCACCGATCAATAAAACTGAATTGTGGGACAGGATGGCCAGCACGCCCCAAGTTGCCGCGGCTATCCGCTTTTCAGACAAAATGGCCAAGATGAAGAAGGTCAGAAAAACTGTCGCCAAGCACTGACGCAAGACATTGAACTCCATCATGACGCCGAATGGAGAAAGGAAGGATGCGTAGAGAATTAATCCGCCAACCACTCCGAGGCGGAGAATGGCGATCGATAGGACCGCGAGACTGAACGCAAAGAGAAACTCAGACCTTTCCAAGTTTGTTAGGAATTTGATAAGTCCCCACGAAACGGGTTCCTGATAGTACCTCGGTATCGCGTAGTCGAGATGAGGGGCCTGAAGCCAATACACATTAATATCAACACCGCCAATTGCATTGTACGCAATATACAGCTGCATCGATGCAGCAAATCCGATGATAATGGAAAATGGTTTTATATGATTGTTTATATAACGGCGATTATACATGAGGACACAACTCCTGTCCCAAATATCTTCCCGAGCAATATTGAATAATATATCCCGTCTGGCTCACCTCTTGTTTCAGATAG
Source organism: Erythrobacter sp. NFXS35 (assembly GCF_040148725.1). Taxonomy (NCBI): domain Bacteria; kingdom Pseudomonadati; phylum Pseudomonadota; class Alphaproteobacteria; order Sphingomonadales; family Erythrobacteraceae; genus Erythrobacter; species Erythrobacter sp. NFXS35. The sequence goes on along the minus strand of NZ_JAGDEB010000005.1, from coordinate 35,452 downwards.
CGCAACTTTCGGAAATATGTAAAAATTCAGTACGAGATTTCCCATTCCACTGATGACAGTCGCTGACTGTACAAGAGTGGCCTGATATTCTGGAAGCCTGATTGCAAGCAAGTTGAGTATGAACGCGGTGGGCATCGCTAAGGAGGTGGTGAAACTCTGGGCAAAAAGGGTAAGCAGATCTATTCTCCTGTTCGCAAAGCCGTATCCAATTTCTCCCCGGCTAAAGAATGGGCTTTTGAAAGCGCGAGTTGAAAATCCGTCTCGCTCAATACCCAAGAGGATATTTGTAAATAACTTTATGAAAAGTGGCCAAAGTTTGAGTATAGCCACAAGCAATACGGCTGATAACGTGCAGCCCGCTATGGCGAAAATTTTGAGGCTTTCCTCGCCTCCACCATTGTCCACATAGAGGCCAAGTAGTGGCGCTATTAAAAACCCGTTGAACCGGTTCAGACTGTATACTTGGTTGGAGAGCATAAGACCCAGCGGGAATTGCTTAATTTTAAATCCTGCGTGCCTTGGCGCATTTGCTAGCGACTCACTAGTGCAGTATAATACAAATAGCGTCACTGTAATGAAAAGAAGAAGCATATCCGCTTAAATACCCTTCAAGAAGGACCGATAGAGCGAGAATGATTTCTGGATGTGGGCGAAGTCGATATTGAAAACCTTAGTTCCAACTTCATCTTCAATCCGAAAACCTTCTCGAATCTCTACAGACTGCGGCGCAAAATCGCTTGAGATTACAGGGGTCATACAGTCCCGATATTTTATGCCGTCTCCTGGCACGATGACATCCGCCACAACTGGCTTTATCAGTCCACAACGGACGCCATAGGCGCAACATGTCACAAAGATGTGCATTGCACTGGTAACGACCTCGTCCGCCGCAGCAATGCGATCGATCAAGGCTTCAATATCCAGCGGACGACTGACATTCGCGCTCAGCAATTCGAAATTAGGATTGTGGATAGTCGAAAATAGCCGCTGGTGATTGACATGAGGAATGAGCAGTCGGCTCGAGCGATTATTCTCGACCGGGTGCGGTTGGTATAATTCTCGAATGAAGAATCCCGGATCGCAGCAGGGTATATCCTGCGATCGTGCATTTGCCGGTAGAGCCTCGCGGGTAATGTGTCCGCGCACCATTAAGTATCTCGCGGCGGGATTGATCGCGTCCTTGATTGAGTTGATACCAGACCCCAGCACGACCGAATTCGCGTTCGCTTGGGATATTATCGATCCCAGCGACAAGATATGCTGCCTCTTCCGCGCGGCCCCTAGATCAACGTGGTTCAAAGCGGTCCCTGAAGCTCCGTGGACAAGGTAGGGGGACAACCAATCTCCGAAATTGCCACCAACGGGTTTATGCACCCAGGCTAGGTCGAGCACGCGCTTCGCGTCCCTATCCTCATACGCGGCAAACGCTTCGTTCCAGTGACGCAGCCTCGGATCACTTTGATGAGTCAGCAGCTCGTGGTCGGCTTCCGAAAGCGAGCGCTGCGCAACACGAATTGCCAAGCCCTTCTGTGAAGCATTGATCCCGGGTAGCTTTGACCAAACGACTGCTCCAAGCCGGTAGATTCGAGACAAAAGCAAAAACAAGCCTGTCGGAAGGTTATTTGATAGAAAGATCTTCCACTTTAGAGCATTCATGACATCAACAGCTATGGCCTAGAGGGTTTCAATAAAGTCGATAATGGTTTCGGAAATCACGTTTCGGGAAAATGTCGGATCAGCTTTCCACACTGCGCGGGTCTCCGGGCTCTCGATCATTTCGGAGATCGCTGCGCAAGCCGAGTTGACGTCACCCGCCCGATAGTTTCGATGGACGCGCTTTGACAACAATCCTTTGACTTCTTCCCCCTGCTGTGAATTCAGCAAGGGGCAGCCGAGGCCGAGATAATCGCAAAGCTTGTTCGTGACGCTTTGCGGGGCTTTCGCGCGAATGGCGTTTACGGCAATGTGCTGGAAGCGGAGTTCCGCCTCCATCGCTTGATAAGGAAGGAGGCCATGGAACGTTGTTCCACTATGAGGAAGGCTTTGTAGTCTGGTGCGATCAGGCCCCTCGCCAAATATATTCAACTCTACCGGCAAACCTTTCGATTGCAGTTCGTGCACTGCTTTGATGACGGTCTCTATATCATAACTGTACGAGAGCGTCCCGATATAAAAAAGACGTACAGTTTCGCCTTGGTTCGGTACCGTGTCGATCATGTTGAATTCGGTGCCGATATAGGCCAGGAGCGACTTCGCGTCATGGTTTACTGACCTCGCCCTGTCGAGATATGTTTGCGAAACCGCCAAAAGCCCGTCGGCCGCTCGGTAAACTCGGTTTGCCGCGCCAGAAAATGGCAAGAGTCCTGATGGGATCCTTTGCAGTGATGGCAGGACAGAACTGAAAGATTCCGGCCAAACATCCTGAACATCAACGAGGAATTTGGTCTTCTCGGGATTTCTGCGCCGGGCAATCGAGATGCCGTGCCCAATGGGCGGATAAGCGGAATAGACAAGGTCGAATTCGTCGATATCCGAGAAGCGAATGTCGAAATTCCTGTGAAAATCAATCAGGTTCAAGATGCGTCCGATACCAACATGCGAGCGATACGCGCGGCAATCGATCAAAGCCACCTCAAGGTTTTCTACACTCCTAGCCGCCTCACATTCGTGGAATTTCTTCATACTATGTGAAAAGCGACTTGTAACAAAGGTTGTTTCGTGTCCACGCAATGCGCATTTTTCGGCAAGATGGGAAAACCGATTAACATAGCTGCCTAAGGGGATGGCGCTGTAAGGAGCTACTATCAGTATTTTCATCGATTGGAGATCCTAAAGCGAGACGCGTTGGTTGCCCTGGCCTCCTTGGGCCAGTGAGGCAAACTCAAGTTACGAGATAATGAATATTACGGAGCAGCTATTAGCCCGATAACGCAAACTACCGGACACTAGCATCAGTCCTTGCGGTCACTTCTGAGCGCCGGTCGGCTGCCAGCCGCTGGCTCGCCCTGAGCACTGTCACCTGCCAGCTCCGCCCCCAACTGTTCGATCTCGAGGCGCAAGGCTTCATATTCCTCGCGCTTGCGAACCAGACAACGCGCCGCAATCGCCGTCTTCTCCGCAACTCCGCGCGGGGTGAGCATGTAGGCATAGGCCTGTTTGTTACGCGAAGCGCTAAACCGGCTGGCCGTCAGCAATCCCCGCTCTACCAGCGCCCGCAACATGTAATGGGTGGCCCCAATGCTGATACCGAGTTCAGCTGCCATTTCGCGCTGCGTGATTTTGGGATTGGCCTCGATCAGCCGCAAGGCACGAAGCCGCGCATCTTCGCGGAGCTGCTCAGCGCGGCTCGTCACCGGCGGATGCTAGCCCCAAAGCTACCGCACAGCCGCACCATCGCGGTGGGCCGAAGGATGAGGGGTGCGGCAAAGGAGCTCAAAAGCAGCATTGCGTTCAATTTTGAGCAATACAGCCGGCGGTTCAGGTGGCAAGCCGTTTCGTTCAGGAATGCGGTGAACGGCGGCCATACTCCCTGTAGTGCCAAACGCCAGAAAGGCGCCACTCGCCGCGCCGTGCCCAGCCCTCCATCCGCCGCAATCCGACGCAACCCATCGCAAACATGTGGCGGCAACCTAGGATACCCAATAATGACAATTTTTAAGGGTAAGCAATTCATGGGGCGACGGTATGGCCGAATGGTTTCTGGCACAAGTGAAGCCAAATTCCGATCTTATCGCAAAGCGCAATCTCGCGCGGCAGGGCTTTGCCACGTTTCAGCCGATGGAAAAGCGCACCATCGCGTCCGGCGGCAAATTTCGCGAACAGATCCGCCCATTCTTTTCCGGCTACCTGTTTGTGTCCTACCCGGAAACATCTGCGCCGTGGTCGCTCGTCAACTCGACCTACGGGGTGTCCCGGCTCGTGCGCTTTGGCGCAAAGCTCGCGCCCGTCCCTCGCGGCGTCATGACGCAATTGCGCGCCGCTTGCGATACCGACGACATCATCGCCCTGACAGACAATTTTGTAGCCGGCGCGACGGTCGAAATCATGGCCGGGTCTTTTACCGGTTTGATCGGCGAAATCGGGCAACTTTCGCCCGATCGCCGCGCCATGGTGTTGCTTGACTTCATGGGAAAACAAACCAAGGTCAGCGTGCCAACAAGCCATCTGAAGGCCGCCAGAGCCAGCGTAAAGCAATCGGGGGACTACCAGTGAGTAATGCGTCGAAAGCCGCTCCTGCGGCTTACGATCTTGGGGCTGATTTCAAGATTGAGGATGAGAAGAAGGAGGCACGCGCCGTCAAGCTCGCGATCAAGGTCGCCGCCGCCCTGCCCTCAACGCCAGATCATGATGAAATTTCAGCAGATACAGCCGCAGCACTCACCGAGCAGGAGCTGAAAGGTTCTGGCTCATCAAGCCTTGCGGCCGTAGCGCCGCACCGCAATGTCAAATTCTTCGCGCGTTTCGAGCTTCCCCTCGTGTTTGCCGGTGCGTTCGCTCCGGCCCTCACATTGTGGAGCGTGCTTGATCGCCCACTTCTCGCCGGCGCCTTTGTCGAAAGCACGGCGGCGCTCGCAATCTCGATCATTCTTGCCTGGTACATCCTTTCGCGTTTGAAGGCTCACGCCAATGCGCGCCATCTCTCTTATGTGCTGCCGGTCAACATGCTGGTGTTCACCGGCGTGTTCACGGTGGTCGCCCTGCTTAGGGTGCCTTATTCAGGTTCCTACTACGCGACCGGCGCGGCCTTCGCTGTCACTGCCAGCTTTCTGCTGGCAGTCTATGGGCGAAGGCTGTTTCGCCCGCACGTCGTGGTCTTGGGCGGCCGGGCCAAAGAGATTGCGCTTGGCGGTCACTTTCATCCGGCTCCGTCACTTTCCGATCTGGAACAGCTGATCGAGACCGGTTGGCGCGACGGTGCGATCGTTGCCGACTTGCATTATCCCCATTCGGAGCGGGGTGAGCGTTTGTTCGCCAAGGCGGCCCTTGCGGGCATTCCGGTCTACCACTTCCGTCAAATCGCCGAGATGCAGTCCGGTCAGGTCAAGATTGCGCATCTCAGTGAAAACGAACTCGGATCGCTGATCCCCAATGTGTCCTATGCGTCGGTCAAGCGGTTGATCGATATCGTCGGTGCACTGGCTCTAATCCCGCTGTGCCTGCCATTCTTTGCCATAGTGGCGCTCCTCATCCGGCTCGACTCTCCAGGCGCCGCCTTTTTTATTCAGGAGCGGATGGGCTTCAGAGGCAAGGCGTTCCGGATGATCAAGTTCCGGACGATGAGCGATCGCCGCCACCTGGACAGCGGGCCCGAGCAGCGCGAAGACGCCATGACCAAGAGCGAGGATAACCGGATCACCAGACTGGGCCGTTTCCTGCGCAAGACACGGATGGATGAACTGCCGCAGGTGTTCAACGTTTTGCGCGGCGAGATGAGTTTCATAGGCCCGCGCCCGGAAGCGTGTGCTCTGTCGGATTGGTACGAAGCGGAGCTGCCGTTTTATTCCTATCGGCACATTGTTCGCCCGGGAATCACCGGATGGGCGCAGGTAAACCAGGGCCATGTGACCGACGTCTCTGACGTGCTCGCCAAGCTGAGATATGATTTCTATTACATCAAGAACATCTCGCTCTGGCTCGATATTCTGGTCGCCCTGAAAACGCTGCGCGTGATCGCCACCGGGCTGGGAGCAAAATAAGCTGTGATGCCTCCTTCTGCATGATCCGAACTTGAGATTCGTCACAGATATCTATCTTTGTTCGGCCGTTTGCGCGACGCGCTATCGGCGTTCCACGCAGTCTCCAATCGCGGCATGTCCTTAAAGGACGGGATAAACGGGAAAGGCTGCGCAGAGTTCAGATACCCGCGCGCGCGCAAAAAGTTGCGGGGGGGTCAGCGACACCGTTCCTTCCCTGGCGGCAGGCCATACGAACCGGCCCTTCTCGAGCCGCTTGGCGTAGAGCGACATGCCGATCCCGTCGTGCCAAATGATCTTGATCAGCGAGCCTGCGCGGCCGCGGAACACGAACAGATCCCCGCCATGCGGATTACGCTTGAGCCCCTGCTGCACCAGCAGCGCCAGGCCCTGCATGCCCTTCCTCATATCTGTGTGGCCGAGTGCGATCCACACCCGCGCGCCGGGAGGGATCATCGCAAACCCTTCAGCGCGGCAGAAACCAGCGCCGGCGATGCCGCGGGATAAATGCTGAGCCGCTTGCCGCGTGGCAGGTCGATGATCATCGCGGGGGGCTCGACTGAGTGGGCTGCGTCCTCATCCGCCACTGCTTCGACAAACACCGGCGCCGGCAACGCCTCGGGCGCCTCGGCCTCCTGCGCCGCACCTGCCCCGCGCAGCTTGCGCCGCCACGTGTAGATCAAACCCGAAGAGACGTCATGGCGGCGGCAAACATCGGCAACCCTGGCGCCCGGCGCAAACGCCTCGGCCACGATCCGCAGCCGTTCCTCATCGCTCCACCGCCGGCGCCGCTCCGGCCCCGAAAACACCGTCACCTGACCCATCGACCGCTCCAAAGCACACTCTTAAGAGCACGCTTAAGAGCGCTCGCTGCCTAACCAGGCAAGGCGGGCCCCCGCCGGATGGATACGACCCTAACTCCGGCATGCAGAGATCTGTCAGTGCAAAATGGCCGCATGCTGGGCACTTGCCGTGCCTGCAGCGGCTCAAGCATCTGTCTGCGGATCAGAAAGGTGAGATCGGCCTGAACGGCCGTCATTCCTTAGCGCGCGCGGTACGCGCAAATCGGTAAATCGCAACCGCTCCAAGAACAGGCAGCGTCGCTAAGACCCCCACTCCCCAATCGACCAGATCAGGCTCGCGCCCGAAAGCGAGCGCTGCCTGCGTGAGTTCGATCCCGGCGTTGAACAGCATGAGAGCGAACAGGAGGCTGATGAGACCCGCTTGCGGAAATGCGAAGGCCGCCAACGGCGTCAGACACGCAAACGCAAGCGCGTGATTGAGTTTGTCATGGCCTAACCCGATAGCGACCGTGCCGGGTGCGAGGTTAGCGACCACAAAGATGAACATACCAACCAGAAAAAGGCACAGTCGGCACCAGATCATAAAGGCAGGTCCCGTCCTGTTCGGCTCAATAATTTTCGATTGGATGTTGTGCGCATGCGCTTTCATCGGCCTTTTTCGGTCAGCGACCGAGGCGCAGAAGCTGCACCGACAGGCTGACAAGCCGCCCACAAAAAAGGGGCCGCGGCGAACCACGACCCCCTCCTGCGGGCATTAAGAACCACGAGTTAGCCGCTGACGGGCAATTGCGTATCGTCGCTGTCCGAGGCCAAAAGGATACCACCGACCACTGCCGCGGCACCAATCAAACCGATGATGATAGCGCTTCCGCCGGACAGTTCACTTTCATCACCCGAAAGCGGAGCAATCGTCGGCATTGCAGCAACCTGAGCGACTGCGGGACCTGCGATCAGAGCAGCAGCGCCGAGGCCGAGCACCGTTTTGTTGAGCTTCATATTCGTTCTCCGCCTTAGGTTATTACAACTTTTCAATTACGCGAGCCTCCCTGCCAGTGCAACCCTAATTTTCTGTAAATTGTGCACATCCACCCTTGGCTTTGCTGAACGGGTGGAGGGGTCAGGGGGGCCGGTGAAGGCAACGGCACGGCTCGATCGCCTCACGTCCGAACATGGCTTCGTTGGGCGGCGACTTTACTTTGAAAAAACCCGAAACGGAATTGCCTGGCGGTGGTGATGGATACGAAGCCCGTTCGCTTCGGATCGAGCTGCGCAAGCGCGATGAGCGCAAGGTTCGTTGAGGGCATCATTAGGTGCCTCGCCATTCTTTGCCCGGTTCGCCAATAGAAGCCCTCGGCGGGTATTGGATCGGGTTCCGCCGGTCCATCGCGGCAGCCTCCTGACGCTGCCCGATCGTCAGGATCTATCTTCATGAGCGAAGAAATGTTCGCCTTATGAATTCATCTTCCTTTTTCCGGAGAATTACAGGACAATTAATTGCATGTTAGCTAACCGCCCTTATTGAAGGGCTCGGGGGCGTTAAGGCTTTTCCGCACGGCTTGCTGCTCCGGGTGTGCCGAACGCCCCCAACCCTTCATGCGGCGGCACGTGGGAAGCAGGATGGATTCGATTAGCAATCCTCCTTTCTCAGCCTTCATTCAGCCGGATTGTCGCGGCCTTTTTCGACCTATCTGAACCATATTGATTTTCCCGTTGGCGGGCCCTCATCGGCGAGGTCTGCTGCAGATTGCTGAACCTGTCTGCCAATCAGCGCGCGATAACCCTCTTTTTGCTGACCCACATCAGACATATCCGGGGTTAGGGGATTAGGGATCTGGATAACCTTGATGAACAAAGTCCCCGATACCGACCCGTCGGACTAAAACGGACAAAACGTTCGCCTCGTCCGCGGTTACGAGGCCGGATGACTGTCAGCCTTAGCGCCGCTCGCACTTTGCTTTCCACCCTCAGCCATGAGCATGACCGCGTCTCCGCGCAGATCCCTCCCCTTCTCCCTACCGATCGGCCGCATCGCCGCTCAGGCCGCCTCCGCGATCTGCATCAACGGTTCTTGCCTGGCCTCCAGGCTGATGCGAACAGCTTCGACAGCATGACGGGCGCCGAGCTTGTTCATCATATTAGCGCGGTGAATTTCGACAGTGCGCGGACTGATGGAAAGCGTGCGGGCAATATCCTTATTCGACCCGCCGCTGGTCAAGGCTTCGAGAACCTCGCGCTCCCGGCCCGAAAGCCGCGACATACGGTCGCGGGCGCATACGATCCGTTCGCGAAGAGCTACAATATTGTGCACTTCCTTGGTCACTCTTGAAAGTGTCCTGGCCAGTCGGTCTGCGGTCAGCGGCAAGACCAGAAAATCAAGCGCACCATCCTTGATGGCTTCGACAATCTGCGAGGGCGTCGGCTTATACGCCGTCGCCACAACCGGCAGGCAGATCCCGAGGCTGAGGAGTCGGTCAAGTACCGCAGCTATGCCGCCATTCTCGCCGATGTCGCTAACTACGATGAGGCCCGAGCGCGGCGGGTGCGCCGCGAGTTCCGACATGTCAGAATAGATCTCGCAATGATGACCAAGCGAGTAACCAACCCGTATCAGTTCAGCGCGGCGCTGCGCGTCAGCCTCGACGAAATGAAGCGCAACCTTTTCGGCGTGGAAGTTCTTATCTTGCATGACATTCCCCTTTTCGATGCCATGGAGTTTCCCACGTAAAACATGGTAAACGGCAAATTAGGGGTTGCGTATTTTCCCTTAGTATCGTCGCATTTAGCGGATGCATGGCCAGACAAAATGTCCGCGGCCAATTGTAGAAATGCTTAAGCTTGGGTGGCCCTTCTTTCAGCCTCTGGCCGCTAGCTCGGTCCTGTGCTAAAGGGAGTTCAATCTCGATGATTGCTCCCACGGGTACGATAATCCGGCGCTTAAGGTCAGGATCGGATATGTTGACGAAGAGAGAATTGGGATGGCTACACGCCTTGCAGAGTGATCTTGCGCTGAAGCGGGACTGGGTGGCGGTGGGCCACGTCCAGTCTTTGATTGACCATTTGGCCGATGAACACGGAGTATCCCGCGAGGAAGCTCATCCGACCGGATACGGATTGCAGGTGAACTGACCCATTCGTGCGAAACCCGCTTTCGCTGCTTGCCGGTGCGGCGTAACGATGCTGCCGAGCTAATTCCGGGCCCCGTGTTTTGTTGTCCAACGATGTCGGAATAGTTGGAAACAGCCTCGCCCCGACAAACCTCCAAGATGTTCCAAAGCCTCGCCCTCGCCGGCATTCTGGAGAGGATGTCTTCGCGGCCCTGCTGATCCCTGGCCGTTCAGGGACTTCATGAACCCGTCCGCTGGGCCGGCGCTGTAGCCACCAGGTCGTGCCCCCACCCACCATGCGCAATCTCTTTGTCAGACGCCCATTTGGCGCATTCCCGCATATCTCCAGGGCGCCGATGCGCGCGGTCCGGTTGGCAGCGCTCCTGCATAGGTGCACCTTGCAGATTAGTTGGATCGCCCATCGCTAGCTGGAGCCAGAGCGCTGGCGGTGGAGCGAAGCGGCCCAGCAGCAGATCATCAAGCCGGCGTTTTCACGGTGCGCTGAAAATGCCTGATTGACGGCATCGGCAGGACGTTTTGCCGGAATGAAGTCTACCTTGGCGCGAAAGCGGCACAAATTCGCAAAGTCTCATCGATGCTGCTCCGCATGAGACAGCACCAGAACGATCGAGGCAGCAATGATTGCAGACTTACCGCAGAGCGCTCAGTCCAGCAGCGTCAAGATCCGTTGAAGAACCTCGCGCCCATAATTCGTGAGCCGAAGAATCGCCGTCTCGTCGGCGTTCTGCCCCAGCACCCGCGTGATCATGCCCACTTCGATAAGCCCGGCGATCTGACGGGCGGCGGTTGCCTCGGAAAGCTTCCAGCGCGACGCACTGTCTGTGACCTTGATCGGTTTCGCTTGGAAATCGCAAATCAGGATATCGAGCAAGATGCTCCATCCGGTATCGTGTCCGAGATCAGCGGGAAGATAGCGGCTGCGAACATCGCGCCGTTCGAGTTCGCGGTAGGCAAGGTTTGCCAGCCGCGAATTGCTCGGTGCATCCGAAAAATCGGCTGGCAACTGGTCCTGACTGGAAACGGTATCGACAGCCCTGATTTCAGCGGCACGGTAAAGTTGCTCAGCGCGAAGCTGGGAATCATATGGCGACCGATCGCTCAAACCAGCCCCCTGTCTTTCATGCTGACGACCTTGCTCTGACCGATGATCAGGTGATCTTCGATCACCATCCCGAGTTCGCGTGCCTGGCGGCAAAGGACAAGGGTATGCTCGACATCGAGACTGCTGGGCTCGGCGCACCCTGATGGGTGATTATGCGCCAGCAATATCCGCCGCGCATCCAGGTTCATTGCCCGGCCGAGAATTCTGCGGGGCGTAATCAGCACGTGGGAGCCGCCTCCCTCGGCAATGACCTCTTCGGCGATCACGAAGGCTTCAGCATCGGCGAAGATCGCAATCATCCGCTCTTCGGGCAAATTTTTCATCGTCATGAGGAGATACGAGAAGAGCGCGCTGCGATCCTCTCCCAGACGTGTCCGGACGAGCTCTTCTCGTACCCCGTCATGCACAAGGCGGCGAATCATCAGCAGAGCCTCGACCCACCTTTCCCCGTGGCTGGCCGACTGCCGCAGCTCATTGTCTGATGCCTGAACGATGCGGCCGATTGAGCCGAAGCGATACAGCAGTCGCGATGCAAGCTCGGCCGGAGCTTCGTCAATCGGCGACAATAGCGAGGTCAGGTATCTGTGCGGGTCGCGCTCCACCGCCGGTTGTGCAGATAGGTTCCGAGCGCGGTGAGAACTATGGCAATCCATACCGGCCAACGCTCCATTACGGCGTAGGCCAAAGGCGGGATCGGCATGTCCATTGCCCGCAACAGATGGGCCATCACGGCGATGAATTGCACTGAGCCTACCCATAGCGTCCACCAGCGATCATAGCGCAAGGCTGCGAAGACAACCCCGCCCAAGGCTGCAAAATCGAGCATGAAACGGAAGTAATAGAGTTCTTCGTAGTCGGCCTGCGTTGCTGGGAGAAAGAGCAGAGCTTGGGCGGACCCCACGACCAGCATCGAGAAATAGATGGTTGCGACATATTTTTCCGGCTTTCCTCCTGCGCGCCACGCGGCGATGAAGACGGCAGTCAGCAGGAGTGCCTGAACCAGGAAACGGATCATAGCCTGCGGTCATGCCGTCTTCTCGCCATTTCATCAAGCTAGGCGGCGCGCTCGGCGAGCGGCAACGTTGCCTCGGCGTCGGGACAGAACGGAATTTCCGTCGCACCCATTTCACGACCGATGTCGCGCAACTGTCCGTGAACACGCGCTGCTTCGCCGCGGGATTCGATCAGCGAAGCGAGCATCTTGTTGAGATGCAGCAAGGCAGACTGGCTTTGAATGACCGGCGCATCGGGGAAATCGCGCTGCGCGATGGCTGCAGTATGCATCAGTGAAGTGGCAGCAACCAGAGCGTCGGCAATGGCTGCCTCAGAAGCCATCATCTCACGGTTAAAGCGGGCGGTAGCAGCGGTTACGGTAAGGGCCATGGTTTCTCCTTCGGTTTGTTGACCGGGAGAAAACTACCTCATGACCATCGACATCAGCCCCTCGGCGAATGCCATCGAGAGCACTGCAACCATCATGATTGCGACAGCGCCCGCAAGCATCACCAGCAACTTGCCAGCAATGCCAAGATCAGAAGGGTTCACACCCGGGCGCAACCACTCCGATGGCCGGTCCCACGAGGCACGCGCATCGAACACGATGCTGTCGTTGAACGCGAGCGGCTCTTCAAAGAGTTGCTGCGACGGAAATGCCGCTTCTTTGTGCTGCTCGCCAAGTATGGCTGGATCATTTATGGTGCGATCATAGGTTTCGCACCAGCTTCCGTAGAGGCGAAGAAGGTCGGTTCGCGGGATCGATCCAAGCCGCGCCCGCACGCCCTCGATGCGCTTGTCAATCGTGACCGGCGCAAGCTTCAGTTCGCTTGCGATCTGCTTGGATGTGAGATGCCGCGCAGCGAGCCTTAACGTCTGGTGCTGCTTGTCGGTGAGCGAATCGAACACAGCAAAGGCATCTTGCGGTAACATGGATCATGTTTACGCCTTCGCGCTCTCGCCCGCAACGCAGACTTACCGGGAGGCTCGATCCCTTACTGGGAGGCTTGATCCAACTTCAAGGCCTTCAACTTGTCGATGGCTGAAGAGATATCAATTGCAGCGTAGATGAAGCCTGACTCGTCGCACTCATCCAGCGCCGCTTCGGCGAGCGAGATGGCACGATCAAGCGCGCCCACCTCCTGTTGATGCTTTGAGTGGTCTATCATCTACACAAATCCCTGGGCGCCTATAGTCTCGTTTTGTCGGTCTAAGCAATATGATAAGTGGTCGATGCCGGGCTCAGCGAAGTCTCAGAAAGCAAAAATGCCCCCTATTGCTCTATCGCTGTCCCTAACTGGTACGAAACTGCGCCAAGAATGAGCGGAAATGCATACAGTGCTGATGAAAGAAAATTTCATTTCTTGGCAATTTTATAATCTAAGCCAACCGCCAGTTGCCTCCCCCCACCCTGCACTTCCATTGGCATCGCCGGCGTTTTCACTGATCGGGCACCAAGCGGGCACCGAGCAGGGCTGCGGCTCTGAAGATATTTCGGACCGCGACGGAGGCGCTTCATTGGCGATCCAGCCGGATCGGCGAGCGCCAGAGCGATGACCGGAGCCAGCTACGCAAAAAAAGTGGTGATTACGCAGAAATACGGATACGCGTCGAATCGGACTTCAATTAACCATGTGTAGGCCAAGGTTGCTGTCAAGTTAGTTAGACTGCCAAACGTATCTTCCCTTAGATGCTCAGGAGGCGTCGTTGTTATCGGAACCTATCAAGGATGGTCGCGTGACTGAAATAGCTACTGCATCGGTCGGGCAATATGAAAACCGTCAGGCTATCGCCGAACGGCTAGAGGCGCTTGCAATCGAGCTCCGGACCATCTCCGATGACGAAATGCAGACGGTTCCGACTGAGTCCACTTTGCTTGCCTTGGCTGGCAAAATTTACTCGGCCCGGCGGCAGGTTGATGAAATCTTCGGCATGGTAGGGTTCGCGGTCAGCCCAGCGTGGGATATCATGCTCGACCTTTACAAAGCCAAAGCGAAAGGGCGCCCAATATCTGTGACGAGCGCCTCCATCGGGGCGGCATGCCCCGCGACAACAGCTCTCCGCTGGCTGCAAGCCCTCGAAACTATGGGATTGATCCAGCGCCGTGAAGACGGGCATGATCGCCGAAGGATCGAAATCATGCTAACTGATTCAGCGATGGTAAAGATGGTCAAGGCTCTTGAAACCCATCTTTAATCTGCTGGCTTTCGTCCGACAGGTCGCCTTGGGATTCGAATCCGGCTCGCGTTGAGAGCGTGTCGATCACCAATTGGAGATGAGCCGCGCAGATCGGCTCCTCCTTCTCGTCCAGCACATCCCTGATCGAACAAAGTTGATTGAGTATCGAAGTAGCCATTGATGCTCCTGACGCAGCATGCCGTTTGATGACGAAGCCTGATAATTCTATGATTGGGCCAGATACGTGTCCCCATCGGTGCTGGATGCTTCATGACCCGCGCTTCGCGCGGATTTATCTGCGCGAGCACTCATATGATCTCCTGCACCGTCTTGATCGGGAGTACTCGGGCCACCATCCCCTGATTTTCCACTACGATGATTACGCAGTCTAGGCCGTCCACATCGCTATTCAACCCTCGCACGAAACCTTATGGAAAAGCTGGGTTGGTCGGGGGCGCTGGTGGCTCTCTGCATACGCCCTGCAGGCGCAATCCGTAACCCGCGCACAGAACTATCGAACGGTCCGATCGGCGGATATTTGAATGGACCTGAGCCATTGGCCTGCGCCGAATAGGTTACCATCGTCGCAGCATCGAAGCTCTCTAGCCCACTCCTGGTCGCACCATCGGTGAAGGTCACCAGTGACATGATCGAAGGCCATGAAATCGCTGATCAGTCGATCACGACATCAAAGGAGATGGAATGCTCAACGGGCGCAGACAGATCGCCGAGATTGACGCTGATGCCTGCATTGCCTGAAGCGGAGCCAGCATCGCCGTCCTCGGCGTCTCTGAGTGTGTCTGTATCGAGTACCAGTGTGCCAGGGAGGTAGGTCGTGCCATCCGAAATAGCGTCGGTCACAATCAGGCCATTCACCGTACCGCTGCCAATGATGCGCGCGGCAATGGAGAAGGTGGCGATTGTGCCGGGTACCGCGCTGGTACCGCCAAACGGGTCGCGCAGCACCACTGACTTCACCAATTCAACCGAGGCAATGCCCGCAACCAACAGCCCACGCGCGGATGCGGTTGCGCCGTTGGTTCCAACGATAGCGTCGCCACCATCAACGCTTTGACCTGCAAACGATGTCCCAGGCGCTCCGGTGCCGGTGATGG
Source organism: Erythrobacter sp. NFXS35 (assembly GCF_040148725.1). NCBI lineage: Bacteria > Pseudomonadati > Pseudomonadota > Alphaproteobacteria > Sphingomonadales > Erythrobacteraceae > Erythrobacter > Erythrobacter sp. NFXS35. The sequence continues at coordinate 20,443 of NZ_JAGDEB010000005.1, read as the reverse complement.
CTGCGACGGTGAGATCAAGCGCACTGCGCTGTGTATCACTGATCCCTTCAGGCACGAGGCCTCATCCAACACCGACGGGGGCCAATGCGATTAAGAATCGATGTCGGTTGTTGTGCCTAGCCCCCACGTTCGCGGCCACGACAGTCAAAGGAGGTTAGATCATGCCGCTCAACAACGTCGCGATCCACAACGCAAAACCGCGCGAAAAGCTCCATAAGATGGGCGATGCGCCAGGCTGTTCCTGCTTGTGCAGCCTACCGGGGCGAAGCTCTGGCGGCTCAAATACCGTATCCACGGCGCAGGAAGAAGGTCGGGCTCGGCAAATACCCCGAGATCGACTTGGCCAAAAGCACCCGCGGCCACCGATTTCGCCAAGAGCTTACCGCCTGTTTCCAAGTCTGACTTAACCTGAACACCTAAGCTGGAAACCTTCCTTTAGCACCTTTCGCGTAGTTCCTTTTCCTACAGGAGGTATCCATGCGTTTTCGTTCTATTATGATATGCTATGCTGTCGCTTTCGGGTGCATGGTTTCGCAACCCGCCGTTGCAGGCGAAACAGCAAGCGGATCCATGCGGATCTCCGCTCGCATCCCGCCGGTATGTTCTCTTGCGACATCTCCTCTCGCAGTCGCCGGAAACGAGACCATCGCCTCGGCAGTAATGTTTGAAAGCTGCAACACCAACCAGGGGTTTCAAGTCCTTGCCACTCACCGCCCGCTCGAGCCAGGAGAATCGGCAAAAGTCAGTTACGATGGGCAGAACAGCGACCTGGAAGTTTCCGGGCTGTCTTTCATCCAGTTCCGGCGCGGTGCGCGCCATGGGCCGGTACTGGTCAACGTTGCAACGGGATCACTTGCTGCCCCCCTTGCAATCAGCTTTGCGCTGACGCCCGTGTGAGTTATCCGGCGGTCACAGTAATGACGACCCGATCACGATAATCGCCAGCTTGAGCGACAAATGGCGGAACAGCAATCTCGAGCGGGTGATAGTCCCCGACTGCGTCGGTCTTGCGGCCAAAGGCGCCGGGGCTTGCACCGGACAAGTCGACCTCGCGGCCAGCAGCGCGCATCTCGTATCCGATCCGGTCGCCGGCATTGACGTGCGCGAGCATGCCAACGTTTTCCGAAGCGAAGGTCACGCTATAGGGGGACGTGCTCCAGACTCGCACACCGAAGGGATTGGAACGGGTAACCTGACGCGGGTCAAGCGGCCCCAGGTCGATACGCGCGATCCGGTCATTGCCAGTGGCCCCGACAATGCGCAGCTTGACCGATGGCAACACATTGAGATTCACTGTCAAGACTAGATCGTCGAAGGCCGCGCCGGTCTCATCGATCAACTGGACGAGAAAGGTCTCGGAGCTTGTTCCGCTACTGATGCCCCAGTCTGTGGGAAAGGTCATGCGCAACGGGATAGGCCTGCTGCTGGTTCCTCCGCCGGGGATCGCGGCAATGAAGATATCGCTCGCCAAAGACGCCGCAGAAAGCTCAGATGGCAGGACATCGATCGTCTGACCGCTAGTCGACAGAGTTATGATCCTCGACGGATCCGGGGCGGAGGTTGAAAAACGCGAGAACCGCAAGAATGCCGCGCATTCATCCTGTCCACCATTCCGCACCAGAATCTGCGCTTCGGTCTCGATCACATCCTGATTTCCGACTTCCGAAGCCGTGGCCATGATCGTCTGCGCTGATTGCAGAAATTGCGGCTCGCAAGCCAGAGCTGACGCCTCAAGGGCGAATAGCCCCAGCAAACCGAGCGACGCATAACTCAAAGGTGACACATGCATCATTCCTGCTCCTGCGCTGAATCGAGTAATATGTCTTCGACCCGGTAGAGACTAGTGGTTTCGGCCGGGACCGCTAAGACAAAACTCTCACCGGTGTTGAGGACGACTTCGTAACTGCCGCCGGGTGCCAGACCGATGATAGCAAACCGTCCCGCCGAATTAGTAAAGAATGGTTGTGGTTCAAAATCGGGGTCACTCTGCGATTGTACAATGCCGCTGACAAGTCCGGCGGGCTGTGCACCTCTTCGCACAAAGCCCGTGGCGCTCGCGAAATAGGCTGATCCCACTTCGATCGCATAGCCTGAACGGTAAGGCGGATCGACCTGAACGACACCGTCACCAATGTCGATTCCGGCCTCGCCTCCCGTCACGTCGAACTGGATGCCTTGCGGCGAGTAGGAAATGACATCGCCCTGAACCGCGCCTCCCAGAAGCCCGCTGCGCGCGTCATACTGGTTGTTGGACAAGTTGCGTCCCGTAATTACCTCATAAGGGGTTATCGCGGGATTGGGGTTCAGGACGGCAAAACTGTCACTGATCGGCCGGCCGACGCCGAAGGAATCTCCAGCAAGTGCAAGAGACGTCCCAAGCTGCATGCGGACGGTTTGACGATCGAACATCGAGCCTATTCCATCACCAATCGTCTGAGTAAGAACCCTACCTTCGAAGCGATTTCCGATATAGGTGAGAGCGGCATCGGAGCTGGTTTGACCGCGCGCATCTGTAAAGCCCAGATCATATCCGAAGCTGCCGACTTTATCCTGCACTCCCCGTGAGAGAGTCGCACGCAGAAGTTCGGCGCGGCTGCGGTAGTCGAGATTGGCACGCGCGTTGCCTCCGAGGACATAGGCGACCCCAACTCGAACCCCGAAATTATCATCGAAAAACCTGCTGCTACCATACTCCACCCCGCCGGTCAGGCGAAGTCTGTTATTCAGGCGGTGCACTACATCAATAAAGAACGTTGAATTATCCCGAGAACGCCCACCAATCGTTGTGTAAATTGCGCCCGCATTTACAAATGTGTTCTGATTGAGCGACTGTGTATAGTTGGCGCTGACCGAAAGCAAATCAAACGCCACTGGGAATATATCGGAAAGCGTCTGATATCCTGCGCTTTCATAATCTACGTTGATCGTGAACTGCCGGCTTTCGGTGAAGGAACTGCCGCTCCGGAAGCGGTAATTTCCGCGAAATGCAAAGCCAGTCCCTGCATTCCCAGTGCTCATCGCTGCTTCGAGCTGAAAGGCGCCAGGGATGATCTGTGGCACGATAGAGGCCGTCACAGCGCCAAGCTGGAGATCCTCCGACAACTGCGCCCCCCCTCCAAACACGAGATTTTCAGAAAACGCCCGGCGGTAAAAGGCGGAAAAGCCGATATCGTCTGAATATTCGGGCTCAAAGGTCAGGTTCTGTGCGATTGCACCGAGCGCGATCGAATATTCGTCTTCGCCGACGGGCAGATCGAGCGGCTCGAAAAAGAAGTTGAAATCGACAACCTGCCGGCGTCCCGCGGAGTCGTTGATGACGAGCTGGACGTCATTCGCTCCGACTTGTACGGGCAGGTCGGAAAGATCGTAGCGTCCGGCATCGAGCTGAAAGGTCTGATAGGTCTGGCCGTTAAGCAGAACCTCGACGGTCGAACGATTATCCAGGAATATTTCGCGCGCTCCCAGCCTTGCCACCGGAAGGAAGGGATCAAAGATGCGCCGCCCTTTTTCGATCGACACGCCGCCCAAGAACGGCGTCCGAAGAATGGGCAGGGTCTGCGCCCGAAGATCGCCCGCTGAATACCGTCTCTGGGCATCGGGTTCGTCATAGACCGCGCGAACGCCGCGCCGGTAGAAGCGATAACCCTCGCCAAATTGGTCACTGAAAGCGCCGTCATACTCAACGACCACGTCGCGGATGCGCGTCGCCCCTGTGAGAAACACCTCGGGATCTTCGAAATCGGTTTCGCTCTGGTAATCAAGGTTGAGGTTGACGTTGACATAGGAGCTGAACGCTTCGGGTTCGATGACCGGAAGATTGGGCCGGTTGCTTTCGCGCGCAGGCCTTCCAAGGGACTGCACCGGGCGATACTCACCAGGAATGGAGCCCACTACGAGCGAGAGGCGCCGCGAGTCGAACTGGATTGTCAGACCGATCCGAGCAAGCGCCTGTGGGCCGGTGAATTGCGCGCCGGCGATAAGACGATCAAGGGCATCTACGCCTTCTTCGTTGAGAAGTGGAAGCAGCTCGCGCCTTAAAGAAGACGTTTCGACCCTCACATCGTCTGTGCCGTCGGTTTCGATCACAACTTCGCCGAGCGCGCGCTGGCCAAAAATAAGCGGCACGGTGAGTGTGATCGGGCGCGCATTGTTTCGTCGTTCGGAACTGGGCGCATTCTCCTGCAGAGGTGATGGCAGAGCAACTCCCCGAGCCGGTGCCGCAAGCAACGGAGCCGCCGCCGTCAGCACCCCGAATGCCAGAGCGATCGAACTGCACCCCGTCTTGAATCTCAGATGCCCCCTCATCGCTAATCTCAAGGCGCGACCGTGACGCGCACGCTTGCCGGATCAAGCCCCGCGTCTGTTGGAAAAAAGAACTTTCTGGTGGCACCTGGGGCAACAACACCGACACCGATGATACGGGATGCCTCGTCTCCTTTGTAGGATTGAGAGAAAGGAGCTTCGCCAACGTCGCCGGTTATCGACCAACGCGAAAGGCCGGCGAGGAAAAACCGGTTGCCTGCGTTACTCAGTTCAATCTCGACGCCCAACTGTTCGATCGGAGTAGCATCCTCATCGGGTGCGGCCTGATTCTGCGGCCCGGGCACCGTGCGCGATGCGGCGCGCGCCGAAACTACAACTGGTTCAGGTGCCGAGCCACGCGGGACGACATTGACGAGAACGTTGTAGTTCACGACCATCTGGACTTCCGTAACCCCAGGTTCGAAGGCTACAGGTATCTGACGAATCGCCATATAATAGAGCTCGGAACGATCGAGAGCGCCTTCACCGACATATTGAATGCGGAAGACCTGCTGGGAATTGCTTTCAATCATCGCCTGCGCAGGAAACACGAGGAATTCCTCGTCTGCCGGATTCAGTTCCAGCTGACCTTCAGGCGTGATCACGCCCCGCATCATCTGTACTTCATAGGGAATGTCACGCAGACCATCGTTCACAAGGTCGATTCTTGCGATGGAGCCGGTTCCGGTGGGCTCTAGCTCGACGATCATTGGCGAGACGCGAGAGGCTTGCGCCTGCGCTGCCAGCGACAAACATACGAGAATGGCAAGGATGCCACGTAACCAACCGAACATTTCGCCCGCTCCAGATATTCTGCGATTACGTCGACCTTGGCACCGAGAGGTTAATTCACCCCTGACGACAAACCCACGACGGCGCCGCACATGCTTTACTTTCAAAAAGTGAAGGGGAAGCGCAAGCCTCCCCTCCCTTGTGTGCCTCAGGCAAAAGCGTGGATCCGTAGCTTCAGTTCAGATCGCGCCGAGAGTGAGCGTGGCGACGGCAGTGTAAGTGCCCGACAGCGGACGCAGAGGATTGTCTTCAGTCGCCAGCGCGGTGTTTACGATCGCATTGTTGTGGAATGCGCCGTTCTGAACTCGGCTCACGACTGAAGATTGCGCGGTACGCAGGTTCGCCTGCAGGAAATCATTGCCATTGTCAGAACGCCAAGTGATGCGGTAATTCAGCTCGTCGGTGAAGTCGCCAGCGTCCGGACCGGTGTTCTGCTGGTCCTGATTTTCCATCGGCTGACCCTCGATCGAGATGGTCGCAGCATAGTTGCAGCTCGTCCACACCTGCTGACCGCTGTCCTGGCGGGTGCCGGTCAGCAAAAGAGCATCGGGGCCAGCGGCGGTATTGATCGCCAGAGTGCCGAAATTTACCGGGTTGAGATCAGCGAGACTGCACTCGGGCAGAACGGTGGCGCTGATTTCCAGATCTTCCGACGACGTCTCGGCGGCATGAGCACCAACAGCCATAAAAGCCAGCGGAGCGGTGGCGACGGCCAAAAGGATCTTTTTCATTTCTATTCCCCTACAGTTCGAAAATGGTTCAACTTGCTCCGGGGAGGCAATCCGTTTTTGCACAGCATCAGATTGATCCGGCGCCCTTTCCCGTAAGCAGATTGGTAACTAACAGAGAATCGCTTCGGCGCTAACCTTTTCTTAAGGATCGCGATGAGGAGGACATAATAGATCGGTTATATCAACGGCTTACGAATCCGCCACAAGAGGGCCGTGCCCAATTGGCACGGATTTGACCGCGAACCTTGTCAATCGTGCTGACAAACGGCCAGGAAAAGTGACCGCTTGACCAAGACCGCTTGATCAAAGCGTCTTCTCAGGGAAAAGCGGACATTCAACAATCCATCCCAGCTTCGGTCATAAGCGGGGCTGGGGCTCAACCCTGAAAGCGGCATGACGGCTTTGCTTCGCTTTTGAAAAATTCCTGCCGTTCAGGAAGCGACCTGTGTGTGGACGGCCCTCCGTTGGCAAGGGTATTTCTGCACTGCGCTGGCTGGTCGTGGCGCCCATGTGTGCGGCCTATTTGCGCGGCTTTGTATGGCCGCTGGCCCTCATGCCATTCGCGCGGTTCAGGTCCCTCCCAATTGCAAGCACTCGAGGTGCTGGGTCGCTCGGGTTCTCCTGCTCCGGCGGTTTCAACCGGCTTGTTGCGTCAGTTCAGTCTGCCCTCTCCGACTCGTGTGGCGCCCTGGGGCGCGATCTCTAAGGCTGCCGCCAATTCCGGTTCCCGGTAAGGCTCGCCGGTTGCCAACATCGCCCTGATGATCCGGGCATTCTTGTTCGCCAGCGCGACAGCGGCAACCTTGGGCTTCTTGCGTGCCAGCAGCTGCGCCACCCATGGCCGCTTGGTGCTGCCCTTCTTCGCTCGCCTCACCACGGCCATGGCACCGACCACAAGCAACTCGCGCAGGCAAGGGTTGCCCGCCTTGGTGATACTGCCAAGCGATACTGCCAAGCCGCTCCTTGCCGCCGCTCGAATTCTGGCGCAGTGTGAGGCCGATCCATGCCGATAGCTTCCAACAACGATCGAGGCCTTGACCTCCGGCGGCCAGTCCCGGCGCTTGCCAACGCCGGTGAAAACCTCGAAACGCTGAACATCGCTGGTGACAGCATCATCACATGACATCGTCATAGCACCAACGCCCCTCGACAATCAGGGCGCGGAAACTCGGCGCTTCGCAGCAGCCGCGCAAGGTGGAGCTGGGACATCGCTCTGATGTCCGCTGTCAACGCTCTGGGTGTGCGGCATCATCCGTTCGGTGAAGAACGGTGCCAGTGCATCCGCGCATAGGTGGAGGTGGGGCCTGAGAGACGTCGGTGATCAAGCTCTGATACGCGGGTTGGCTACCGCATTACCGATTTTGCGTCCGGGGCTGATCCGATCTTACAACGGGCGTCGGCGATACCGGCCACAAAGCGCATGACGGATGTTCCCCTGCCGTGGCCCCACCCCCGCCTGTGCGCGGGGCTTTTGGGCAGCCTCAGGCTGTTTGCACCTCCCGAGCAACTGCCCACATGAAGCCAGCCAGTTCGCGAGCGACCGCCGTGCATACCACGGTCGTCTTCTTGCCGTTCGCGCTCAGCGTGCGATACCGCCCTGTCAGACGGCTCTGCGCCTTCCACGCGATCTCGCGGACCTTCGGGGTGGTCTGTTCGAGGAGGTACAGCTTCTTCGTACCCACCCGGGGTGGGTGACGATAGGTCCACGCACTCTCGACCAACATATGGCGAACGCGGCTGTTGCCAGCCTTGGTAATGCCGCCGCGCCGGATCGTATCGCCGGTGGACCGTTCGCTTGGCACCAGGCCGAGATACCCCATGAGCTGCCCAGGGCTGTCGAAGCGTCGCACGTCCCCAACTTCGGTGGCGAACGTTACTGCGACGATCAGATCGACACCGCGTAATGCTTGAAGCGCCCGAACGACGGGCGCCAATGACCAGCTTGGCAGGAACTCGACGATAGCAGCCTCAATGCGATCGATCCGCTCCTTCGATATCCGCACTGCATCGACGAGTTCCTGCAATGCGATCTGATGGGCAGGATGCTCAAAGCGCTGTTCCTGGAGCCAACGCAGATACCGCATCGACCAGCTCTTCTTGCGCGGATAAACCCGGCCATGCTTCAGCATGAAAGCGCTGACCTGCTGGCGGTGAACACGCTGCGCTCGCACCGCAGCCGATCGCGCTCGAACAAGGTCGCGCATCGCTTCATGCCCCTCGTCAGGGACCCAGACCGGCGTCAGCTCTCCGGCCCGCAAAAGCTTGGCGAGACCTACCGCATCGCGCCGGTTGGTCTTGACCCGGTCACCAGGCCTCCTCGGTATCAGCGAGGGCGCAACGACGTCGCACGGATACCCCATGCCGCTGATGAGGCGATAGAGACCGTAACCGGTAGGGCCCGCTTCATAGCAGAAATGCGCACGCCCGTGCTTCGCGGTAATCCGCTGCACCACCCGCCGCATTGCATCGTACGCGGCGTCCACTTCACCGAAATACCTGACCTCACCGCCACGCTCGCTGTCGGCAATCGCGATAGCGTTGCGCGATTTTGCCACATCGATCCCGACGAAAACATCTATATGCTGATCCATGGCTCGTCCTCCTGTGATGAGGATCGGCTCGGCCACCCGAGCAACCCTCGGAGACACAGTGTAGGGCGAGCCACCTCAAACACCGAGGCGGACATACGGTCTTACTCTTCTCTCAGACTCATCCGCAGAAAATTACCCCGCGGCGTGGAGAACCGTCAACGACATCAATACCGGGCATTCAGATAAGGTTTGGACGGCCGCGACGCCGAAAAAGATTTGTAGCGGCATGCGCGGCCGCCGCAGCCGCCAAACCGAGCAAGAAAGATGCGAACATCTGGCTTGGCGAATGCCCGCCCAACACAACCCTTACCGCCGCTCCCGCGATGATTTGAAACGCCGCTAGCACCTGGAGCGAGGCTGAGTCCCAACGATTGGCCCGAGCCGTAAGCACAACCCCAAAGACGCCGCCAAGAATTGAGACTCGCCAGAATCGCTGAAATCATGTCGGGTTTCTGTACGTGCTTAGAAAGATCATGTCGCGCAAATGCGCATCATCGGGAAGTCCGAGGCCTGAGAGGTCAGCGACGGCGAGAATCTGGTCCCTTTCGCCGCTCCCCCCTAGTGTTATCCGGTGGGGCTTGATCTGTTCGCCAGTGGTATAGGAATAGAACGCTTGCACGATCGGCGTAGTGTGGTCCTTGCGATCCTCGTCGATAACCATCGCCAGCTTTTCACTGCGCAGTCTGACGAAAGAACCAATCGGATACATGCCGACCGACTCGATAAATTGGCGCAGAATCTCGTCGTCGAACGCACCGGACATCTCTTCCATATGCACAATGGCCGAAGCCGGATCGGAAGCGGCGTCTGCGCTAGTCTGGCAAAGCATGAAATCGAAAGTGTCGCAGATCGCCGCCATGCGCGCGACCTTGGCGATGGCATGGCCCTCGAGCCTCTTTGGAAAGCCGCTGCCATCAATTCGCTCGTGGTGCTGAAGAACGGCGTCGAGGACAGGTTGCGGTAGATCATTGTCATTCACAAGCGCCCGGTAGCCCAGCATTACGTGCTGCTGCCAAATCTTCGGGTCTGCATTGCGGTAATCACCGTCAGGCGGATCGAGGGTCCGCGGCAAATAGTTCGCCCCGATATCTAGCAGTAGGCCCGCCAGACCACATTCATAGATTTCCTGTGACGGGAGTTTCATTTTGTTAGCCAGCGACACCATGAGCGCGCTTACAGAAAGCGCATGGCGGAACATCAATTCGTTCTTAAGTTTGCAACGCATCAGACCGCTGAAAGCCTGAGGATTGCGCCTCACTGACCCCAGGATATCATGGACAATCGGTTCAACCGTTTTCACGTTCAAGGCTTTACCCAGGCGCGCGGTCATGAACGTCCGCCGCAGACTTTCTTTGGCCTTGTTGGCGATAGCATGGGCGGCTTGCAATTCCTGCTCGAGGTTGACCGGCTTCGAGGAGACCGCCTCTTGCTTACTTCGTTTGCTGATCGCTGAAATCCGCGTCGTGCCAGCTGCCGGTGCGTTGTTGGCCGGAACGCCCGCACCGGCTTTGGAAGCAGTCACATCCGTTCCCTTGGATGTGTCTATGACGACCCCGCGTAACTTGCTCTGCGTGAGAAGTTGCAGTTGTTTTTGGTCTTCGATCAGGAAATTGGGCTTCCAGAACGGGTGGTCGAACCAACTTCCCTCCATCTTGTGGACGAACATGCCGAGTTCGAGGTCCGAAAGCTCAATATGCTTCAGCATGATGCGCCCCCAAGCTTGTGCAGAAAAATCATTCTGTTAGGTCCCGGTTTCAAAAGAGCTTAGATCACATCTGCAAAACTCCCTATTGACGTGGCGACCAATTTAAGGAGCGGCGGGGGCTGACAGGTCAATCGACTGGCTATCTGAAGAGCAACGCTTCGGTTGACGGCAGCAAAAAAATTTCATTGAAGCCACATCTAAACCGAAGATTCTGCGTCATCCGGAGCCAGTTCTTCTTCGGGATCGCAAATGCTGGAGGTATTCCTTAGAATCTCCTGCAGAACGGCCTCCCGATCGAAACTTGTCGCGTATAATTCAGCTTGTTCGAGTGCCCGTTTTACATCGTCAGGATTGTATTGATTGACACTTTCATCGAATCTTATTCCGAAACAATAATCCTTACGCCAGACAATGGTGCCAAAAAGAGCTAGCCCATCGACATTGAGCCATACATCCCTTCGTGAGGGCGGAAGGCATGAACCAATTACCCGTGCGCCGGTCGCCGAAAAGTCGACTACCGTCACGGCCTCGCGTGATGCTGGAGTTTCAACGAAGGCTGGTGAACTAGCTTTTAGACGCTCGGCCCTGCGCTTTTCACGGGGAGCGAGCGCGGACCTTTTTCGGCCGAAACCTGACAATGGCACACTCCTTTCGCCCGTTTAGGCATACCCGGCATTAGTAAATGCTGGGTAATCGGGACCTAAGGAGACTTAGCTGATGCAGTGGGCGAGCCGTTGTAAGGCCGCCGGTTCGATCGCGAGCAAGGTGACGCCTGCTAAAGCCCGATTGGGTTTTTAAACTCACTTTATCAGTTATCTACGATGAAGTGCTGACCAATCAGGATGCCCCGGCAGATGGTGTGAACGCCTCGGAGAATAGCCATGAGGGCACCGCAATCTTTGGAGGTTTTGTGAAAAAAACGCCCGGATCTATTGCCGAGAGCACCTCCTCCTCCCTTCGTCCTCGGCACGATCAATGCCCCGGACCAACTCCTCTTCTTCAGGCAAGTCCATGTTCGGGCTCTTCAGTGCGTGTAGTCACGTGCCGCGGCCGAGCACCCGACGCTAGTACGTCCTCAACGGCTTAGCCGGCCTTCTCGCTCAGGCCTGTTCGATGCCTACGCTGCGGAGCTGGGTGAAGGTTTTACAGTAATATAGTAACGCTAGCTCGACTATGGCCTTGGTCCAACGCACGACCAGTTGGAACAGTTGCGTTCATTCACGTCTACGTGGCGGAACATACGCAAACCATGGTAGGGAGACGTCATGTCGTTTACATCATTGCTCTTCGCGCTTCAGGTCGCGGTGGTGCCCGCTGGCGAGACTTTCGCCTGCACCCCGACCCATGTCTGGGACGGCGATGGCCCGGTCTGGTGCATGGAGGGACCCAGGCTGCGGCTCTCCGGAATTGCGGCACGCGAACTCGACGGGAGCTGCTCTAGCGGCCATCCCTGCTCCGCAAGCGATCCGATTACATCGCGTGACGCGCTGGTGGCCCTGCTCGGAACCCGAACGGGCTTGGCGCCTAGCGGCCACATTCTGGTTTCAGGGCCGACGATGCGCTGCACTTCAACCGGCCGGGCTGGCGGTAACCGCACCGGCGCCTGGTGTGTGTCACCACGTTCAGGGGATATCAGTTGCGCAATGGTGCGCGGCGGATGGGCAGCGCGCTGGGATCGGTTCTGGCAAGGTCACCGGTGCCCATGAAAGAGTGGGGCTCCTACCCAGACGAACAGCTCGGCCGCCCCTTACAGATTGAGGCGCTGGTTGTGGGCAGTCTGGTGATGGCCTCATATATGCTGTTGCTCTACGCGTTCGCTCAAATGCTCTATCATGCAACGGAGTTTTTCATCTCCTTGCTATCAGGGGGCTGATCCGCAAGCTGAGCGATCTGGGCTGGTAATATCGGAGCGCCCTGATCAATGCCAGCCCGGTCCAAATGGCAGATTCCACGAGCTTCAGGTAACCCGTGCTGCCCCTCCAATTGGCCGGATCTGTCTGGAACTGCCTGAAGATCAGGCGGCTGCGCTGCGGCTTTGATTACCATCCGCAAGCAGCACTTCCCGTTTCAGCGCTCGACAACATCTCTCGACATTGGGGCAAGTTTGGCCAGCAGACGGTTCTGCGCGGCAAAAGGCACGCCGGCCTCGCGCATCGCGGCCTGCAGATTTTCCACCAGCGCATTGAGATCGGCCTTGGTCACACCCATTCCCTCATGTGCTGTGCGCATGTCGCGACCGGTGTAATCACCGCCTGCGCCCAGCAGGTAGACGATCTGCGGTGCAGTACGGTCATCCGGCGTAATGCCGGTGTTAGAAGCGAAAGCATGGCAAATTGCTAGCAGACAGGTGGCGCTGATCGTCATTCATCCGGACAGTAAACCGTGAAGGTAAATTGCACCTAAACCGCGATGCGAGGGTTTTTTAAGGTGTCATGTGCATTTGTCGTGAAGAACCATGCTACGCGATTCGCCCTTTCACCTCCTGCTGTTCGCCATGGCGGCCTGCTCAGCATTTTCGCTAAGCGGCGCCTTGTACGGTAGCCCGGCAGCCGCCGCCGCCGGGTCGAGTGTGAAGGTTCAGGTGGTCGATGCCAACGGCATGCCGGTGCGCGACGCTGTGGTCGAGCTACACAGCGGGCGCCCTCCTGCCGGGCCTATACGCTTCCCATGGAAAATGGGAATGGCCCAGAAAAACCTGCAATTTACGCCGGGCACTTTGATCGTTGCGCAGGGCAGCACCGTGGCATTTCCCAACCTCGATCAGGTGCGCCACTCTATCTATAGTTTCTCCAAGCCGGCACGGTTCGAAATCGAGCTCTATGGTCGAGACACAACCCGCACCCAAACCTTTCCGATCATCGGCAGCGTTAAACTCGGCTGCAACATTCATGATGAGATGCGCGGCTATATTCGAGTCACCGATACACCGTTTGCCGGGACGACCGACCACAATGGCTATGTGACATTGAAGGGAATGCCAGTCGGCAACGCCAGGCTGACGGTATGGCACCCGCAATTGCGTAGCGCTGCGAATGAAGCAAAGTCAGCATTGACAGTGAGCGGCGCATCGCAGGCCCACAAGCTCAAGGTCAACCTGAGATGACCCGTGCCTTGCGGCTCCACAGCTTTGGGATGCATACCCTTGTCCGGCTAGCGAGGCTCCGATTCGGTTCGCTGCGGCTGCGGATCGCAGTGCTTTATGCCTCGTTGTTCGCAATGGTGCTGGCTGTTATTGTATCACTTGCGAGCAGTGGATTGTCGCGTTTTGCAGAAATGAGTGCCGCTCGCGATCTGGCCGCCAACGCCCGGGTGTTTGACGAGATCATCGCTTCGCGTGCACGCCAAATGAGTGATCAAGCCGATGTGTTGGCACGTGATTTTGGCTTTCGCCAATCGGTAGCCACCGCAGACCGACCGACCATCACCAGTGCGCTCACCAGTCTGGAGAGCCGCGTGCGCAGCGACTTCGCATTCGTGCTCACGTTGGACGGGGAAGTGCTGGCGGCGCACAAAGCCGGAGTTCCTGCACCGGATAAACTTTGGGCCCGGCTTGATGCAGGGGAAACGCGCGGCATTATTGCCACACCGAGCGGGCTTGCGCTGGCCGCTGCGGCGCCAATCGAGGCGCCAGACCTGATCGGTTGGCTCGTAATTGCTCAGCCGCTGGATCGGTCCGAGCTTGATCGACTTGTTGAATTGGCTCCGATCGAGCTTGAAGCGCAAGTGGCCGAAGCGGCACAGCAGCCGGAGTGGCTAAGCGCAGCGAAAACTGGCGACGTGTTCGAACGCGAAGAAGCCGAGCGCTTTCTGTATCACGTCTCTGACCTGGCTGTACTGCAGGATGGCGTGTCGCCGCGCCTTGTGCTGCGCCATTCGCTGACCCAGTCCCTGGCTGCATATGACAGCGTGAACTGGCTGCTCGGAGGACTGGCAGCGGGCGGGATTTTATCAGTCCTGGCTCTTAGCTGGCGCGTGGCGCGCAGTGTCACCGAGCCGTTGCAGAGACTCGATGAAGCCACCCGGCTGATTGGTGAGGGGCGCGAGATCTCGCTTGCGATCGATACCGACGACGAAATTGCTCGCCTTGCCGTTAGCTTCAATCAGATGGTTACAGCAATCGACGAACGCGAGCGGCAGATCATCCATGTCGGACTTCACGATGGTCTCACAGGTTTACCCAACCGCAAGCTGTTCACCGAGCAGCTCGCCAATGTTCTCGTCCGGCGCCGCGGGGGTGACCAGGTGATGATTGCTTATGTCGATCTTGATGACTTCAAGATGGTCAACGACACGCTGGGGCATCCTGCTGGGGATGAGTTGCTGCGCATGGTCGCCGAGCATCTGCGCCAGGATTTGCCGGATGCCCTGATTGCCCGTCTGGGCGGCGATGAGTTCGCGATCCTGATTGACGGGATCAGCGGCAAGGAGAGCCTCGGAAACATTGCGGACGCTCTTCAGCGCTCATTCGAGCGACCAATGGCGATCAATGGTCAGCACGCCAGGTGCGGTGCCAGTATCGGTATTGCAATGGCGCCAGGTGACGGCGAGGACGGCACCACCCTGATGAAAAATGCCGACCTTGCTCTCTACCGTGCCAAGCGTGAGGGCAAATCGACTTATCACTTCTTCGAGCCCGCTTTGGACGAGGCTGCGCGGCAGCGACGGCAGCTCGAGATTGATCTACGTGCGGCAATCAAGGATGGCGGATTCGAGCTTTACTTCCAGCCGCTTTACAGCCTCGCTGAAAAGCGGCTGACCGGGTTTGAAGCCCTGATCCGCTGGAACCACCCGGAGCGCGGTCTGGTCAACCCGGCAGAATTCATCGCACTTGCCGAGGAAACCGGGCTGATCGTCCCGATCGGTGAGTGGGTGATCCGCGAAGCCTGCCATCAGGCGAACATGTGGCCCGACGATGTTTCGGTAGCGGTCAATGTCTCGCCCCGGCAGTTCGCTTCGAGCGGCCTTTCGACCACCATCTTGCAAGCTCTTGCAAGCAGCGGACTTGCACCGGAGCGATTGGAGCTGGAAATCACCGAAAGCATCTTCATCGTCGACATCAATGCGACGCTGGCGACGCTTCACCGCCTGCGCAACCTCGGCGTTCGCCTCTCGCTCGATGATTTCGGCACCGGCTATTCCTCGCTAAGCTACCTGCGCTGCTTCCCATTTGACAAAGTGAAGATCGACCGGAGCTTCGTCGAGGACCTCGGCACCAGCGAAACCGGCCACGCCATGATCAGGGCAATTACTACGCTTGCTGATGCTCTCGGCATGGAGACACTGGCGGAAGGCGTGGAGGATATCGCACAATTCGAAGTGCTCAAGCGCGAAGGCTGTCAGCACATCCAGGGGTTTTTGTTCTCTCGGCCCGTCACTGCAGGAGAGGTTGCCGGGCTGCTGCAAAAAGGCGCTGGTTATCAGCGCCTGCTGTACGCGTAATTGTTGCTTTGCTGACAGTTACTGCGCGATTGCAGGTCTAGCCGGGGAGGCAAAATCGGTGTCGGGCACAATACCTGACACGAAGGGCGCTATACGGGGTGCAGGCCTCCCCCAGAGATATCCCTGCCCGATAGTGCAGCCCAATTCGAGCAAGGCGTCTCGCTGCGCTGTGGTTTCCACGCCTTCGGCAACAAGGTTCAAGCCGAGTTCGCGGGACAGGTGCGCAATGCCGCCAACGATAGCGCGGCTATGAGGACTGCGGGTGACATCGCCGACAAAGGATTTGTCGATTTTAAGCTTATCGACTGGAAAGCCTTTGAGGGTTGAGAAGGACGCGAACCCAGTGCCAAAATCGTCGAATGCGAGCCGAACGCCAGCCTGACGAAGTGCCAGCAGTTCAGCCAGTGATCTGGCATCTTGGCGAAGGACAACGGTTTCGGTCAATTCCAGCTCGAGATCAGAGGGTTCGAGCGAATGGTGTTCGAGAACGCTGAGCACCGTGTTTTCGATACCTGCGCTGCGAAGCTGGATCGCGAATAGGTTAATACTGATGGAGGGGAGCGGGATTCCGGCGCGTCGCGCGCGGACCAATTCACCGCATGCTTCATCGATTATCCAACGCCCGACCTCCGCTGCCACAGCGTGTTTTTCGAGCGTTTCGAGAAAGACGCCGGGTGCAATAAGGCCCCTTGTGGGATGGTTCCATCGCAGCAGTGCTTCTGCACCTAGGAGCCGATTGTCAGTCAGGCCTAGCTGGGGTTGGTAGTGAAGTTCCCACTCTTTGGCGATCGTTGCTTGTCGAACTTCGTCACGAAACGCTCGCTGAGCGAGAAGTCTGTTTTCGAGACCGCGATCAAACATTCTCACGATACCACAGGCGTGACGTTTGGCTTCGATAAGTGCCAGGTCTGCGCGCAAAAGAAGTTCCTCGGCATCGGTCGCGTGCATTGGCGCCAACGCAAATCCAACGCTGGTGGACAATCGCAGCTCATGTCCGCCAATGGAAAAATCCCGATCGAAGGCATCAACCATGGATTGTCCCAAACCTCGGGCGTAGGTCGGATCCTCGCAGCCAGTAAGCAAAACTGCAAATTCATCACCGCCCATGCGCGCCAGCAACGAACCGGCAGGCAAACGTGCCGCCAGGCGTACAGCAACAAGGCGAAGCAAATCGTCTCCTGTAAGATGACCAAGCGTGTCGTTCACGCCCTTGAAGCCGTCGAGATCCAGCATCAGCACCGCGGCGGCCTCACCAAGATGCACCAATTCGGTAAGGCGGTCGCTGAACTCTCGTCGGTTGGGTAAGCCTGTCAGTGGATCATGTACCGCCAAGTGCCTCAGTTTGAGATCGCGCGCATGCCGAAGTGAAATGTCCTGGATCTGCGCACCAAATTCCCAGCCCGACGGACCTTTCCAAGCAGATAGCGAAATTTCAATTGGGAACTCGTATCCGTCTTGATGAAGGCCGACGACCTCGACTGCTTTACCTGCGAGACGGGGCTGGCCGCCAGCGCTAATGCGCGCAAGCCCATGATGATGATCGGCGCGAAATCGATCCGGGATAATCAAAGATATGTCTTGGCCCTCAACCTCGGCAAAGCGATGGCCGAACAGTTTCTCAGCAGCCGCGTTCCAAAAGGATATGGCGCCCGCCTCATTTGTAGTGACAATTGCGACGCCGCTCGACTTGGTGAAGCCAGTTACGGCACCTTGCACGCTAAGATCTCGGCGGTTATCAAATTTTCGAGAAACGAGCTGCGAAAGCCGAATCAAAAGATCGAGCTGTTCTCGCTTCAGGTCGGGCCGTGGGATGGTGTCGATAAGGCACAAGGCACCCAGAGCCACGCCGGAATCGTTGATGAGTGGCTGCCCTGCATAAAAGCGGATTCCAGGCGCCCCGGTTACAAGAGGATGATCCCTGAAACGGTCGTCCTGCAGTGCGTCAGGCACGATAAACAAGTCGCGTACCGCGACCGTGTGCCCACAGAAGGACTGCTCACGCGGGATAGACGATAGGTTTACTCCCCACTTTGCTTTCAGCCACAGCTCGCGCTCTCCAACCAGTGAAATGAGTGAAATCGGGACACCATGGGAAAGCGCTGCCGCTTGCGCGACAGCATCAAAGATCGGCTCGGGTTGCGATCCGAACAGGCGATATCGCGGCAACTGAACAAGGCGCTCAGCTTCGTCCTTTGGTATCGGGCAGGTGTGCACACAAGCGTCCCTTCAGCAACGCATGTGAGACCTCCACGCGAATTATTCCGTTCCGTTCCCCTCCAGAGAACTACATATTGGTCCGATACGCAAAAAATCCCGCAAGCCAGAACCGCGGCCTAGGGCAGCCTCGTTCCAGTGGGGCTGGTGACGCTGGTTCCTGCCCAAAGCAAGGGGGCGATCATGCAAAATAACGGCAATGGTGGGATCGGCTTTGCCGGCCATAACACGTTATTGATCGGTATCACCGCCCTTGCTCTTAGACAGAAATTGTAGCGCGGCATTCAAGGTTAGAAATGCGCGACCATGGCGCGGCCGCGTGTTGATTTGGAAAATTTGGGCATTGTAGGTTTTCTTCAGATTCGAAAAAGCCGCAGCAGCCCGGATGGGACCTGCGGCGGATGTGCTCCTTGTTGAGGGGAGCGATTGGGTCTGCGCATTGTGATGTTGCGCCGGTCGCCGCGCAAAGTGTCCGGAGCGGCGGTGGGCGATCGGGTCATGGTGTTCTCCTGTTCGGTTTAGTGGGAGGATCCGCAGTCGATCGGTTCAGTGCCGGTGTGCTGATTATGCCGCGCGGAAGACCGTGCCTTTGAGCCGCGCGCCGGCAACCTGCCCCCGCGCCCAGGGGCTGAACCTGGTCGACACGAACTTGCTTGCGGGCATTGCCTTTGCCGCAGCATCGGCAAGCACGAGCAGGCTGCGCTGCGGGTGAATGGCGATGGCGCCGTGCGCAGCCAAATGGCGCAGGCCAATCACAGTGGTCGTCAGCACGTCGGCCAAGCACTGATCTCGCACCTTGTCCCACACCTCGCATTCGACCAGCTGGCCGATCTGCTTTGAGGGCGAAGGCTTGCAAGGGACACCCACCGCTGCGGCATATTCCGGGAGATGCGGGAAGGCTGCGCGCCCGGCGACCGCACGGCACAGATCCAGCCTTTGCCGGGCATAGGGGCTGAGATCCAAAAGCTGCGGCGGCAGCAGCAACCCGTATTCGCTCGCCACCCGGCGAAGAACAGGCAAGTCCTTCCCCTCCCCTGCCCAGGTGGCCAAGAGCGCATCAGGACAAAGTTCAAGCGCGGCGAACAAGCGCACGGTGATCTCCTGTTCGCTCGCCTCATCGTTGGCCGCGACCGTGATCGTCTCGACGACCGGCACGTCGTACCCCGGATCGAACCTTAGGACGAACCAGCATGCACATGCGACGCGATGGAATGGCCAGCGGATATCGTTCTCGGCATCCTTGCCCTCGGCGGTTCGGTATCCGCCATTGCGCGTGCGGTCGTAGCCGAACTCAAGATCGGCCACGATGACACGCACTGGGCGCTGCCCCTGGCCATCGCTTGCATGTGACCGGGCGGCGAACTGACGGGCCTCGAGTTCGAGCGCGGTTTCGAAATTACTCGGGCCACTGACGGCGTGATCATGCTCATTGGCGCCAGCGAAAATTGCCGCGCCGTCTCTTCCGCCATTCGTCTCCGCGGCATAGCTTGGATCGGTCGAAAATTCTGTGCGGCTGTCGGCCGGCAAAGTGGAATTGGCTTTGGTGCTGTTCGTGTTCATTGTCTGTGTCCTTGAAACGCAACAGGCCCGCACGCAGCGGGCCTGGTTGGCGTGATCATAAATGTGGTGGTTTGGGCTTTGATTCGTGCTCAGCGATAACGCTCAGCAGCGGTCACGGTTTTGGTGGTAGGCGCTGGCAGCAGTTTTCCTTGAAGCCATGCCATCTCCGATGATGCTTCATCGAGCCGGACCTGTTTCTGCCAGAGCCGCTCCACCACATTCCATCTATAGCTGCGCGCCTTGAGTTCATCTTTGGCGGCGAACGGCGCGCCCGTGGCTGAGATCAGCATGCTTGGCTGCGCTGACGACTCCAGCAGCCTTGCAAAATGGCTGCGCACATTTTCGCCATCAGGGTCTGCACGCTTCTGCATCAGCAGCCAAAACAGGCTCCATACATCTGCCGATGCCCTATGCGCAGCCGAAAACCAACCATGTTTACTGAGCAGATTGGGTTGGCTGCGGCCTTCAAACTGCATTGCGGACCAACCGATCTCGCGCATGCTGCATGCCCATGGCTTGTCGGCCAATTCGGGCAAGAGCTGATCGAACCATGCGATGTCGAAACTTGCGTTGTGCGCCAGCACAAGATCCGCGCGGTCCAGCAAGGTCTTTACATGTTCCAGATCGATGGACTGACCTGCAAGATCTTCGTCGCACAATCCGGTCAGCCGCATGATCTCCGGCGACAAAGACCGACCCGGATCGGCGAGCCACGACCATGGCCCGAGGTGCGCCAAAACCTCGCCATCGTTCGATACCCACGCAAGCAGGATTGCGAGCTCGATCACCTCGTCATCAGCGAGCGACAGGCCGGTCGTTTCGCAATCAACGATCGCCACGCATTTGGCGTCAGGCGGCGCATTGCCGTCCATGCGCGAAAAGGGTTCGGGAATTTTTCGAACGACGCGGTAATCGCCGCTTGCTTCAAGCGTGCGCGCGGCACGCTCGAGCTTTTGGGTTGATGATGAAAATCGCATTGTGATGACGTGCTCCCCTGAAATGTGACCGCTTTTTGGTAGAGTCTGACGCAAGGAGTCGGACGATATGAAGCGAAGCAGGTTCAATGAAGAGCAGATCATTGCGATCTTGAAGGAGCAGGAAGCTGGGAT
>NZ_JAGDEB010000004.1:0-93935 GCF_040148725.1 Erythrobacter sp. NFXS35 | reverse complement strand
GTGTGTCTTCTCCAGCGACACGTCCAGGCCAGCAAAGTAATCCATGATCTGCCTCCTCTTCTACGCCAGAGCTGAATATATCAGTCTCCATCGAAGAGCCGCCAGACCATTACCCCATGTTGAAAAAGTCGGAGGGCGAAATGTTCGTGCGCGAGGGTGCGGGAATATTATGCAATTTCCATCGCCTTTGAATCAACTATGCTCACGCAAAGTATTCAAAGTTCGATTGTTTCGCGACGTTCTGAGGCGCCGCGTTTTTCAACACAATCCATCTGTGGACGCCCCGAAAGATGCAAGAGTAAAATCGGGTATTGGCGGTAGTCGGATGCTGCCATCTGTCCGGCCTGTTAGCGCGGCGCTGTGCCGCTGGCCCGTATGGGAGTTCGCGAACCGGATCCACATCACCCACTCGTGCTCTGAGGTACTGTGGAAAGGTCTGGTTTTCCGGCTCCGTCTCGCCGACTGTGGTGCCATACCCTCCTTCGGTCTCTTACCTCTACCGACGACCTCTGGTCCGCCTCAGCTTACGCTGCTGCCGCGACCGGAGCCCTGTAATCCTCACCCTTCGTCAGGACCGCCCAGATGATCCGGGCGGTCTTGTTCGCCAGCGCGACCGTGACCAGCATGCGCGGCTTTCTGGCCAGCATCTGCTCGAGCCATGAGCCGCGCGGGGCGCCGCGCTTGCTGGCCTGCCGAACGACGGCACTGCTGCCGATGATCAGCAGCCGTCGCAGCGTGCGCTCGCCCATCTTCGAGATCGAGCCGAACCTCTCCTTGCCACCGGTCGAGTGCTGCCGCGGCGTAAGCCCGAGCCATGCTGCAAAGTCGCGCCCCCTCGCAAAGCCCTCCGCCGGTGGTGCCAGGGCGAGCAGCGCGGTTGCCGCGATCGGCCCGATGCCGGGGATGGTCATCAGCCGCCGGGCAGCCTCATCTTCCCGTGCGCGCCTTGCGATCTCCTTGTCGAGCAGCTTGATCTGCTCGTTCAGCTGCTCGAGCTGACCGGTCATCACCAGGAACATCGATCGCGCTGCTTCAGGCAAGGATCCCCCGATCTCCTCGTCTTCCTCGAGCAGGCTCGCCAGCACGCTGATGTGCGAGGGCCCCTTGGGCGCTACCCACCCGAACTCGGTCAGATGACCGCGGATCGCGTTGATGAGCTGGGTGCGCTGGCGCACCAGCAGATCGCGCGTGCGGAACACCATCCCGGCAGCCTGCTGCACTTCGGTCTTGATCGCCGCATAGCGCATGCTCGGGCGCTGGGCTGCCTCGCAGATCGCCTCGGCATCGACCGCATCGTTCTTGTTCCGCTTCACGAACGGCTTCACGTAAGCCGGCGGGATCAACTTCACCTCATGCCCCAGCGAGGCGATCTCGCGGGCCCAGTGATGCGCCCCGCCGCAGGCCTCGAGCGCGACGACACACCGCGGCTGCGCTGCAAAGAACTCCAGCAGCTTCGCGCGGGTCAGCCGCCGGCTGAACACCATCTGCCCGCGCGCATCCGCGCCGTGCGCATGAAAAACAGTCTTCGCAATATCCAACCCGATCGTGCTAACCTCTGCCATGGACGCCTCCTTCTAGTGGTGCAAAACACCTCCACTATGGCACATAGATGCCGTCGGGGGGCGTCCACCCCATCACCCACATTCGGTCATGAGCGCGGTTGCTGCGCGATCCCGAAAGCTCCATGGCAGCTTCTGGGAGAACCAGACGTTAATTCTGGCGGGCGCGAACGACCGGGTGTGGGTCAACAGCGGAACTTAGCGAAGAACTTCGACGGCGGTATCAAGCTCGAGTTTACCCCATGCCCGATCGGTGGTCACTGCAACTGCATTGCAGGACTCAGCTGCGCTAAGGCACGCTCGATCCCCCAACGACAACCCGATGCTTCGCGTTGCCGTACGCAACAGTCCGGCACGCACTGCCTGACTCTGATCGAACGCGAGCACGTCGAAATTGAGCTCTTCAAGACTGGAAGTGATGACCTCATAGGGCACGCCGCCTTCTTGGAGTTTGGCAACAACCTCAGAAAGGTTCACGGCGCTGATCTGGCTGGCAGCAAGCCGCTCTCGGATCTGATCGCCGCCGTCCTCCCCGAGCATCATCGCGAGCACGGCCGAAGCATCCAGCATGTAGCGCTTATCACTCATTTTCGGCGGCAGTCCGGCGCTCAGCTATCAATTCGTCGGATAAGCTGCGACTTGGGTCGACATACTTGCGCAACTTTGCCTGAACGCGGGTCACAGCATCGCGATAGGGCCGCACGTGGATTTCTCCATCGACCACTTCGAGCAAGACTGTATCGCCATCGGACAGAGAAAGCGCACGCCGGATCTCCACCGGCAATTGCAGCCTTCCCCCTGAAACAAGTTTTCCCCGCTGTACGTTCATGAGGCACTTTCTGTATAGCTCGCTGACAAATACACTCTTCCAGACCCTGTATCAAGCGCTAGCCTATACATCAGAAATGAGAGAGGCTCGTGCGACCGCTGCGGATCGCTCACCGGACACTTTTACGGGACCAGAGGTCAGACCCCCCTGCCCTCCGCAAATCCGGCTTGCGGCCTCTCTCATTAAGGTGGTACACTTTATTTTCTCACACAGGGGCCTTATCCGTTACAAAATGACCGACACTCTCATCGGATATGCCCGCTGCTCGACCGACAAGCAGGATCTCACCGCCCAGCGCCGCGCGCTGATCGAGCTCGGCGTGCCCGAAGACCGCATCTACACCGACCACGGCCTGACCGGCCGCAACCGCGACCGCCCCGGCCTCGCCCAGGCTCTGGCTGCGGTCCGCGCCGGCGAGACTCTGGTGGTGCCCAAGCTGGATCGCCTTGCCCGGTCGGTGCCGGACGCGCGTGCGATCGCCGACGATCTGGAGAAGCGAGGCGTAAGTCTAGCGCTCGGCAAGCAGGTCTATGGACTTGTAACGGTTTTGTGCCGGTCGCCTATCTCACTATGCCACCTTGGCTTCGAATGCGAGCGGGCTGATGCCGCCCAGATATGAATGGCGCCTGCGGGTGTTGTAGAACCCGTTGATGTATTGGAAGATGGCAGCTTCAGCCTGACGCCTGGTTGGCCATTTCTGCCGCCAGATCAGTTCTGCCTTCAGGGATTTGAAGAACGTCTCGACCGCGGAGTTGTCATAGCAATTGCCTTTGCCGCTCATTGATGGACGCAGGCCATGGGCCTGCAGCTTCTTCTGATAGTCGTAGGAGCAATATTGGCTGCCGCGATCCGAGTGGAAAAGGCAGTCTGGCGGTGGATTACGCAGCCGCACCGCCATATCGAGTGCACGGATCGCCAGATCCTTCTTCATTCTGTCGCTGACGGCCCAGCCCACCACCCGGCGGCTATGCAGATCAAGGATGACAGCCAGGTAGAGCCAGCCTTCCAACGTCCAGATATAGGTGATGTCGCCGGCCCACTTCTGGTTGGGCGCAGCGGCAACAAAATCCCCGTCGAGCCAGTTGGCCGCGACACCCAGACGGTGGTTGCTGTCGGTGGTGACCTTGTGTCTGCGGGTGCGGACCGGCTTTATCCCGTTGATCTTCATCAGCCGTCCGACCCGGCGCTCGCCGACAGCGAGGCCTGCCTCTTTGAGTTCCATTGTCATGCGAGGACGACCATAGCTGCCCAGGCTCAGGCTATACTGCTCCCGGATATGGGCCAGCACTGCCATGTCCGTGCGGGAACGCTGGCTGACTGGTCGCGTGCGCCACGAGCGATAACCACGCGTGCTGACCTGCATCACACGGCAGAGCATCTCGACCGGCCAGACGTGACGCCAGCTCTCCACGAATGCAAACCTCACGGCCGCTGGCTCGCGAAGAACTGCGTGGCCTTTTTTAGGATGTCCCTCTCCTCCTTGAGCACGCGGTTCTCAAGGCGAAGCCGTTCGTTCTCGCGGGCCAGATCTGCCTGCGGCGCTGACGCCAGATCAGTTGGCCGATACTGTGCCAGCCATTTACCCAGCGTCGATTTACCAATGCCCAAATCCTGGGCCACACGCTCACGCGATAGCCCACTGGTCAGCGCAATCCGCACCGCCTCCTGCTTGAACTCTTCGGAATGCTTCATCATCTCGTCGGTCTCCTGTTGCGAGCTCTAAACGCTCAGGTGACCGGCGCAAAACCGTTACAAGTCCACTTGGCGCCGTCGCTATAGCCGAGCCCGCGGGTCAAGAGCGGCCGGAAACGTTCAAACTCTACCGTGCCTGACAAAGCCTCAAGCGGATCTCCGTCCTTGCTCAGCCGCTCCAGGTGCTCCGCCAGCGAAAACAGGCTGCGTGGGTGCATCAAAACTCTCCGTCCAATGCACCGAGTGAATCACAGGACGTGCCTCAAAGCGAGGGGTTTTTGCGGGTGTCCATCTACTCAAGAGTTGGAGCCTCCGGCAATCCCGGGGCGGTTCATCGTGCTGGACGGCCTGCCCCCAAGCAAACCGTATCAAGGCAACAAAAACGCTCGCATCTCCTAGTGTTTGTATGCACTGTGCCTACAGATGGCAGGGGGTGCCGTGAGGGCGCCCGAAGCAATTTTTCACCACGGCCAACAAGGGGCGTGCGAGGGCGTAAGGGACCGACGGGGGCGACAAGATGACTAAACCACTGGCTCTCGTTGACGCCAGCCACGACGATTTCCGAAGACGCGCAGAGCGCCGCCTACCCCGCGTGCTGTTCGACTACATAGATGGCGGCGCGGGTACAGAAAGAACACTCACTCGCAATACCGAAGACTGGCAAGATTTGCTTTTGCACCAGAGAGTGTTGGTCGACGCATCTGGGCTAGATTGCTCGATCGAGTTGTTCGGCGAAAAGCTCGCCATGCCGCTCGCATTGGCCCCCATTGGCATGGGCGGCATCGTCGCGCGCCGGGGGGAGATACAGGCAAAGCGGGCGGCTGATGCTGCAGATGTTCCATTTTGCCTTTCGACTGTCAGCATATGCTCGATCGAGGAAATCTCTGCTGTTCCAGGCAGGTCATCATGGTTCCAACTTTACATGCTCAAGGACCGAGGGATCGTGGCGGAGCTTCTCGAACGAGCCTGGGAGCAAGGCGTGCGCACCCTTGTATTCACCGTTGATCTTGCCATGACCGGCACACGTTTTCGTGATATCCGTAACGGAATGTCCGGCGGACTGAAACTGTGGGGAAGATTGCGGTCAGGAGCTTTCGATTATGCGCTGCACCCAGGCTGGTTGTGGGATGTCGGGCTCAACGGCGGGCCGCACACCTTCGGCAACATCGCCCGATATGTCTCCGGACCGCGCAATCCGCTCGATTTCGTTTCCTGGCTTGGCCAACAGTTCGACAACTCGGTGACATGGAAGGACATTGAATGGCTGCGCAACGCATGGAAGGGCAATCTTGTCCTCAAGGGTATCCTTGACGAAAGGGATGCGCAATTGGCTGTAGGAATAGGTGCCGACGGGATCATTGTCTCAAACCATGGCGGCCGCCAACTCGACGGCGCAGCCTCCACGGCAAGAAAACTGCCGCACATTGCAGATCATGTAGGGAGCAAAACCATCGTCCTGGTCGATGGTGGAATCCGAACAGGCCAAGACCTGTTCTGCGCCCTTGCGCTCGGCGCCAAGGCTGTGTTGGTTGGTCGACCTTGGGCCATGGCACTGGCCGCGGCGGGAGAACGCGGCGTTGACCGGATGCTTTCGTCCATGAAACAGGACTTGCGGACAACAATGGCCCTTACCGGAATTTCCAAGGTCGACGACATAGGTCGTAGTTCTCTGCTAGTGGATTGATATACTTTATCCTCCTTGTTGCGGCTCGCCTCGAGCCGAAAAAGTAACGCCGGCCGATCTCGGCAGCTGGAAGACGTCGAGACCTGCGAGATTGTTGAACGGTAGGGCAAAAATCGATTAGTGCTGCTTGAGTAGGAATAATGCACACACGAGCGCCAGAATTGCCGTCGGGATAATCCCGAGCAGCACTGCATTCGGGCCGTATCCCGCTGCAAGTATGGCTGTCGCGGCTGCGGGTCCGGCAACCGATCCCATGCGGCCGATCGACACCGCGCTGCCCACTCCCAATCCGCGAATACGGACCTCATAAATGTCGGCCGCGAGCCCATAGAGGAGGAATTGTGCCCCCAGCACGAAAACTCCGATCAAGCCACCGGCGATGAACACGGGAAGAGGCGCATTGCCAATCAACGCAAGGCCACCTGTAGACACGATCAGGCCGATGTATGTGAAGAGATACGTACGAAAGGCCCCCAGACGATGGAGAACAAAAGCAAGCAGAGCAGCGCCCAACGCCCCGAAAAAATTGAAGCACAGAGCAACGATGATCGCCTGCTTCTTGTCAAAGCCGCGTTCGATCAAAAGCGTGGGTAGCCAGTTCAAAACCAGGTAGATAATGCCCAGCGTTAGGCAAAATCCCAGCCATAGCAGTATGGTCTTGGTCCGATAATCCTCCTGGAACAGAGATGCGAAACCGGGGTTGGTAAGCGCAGTTTGGCTATCGGCGACCACTGGCGAATCTCCGCGCAAAAAAACCTGCATCAAGAGCGCAACCGCGAGAGGCATTATCCCCCCGACAATAAAAACTTCACGCCATCCGTGCAGTGCGCCGCTGGCGATCAAAGCACTGATCAGGGCACCGCCCATCGGCATACCGGCAGACATGATTATCACCCTGCGCGAACGGGTACGCGCTGGCCCACTTTCCGCAGCCAGCGCGATGAGGTTCGGCAAGGCGCCGCCAAGCCCAAGGCCAACTAGAAATCGCCAACCGAGAAATGTCTCAATACTGTTCGCCATCGCGTTGCACAGGCAAAACAGCCCAAAACTGGCCACCGACAAAACGAGCACAGGCTTTCGCCCCCATCGATCTGCTGCCCAGCCGCCAAGCATGGCTCCAATAAAGAGTCCAAGGGTATTCAGCGTAAAAGCGTAACCGGTTTGGGCAATCGACATATCCAGTTCTTTGGAAAAGAACGGGGCGGTTACGCTCGCTGCTTGAAGGTCAAATCCCTCGATTACCGCACCGACAGCGCATAGTAGCAAAGGCAACTTTGGTGCCGCTGCACTATCCTCAATCTTTGCTGCAATGCCCATGTTCGCCCGGGCTTCCAAATGCTGTTGCAAATCCATGAGTGGTGGGGCTCCTTCCATTGCTTGCACGGTGTTGGAGCCTACTTGGCCGCGTGCACCTGCAGAATCCAAGCTTGCGTCAGTTCTGATCTTTGATCAATAGAATACCTGAGCGACAGGCCGGACAATCGGCCAGGCCAGTTCAAGGATCCTACAGAGAAGCCTTTCCGGCGCGTTGGAGCATAACAGATGCAGGTACTAGTAACGGCGGGAGCCTCGGGCATTGGTCGCGCAATTGCAGAAAGATTTGCAGATTCGGGCGCAACGGTCCGCATCTGCGATGTGTCAGCGCAGGCCATCGCCCTGCTCGGCCGCGAACGGCCGGACATTGCAGCGACCCAGGCCGATGTCGCAGACCAAGACCAAGTCTCGGCTTTGTTCGAAGCAGTTGGGCCAAGCCTCGATGTGCTGGTCAACAATGCCGGAATCGGAGGCCCTCGCGGACCCGTCGAAGCAATCGACGACGCTGAATGGGAACGCACCATGGCAGTAAACGTCACCGGGGCGATGCGAGTCACCCGCCACGCCGTCCGCCTCATGAAAGCCGCGGGCAGCGGCGCGATAGTAAATATTTCGACCGCATCGGTGCGTACCGGGCTCCCTCAAAGAACAGCTTATGTGACGTCGAAGCAGGCGCTGATGGGCCTTACCGCAAACCTGGCCCGCGAACTTGGTCCCGACAACATCCGCTGCAACGCCATTTTGCCGGGGCTGATTGACAACCCGCGCGGCCGAAGTCTGGTTGAACAAGCCGCAGCAAGCCAAGGGCGCAGCGTGGCGGAAGTGGAGGCAGAGATGCTTCGCTTCATATCGATGCGCTGCTGGATCAACCCGACCGAAGTCGGCGACCTCGCCGTGTTCCTGGCATCGGACGCCGCGCGGCACATTACTGGCCAGTTCATCGCTGTTTGCGGTGGCGCCGAATGGGAGGGTTGAGCGCAACCCATGGACAGAGCCCTCAGGCTCAGCCTAAAAGCCGGGCAAAGTGGAGTCTGTGGATGACGATTGGTGCGCGCAAGAATCGGCTGACCCCGGTTCATCGCAACACGTTGAAAGAACAAAGTTATTCTGAACTGCGCCGTGCGCTGATCATGGGCCGATTCGAGCCTGGCGAGAATGTCACGGTCAAGCTGCTCGCGGAGCAACTCGGCTCGGGCATCATGCCGGTGCGCGAGGCGGTGCAGCGACTGGTCGCGGAAGGCGCGCTCGTTAACCTTCCCAGCGGCCGCGTATGCGTCCCCTCGTTGACGCGGGCGGAATTCGACGACATCGTAGAGATCCGGCTCCTGCTGGAGCCACATTGCTGCGGCAAGGCAGCCGCCGTGATGACCAGCGAAAGCCTCGCCGAAATTGCCAAGGCTCAAACCCGGCTGCGAAAAGCGAGCGCTGGTGAAAAATCCGAGGCAGTGTTGTGGGCGAACCATGAGTTCCACTTCACCATTTACCGACTTGGCAGCTCACCGCAGATGCTTGCGCAAATCGAGTCGGTATGGCTCTGCTTCGGCCCGATGATGCCCTACAGTCAGACGGACAGCGCCGGGGCGCCCGAGTATATCGAGGCCGAACTCAAGACCCAGGATGAACTGGTTGCAGCACTGGCCGCGCGAGACGCCGTGCGTTCAGCCCGGCTGATGTCGGAAATAATCGCGGGCACGGCCGATTGGTATCACAAGTCCTACCCGTTCGAGGAGGATGGCGGGTAATTTTGATCAAACATATTCGATCAATTTGTTGACTGCAGCCACTGTTTGAGTCACCCTTGTGCTTGTCCAGGTACAGGGAAATTAACATGCGCAAATCTCGCAAGACGATCATTACGTGCGCCGTTACCGGTTCGATCCACACCCCATCGATGTCCCCCCATCTGCCGATAACGCCGGATGACATTGCCTCGCAGTCGATCGCGGCTGTCGAAGCAGGCGCAGCGATCGTCCACTTGCACGCGCGCGACCCCCACGACGGGCGGCCAACTCCCGACCCAAAAGTGTTCGCTGAGTTTCTTCCTCGTATCAAGCAAGCCACCGACGCAGTACTGAACCTGACGACCGGCGGCGCCCCGGGCTTCACAATGGATGATCGACTCGCGGCGCCAGTCCAATTCCAGCCCGAGTTGACGTCGCTCAACATGGGTTCGATCAACTTCGGCGTGTTCGGTCTCGCGGCTCGTGACCAGCCGTGGAAGCATGCATGGGAACAGCCTTTTCTGGAAGGATCACATGCCGGTGCCCAGTCGAACACCTTTGCTCAGATAGAACGGGTGATCCGCGAGCTGCACGAAGGCTGCGGCACGCGGTTCGAATTCGAGTGCTATGATGTCGGCCACCTCTACACGCTCGCCCATTATGCTGACAAAGGCCTGCTGAAGCCGCCTTACTTTGTGCAGTGCATTTTCGGAATACTCGGCGGAATTGGCGCTGATATCGATCACCTGACGCATATGCGCAACACCGCAGACCGCCTGTTCGGAGATGATTACTACCTGTCCTGCTTCGCCACCGGTCGCCAGCAAATGCATTTCGTGACGACCTGTGCGTCAATGGGTGGCAACGTGCGCGTTGGTCTGGAAGACAGCCTCTATATCGGTCGGGGCGAACTGGCGACGAGCAACGCGCAGCAGGTCACCAAGATCAGATCAATCATCGAAACGCTGGGACTGGAGATCGCCAGCCCGGCAGAAGCACGCGAAATGCTGGCGTTGAAGGGCAGAGATAGCGTCGCCTTTTAGAAAACCTCACTTGAACCAGAACAGCCCCAAGTGGCGGCGAATGCAGAGGTGGAGAATGGGCGATTACGCGGCAGGTATTCGGGATGCATAATGCTCCGCGGCTCACGGGAAGCATCGGGCGCTTTCAGCTTTTCGCGCTCGGTTTTGGCTCGATCATCGGCTCGGCTTGGGTTGTGATCCTCAATCGCTGGCTGTTCGAAGCCGGCCCGTTTGGCGCTGTGCTTGGCTTTCTTGCCGGCGGCATCGCAGTTGTCGCGATAGGGTCCTGCTACGCCGAACTGACTGCGCGGGTCCCCAGGACCGGCGGCGACTTCACCTTCGCGCTTGCAGCTTTTGGTCCGAAACTGGCTTTTTTCGTTGGCTGGTTCGTTGCCTTGGGGTGGATATCGGTAACCGTATTCGAAGGCCTGGCTGTCGCCTGGGTCATCGAATTACTGTTCCCCGGCCTTCCCGACGTCGTACTTTATACAGTGCTCGACACCGCAGTGACGCGCAACCAATTGGCTATCGGTACAGCAGGCGCGGCCATGATTGCATGGGTCAATTACCGCGGCGGAACCTCATCGGCGCGGTTCCAGGGAGTGCTTACCTACGGTTTCCTGTTAATTGCGCTGGCACTGATCCTGTCGATGATGGTTTTCGGTGAGACCGCCCTGCTGCTCCCAGCCTTTCCGTCCATGCCCAGTGGTGCGCCTTGGTGGCAGGGCAGCCTTGCCATTTTCGCAAGCTGCGCATTCCTCCTCAACGGCTTTCAATCGATCGCACAGGCGGTCGAGGAACGCGCCAGCGGTGTTTCGCTGCGAACCGTCGCGCGCGTAATGATCGTATCGATCGCAGCGGCTGCGCTGTTCTATTGCCTGGCGGTCACAGCCGCATCAATGATGGAGCCATGGTCCGAACTGGCGACCGCGGACCTGGCGATGGTGCAGGCTGTGCGCGGCCTGCCAATGGGCGATACATTGGTGCGTATCCTGCTGCTGGTCCTGCTCGCCTCCTTGCTGAAAACGTGGAACGGCATCTTCTTTGTGGGCACGCGCATTCTTTTCGGGCTGGCGTCACGCGGTTTCCTGAGCCCGGCACTCACGCAACTGCACCCGCGCTTCGGCTCTCCGTACCGGATCATTTTGTTCATCGCCGCCATCAATATAACCGGCCTGTTGCTCGGTCGAGGCGCGGTGGGTCTGCTTGTCGATACCAGTGCGACCGCCGGCGTGATGAGCTTCGTCCTGTGCTGCGCAGCGGTGTTCGCACTGCGCCGCAAGCAGACCGCCGTGCCCGAATATGTCGTGCCCGGCGGCTATCTTGTCATTGGTTTCGCCCTGCTTGCGGCGGTAGCGATGGCCGCTTCAGCGTTGATCACCCCGCTTTTGCGCAGTGGTTTTCCGGTCGAGTATTTGATTCTGGGCAGTTGGGCCGTAATCGGCACGGTCACGCTCGTGCTCAGGCGTAACCTGTACCAGCGCACCGAAGCATCCGCAGCACCCGCCCCTGCGACAGGTGCTGCGGCCCCGCTCAGCGGGGCGTGACCGACTCCAAGGTGGCGGTCTCCAGCAGATCGCCTGCTTGCATCACATAGCGTATGCTCAGCGTATTTTGCACGTCTTCGAGCGGATCGGCATCAAGCACCAGGATATCGGCGATCTTCCCGACCGCCAGCGAGCCGAGTTCACGGTCCAGACCGATGAATTGCGCCGGGTGAAGGGTTGCTAGCCGCAGTGCCTCGATCGGAGTCATCGCTTCCGCGTAGCTCCAGATTTCCCAATGCGTGCCGAGACCAGGCTGCTCGCCATGCTCGCCCACGGTGCCGGTCCCGCCTGCGCGGACGATGTCGGCGAGACCTTCCGCAACTATCGGAAACGAGAATTCCCGTTTGGGCATGTGCGGCCGGAGCTGACTGTCCGCTTCCAGCCGCTGTGGATCAGCAAAGCGCTGGTGACGCGCGTCGCCGGCAAAATCGAAGCGCGTTCGCCAGTATTCCTTGGCCCCGTTGACGTGGCCTGCAACGCCCACGGTCGGGGAGTAATTAATCCCGGCCTTGCCGAAAAAGGTGCTTGCGTCGCCTGCAAGGGGGAGATCAAAAACGTTGTGTTCCCAACCTGTCTGGCCGTCGAGCGCCAAGCCCACATTCGCCAGAAGCGGCCCGCCTTCGCCAGTAAGGGTGACGGGCACTTCACGCGACGCCTGCGCCAGCCATTGCTGTTGCTCCCGCCGTGCCACACGGTAGTTCTTGATCGCGATGGCGCCAAAGTCCGTGCGGCGGCGCACCTCGAACCGGGCATCGTCGAGCGAATCAAGTTCGTTCCGGTCGCCGAACGTGGTTCCCTGTCCGATCACGATATCGGCGGTTGTGAAGATCCGCGGGCCGCGAACCATACCGCCTTCCACCGCCTGCGCCCAAGGAAAGGCCCACGATGCCGCAGTCGCCGGATCTACAATTGTCGTCACCCCGAATGCGAGATCCAGTGTGAATTCCGGCCGCTCCCACAGCACCTCGGGAAGCATCGGCAGGCGACCGAAGTGATGGGCGTGAACATCAATGAAACCTGGCAGGAGATATTTGCCGGCGACGTCCATCACCATGTCACCGGGTTCTTCTTGGCAGTCCCCCATGCAAGCGATCCTTGCGCCGGTTACCCGCAGGTCACCGGTCACAGGCAGAGAGCCCGGTTGCATAGTGATGAGCGTTCCGCCCTTGAACAGCACCGGTCGCTCTCCACTCTTGCGCGGGATGCGCAAGGTGATGGGAAGCACGCCGAGTTCGCTTTTGTCGGTGTCGTAACTCAGCAGCCTGTCGCTCGACACGAAGTCGATCACTGAATTGTTGCGCCAGCGGGGATACTCGCCGCCCTGTCCGGCACTAATTTCGGTAACGCCTTCCCGCGGCAGATTGGGATCAGCATCGAACACCGTCTGGGCCGAGAAGAGAGGCGCGCGGAGATCGGCAACGTAGGTCTTGCCCGCCGATGACCACACCACGCGTTGCCCGTCAGGCGACACAACCGGATAGTTCCAGGTCCGCTCAACGCCGACACGCGGTGCGAAGTTCAGGAGGGTGGTGGCGGTGCCATCAGGCGCGACTGAAATAACGCTGCTCACCGCCTCGATTGCGGACTGCGGCGGGAACGGATCCATTAGCCCTTGCAATCCCGCGGGATTGCGCTGTTCCTCGATCAGCACTGAACCATTTTCAGCGAAATAGGCGGGGCGCAGGCTGGAGATGTCGGCGATGAATTTTTCGGCCTGTGTCACAAGATCAGTAGAAATTACCGTCCACTTATCGAACAGGCTCCAAGCTTTCCGAGCGTCATAGCCCCGCGCATCCGGCTCGGGAAGGGCGCGCCTGACGGTTAGCAGGCGTTGCCCGTCACTGGACCACGCTGGATAGGCAAAGGTGCCGGGTGCGGTCGAGACCGCTACCGGGCGCCCACCGGAAGCGGGCATTCGCCATATTTGCCCGCCGTCCTGTGCTGACCATGTGACGAAAGCGATCTGACTGCCATCAGGCGAGAAGGTCGGCATCATCTGCTGCCCTTCGATGCCGCTCGCCATACCGTCTTCCAGCAGCGGTCGCACCTCGCCGTCGGTCGTGGTCATGACCCAGACACTGCCGAAAGCCTCGAATGCTGTGCGGTCACCGGTAGGCGATACTGTTGGCCACTGCAGGTATTTGGCAGCCACCGCTCTATCGTCAATCGTCCGGTTCCCGCGCGCCTGTTCAGACCCGACCCGCCTGACATGCGCGCTGAAGGGGATCGCCGTCTCGCGTCCGGAAGCAACGTCGATCCGGTGGATCTGTCCACGATAATTGGCAAACAGGGACTTTCCATCCGCCGACCATGAAAAGCCCGGATAGGCGCGGTAGGAATATTGCGCGTTCATTCGCGTTGCATCCTTGGCGGCCTCCGGGATCAACCGACGTTCCACGCCCGTTTCGAGGTTGCGCAAGAACAGGCTTGTGCGCGGGCCGAAGGTGTGGCCGCGATATTCGAACGTTTCGCCAGGCACTTCGCGCGCGAAAGCCAGCAGGCGTCCATCAGGTGAGGGCACGGGCGAGAGCGAGGGCGGCAAGGCACCGCCAGCAACCTCGGCATAGCCGGTAGCATCCAGCGTGGCCTGAAATTCGGGCGTAAGGCCGGTAAACTCGGTCCCATCGAGATTAAAAGTCCGGCCGGACGAAAACTCGTAGCGGAGCACCCGCCAGCCTGCGTTGAGCAGACCTTTACCCAAGTTGGTCGAGAAGGAAACGTTAAAGTACAGTGATGTACCGTCCGGCGAGAAAGCCGGCATTGTGTAGTGATCAGCCCTGCCAGCGAGGAGCTGAACCGGCGGCGATCCATCGAGAAACAGGCGCCACAATGTTTCGTTCTGGCGATGCCATGAACGGCCCGGCGTTTTGTAGGTGCGTACCGCGACCACGCTTTTGCCATCCGGCGCCCACACCGGCTCAGTAAAGCGCGTCTCCTTGTCCAGCAGCAGCGCTCGCGGCTTAGACCCATCGGCATTCATCACCCACACATTGTTTTGCCCGGACCGATCCGAAATGAACGCGATGTGTCGGCTATCGGGCGAATAGCGTGGGTGAAAGTTCAGTGCGACGCCCGATCCCTGCGTCATCGATTCCGCTTGGCCGCCTTCGACCGGAAGACGCCAGACGTGGCCGAGCAGGTCCATCACCAGCCAGCGGCCATCCGGAGAGGCATCGACGGAAACGTTGGTCGCCTCGGTCGTGGTGAATTCGATAAGGCGTGTCTCGCCTTTTGGCGTCATGAATTCGGTGCTGGCGCCCTCGCCCTGTTCTTCCAGATCGATTGGTGCGCGCAGGGCGGAAACATCCGCCACGCCAAAATCGTTGGCTCTGGCCGCGCCGGTCAGGCCTCCCAGCATGACCAGCGGAAGCGAAGCAGCCTGTACCGCGAAGCGCCATTTCTTCTTCATGATCGTTTACCTCGTGGTTTGCAGTGATAGCCGGGACTCGATGCTGGTGGACAGTTCGTCCCAATCGAACGGCACCGGCTTCAACGTCTGCATGGCGACCAATTCTTCGCTCTGGTCGTGCGCGTGCGGAGAAGCAGGATCATCGCTGATGCCGGGGTTCACGTATGTGTAGGAGCGGATGCCAGTCGGCGAGAGGAAATGGAGCTGCATGCGGCTTGACCCGGCATAAACGAATCGCTGCCAATCCGCGTTGGCTGCAGTAAAATCCGCAGCCAGCAGTGTAATGCCGCATGCAGTCGCATTGGCCCGGCAGTCAGGCGGGTAGCGCGGATCTTGGGGTGAAAACGGATCGGTCGCCCCGCCCGACATCGGCGCTGAACCCGCGCCGGTGGCGATCCGGAACTCCTCGCCATACCGCCGGGCAAAGCCGTTCGGCGCCTCGGCGAGGCGGGCGGCGGCCACGGTCAGCGCGGTTTGTGCCTTGCTAGCAAGTTGACTTGATAACCCGCCGCCGTCCAGAGCGGCGCGCAATTCCTCGACATCCGAAAGGACCAGTTCTTCGCGCAAGGCCTCGCGCCAGTAGATATATTTGAGCGCCGCCGTGGAACCCTTTTCCATCCGCCCGTCGAAGCTGAGCAGATCGCTGGTAAATGGGTCACTCGATGATACGGCCACGCGGCGCACGATCCGCAGCCATGCATCGGTACCAACCAATGCGGTGTCAAAGGCAAGCGCCCTTGCGTCAGCTTCTGAAAAGTTTGATTTCTGACCGATGGCCTCAAGGAACCTCATCGACCTGTTATTGCTCATACCGGCCGCAATGATGCCGTCGGCAAAATAATACTCCGGAAGCCCGGCTACTTCCGGATGCGGTTTTTCATCCATGAAGCGGGGATCGACATTGTTGTTTTGGAGATACCCCAACGTCGGCGATTTGATTGTCAGCATATCTTCGGCGCTATGCAGCCCACTCCAACGGAAGGCCGATGAATTGCCGGGAACCGGGCGGGTCCAGTCAAGCGCAGGATCGGAGCGCACGGGCGTCAGTCCGTTCCGCGCATACAGAATGTCGCCCTTGCTATCGGCAGCCAGCAGGTTTTGTGGGAAAAAGCCCCCGTCCCCCAGCGCAACGCGGAAATCATCGACCGTTTCTGCCTTCGCCAGCCGGTTGGCGATGTTGTGAAAGTCCGCCAGACGTTCGAGATACGGCGTACTGACGGCGTAAAGCACGCCATCCTTTTCGCCGACAATGGGGGACATGATCCCGTTGACCTCGGCATAGCGGAAGCGGAACTTGCGCGCAGCTTGGCCCAGCACGCTGATTTCGACCTCTTTGTTGATGATCGGTCGCGGCTCGCCATCGAACAGGTAGCTGTCTGCGTTTTCTTCTTCGACTGTGATCGCGTAGCAATCGGCCACGTCAGGTGATCCGGTGGTGACCGCCCAAGCCAGCTTTGCGTTGCGCCCGACGATCGGGAGCGGACCGTGCAGCAGGCCAGCATAGTTCAGGTCTCCCGCCTGGAGCCGAACCTCGTATGATGCCCGCCCATCCATGGGCCCGTGCGGGTCCGACAGCAGGATCGCGCCGCCGGTCGATGTCCGGGTCGGCATCAGGGCCCATTCGTTGGAGAAACCCTGCTCGTTCACGTCGGGCGGCTGAGCCGGACTAAAGAACTCCGCGCCTCCACGGCCGCAATCGCCAAGGCCGATGCCGCCTTGGTAGCCAAGCCACAGGTCGATCTGCGCCGAAGCGATAACATCGGCGAGGTCGATGTCCCGGGGACGCCAAGCAGGAACCGCCTCCGGATGGGCGGAAATATAGGCATCCACCCCGCGCAGCAGGGCCACGTAATTGGCCCGGACTTGTGGATCGAGCTTATCGATGAAGGCTGACGCTCGGCCTTTCAGGTCCCAAAGGCGCGCTTGGAAATCCAGTTCCACCAGCTTTTCCTGCATCGGTGCATCGGAGGGGAAGACCTGAGCGAGGAAAGCAGGAATAGAACCGGCTGGGATGGTGCTGGCAAGTTCCCCGCGGCCCCAAAGGATGCGGACAAAAAATCGCTCCGGTTGGTCCTGCAGCATTGCGTACCCGAGGCCGAAATAGCCATCAGCCTCGTCGGTGGCAAATATGCTTGGGACACCCCAGCGATCACGCACAATCTCAACCATTCCCTCGGAGATCGCCGGGCGCGCGTGCGGAGCCTCATCCGCCTTGCTCTGCGCTGCAGCAGAACCGCTTGCCGCCAGCCAGGACAACGCGAGAGCGGCCCCCTGGAGCGTTTTTCGGAACTGTTTCGAAAGTCTCATCTCGATTTCTCCAGCTGGCATTTCATCCAAGTCACGTCACTGACGTGAAATTTGCCAAAAATATACCTTAACCCACTGAATTACAGTGTTTGGCTATGAACCCGATGATCAGCGGAGCCAGCGTTCAAGCACGTAATCGAACCCTCTTGATGTTTGATCAAAGATCGTACATCAATAAGTCTGGTTTAATCGGGGGGAGGCTCCGCATGCAAGTCAAAAAACTTAAGATCGTCCGCAGCGTAATGCTGGCAACAGCGTCCGGTTTGGCGATGCCGGTGCTTCCTGCAGGTGCCGCCGCTCAGACGCAGCAGCAGTCGATGCCGCAGGCGAACACTGAGGTCACACCACAAAGCACTGACGACGGTGCGGCGAAAGAAATCATCGTGACTGCGCGCAAACGATCGGAAAGCCTTTCCGACGTGCCGATCTCGATTACAGCGCTCGACAATCGCGAACTGGTTCGTCAGGGCTCGCGCTCGATTGCCGATATTGGAAGGACGACTCCCGGGCTGGTGGTTGTGCCTTCGCCATTCGGGTCTGGCGGGACCCCCCTTATCCGCGGCGTTTCGTCGTTTGCGGGCGCGGCTACAGTCGGCATCTATCTTGATGATGTGCCACTGCAGTTCCGCCCCACGCCGTTCGCCGCCAATCCCGACCCGTTCTTGTTCGACATCGACCAGGTTGAGGTTCTGCGCGGGCCGCAAGGAACCCTCTATGGCGCAAGCTCGATGGGTGGAACGATCCGCTATGTCAGCAGGGGGCCGAGCTTTACTGAATTCACCGGCCAGGGCCGCGCCGAAGTCGCCTCGGTCGACGGCGGAGACATGAACTATGAAATCGCCGGCGCCATCGGCGGGCCGATTGTGGAAGACGTACTCGCCTTCAGGGTGTCGGCAGCCTACCGCCGCGAGGGCGGTTTCATCGAGCGCCGCAGTCGCACCACAAATCAAATCATCGAAGAGAACATCGACGATTCCGAAGTCTTCTCGGTGAACGCTACTCTTGCCTGGCGCCCCACCGAAAACCTCGAGATCAAGCCATCGCTGCTTTATCAGAGAGTCGAGACTGACGATTTTCCGCTTTTCATGCCTGCACTGCTAGGCCTCAGCCAGTTCAACACCTCGGAACAGCCGGCGACGGATTATTTCTACGTCCCGAGCCTAACGGTGAACTACGATTTCGGGTCCGCCAGCCTGACCTCGATTACGTCCTTTATGAAGAAACGCTCTGAAGGGCTCACCGATTACTCGACCTTGCAAGCCAACTTCATCATCGGGGCGGATTTCCTGCCCGGTTTCGAGGACCTTCCTTCAACAAGCCGCGCCACGCTCGACCAGAAGCACGTGACGCAGGAAATCCGTCTTGCGTCGACCTCCGATGGCCCCCTCTCCTGGATTGTCGGTGCCTTTTATCGCCGCACTGATGACACGTTCAATCAATTCGTCCGGGACGAAGCGATCGACCTGCTCTTCATCGAGCTTACCGGGGTGGATACAGAAACCCTGCTGGGCATACCGGTTCTTCCGAATCAAGGCGTGTTCCAGGGCGCAACGCGCACCATCGACGAACAATACGCTGCCTTCGGTGATCTCACCTATGCCATCACGCCGCAACTCAAGGCCAGCGTTGGCGTTCGTATCTCGCGCTCCAGCGTCGATTTCGACCGAACCACACAGGGACCGCTGAACGGCGGCGTCCAGACCATCCAAGGCACACAGTCAGACACACCAATCACTCCGAAATTCGGGCTGAGCTACCAATTCGACGACGGTCCGCTGCTTTATGCAACAGCAGAGCGTGGCTTCCGTCCTGGCGACGTCAATGCCCCCGTTCCAGCCGACAGGTGCGCGGCCGACCTCGCGGCTTTCGGCGGAATTGTTCCGGAGAATTTCGATTCCGACGCGTTGTGGAGCTACGAAGTCGGCGCCAAGGCCGATCTGTTTCAGCGCAAGCTGGCGGTGAACTTAGCCGTCTACCAGCTTGATTGGACTGACATACAACAGGAAATCGCCCTGCCCAATTGCGGCTTCGCATTCGTCGACAACCTCGGCACTGCCCGCAGTCGCGGGTTCGAATTCGAAATGCAGGCAAGGCCGTTTGAGTGGCTGACGCTGGGCGCACGAATTGGCTATGTTGACGCCCAACTCACATCGGACATCCTTGCCCCGCCTAATGCCGATACCGGCGAACAAGGGGTAATCTCGATTTCAGGCGACCCGCTGGTCGGCATTCCCGACTGGACAGCCGCACTTAATGGAGAAATTTCTTATCCGGTATCGGATAGATTGGAGTTCTACCTGCGCGGCGATTACCAGTACATCGGTTCTTCGGTACGGACGCAACCACCTGGGCGCCTCGGTCACAATCCGCTGGTGTTCATGGCCGACAGCTACGACCGTTCCTCGCTGCGTGCCGGATTGACGACAGATACCGGGCTGGATCTGGCCTTGTTCGTGGATAACCTGACAAACAATCAACCGGTGCTCCTGTCGACCAACGGGCTGTCCCCCATCACCGGAACACTCCGCCAGTCGACCTTGCGCCCGCGCACGATCGGCTTGCAGGTATCCCGACAGTTCTAGACGTTTGGCTCCAGCATGCGATGGAGCGGTTTCGACATCGTTATCGCTTAACGCATGACCAACGAGGATGGAGCGATCGTGCTCATAAATGGCTCGGCCTATGCCGCCTGTTCCGGTTTCGTAGTGGCAGCTTTGGCGTCCCGCATCGATGCCTAGGCGACATGGTCGATCCATTCGCCGTCTCCGGTACAGGAGGGTGAAGCGTGTGCCCGACCCTCGATCGCGGGTTCAGCGCTTCACGCAAATGTGCGGCTAGATCACTCGTAGCCAATCCGCAGACGACGGCAAACTGAAACACCTAGCTTACGTCCTTGGCGCTGCGGCGGCTTGACCTGAGCATGGCCTTTTCCGCAGCACGCTTCACCTCGCTGCGGTGAGGTCGCTTCAGAAAAGAGCCAAACGCTGTCAAGCACATAACATTCAACTGATCGTCTAGGAGACACTGAGTTTTGAGGCTAGAACACAACGAACATGGGGAGGTGCGCTTCGTGATCCATTCGAAGTCGGGATGCCGAATGCTTCAAGGCCTTGCGGCAATGTCCACTGCCGCTTTGGCACTGGCAGGCGGCCCGCTCGCCGCGCAGGATCGCACGATTGCCTTCACCGGCGCGCGGATCCTCACCATGGCAGGCGAGACGATCAACAACGGCACGCTGGTGATCCGAGATGGCCGAATCGTCGCGGTCGGCAGCAATGTCGCGGTTCCCGCCGATGCCGAGCGGCGGGCGATGGAAGGGCGGATCATCATGCCCGGCATCGTCGATACCCATTCGCATATCGGTCAGGTCGCAGGTGCGGACGGTTCCGGCCCGATCCAGCCCGAGGTACGGGCGCTGGATTCGGTCGATCCGCTCTCCTCGACCATCGCCAAGGCCCGCGCCGGCGGCGTGACGACCGCCAATGTCATGCCCGGTTCGGGCCACCTCATGAGCGGCCAGACCTATTACATGAAGCTGCGCGACGGAAAGACGGTCGAAGACATCGCCTTCGAATGGAAGGACGGCGGAGCCCTGGGCGGCATGAAGATGGCCAACGGCACGAACCCGATGGGCGGCAGCGGCTTCCCCGGCACGCGTGCGAAGTCGGCTTCCCTGGTGCGCGAGAACTTCGTTGCGGCCAAGGCCTATTGCGACGGCGACCGCAAGCAGCGCGATCTCGCCAAGGAAGCTTTGTGCGAGGTGCTTTCGGGCGATCGGCTGGTCCACTTTCATACCCACCGCGCCGACGACATCATGACGGTGCTCCGGCTGAAGCGCGAATTCGGCTTCGACGTGCTGATCCAGCACGGCACCGAGACATGGAAGGTGGCCGAGGAACTCGCCGAGGCGAATATCCCGGTGTCGAACATCACGCTCGACGCGCCTGGGGGCAAGCTCGAGACAGCGGATCTCAAGATGGACAATGCCGCGATCCTCGAACGCGCGGGCGTGCTGGTTTCGATCCATTCGGACGACCCGATCGTGGATTCGCGCATGATGCTGCGCGAGGCGGCGCTGGCGGTGCGCGGGGGAATGAGCCACGATGGTGCCCTGCGGGCACTGACGATCAACGGGGCGAAGCAGATGCGGCTGGATGCCCGCGTCGGCTCGCTTGAGGTCGGCAAGGATGCCGACTTCATCGTGCTCAATGGCGATCCGCTCTCGACTTATACCAATGTGCTCGAAACCTGGGTTGAAGGCGAAAAACTGTTCGACCGGAGCCGCCCGGAAGATCTGCTCATGGCGACCGGCGGCTATGGCGCGGGCAGCCCGATGGAGGCCTCGCACCACCACTGGGAAATTGCCGAGGCGGAGGGCGAACACTGATGCGCATGACCGGATATTGGCTCGTCGCCGCGAGCGCGCTTGCGCTGGCCCCGGCTGCCCACGCACAGGATATCGCCGTCAAGGGCGAGGAGATTCACACCATGGCCGGCCCGGTGATCCGGGATGGCGTGGTGGTGATCGACGACGGCAGGATTGTTGCGGTCGGTCCGGCGACGACCACCCCGATCCCGGAAGGCTTCACTGTAGTCGAAGCCAAGGTCGTCACTCCCGGACTGGTGGACGCCCGCACCGTGGTCGGCCTCGCAGGCTATCTCAACCAGCCGCACGATCAGGATCAGCTCGACGAGAGCGCACCGCTTCAGCCGCAGCTGCGCGCGATCGATGCCTATAATCCGCAGGAAGCGCTGGTGGCATGGCTGCGCGGCTTCGGCGTCACCACCATTCACACCGGCCACGGGCCGGGCGCGCTGATATCCGGCCAGACCATGATCGCGAAGACAGTCGGCAACACCGCCGATGCGGCGGTGATCGTGGAACAGGCGATGGTTGCAGCCAATCTCGGCCCTTCGGCTCTGGCCGAAAGCGGCAAGGCTCCCGGCACCCGCGCCAAGCAGATGGCGATGCTGCGGCAGGCGCTGATCAGCGCCAAACAGAGTGATGCGGCGAAGCCCGCCAGCGGCAAGAAAGACGGCGATAAGACCGACGCCGACACGCCGCCCGGCCTCGAAACGAAGGTGATGCGCGACGTGCTGGCGGGCAAGCTGCCGCTGCTGGTCACCGCCCTCCGCGCGCAGGACATCATGAGCGCGCTGCGGCTGAAGCAGGAATTCGGTATCGATCTGGTGCTCGATGGCGCGGCGGAAGCTTATCTGCTGACCGACGCGATCAAGGCGGCCGGGGTGAAGGTGATCCTCCACCCGCCGATGATGCGGCAATATGGCGAGTTCGAAAACGCCAGCTTCACCACCGGAGCGGTGCTGCGGCAGGCGGGCATCCCGTTCGCCTATCAGTCCAGCTACGAAAGCTACGTCCCCAAGACCCGCGTGGTGTTGTTCGAAGCGGCCGTTGCCGCCGCCAACGGGCTGAGCTGGAACGATGCGCTTGCCAGCGTGACAATCGACGCTGCCCGTATCATCGGGGTCGGGGACCGGGTCGGCTCGCTTGAAATCGGCAAGGACGGTGACGTTGCCCTGTTTGACGGCGATCCGTTCGAATACACCTCCCACGCGGTCGGTGTGGTGATCGATGGCAAGATCTTGAGCGCGGCGCCCCAGTAATTCGCCATTTCGAGAAATGGGGGCTATTCGGGGCGGGCCCCGTGGGCCGGTCCCGTTCGCGTCCCCGACGGAACTCGCTTCGGCTTGCATAGGGCGTGCCTTCGCAAGCCGTAAGAAGCGCCAGATGGGCTAACGTCTCTGGCCTATTAAGCCCTGTGAAATGGCTTTGCCGGGCGGTAAGCTTTGGCACCCACCCGCCAATGCGCCGAGCCGTCGCATTGGAAATGCAGCGTCACGTCATCGATCAACGCCACCGGCACATTGCTCAATCACCTTCCCAGGCTGCCCAGGTCGGACGGCGGGCGCCGATGGAAAGGCGTTACCACAATTGCCTCAGCCTCCTTTGCGGAAGCCACGCTGAAAGTGCGTTCGCGCGACCCGGTGGCCAAAGCCCTTGTCGCCCAGCTATCAGCCTAGGGTGGGGCTCCGGCTAGTCCGGCGCTACCGATCTTGCCCGGGCGCGCGACATCCAGAGTTACCCCTTCCGCAAAGCCGACATTCGCCCTCCCATCCACGTGCCGCCATAAAATGCCCTGAAGGCGCTCCCTTAATGCCGACATGTGGCTTCCGGCGCAGTTGAAGCCGCTGTGCGGCTTCGATCAGATAACCTCTAAGCGTCGGCTCTTGGCAAGACCGGACGCTCAGCACCGCACTTGATAATGACCGTTAAGTCCCACTCCCGGTTATGCAGCCCCATCGGAAGGCCACGCTTCGCTACGACGATTTCCCCTGCCCCTCCCCCTTCATCTCCAGCACGCGCTTGGCATCGGCACGAAGCTCGCCGTTCGGGCCGACGTAGCGATATGCAGTCGCCTTGGAGATGCCGATGTCGGCGGCGAAATCGACCACGAATTTCTCACGTTTGCTCATGGCCTTCTGAAGCAGGCGGATCTTCCTTGGGGTCATCTCGGATGGCCTGCCGCAGTGTTTGCCTCTGGCCTTCGCCGCGGCGATGCCGGCCCGAGTGCGCTCGATAATCAGCTCGCGCTCGAATTCAGCAAGGGCGGCGAAAATCCCGAACATGAGCCGCCCGCTGGCTGTGGTAGTGTCGATCATCGATCCTTCGCCGGTGAGGACTTTCAGACCGATCCCGCGAGCGGTCAACTCGCCGACTGTGTTGACCAGATGGCGAAGGCTGCGGCCGAGCCGGTCGAGTTTCCAGATCACCAGCGTGTCTCCGGGGGCCAAAACGGCGAGGCATGCATCCAGCCCCGGCCTGCTATCGCGAGCACCCGAGATGCTGTCCTGATAGATCCGCTTGGGATCAACGCCTGCGGCAATGAGCGCATCGCGCTGCAGGTCATGGACTTGCCTGCCATCGGCTTTCGATACGCGGGTGTATCCGATCATGGAAACGTTTTCGGCCATAGGAGCCCTCCTTCCTGAGCCAGTCTGGCTCTCTGGTGCCAATGGACCGCAGGAACGTGCCGGGCATCAAGCCTCGCCAATGCAGAAGCGGCACAAGTGCCTGATTGGATGGGAGAACTGGATAGGACGTCTCGCGTCTCAGGCCCTCGCTGTTGGAAGCACCATTATAGCGCGCGTACGTCGCGCTGGCAGCGGCGCCTGATTTCGCGTGGGGGCGATTGGCATTGCAGCGCCACGTTGGC
Organism: Erythrobacter sp. NFXS35; assembly: GCF_040148725.1. Lineage (NCBI taxonomy): Bacteria > Pseudomonadati > Pseudomonadota > Alphaproteobacteria > Sphingomonadales > Erythrobacteraceae > Erythrobacter > Erythrobacter sp. NFXS35. The sequence goes on along the minus strand of NZ_JAGDEB010000004.1, from coordinate 69,616 downwards.
TTCATCGTGTTAGGATAATCATTGATCCTTTAACACGTTGCCGGTCTCATGTTAGCGTCTGCCCAAAGCGACGGTGGGCACGCCCACATCTGCTTTTCCCGCGATGTACAACGCCTCTGCATTGTCTGAAATTTGGGTACAGATTTCGGGCACAGACCGACTCTCATCCGGGCTGAAGGCGCAGATCCTTGACCGAGGCCGAGGGCGACTTGATCAGCAGGTATTGCTCGCCGCGCTTGTTATAGGCGCGCTCCTGCATGGGTCGCATGCCAAGTTCATTGGCATTGGTCGAAGCGCCGCTGCGGGCGGTCTGGAACGATACGGCGGGGACGGGGCGAGCAGAGGTCATCGCTACCTTCTGAACAATGAAATATATTCGTCAAACGCAAACAGGCGGTTGCGCCGTTGGCCAGTCAGTTCAACCAGAACCCCGTAGCTGACGAGATCGTTGATCAGCGCCGCCGCCGTGTTTGTCGAGCTTCCCGTAATGGCTGTGACCGACTTCACATCGAGGATCGGGCGCGCATACAGATTGCGCATGATTGCATGAGCGTTGTCCTGACGGCGCGCGCTGAACCGCGGCAAGACCTCGCGCTCGATCCGCTCCTTCAAGGCCAGGATAGCTCGAAACACCCCGGCCGAAGCCCGCGCCGTTTCCTCAACCCCAAAGAGAAAGAAAATGAGCCATTCGCGCATATGGTTGCCCTGCCGCACCGCCATCAGATGATCGACATAAGCGGTTTTGTTGCGCTCGAAATAGTCAGACAGGTAAAGCGCAGGCTGGTGAAGCAATCCCTCGCTCGCAAGGTAGAGCGAGATCATCAGCCGCCCCAGGCGACCATTCCCATCAAGAAACGGGTGGATCGTTTCGAACTGGTAGTGGGCGATGGCAATCTTGATAAGCGGCGGCACCACAATCGTGCTGTCCTGGAGGAACTTCTCCATATCGCTCATCAGATCGGGCACATGGTCGTGATGCGGAGGCACAAAGACCGCGTTCTTGAGACTGACCCCGATCCAGTTCTGGCTCACCCGGAACTCCCCGGGCATCTTTTGTTCGCCTCTCACCCCCTGCATCAGGATGGCGTGGGTTTCACGCAGCAGCCGATTGCAGAGCGGCAGTTCGGGCAGGCGATTGATCGAATGATTGATTGCCTGAATGTAGTTCTGCACCTCGCCCCAGTCGTCGCGCTCTTCGGGATTGAGATCGTCGGCGCTTTTGAACGCATCTTCGATATTCGTCTGCGTGCCCTCGATGCGGCTTGATTGTGTCGCTTCCTTGGCGACATGCATCCGGATGAAGAAGGCAATATCGGGGATAAGCTGCGAGAAAGCGTTGAGTTCACCCAGCGCACGGTCTGCCTGCCCAAGCAGTTGCAGCAGTTCGGGATCGGCAATGACCCAAGGATGATGGATCGGCTGCGGCAGGAAGGCGCGATATTCATACCGCTCCTCTGGTTCGCCCGCACGATAGTCCGCCAGATTCATAGTTCAGAAACTGCCCCTGATTTTGCGATATGAATTCGCTTATGTCAGGATCGCGCCACAGCGCAAGAGTTATGTCAGTTTGACGGGGCTTTTTGATATAACGAGTTCGCTAATGTGAGAAAGTCGGGATCAAAATCCGCACTGGGTGTTCTCACGCCGCTTTCCCCCCTGTGGCCTTTGCGCCGGTCATCCTAATGTAGAGATCGAACAGCTTTCCAAGCGTTCAGCCCCCGTCTGCAATTCCGGGCACCCGAGATGCTGTCCTGATAAATCCGCTTGGGATCAACGCCTGCGGCGATGAGCGCATCGAACTGCAGATCATGGACCTGCCTGCCATCGGCTTTCGATACGCGGGTGTATCCACTCATGGAGCCGTTTTCGGCCATTTGAGCCCTCCTTCCTGAGCCAGCTTGGCTCTCTGGTGCCAATGGGGCGCAGGAATGTGCCGGGCATCAAGCCTCGCCCATGCCGCAGGAGCGCAAGTAGCTGATTGCATTAAACAACTGGACTGGACGTCTCACGTCTCAGAACCCTCCGCTTATGAGGCGCCAGCAACGACCGTGGCTGGCGAGACAACGCGCTTGCGGCCTGAGAACCCAGGCCCAGAAACCGCAGGCCGTATCGGCAGTGTCGTGCGTCTTCCGCAACCGATGGCCCTTTGCACGCGCCGCTGAAGTCACGGCTGGCTCGACCAAAGTGTCGGATGATTTACCGACCCTGAAACGCGACCTGTGGGCGGACCAAGGTGCCTGGTCCGCATAGCGGACACATCAAGGCGCAAGAGCCAGCCACGATCCCGCAATCAATTCAGCGAAAGTCTCACGCTGAAACTGGCTCGTGCCGTATGCAATCATCATCGATGCCTGCGGTGACGGTTCACTGGTGCCATCGGGTTTCACGTACTTAAGGCGTCCCTTGAACAAGAAAACCCATGCACCGCCCCCCAGGGCATCATGCAAGGCCGCTGCGTCGTTTTTCGCGTTGCTGAGACAGAGCAGGGTGTCGATCTTGCCTTTGTCCCATTCGGCATTGACCTTGGCGAGCCATTGGGACGCGCGGCTGTAAGGCGGATTGACGAAGACAAGGCGCCCCTCCCATTCTTCGTTCAGGCCGTCTCCGCCAGTCTCCTTTCTGATCTGATTGTCGGCCTGCATGGGGCTACGGGAATGCGCGCAGGGATCAAGGTCGACCTTGCCGAACGCGGAGTGGATCGCTTGGACGATTGCCGGAGGCGTGAAGCGACAATCCTTGTCTTGCGCATCTTTCGCCAGCGGACTTGAACGGCGGCGGTAACCCGGCGCCAAGACCGTCAGGACGATCAGCAGGTCCTTCACATCGCCCTTCCCTGTCTCGAGGTTGGCAACGCGTTCGGTCGATAGACCCGTTCGGGCGGCCAGCTTCTCGACGGTCCATTTCTTGGCCTCACGGGTTTGCGCAGCTGCGCGCCGGATACATGCAGCGGCAAGAGTGTGATATCCGGCCGCTGACGCAGGACCAGTTCGGCATCGCTGGGGAAGATGTCGCCGCTCGTATGTGCTCTGAACAGCCGCTCCACCGGGGAGACTGTGTGCCAGACCAACAGTTCGCTGCCCTGAGGCAAACGCTTGGCCAGACCGTCGATGATCTCGGCGCGTGTCTGGGTCGGATCGAAGAAAGCGTGGTGAAGCGCGAAGCGCGCCTCCGCTTCGCCCGAGCGGGTCACCGAAAACAATGCAAGCGAACTGATCAGAGAGCGTGGTCGGTGCTCGGGCCGGGTGCGGATGATCACGACCGCGGACAAGATATTCGGATGGACGAGTTGGGACATGAGTCAGCCTGGTGGTTGGAAGGGCAAAGAGGGCGGGACGGCAGAACGCGAAATAGGCGGCGCTCGGAGGAGCGCCGCCTGCTTGCGAAAGCACGTGCAGGGGACCGACAGGATGCTAGCCAGATCCCCGTTTCAGGTGATGGTGAGGACTGAGCAAAGCAGGATTGGGCTGCTTTCGTGGAGAATGCGCAGCCGCGAAGCCCGCTAGGCGCAGTCGATCTGCTCGTCCGCGAACTTCAACAGCAACAGATGCTCGCTGAGCGCCCGCGCCCCGTGTTCGGCCGCCAGCTCGCCCCAGCTCTGCCAGCGGTCGAGGCGGTGAGCGATCCAGGCGAACTGGCGATCACGTGCGTAGTCGTCGACGAACGTGAGCGTCCACAGCACGCGCGTCAGCGGGGTGGTGTTGCCCAGTTCGCTGCCGATCAGTTTGATTGCGGGCCTGCCCGCTATCGGCTCGCGCACAAAGCGATAGCGCAGCGCCCGGCCCATCGCCTCGAGGGCTGCCATGACCTGCTCTCGCTCAGCACGAGTTGCCCCGTAATCGAGGCCGTTCCACGGGTGCAGGGTGGGAAAGTCGAGCGGGGCAAGGTCGGCTACGTCCCTTCTGCGCGTTGCGGCCAGCATTCGCATGATTGCCCGGGCCTCGACCGTGACTTCGCGGCGTTCCGTGAGATCCTGCGCCTCCAGCCAAGCAAGGTAATGCCACGACTCGCGCCAGACCTCGAAGAAGAATTCGTGGACTGTCTCTTCCCGGCTCACTCGGCGGTTGCTTGCGGCGTGAAGCACGGCCAGCAGCTGCTCACAAGCAAGGTCGATGTTCAAGCCGGAGCCCATGGAGAGCCGACCTTGCCAGAGATAGTGGCGCAGGCTCTCCCACACCCCGCCGTTCTCATCGACAAATCCCTTAGCGTCAGGGTCCTTGCGGAGCCAATAGCCCCACGGCAAGTCGACGAGGCGCGCATTCGCGTAGCCGCGCGGGTCCGGTATCCACTTAGACATCATCGCGACCTCCCTTGCGCAGCCTGAGTGCCTTCGAATGGTTCCCCAGCACGAGGGGAACGCCGCTATCGGCAGCGCCTTCAGTTCCGACGGGCGGGTTGGCCTGAAGTGCCTTCAGCTGGCGCGCGAGGCTTACCGTCTGATCGGCCACATAGGCGATGTCGCGATATTCGCGGGGGCCATCCTCGCGGTCCTCATCGTTGAGCGCATACCCCTCGGGAAGGAAGTCACTGGCCTTGTTGCAGTTGAACCCAAACCACCAAGCGGCATGGCCGCCGTCGACATCGATGTCGGCAATGCCGGGAGTCGCTATCACCCTCCCGCGAACAGCATTGTCACCTGGGTGACAGATGCGGACACTCGGCGGATCATCCTCGCGGCAGATCGCTGCATAGTCGATACCGCGGTGCACCTTGATCACGACGCTGGTTGGGATCGCGTCACGCTCGAAACGCCACAGCGGGTGGTCGGGCTTCACGGCCACAAAGCCCGCCAACGTGCCGTCCGGCTGTCGCAAGATCAGGCACGGATAGGAAGTCTGGGCGTCGATCCATGCAACCCGGTCGGGCTCGCGTTCCCAAGGCCCTTCGCCATAGGGACGGCGCTCGGGAATCCGCAGGATTTCGTCGGCAGTGATTTCATGATTGCCAAGGACGAGGCGCTGGGGAACCGTGGGCGGACCGGAACGGCGATCGCTTGGCACTACGCTGCGGACGCTCGCACGGCCGCTAGCGGATTTCTTGGATTTTGGCATTTCGTGTTTCCTTTGCATACAAAAAAGCCGCAGCGTCCGGACTGGACCTGCGGCGGAAAAACTCCCCTGCGGGAGCGGTGGTTGGCGCGTGATCTGATGCGGACGGGGAGCCTCACGCAAAGCTCCCCGTTCTGGCTGACGATGGGGTCAGGTCATTTTGGTCTCCTCACGGTATTGAACCTGAGCCAGATTATGGACGCGGCGGGCGTTGATCATTCCCGATCAAGCAGCGCGGAACACGGCGCCACGCAATCGCGAGCTTGCGACCTGCGCCCGCGCCCATGGTGCAAAGACCAGGCTCACAAACTTGCTGCGCGGCAGAACCGCTGCGGCAGCGTCTGCGATCACGCCGAGGGTGCGCTGCGGGTGACAGGCGATCTCGCCGTGGGAGGCAAGATGCCGCAGCGCGATCGCCGCCGCGGTCAGCACATCGGCCAAGACCTGTTCGCGCACAGCCGGCCATGCTTCAGCCTCGACCAGCTTGCCGATGCTTTTCGCGGGCGATGGCTTAGACGGGATCGCGGTCGCCGCTGCATACTCGGGCAGGTGCACGGGCTTGGCCTGCACGGCCACTGCGCGGCACAGATCGAGCCGGGTCCGGGCGTGGGGCGACAGATCGCGCAGCTGATGCGGAAGCATGAGACCAAATTCGGCAGCGCAGCGGCGCAAGACCGCCAAGTCCTTCGCTTCCGCTCCCCAGCTCACGAAGGTCGCCCCGGGGAAGCGCTCAAGCGCGCCGAAGACCTGCGTAACGATCGCGCATTCATCCGCCTCGTCGGCTGCGACAACCTTCAGTTCTTCGATGACCGGCACGTCCGTTGCCGGATCGAAGCGCAGCGCCAGCCATGATGCGGCAGCGATGCGGTGGAATGGCCAGCGCACGCTCTGCTCTGCGCCCTCCCCCTCGGCAACGCGGTAGCCGTCGTGGCGCGACCGGTCGTATTGAAATTCGAGGTCGGCGATGATCAGATAGCGGGACGCTGGAAGGGCAGCGTTGTTGTCCTGAATCCGCGCAGCAAAGGCGCGCGCCTCACGCTCGAGGATGGCGGCAAGATTATCGTGAGCTTCGCAGGTGATGTTGGCATTGTCAGTGGTGTTCATTTTTTATGTTCCTTGAAACGCAGCAGGCCCGCCAATGGCGGGCCTGCTGAGGATGGTGGTGATGATGAGATTGTAGGGTTGTAATCAGCGATGCCGCTCATGCGCAGTGATGGGAACAAGCCGCGGGGCCGGCAGGTCATTGCGGTTGAACCACAGCTGCTCGGCTTCGACGTCTTCTGACGCTATCTCGCACCACCAGACCTTGCGCAGTAACTCCGCGTCCCAGCGGTAGCCGCGTGCGCGCAGCAGGTCCTTCCGGGCGAAGGGCGCGCCCGCCGCTTCAACCCTGACGGTCGCTCGGTCGCTGGCTGCAAGCAGGCGCTGAAGATGCGTGCGTTCGGTCCCGGTGCTGGCACCGCCCTCATCGCTGTTATCGCTATCTGGTTCTGTGCGCGATTGCTGCAGCAACCAGAACAGCGCCCAGACATCAGCCGGTGCACGGTGCGCGCGTGCGAACCAACCATGTTGCTGCAGCAGAAACGGTTGGCTGCGGCCCTCGAGCCCGAGCGGCTGCCACGAAATTTCATGGCACGAACAGGCCCATGGCTTCTCCCAGAGGTCGGGCCAGCGCTGCAAGATCCATTCGAGGTCGAAGCGAGCATTATGGGCGACGATCAGATCCGCCCGGTCAAGCAAGCGTCCGACCGCTTCATCGTCGATTGTCTTGCCAGCAAGATCGGCGTCGGTGAGGCCGGTCAACTGGGCGATTTTTCCATCAAGCGGGTGCCCCGGATCCTGCATCCAGCTGAAGATCGGAAAATGGCCCAAGAGGTTGCCATCATCGTCCACCCACAGCAGCTTAATCGCCAGCTCGATGATGCTTCCGGCTGCTGCATCGAGCGAGGTGGTTTCAACATCGAGCAATGCAATGCACCGCCCTTCCGGCGGCGCGCCGCTGGCCGGCATCGACGCATATGGCGGCGGTAGTGAACGCAGCACGCGGTAGTCGGGATATTCCGAGAGCCGATCGGCCAGCACTTCGCTGACCGGATCGAGATGAGTATGCTGTATAGTCATGGTATGGTTTCTCCAATTACGGGTTGGCGAAACCGGCGCGGCGAAGGCGGAGCCGTTCTGGCTCTTCTTTCCTTCACTTTTTTCCCTTCTCCTGCCGGTTTCACCCCGGCAGATTCTCAATTTCCCTTCTTCTGTTTCTGAGCTTCCTTAGCCTGGCCGCGCGCCGGTCGGCTGCGCCAGTCAGGCATCTTCGCCCGCGGTGCGCTTTTCCATCGCTGGCGGCAAAAAAAAGAGCTGCTATCCCGCCTCTTCGTCCGCGGTCCGGTGATGGCGCTTGGTAGCCATGATGATCGTGTCGATTGGATCGAACGAGGGATACCTCTCAATCTTCAATTTTCCCGCCGACGCTGGATGTCTGCTCCCAGGCGTGACCCGGGAGCAGGTCTTCAGCGTGGGGCCTAAGGAAAGCGCCGCTCGGCGATGAAGTGGGATTTTTTCTAGGTCGTCCACGCCCTCTGCGCACCGGAGGGGGAGTTTGGGCGTCTGGCTCGGTTTGCTTCTGCATGACACCAGCGGACGGCGCCGGGCCATGGTTAGCGCCAAGATCGGACCCAAAGCCGAGGTTGGCTAACAACCGATCGTTGACTTTTCTCACCTCATCGAGCGCCGCCTGCGCCTTGCCGAATGCGCTTTGCGCCTGAGCGAGTTCGGCTGCGAGCCGGGCATTCTCGTCGACCATGCTTACACGGGCACTTTCCGCGTCTTCGAACTTGCGACGAAGCTCATGGTATCGTGCCTCAAGGTCATCGTAACGTTCAGACCACTTGCCGGCGTCCTGTTCATGCGCTTCGGCATCCTCGGCGCGGTACTTGCCAACCAGACCTCTTGCGAGCCGACGGAAATTCTCGAACGTTACGTCGAGGACGGCATCCATTTCTGGCGGCGCCTTGGTCACGAATGGCACGCCTTCCGCAGTCCGGCGCTCTTTCCAGTTTGCTACCGCTTCCCCCAAGGCACCGTTGGCCTTTGACATTCCGAGGCGGACGGCCACTTTGTTGGGTATGACCTTGTCGATGTCATAGCCATGCTCTTTAAGGAGCTGATCGGCAGCTGCATCAATGTCAGCTTGGGTCGTTTTGTCAGGCATGCGATTATTTCCTTCCATGTTGTGAGCGAAAAAAGCGACGTTCGCATTTTTCGCTTCATTCGCATTTGTCGTTGGCTTTAATGGGCAGGCACTCAAGGCGATTTGCCCTAGTCGCCAAAACTTTCTGGATATCAGTCTCCTACCTCCGATTTCGTCCACTCTGCGGACCAAAATTCCTTTCATAGGCGCGGGTCCGTTTGTCCCATTCTCGATCGGGTTCACCCGGTGCGCGATAGACGTGTCCGCGGTAGGTCTCGGCGAAACGCCCCTTGGTGCGGCGCAAAGCTTCGGCGTCGTCATACCCCATCGTTTCGAACAGCTCGTGCCGATAGGACCAGGACACATCGGCGGCTGTTGGCGGGGCGGCGCTGTTCCGATCACGTGCGTCTTTCGTGACTGCATCTCCATGCCGAACGGATGCGGCGAAAAATTCTTCGGCCATCGCGCCAATGAGCTGCGCATCGCCGCGAGTACGAGCAGCCCTCCACGCCCGCACATCTGGGCGCTCGTCGAGGTCAAAGGCAAAGCGGTCAGGCCGCAGATGGGAGACCGCAAGCAGCCGGTGAAAGCTGGGATCACCCTTCTGCCCTTCCCAGAATGCCTCGGCCCACTTGTCGCCCTTTTGGGTGGCGGCCAGGTTCCCATTGTTCATCGTGACCCGCCCGCTCAGAAGAGCGGCGGCAATCCAACGGCGTTGCTCGACCTGCACAGCCTCGATCGCATCGAGGCGTGATTGTATGCCGGGCAAGATGATGTGGCGCTCGTGCCCTTTAAAGGCGCTGAGCAAGGCCGGATCGTCGAGAAACCGGGCGCCGTCGACGTTGAAACGGGACCGGGCCAAGTGGAGCCCATTGCGATCAATGCGGTCGAGCGTTTGCAGCGCTTTGCCGGCAATGTTTTTCGGCGGATTGGGAAAGCAACCGGCATCCGAATCCGCTTCGTTCCACCTGCGGAAATCCCGGACTGTCGCCTTGCTGAATGAAGCTGCGCTCCGGTCCCGGCGATCACGGTCATGGCGGACTGATGACCGCAGCCGCTTCAATGTGGTTCTGTTATTGCGCCAGCGCCGAGCGCGCGCGACGATACCATTGTCCGGATCGCGTTTGATCTGGGTGCGGTATATCGCCACCGTATCTTCGAGGCGTTGCGGGAGAACCTCGATATCGAGTTCGGCTGCAATGCGGGCAAGAGCTTCGCGTACCTTCCGGCGCGCAGCGATACGGATCTCTCGGAACCTGGCCGCAGCTAGCAGCATGACCTGAATGCGGGCCTGCCGCCGGGCTGACAGCAGCTGGATTGTCCGTTCGCGTTCGACAATGGCGAGCTTGCCGTCGAGATAATACCGGGTTTCATGCTGGCCGGGCTTAACGTCGTAATCATCGGATATCTGCTCTCGCTGACGCCGCAGCAGATCTGTCGCGCCGTGGCCCTGTGCCGGCTCGCCCCACAAGATCGCTGATATCTCGGTCGTTGGCAGCGCAAGAGTTTTCTGCCCCTTGGCTGCCGTGACCTTTGACGGCGTGACGACATGACGCCGTGCAGATTTGACTGCATCCAGTTCGCGGCTGTGGGATGCCTTACGCGTTGCGCGCGCCTCGTTGGCGGACGCCCCCTTTTCGGTGTTCAGCTTCGACCGATAGGTCTGTTTGTAGTCGGTCGTCAGTTGCGCGGTCAGCGCCTTGAATTCGGCAAGCTCTTCCTTGCGGTTCGACTGATCGATCGCGTCGGCCTGATCCGGTGCATTGAAGCGCGGCATGACAAGGGGACGCACCACGAGGCCCGGCGCTGGAGGGAGATAAGTATCTTTGAGCCGGTCTGACAGCTTGCCAAGCGCAGCATTGGCGTAGGCATCGCCGGCAGCGCAGCGGATACCTACACAAGACGTCCAGTCGCCGCCATTTGTGACCGCCTCGAGCAAGCCTGTATTTCCGACCTTCACATAACGAAAGCCAATAGAGGCAAGATCCTCGTGGACCTGCGGCCAGGCACTTGCTGTCTGCAGCCGCGGCTTGGCCAAGATCTGTGCCGCTCGCTCGAGCGGCCAAGGGTCACCCGGCTGATGCCCCTCGGGCGCGTCGTTCTCCCCGATGATCTTATCATGCGCATGCTGCATGGCGCGCATGCCTTTGCCGTCGAGGACCAGTTTGCCCTCGGGATCGGCAACCTTGGTGTGGGTGAGCAGGTGGTAGACGCCGCTCGCATCGGCGACATAGCGACGATTGGGTTCGGGCTGGAGCCCGAGACGATGCTCGCAGATCGCGGCCGCAATCTGGGCTTTCTCCTTCCACCAGCCTTCGCCGAACTTGATATCCTGGCCAGATTCCGGGATGGCTGAAACGATGAGCCCGTGGCCATGATCGTTATTAGTGTCCCCATGATCGGCCCAAAGCTGGGGACATTGCTCAACGCCCATGACCTCGGCGAACGTGGTACGGATCTCTTCGCCTTGCTCGGCGGTGATTTTGTCTCCCTCACGGTGGCTGATAGTTACGTGCCAGAATTGCTTTAGTCCGGCCGCGCCTGCGGCAGCCGAAAGCTCGTTGATCTGCTCGTCCGGAGCAGCGGCGTTGAGATTATAGGCGTAGCGTCCCGCAATCCGTTCGGGCGACCCGCGATCGGCCGCAACGTAATTGCCGATTGGCCTGACTTGGCTTTGAAGAGCGGCGAGATGGACTTCAGGATCGATGCCATAAATGTAACACCCGGAAGACAGCGCCGTGGAGAACGCAAGGGACTGTTTCGCACCACCGCCGACGACATTCTCGACCCGGGATTCGTATTGCCAGATTTTGATGATCATGGCTGGGGTTTCCCGGATTTGACCGGACGAACGACCCTGACCGCGGTCTCACGCTCAGTAAGGAGGCGAGTGACCTCCCGGCCCTGTCCAGACAATTCGCGGCACAGCTGAACCCCTTCGGAGACCAGCCGCTGAAACTCCGGGTCGACGTCATATTTTTTGTCGAACCCACTCTCGATCAGCGCAATCAAGCGCGCCGTATCCCACGCCTTAAGCAACTCGGCGAACCGCTTCATCCGGGCAGCCGAGCCGTTCAACTTGGCGCTGACATCGAACAAGGGATCATGATATCTGTCGCTAAGCAAAATCCGCTCACGACAGAACTCAGCCAACGGTTTACTCCCGGCTTTCTGCTCTAATTCACCGTATTGTTCAGACGTGAAATTTACAGCTACGCGTGAACGTTTACGAGAATCTTTGCGCTTCTTAGAAGTCATGTTGACCTCCAACGAACGCGTAAGCTTGACCTATAATAACCACGCCATCACGAAGCGTAAGCGACACGATGGCGCCAAGTGTGGGATACCCACACTCATCCTGTATATTTATTAGGCCCCCTTTCCTTGATGTTCTCATGGGAGGGGAATTCCCACTTGTTTAAAGATATATTCGACAACTCTTCCATGCTCGTTTGACCGACGAAATATTTCGCGGATGGCTGCTGGATTCTTCGACAGTTTCGCCGCGGTCGAGCGCACCCGGTCTGCAGATTGATCTTTCACTGCTCTGAAGAACGCGTTGGCATCGTAAGCACCCTCTACGTAAGCTCCGTAGGGAACCTTTGGATAGTTCAACTCGATGCCATTAGATGTCGAAGGATCCGCACCTCCTGAGCCGGGATCGCTCGGACATGGGTGGGCCGGCGGATCGGGCATTCTGGAAAGACTAGTTTCAGTTTTTTGACCGCTACCGCCGGGCGCGGTTGTTTGGTCGGACAGCCTGTCCGATGCTTCGACTTCCGGTGCCGCGGCTACAGCCCGCGCGGACGGCGAAGGATACGCCTTTGCTTGCGAACCTGAATCTGCGCTCGATGATCTGGGCTCGCCGTGATCCTGCGATGAGGTTACGTTTGCGGACGAGGCTTTGGCAGCCTTTGCTTGTGCACCGGCGACTATACGTTGGCGCCACGCCGCCTCCAGCTCAGCCGTCCAGATCAGTTCCTTGCTGGGACCGGTGTGACTCCAGGAGACGACGGCCGAACGTTTATCCTCCTGCAGAACCCATTTCCGCGGCTTGATCCAGGCGACCCATCGGCGCAGGCGCTTGCGTTGATCCTCTATCAGTTCACAGATCTTGGCAACGTCAGCGACGACGCGCCCCGGCTTGAAATCTCCGCCAGTACGCCAAGCCCTGCGCACCAGAATGATGGCGAAGAGAATTGCGCCAGCAGAAATGCCATGCAGCGGCGGCTCGTTCGGATCCCACTGGCCAAGGCCGAACTTGTCGCGCGCAACCCGCTCTCTGCTGGCGGCTTTCTCGGCCTCGGTCCGTTTGCGCCGCTGCTTGCGGGGCGCCTTGGGCAAGGAATCTTGTTTTTGATCGGATGGGCTCAAGCTCCCATCAGTCAACATGGCCTCAGAAATCTTCATCATAGGTTCTCCAGAGCGTTCTCTGAATAGCCTTATAGTATGAGATCCCGGCAGCAGGTAGGCCGAACTACTTTTTATTTAAATAAAACTCAGGCTCCATCTTGGATAGCAAACTAAGAGGCCTACCTTTAACGTATTGCTGAGTCTTTAATATGGTAATAGCTTATCTATGATCAATTTTAAGCCTCAGCCTATATGCGTGACGCATATAGGCCTATCGATCCGGCAGTTCGGATTTGCACCATCCACATTCGCGATTTTGCGCCTGTAGTTGCACCAGAGATGCGCCATTGGTGCAGGAGGATGCACCGTAAAAGTGCGGCATATCGTCAGCTCTTCCCAAGCGCTTCCGGGCCGCAGCGGCCATCTGAGGCATCTACCGCATACACCAGACGTTGTGGACCCAGAAACGGGCGAGTGTTCCGGTCCGCCTCGAGCATATCGTCAAACGCCAGACCCCCTTGCTCAGAACGCCACAAGGATACCCAGTCAAACAGACGGTATCTCGACGGAGCAGCCTTATCCTTGATTCTGGATTCGCGGCGCAGGCATTCAACTCCCAGAGCATCTAGACCGCCTGCCAGAGCATCGGCACTGGGCAGCTGATTCCAGTTTTCGTGCGCCCACTTATCAGAAAGGTTTATTTCCAGAGCCTTGCGGCTTCTGATGACCTGCTGACCATTCCGCTGATTACATCCGTAGCGCTGCTGCCTCACCACATTGCGAACCTGAAGTACCAGTGGGTTTACCCGAATGAGCCAGTTCATCGAGGCCGACGGGAGGCCGACAACATCCATCAGCCGCTTGCCTCTCAATGCCGTCCTCAAACTATCAGGCAACTCAAGGTCGAATAGAACAAGCTTGGACAGACCACTTGGGGTTTCACGAAATAGCATGTCCTGAAATTGAATTTCCAGAATAGCACGATCAGAATTTGCGCGACGAGCAAGGGTTACTTCTAATGCAGGCACGGTGTCCGCATCCAAATAATAATGAATGATCTTCGATGACCCCGGTGCAAAGTGAATCACCCTTTGATCCTCGCCAGTTATCCATCCGGAATGCTGAACGATCTCCCGCAGGACCCCAAGCCCTGAAAGATAGTTGGCACACGACTTGCTTATCATGGCAGAGCCAATTACCTTTTCACCGAAGAACGACATCACAGCAATGCACCTTTTCATTTAATATTTGTCCGATACAGTTTTTTGATAGACAATCAATTTAGAAATTGTAATTTGGTAACGATTAAATGACATTGATCCGATGCTAGAGTGAAAGCCTAAGTTACATTATACCTCTTTATCTTGCAGTTTCTGTATAGGGTAATCCAGAGGAAGAGCTGGCAGATTTTTGAAGTGATGTTGATAGTCTTTATTGTTAACTCGGTCGATGGAACGGTGGCGATAGAAAATGAAAATGGAAACCGATGGCCTAGTTGTTGAGCATCCGATGCGAAGGCGCCTGCGCGTCTTGCTTGCAGTAGCCATGTTGACAGAGGTGCGGCCTCGAGAAGGCGAATGCTCTGATAATGATGATCAGCTAATGTTTGCCGTAGCGCCGTCCGAAGAATGGGGAACGTTGGGGAACATCTTCGGTATGGCGCGGGAATGGGCCGTCAGTGCGGTGGTAGTGGCTTTCGGTGAGGGCGATCTGCCTGCAGAAATCCTCCTATCCGAGCATGGCACCGTCGGCGGACAGGTCTGGCCGCAATGCAGACTCTGGTCACCTCACGATGGAAGGCTCGCTTGCATCAGACCAGAAAGCGAGAACCTTGCGTTCGTTCAAGACGGGAGAAGGCTCCATCGCTTGATGGATCCCCCCGTTGGCGACCTCAACCCCGGGTTTCAAAGCGCTAATCAGCGCCTGATTGACGTGGCCAGACAAGTACCTGACGAGTTGATCAGCGACTACGTACGCGATCAAAAATTTGGATGGCCGGTAATCACCCGTCGGTAGTGTTGTAGTGAATGCCTGGCTCGCGGCCTTTTGGAACTCTCGTCATCAACAGCAGTTCGAACTTGCCCCCGGTGCATTCGGCAACGTCGGCCTCGCTCCAGATTTCGGGGCGCTGGCCATCGGCGGGCAGAACCATGTGCCAAAATCCGCTCTCGCCGCTGTCATCGATCTTGAGCAGGATTGCCGTGTCGCCCCCGTTGAATCGCACGAGCGCCGGCAGGGGCAGTTTGGCAAGGTCGCCAAGCGATGCCTGCTTGCGTCGCGCGATCAGGCCGAGTTTTTTGGCGATAGGGATCAGATCGTCGAAGTGATAGGGCCTGTCGCCCTGACCGCGATCGTGATGGATCTGCTGCGGATCGGCCGGCACGCCCAGAACCTGGGCGAGCAAGGCGAAGCTCGCCAACGCCGTATCGGAAGGCCCCGCCGCCATTTCGTCGTTCGAATTTGACATGAAGTTCTACGTCCCCGCCCGGCTCGTAAGATACAAGCGTCTTTAAGCAACTGGAATCGCGACAATTCACACCACAGTTATGAAGTCGGAGGTCTATCGCTAGGATCGACCGTTCGTCGACGAGAACGGAATGCTGCGCTGAGGGGCAAGGGGCAGACAGGCTTCGCCGCTTCGCCACTCGATCAACTCAATGCTGCCGGCGAGAACTTGCAGCGATTGCTGATCCTGAAGGCCTCATTGCACGCGAAGTGCATGGAGATCGCAAGTTGGCAAGACATGGTCGATCGGCTCCTCACCCCGGTAATCGTGCTCAATGCCGGAGCGGGGATCGTCGCCGCCAACCTCGCCGTACAGGACATCTTCAGTGTAGGCCGAGGCCTTTCCAGGCGCGGCGGCCAATTGACAGCGATGCTGCCGAAAAAGCGGGCTGAACTGGAGACTGCTTGCAGTGCGGCACTGAATGCCCCGATAGATCAAGTTACCACTTTGTCGCTCAGATGCGGCGAGGTGGTGCGGCATTTCACGATTTTGTGTGCGCCCAATCCCGGCGGCGGGCGCCGCCTCGTCCTGCTGGGCGACCAACCGCAAATGCTTGGCTTCAATGTTAATGCGATGTTGCGGCGCCGCTATCGCCTGTCACCGGCCGAGGCCGATCTCATGGTCCATCTGGCGAACGGGTTGTCGACCAGAGACATTGCCGAGCGCCGCCGTGTAACGGTCGATACTTTGCGCACGCAGTACCGTGCCGCCATGTCAAAGATGGACTGCCGCTCGCTAACCGAGGCTATCATAGCGGTCCGCAGAATTCCGATGTTGGCCGAATAAGGTTGCCGGAATGTGGAAAACCTCAGGTTCGATCTTGCGATGAGAAGCGGGGTACAGAAAGGGGTATAATATCAAGATAGGTCGTATTTTGTTTCGCATTTCTAATTACATAATCATTTAGGTCGAATCCCTCCGTCTCCGCCACCTGCCTCGCAAGGCCTTGATCTAGCAGAAAAGCCTAGAAAGACGGCCACTTGCGGGGCCAGGGTTGCCCGAATGTCTGCTACAAACTCTCGCCGCGCACCGACGATGCAACGGGTTGCAAAATACCTTTACCCGCCCGGGGACAGCTAAGGCTTCCGGCGCGGTATCCCCAAGTATGTCCGCGGCGCTTTCGTCTGTCGGGAAGAGGAATTCCTCACCCTTGGAGACATCCCAACGGCTCGTGCAAAGGTTTTGGGATCGTGCAGTATGGACGAGAACGACTGTTCGGGGTGGAAATCCGCTATATCCAATCGCCAGCACAAGAGCTCAGGAGGCAATCGCCGTTTGCACCCTCCTCTGTCGCTCAAGATGCAGTCCGACAGGAATGCAGATCGCGATGAGGCTCAGCATGACAATTCCACTGAATGGATCGGCAATTACGAAACCGACGACGAGCGCGGTCGAGAAAATGAGAGCGAGCGCGGGAAGCACCGGATGGCCCCACGCCCGGAATGGACGGCGAAGGTCTGGTTGCCGGAGGCGCAAAGCGAAATAGGAAAGGTTGTAGAGGCAAGCGGCGAACAGCGTCAGAGCCCCCATCAGCCGGAACACAAAGACATAGCCGCCTGAAAAGATAAGCGGGATCGCAATGATCGTGCCCACCGCCAGCGCGACGGTGGGAGTGCCGCCGCGATTGACCTTGAGCGCGGATCTGAGAAAAAGTCCGTCCACAGCCAGTCCATAAAGTATGCGCGGTGTGGACATGATGCAGCCATTGAGTGTGACAAGGGCCATCAATGTCGCGAGCAGTGCAACAAAAACGCTGCCCGATTGACCGAAAACCTGATCGATGACCGGTGCCATCGGCAATTCCGATGCGCGCAAAGCATCAAGATCAAGTGCGCGCAGCAGGCTGTAATTCACTGCAAGATAGATCAAGATCACAGCAACTGCGGACTGAAACAACGAGCGCGGAATATTGCGCCCGGGATTTTTGTCCTCTGCGGCGAAATAGATGCTGGTGTACCATCCATCATAGACTGCAACGACGAACTGGAGGCCGGCGATAATCCCAAGTATTCCGATGGCCTCGGGCTCGAAAGCAGCAGGCTCGGCAGCGGTTAGGCTCTGCGCGGGTATTGCCAGTGCAACCACCACAACGGCCAGCAACAGCGCAAGCTTGATAGCTGTCCCGGCGATCTGGAGCACCCTGCCTTCCTCAACCCCAGCCCAGTTGAGTGCGGTGACAGTCAACAGGATCGCCAGCGCAGTGAGCGGCATATTAGCGTCCACCCAGGGAATGAAAGTGCCCATGAAATCCGCCGCAGCAATCGCGATTGCCGCGTTGACCGCGACGAAAGCAATCCACATTGTCCATCCAACGAGCAGCCCCATCGAATCGCCAAGACCTTCGCGAACGGGCACGTAATGACCCCCGGCCTTCGGGATGGCAGAGGAAATTTCCGAAGCCACATTGCATGAAAGCAGGACATAGATGCCGCCTGCCACCCATAGCAGAAGGATGACGGCCGGATCGGGCACCATGTTGGCAATTTCACCCGGAGCACGCATGATCCCGGTACCGACCACCGTCCCCACACACACTGCGATCGCAAACGGCAGGCCAAGGCGCTTTTGCAGCTTCGTGTCTGGTGATGGGGGCTGTGTCATGCAGGCTCCTGCAAAAATGGGCGGGTATGCCGACAGATCGCGTGGCGGTTAGCGGCCGAGCGGAGGCATGAGTCGCAGCGCGCCTAAGGGGGGTCAAGCGATACGACCGTCAAAAGAACGTCAATTCTGCCCTGCGGTAGTCACCGGGCCAACATATTCGGTCTGATGAGCACGTGGGCGGAGCCCAGCGCAAATTGACGCTTTTTTGACGGTCCGCCCGGTTGACCTCGCATCGTCCTGGCCGTCATTTGTTCTTCAATAACAGTTCGGGTACCAAATTGACCGCCGATCGCGGTTTTCACCTCACACTGTGAAAGGACACAACCGCGATGTCTGACAATTTAAACAGCCAAAAACCCAACGTGCTCCGGGACACGAGCCTAGTGCTGGTCGGACTTACTGCATTGCTAGCTATCCCAACTGTCGGGCTTTATGTCTTCGACGAGGTCGTGGATTTCATTATTGGCATGATGCCTGTCGTGGAACTGCCCGGAAGCTAGCTTGCTCGTCTGCGGTCACATGATCAGTAAGCGACGGCTGACTGAACGGTCCTTTACCGCCGTCAAGTTTTTGTTCCATGCGGCGACGGAGCCGTCTGCACCGACTTTCAAACAGCCAAATCGTTTAAGGGGGCGGTTTCAGAATGGCGACCCTTGGGAACAGAACCCGCAGTGGCCGCTCTTCACGGCCTGATTAGGACAGTGTCGGCTGCCGACCCCGAGCCGGTCGTTCATGCCCGGTGGTGGGGTTGAAAAGCGATTGGCGGCTTTGGCGAGTTCAGGCCGTTCGCCAACAATTTATTCTCCCGCCCCTCGCTTCAGGTCTTTGCGATAGGCATCCACCGACAAGTCCCAACCGAGTAATTCGCCGGCAAGGTCGTTCATCGATGCCGAGCCACCCGGGGCAAAGATCATGGTGCGATATTTGACCAGGTGGTGCGTTATTTGACCAAGTACAGTTGCCATCTTGCTTTGCGTCGATCAACGTTATTTGGCCGGACGCCGTCACGATCTGGCTAAAGGGGGAAAGCCAGTGTTAATTCGCGATCTCGGAATCATTCCTGCGCCAAAGGCCGCCGAAACGGGCGATCAGCCAAGCCCCTATGTTAATCTCAGCCGCCGCGCCTTTGTCGGCGGTGCGGGGCTGTTCGTGCTCGGCGTGGCGCTGGTGGGATGTTCGACCTATGTCGAGCCCGCGATTGACGCTGATGCCTTCGACCTGCCGGATGCCGGCCCCAGCCCGCTGACTGGGGTCAAGGGCGGCGATGCGACCCCTGCCCTGTGGATCGCGATCGACAAGGATGGCGCGGTCAGGATCACCTGCCACCGTTCGGAAATGGGCCAGCAGGTCTGGACCTCGATGGCGCAGATCGTGGCTGATGAACTCGAGGCCGATTGGGACAAGGTCACGATCGTCCAGGCCGAAGGGCACGAACGCTATGGCGACCAGAACACCGATGGTTCACGCTCGGTCCGCTTCAATTTCCACCGGCTGCGGGTCGCAGGCGCAGCGATGCGGCAGATGCTGGTGGCGGCGGCCGCGCTCTACTGGAAACTGCCGGAAGACCAATGCACGGCCAAGGGCGGTCTGGTCAGCAACACCCAGAACGATGAGTCGCTGTCCTATGGCAATCTGGCTGAACTCGCCGGCCGGCTCGCAATTCCGGCAGAAGCCGACATCACGCTCAAGACCCCCAAGGAATGGCGCTACATCAATGCCGAGATCCCCTCGCTGACGGTGCCGCGCATCGTCAAGGGCGAAGGCACGTTCGGGATCGACGTGATGCGGCCGGGCATGGTCTATGCGGTGGTCGCCCGTCCGCCGCAGCTGTTCGGCCGGACCGGGAGTGTCGACGACACAAAGACGCTCGCGGTTGCCGGGGTGCTGACCACCATCCGCCTACCCGATGCAAGGCCGCCGGCGCTGTTTCAGCCGTTGGGGGGCGTGGCTGTGGTGGCACGTGACACCTGGGCCGCGATCGAGGGGCGGCGCGCACTGGAAATCGCGTGGGCTGATGGCCCTAATGCGGGTTACGACTCCGAAACCTACGCCAAGCAAATGCAGGCCACTTCACGGCGCAGCGGCAAGGTGCGGCGTTCGCGCGGCAATGTCGGCGCGGCGCTCGCTGCGGCGGACAAGCGGGTCGTGGCCGAGTATTACGCCCCGCACCTCAATCAATCGCCAATGGAGCCGCCCAGCGCGACCGCCGAATGGGACGGCGAGCGGCTCGAATGCTGGGCCTGCGTGCAGGACCCGCAATCCACGCGCGACACCCTCGCCGAGGCGCTGGGGATCGACAAGGAACTGATCAAGGTCACGCCGACTTGGCTGGGCGGCGCCTTCGGGCGCAAATCCAAGCCCGATTTCGTGATCGAAGCCGCACTGATCGCCCGCGAAGTCGGCAAGCCGGTCAAGGTCACGTGGACGCGCGAGGACGACATCCGCCATGGGTATTATCACTCGGTCAGCGCGCAGTATTGCGAGGCTGGGCTCGACAAGGACGGCACCTGCACCGCGTGGTTGCATCGCACCGTATTCCCCCCGATCAGCTCGACCTTCGATGATTCAGTGGCCGAGCCGAGCGACGGCGAATTGGGCATGGGCGCGAGTGATGTGCCCTTTGCCACTCCTAACCTCAGGGTCGAGTCCGGCGATGCCAAGGGCCATCTGCGGATCGGCTGGCTGCGCTCGGTCGCCAATATCTACCACGCCTTTGCGGTGCAGAGCTTTGCTGCCGAACTCGCCCATGCCGCAGGCCGCGACCAGAAGGACTATCTGCTCGAATTGATTGGCCCGCCGCGCATGATCGATCCCGAGACCGAAGGCGCCAAATATGGCAATTATGGCGCGGAGTTGACGGAATATCCGATTGATACCAGCCGGTTGCGGCGGGTGGCGGAGAAAGCGGCGGAAATGGCCGATTGGGGCCGTAGACTGCCGGACGGTCGGGGACTGGGGATAGCAGTTCACCGCTCGTTCCTCAGCTATATCGCCACCGTGGTCGAAGTGGCGGTCGGCAAGGATGGTGCAATCAGCATTCCGGGTGTCTGGCTGGCAGTGGATGCGGGCACCGTGATCAACCCGCGCCATGTGCGCGCACAGATGGAAGGCGGCACCATCTACGGGCTGTCGAATGCGCTCTACGGCGCAATCACTGCGAAAAACGGCGCGGTCGTGCAGGACAATTTCCCAAGCTGGCGGCTGATGCGGATGGAAGAGGCACCGCGAGAGTTCGAGGTCGCCATCATTCCCTCCGACGCGCCGCCCGGCGGGGTCGGTGAACCGGCAACACCGCCCGCCGCCCCAGCACTCGCCAATGCGATTTTCGCTGCGTCCGGTCACCGCCTGCGCACGCTGCCCTTTATCGGGCCGGACGGCAGCAAGCTAAAGCTGCCCTCGCAAAAGACAGTCTAGGACAAGGATGCAAGCATGGCCATTAACCTCAAGATCAACGGCAAGTCGGAAACCGTCGACGCTGCTCCGGGAACGCCGCTATTGTGGGTCCTGCGCGATCACCTCGCCATGACCGGCACGAAATTCGGCTGCGGCGTCGCCCAGTGCGGGGCCTGCACCGTCCATATTGACGGCCAACCGGCCCGCGCCTGCATCACGCCGCATGATTCGCTCGAAGACGCTGAGATCACCACGATCGAAGGCGTCGAAGGCAGCGCGGCCGATGCCATTCGCAAGGCGTGGGTGGCCAATGACGTGCCTCAGTGCGGCTATTGCCAATCGGGCCAGATAATGGCGGCAACCGCTCTGCTGCGGGACAACCCGACACCGGATGACGCGGCTATCGACGAAGCAATGAGCGGCAATCTGTGCCGCTGTGCCACCTACATGAGCATCCGCCGCGCGATAAAGCAGGCCGCGTCCATCGCCTGATCGCCGCAGCGAGCGACCGGCTCCCCCGAAGCTGCCATTCCTTTTCGGGATCGCGCAACGACCGTGTCTGCTGGTGCGCCAGCGCACTCAGATCATCAATGCGATCCGCTGGCACCTAACAGAATTTGGATGAGTAGCGCCCAAGGGGCCCTCGTACGCGTCGGTGCTGGCAAGCCTGCTCGAGGCAGCACGGGCGATGTTCCTGGTGATGACGGGGCAGCTCAAGCAACTGAACGAACAGGTCGCGTTGCTCGACAGGACGATCGCCCGGCGTGCCTGCGAGGTTGAAGCAGCCCGGCGGTTGATGACGACCCCCGGCATTGGGCCGATCACCGCGACCGCGCTGTTGGCGCTGGCCCCACCGGTAGAAGGCATTGCGAGGGGCCGCGATTTTGCAGTCTGGCTCGGGCTTATGCCAAGGCGACATTCGAGCGGCGGCATGGAGTGGTTCGGGGCGATCTCGCGGATGGCCGAGCGCACGCTGCGAAGATTGTTGATTATCGGCAGCAGTGCCGTCGTGTTGCACGCCAGCAAGGCGCGGTGCTCCGCGCGGCTTATGGCTCGAGCAGATGCTGGCCAGAAAGCCGCGCATGCTGGTCACGTTCGCGTTGGCGAACAAGACCGCCCCGATCACCTGGGCGTTTCTGACGAAGGGCGGGCATTTCAACAAAGATTACAGGACTCCGGTCGCGGCAGCAGCCTAAGCTGAGGCGGAGCAGAGGTCGTCGGTAGAGGCATCGGTAGAGGCAAGAGACCAGAGGAGGGTATGGCACCACAGTCGGCGAGACGGGACCGGATAACCAGTGCTTTCCACAGTGCCTCAAGGGGGCAGCTAAGGGTCGATTTCGCAATGTCGGCTGCTGGAGTCAAAACCAGCAAAGCTGCAGGGCAGGTTTCAGGCCCGCGCTTTGCCCCTGCTCGTGACCGTTGGTGGGTGGTTTCCGACACGTGAGGTCTTGCAACTGACAGGCCCTCGCAGCCGGGAATTGCAGCCAGTCCGAGCACTCAACCCAGCAGCAGCTAGACCGTGATGACGCGGTGCCACCGAATGCTGCTTGACATCGCGCCGTTATCTATCAATGATCAGCTATCACCGATAGACGAAGGTCCGCCCGACGATGACTGCTTGCCAACTACCCCCGAGATGGCTGGCACTCGTCGGGATAGGTTTCGGGGTCGTCAGCTGCGGGGATGGTCCTAACCCCGCTGACGACCCCGACATTGCTGTCGAGATTGCGGCGAGTGTCCAATCTGCCGATTTTTCCGGTAGCGGATTATTCCTCAGGGGGACGGGCATGGTAGCCCGCACCCGCGAGGCGGCGCTTGCGTTCAGGGTCGGCGGGGTCATCAATCGGCTTACAGTGGACGCAGGCGACCGGGTTGCTGCGGGGCAGATGATCGCCGCGCTCGATGCGCAGGACGTGGCATCGCGCCTTGCCACGGCTTCGGCTGACCTTGCCCGGGCAAAGCAGGATCTGGAGCGGGTCGCGGGGCTTGCCGATGCGGGCGCGATCAGCCAGCAGCAGGCCGATAATCTCGCCACCCGCGTCGCCTCGGCGCAGGCTGCCTATGATGCTGCCCGGTTCGACAGCCGGTCCGCGCGTCTCGCGGCTCCGTTTGCGGGCGTTGTGCTGGCGCGGCAGGCCCAGCGCGGCGAATTCGTGCAGCCTGGTCAGGCGATTGTTACCCTGGCCGACAGCACCAGCCCTCTGGTCTTGAAACTTCCCGTCGCCGACCGCGATGCCGCCCGGATTAGGTTGGGCAACACCGCACGCATCGCCGCCCCCAATGGCGAGGTGACGGGCAGGGTCACCCGCATCGGGCAGCTTTCGGCTTCGCAAAGCGGTACCATCGAGGTCGAGGTCACCCTGCCCCCGAAAAGCGGATTGACCAGTGGCATGACCGCAAAGGCTACACTTGAGACAGCGCCACGGCGCGGAGAGCAGGCAAGCGCCAGAATTCCCGCCGAAGCGATCCTCGAAGCCAAGGGCAAGCGTGCATTCGTGATGCGCTATGACCCGGCCAAGGGCATCGCGGTCCGCACGGCCATAGGCTTTGCCGGGTTTGACGGTGATGATGCGCTCGTTACCGGTCTGCCGCCGCAAGCCCAGGTCATCACCGGCGGGGCGGGCTATATCGCCGATGGCCAGACAGTCTCCGTCACCCGGCAGCCCGCCCGGTGAGATCGAGCCCGGTCCGCTTTTTCGTCGACCAGTGGCAGTTCACGCTGCTGATGTTTGCACTGGCCGCCGCCATCGGCCTTGCCGCCTTTGCCACCATTCCGCGATCCGAAGACCCGCAGTTCCCGATCCCCATCGTCGTCGTCACCGCGGTTTTGCCGGGCACCACGCCGCTCGACATGGAGCAGCAGGTCGCCCGCCCGATCGAGGACGCGATGAACGGGCTCGACAGCCTGAAGAAGCTCTCTTCCACCAACACCGATGGCGTTTCGGTCATCAAGGTCGAGTTCGGTTGGGACGCTGACCCCGAAGCCAAATATGACGAGGTGGTTCGCGAGATCAACGCGCTGCGCCCGACCTTGCCGCAGGGCATCACGCGGCTCGATGTCGACCGCCAGCGCACCTCCGAAGTGGCGGTGGTCCAGATCGCGCTGGTCAGCGACATCCTGCCGATGCGGCGTCTGGAGAAGGTGGCGGACGACTTGCGCGATCAGCTCAACGGCGTGCCCGGCATCCGCGAGGCCAAATACTGGGGCGCGCCGCCGACGGAAGTGCGCGTGGCCTTCGATCCGGGCAAGCTGGCGCGGCTGCAGATCAGCCCTACGGCGCTCTCGGATGCGCTGCGCAGCGCCGGGGCCGAAGCGCCCATCGGCGCAGGCCATGCCGGGGCGCGGCGGTTCAACCTTAAGGCGGGCGGTGCTTTCAAGACGCTGCAAGCGGTTGAGGATGTGGTCGTTGCCAGCCCGCAGGGCCGCAATGTGCGGATCGGCAATCTTGCCGAGGTGACATGGGAACAGGACGAGCCGCAGCACATCACCCGCTTCAACGGTCGCCGCGCCGTGTTCGTGACCGCCACCGCCAAAGACGGCGAGGACGTGACCCGCATCAATGGCGAGGTCAGCGGCCTGCTCGACACCTTCGAACGCACCTTGCCCGCCAGCGTCAGCGTCGCGCGCGGGTTCGATCAAGCGGAGAATATCAACGCACGGCTTGGGCGGCTCTACCGCGATTTTGCCATCGCGCTGACGCTGGTGCTGATCACTCTGATTCCGCTCGGCATCAGAGCCGGGATGATTGTTGCCATTTCCATTCCGCTGTCGCTGCTGGTCGGGCTGGCCGGGCTGCAATATTTCGGGTTTACGCTCAACCAGCTGTCGATTTCCGGGCTGATCCTGTCGCTCGGCCTGCTGGTCGATGATGCGATCGTCGTGACGGAGAACATTGCCCGCCACCTACGCGCTGGGGCCGACCGCGTCACGGCCGCCATCGCCGGGACCAACCAGGTTGCGCTTGCCGTGGCAGGCAGCACGGCCTGTCTGATGTTCTCCTTCCTGCCGCTGCTGGCACTGCCCGAATCATCGGGGGCCTATGTCAAATCGCTTCCCGTCGCGGTGCTTGCGACAGTGGGCGCATCCTTCTTCGTCGCGCTGACGATCATCCCGTTCCTCGCGAGCCGCTTGTTGCCCCGCAGCGAGCCGATGGAGGGCAACCGCGTGCTCAGGGCAATCAACGGCGGCATTCAGCGGTTCTACGCGCCTGTCCTGCACCGCAGTCTGGAGCGGCCCTGGAAGGCGCTCGGCCTGCTGTTTGCGCTGTGCCTGCTGGCGGTGCCGATGGTCGCGGCGATCGGCTCGAGCCTGTTTCCCCCGGCAGAGACCCCGCAGTTCCTGATCCGCATTCAGTCGTCCGACGGCGCATCGCTCAAGACCACCGACCGCGCCCTGCGGTTCGTCGAGACCACGCTGGCCGACGTGCCCGAAGTCGATTGGGTGGCCTCCAATCTCGGTCGCGGCAATCCGACGATCTTCTACAATCAGCCGCAGCGTGAGACCAATCCAGCCTTCGCCGAAGCCTATGTGTCCTTGCGCGAATGGGTGCCGGGCGAAAGCGACGCCTTGCTCGACAGGCTGCGGGATCGCTTTGCGACCTTTGGTGCGGCGCAGATTTCGGTCATCGCCTTCGAAAACGGCCCGCAGATCGACGCGCCGATTGCGATCCGCGTTTCGGGCAGCGACCTTGCCACGCTGAAACCGCTCTCCGCCGCGGTCGAAGCGCAGCTGCGCGCCACCCCCGGCACGCGTGACATCATCAACCCCCTGCGGGTGGACCGGACCGATTACAACCTCGGGCTCGACGAAGCGCGCGCGGCCAGCCTCGGCGTTCCCGCCGGCATGGCCCGCCGCACGGCGCGCTTGGCCCTGAGCGGCGAGGATGCCGCGCGCTTCCGCGATGGTGATGGCGACGATTACCCGGTGCGTGTCCGCCTGCCGCTCGGTCCGCAGCAGCGGCACGAGCTTGAGGATCTGGCGCGGATCGAGGTGCCGTCTGCCAGCGGTGCATCCGTGCCCCTCGCCGCGATTGCCAGCCCGTTTCTGGAATCGAGCCCGGCGCGGATCGACCGCTATGATCGCCTGCGCTCGGTCACAGTGACCTCGCAGATCAAGACCGGCGCTTTGACGTCGGCGGTCACGCAGGACGCGCTCGAAAGGATCAACGGCCAGATCGACCTGCCCTCGGGCTACCGCATCGCACTGGGCGGCCAGGCGGAGGCGCAATCGGCGGGTTTTGCCGGGCTTGGCGTGGCGATCCTGATTACCGTGTTCGGGCTGATCGGCGTGCTGGTGCTCGAATTCCGCAAGTTCCGCACCGCGCTGGTGGTGGCGGGGATCATCCCCTTCGGCCTGCTCGGCGCGGTCGCCGCACTATTCGTGACAGGCAATTCGCTGTCCTTCACCGCCGCAATCGGGATGGTCGCCTTGCTGGGGATCGAGATCAAGAATTCGATCCTGCTGGTCGATTTCGCCGAGCAATTGCGCCGGGATGGCATGCCCCTGCGCGAAGCGATCGAGCGATCGGGCGAGGTGCGGTTTCTGCCGGTGCTGCTGACCTCGGTGACGGCAATCGGGGGGCTGCTGCCGCTGGCCGTTGAGAACAGTGGGCTTTACTCCCCGCTCGCCATCGCGATCATCGGCGGACTTATCACCTCCACCCTGCTGTCGCGCGTGGCGACGCCGGTGATGTATTGGCTGGTGTCGCGCGGCGAGGACACCGCGCCCGTGGTGTCGCAAAAGGAAGCTGCGGCATGAGGCGCGGCGGTGTGACCGTGTGTGCGGCCGCGCTGCTATCGGCCTGCGCGACGCCTGCGCCTTACGTGGCTCCCACTGCGCCGGTGGCCGCCACTTTCCGGGCAGCCTCTACCGAAGGCGCAATCCGCACGGCGAAAGACGAAGCACCATGGTGGACAGGCTTTGCTGACCCGGTGCTTGATCGCTGGATAGCGCTGGCGATGGCGGGCAATCTCGATCTGGAACAGGCCGCAGCGCGCGTGCAGCAAGCGCGCGCCTCGGTCAGCTTCAGCCGCGCGGCCCGCCAGCCGACAGGCGAGATCACCGCGCAAGCGACCGGAACGCGGCAATCGCTCGAAGGCCCGCTCGGCAACATCATCTCCGCCTTTCCCGGCTTTGACCGCGACATCGCACAGTTCGACGCTGGTATCGGTGCTTCGTGGGAACTCGATCTGTTCGGCGGCCTTGCGCGCGGGCAGAGCGCGGCGCTTGGCGAATTGCTCGCCAGCGAGGCGGGCAGGCGGGCCGCGCAGCAGATGGTCGCTGCCGAAGTTGCCGATGCCTATGTCGAGCTGCGCGCCGCCCAGCATCGCCTGCAGATCTTCACCGTGCGGGAAGCGACGGATGCCAGCCTGCGCGATCTGACAAAGATGCGCATTGGCGCAGGCATTGCCGCCCGCCGCGAGCTTGATCTGGCCGAAGCCCGGCTGCTTGAAACCCGCACGGCGCTGCCGGGGCTACGGTTGGCGGCGGAGATCCAGATGAACCGGATGGCGATCCTCGCTGGTCTGCCCCCGCAAGGCGAGCGCGCCGATCTGGAGACCATCGCCCCGCTTCCGGCCAGCGTCGAACTGGCGTTGGGCCTGCCCTCCGATCTGCTGCGCCATCGCCCCGACATCGTCGCGGCCGAAATGCAGCTGATGGCGGCCAATGCGCGGGTTGGCGCGGCGATGACCGAATACTACCCCAAGTTCAGCCTTGGCGCCCTGCTCGGGCTTCAGTCGATTAGCCTCGGCGCGCTGGCCGGCCCGGATGCGCTGACAGCGACAGGCGTG
This sequence comes from Erythrobacter sp. NFXS35, assembly GCF_040148725.1. NCBI lineage: Bacteria > Pseudomonadati > Pseudomonadota > Alphaproteobacteria > Sphingomonadales > Erythrobacteraceae > Erythrobacter > Erythrobacter sp. NFXS35. The sequence continues at coordinate 41,739 of NZ_JAGDEB010000004.1, read as the reverse complement.
CTCGGCCTGCGCTGGAGGTTGTTTGATTTCAAGCGGATCGATGCCGAGATTGCCGCTGCACGGGGCCGCGAGGCCGAAGCGCTGGCGCTCTACCGTCTCGCCGTTCTGCGTGCATCCGAGGATGTCGAGAACGCTGCGGCCGCGCATCGCGAAGGCGGCTTGCAGCTGACTGATACAGCACGAACCATTGAAGCGCTGAGCCGCTCGCTAGCAGCACAGCGCGCGGCTTATGCAGCCGGCACAATTGCTCTCGTCGACGTGCTCGAAGCCCAGCGCCAGCTTACCGCGGCGCAGGACAGCCACATTCAAACCACCGCCAATCTCAGTCGGGCAACGATCCAGCTTGCCCGGTCGATCGGCGCATCAGCCGGACCCGATCCCTAGAGTAGAAGGACCCCACTGCCATGAGAACCGAAGCCCTGACAGCCGCGCTTTGCGGCGCGATATCTTGCGCCCTGATTCCCGCGTCCGTAGCCGCGCAGGATGCGCCTGCATCAGAGCAACCGGCACAAGGTGATAACGTGTTCATCGGATTGGGCGTTGCAGCCGTGCCGCGCTTTGAGGGCGGCGATAGCTACAGGCCGGTTCCCTTGCCGGTTGTGCGCGCCAATCGGCAGTATCGCTATATTTCGGTGGAAGGCCCGGTCACCCGCGGCAATATCGTCAATTCGCCCGATGTCGAATTCGGCCCGCTGGTGAACATTGTCCTGAACCGCAGCGGCAATCTTGGCAGCGATGCAGTGGAGCAACTCGAGAGCGTACAGGTCGCTGCCGAGGCGGGCGCTTTCGTGGCCCGAGCGTGGCAAGTTTCGAAGACGGGCCGTATTCGGCTCAGCGTTGAAGCCTCCCATGATTTTACCGGCGTCCACGATGGCTGGCAGGCGAAAGCCCTGGTCGGTTACGCCGCAAGGCTGTCACCGCGGTTCGATCTTGGCGCGACGGCGACAGTGGGATTTGCCGATACAGGCTACGCCGAGACCTATTTTGCCGTCACCCCGGAAGGTGCCGCAGCCAGCGGGCTGGCGCAATACGAGCTCGGCAGTGGGATCAAGGATGTCGGGCTGGGGGTAACGGCCCGCTACAGCCTGTCCCGGCGCGTGTCGCTTGTCGCCATCGGAAGTTACCGCCGCCTTCTGGGCGAGTTCGCCGATAGTCCGATCGTTGCCGTGGAAGGCAGTCCCAACCAGCTCTTCGGCGGGCTGGCGCTTGGCTACGCCTTCTGACCAGCACGCAGGCCTTAACCTGGAGGAATACGAAATGAACAGTTTGAGCAAACCTGCGCGCTGGGCAGTGATTACTGGCGCATCCGACGGGATCGGTCGGGCTTTTGCGGTAGAGTTGGCGGCGCGCAACTGGGGCTGCGTGCTGGTCGCGCGCCGGGGCGATATGCTGGAGGCGCTGGCGGACGAGCTCGGCGCGAATCGTTGCCTCATCCTGCCGCTTGACCTTGCCGATCCGGGCGCGACCGATCTTCTGGCCCATGCGACCGCCGATCTGCCGGTCGAATTGCTGGTGGCAGCGGCGGGCTTCGGGACATCCGGGCCGCTCGCTGGTGCCGCACGGGAAGACGAACTCACCATGATCGATGTCAATTGCCGGGCTGTCACTGCGCAGGTGCACCTGTTCGCGGGGCGCATGGCGGCGCAAGGGCGCGGCGGGATCATCCTGTTCAGCTCGCTGGTGGCGTTTCAGGGGGTGCCGCGCAGTGCCAATTATGCGGCGACCAAGGCCTACATCCAGACCCTTGCCGAAGGGCTGCGGCCCGAGCTGAAGCCTTACGGCGTCAACGTGCTGAGCGTTGCGCCAGGGCCGATTGCCAGCGGCTTTGCCGCCCGCGCCGGGCTGACAATGGGGATGAGCCAGACGCCCGATGTAGTGGCGAAGGCGGCGCTTGCGGCGCTGGGCAAGACCACCACAGTCAAGCCGGGCTGGCTGGCGAAGCTGCTGATCACCTCGCTCGGGTTCCTGCCGCGCTGGGGTCGCACGCTGGTGGTCGGGCAAATCATGGCGGGGATGACCAAGGGCAAGGCCGGCGCGTGAGTGCTAGCGTCCCGATGCTCGCCCGCCTGCCTGATGCCGAAAGCCTGTGGTGGGTGGCGGCTGTCGGCTTCCTCGCCGCTTTCGCCGTGCTGTGGGCCATGTCGCTGATCGACCCGCGGCTGCTCGACGGCGCTAGCCGCTGGGCCAAGCCGCTCAAGTTCAGCATCGCCACGGCGCTGCACTTCGGCACGTTGGCGCTCGTGGTGCATTACCTGTCAGCCGAATGGCAGGCGAGCCGTGCGCTGCTGCTGCTTGCCACCTTGTCGATTGCGGCGGCGCTTGGCGAGGTCGGCTATATCGCTATGAAGGCCGGGCAGCTCGAGGCATCGCATTTCAATGTCTCTACCCCGTTTCACGCAGCTATGTTCTCGCTGATGGCGCTGGGCGCGGTGGCGATTATTGCGGCGTCTGGAGGGGTTGGGCTGGCCGCCCTGATTGATGGCGAGGCAAGGCTGGTGCCGGCGGTGCGACTGGCGGTGGGGATCGGATTGATTGCCGGCACGGCGCTGACGCTCGTCACTGCTTTCAGGCTGGGAGGGAACATGAGCCACCATGTCGGCACCGAACTGCCGGGCGCGGCGCGGATGCCGCTGACTGGATGGTCGCTGAGCGTGGGCGATCTTCGCCCGGCGCATTTCTTCGCCACGCACATGATGCAGGCGGTGCCGCTGGCGGGCGTGCTGGCCACGCGAGTGCTACCAAGCGCGGCAGCGATCCTCGCTGTGCTGGTGTTCGCCCTGCTGTGGAGCGCGCTGGTGTGGATCAGCTTTCAGGACGCGCTGGCGGGACGGCCTATCACCGCGCTGATTGCGCGCTAGAGACGAGCGACGAGGCTTCCCAGGTGGTGTGCGATCAACTGCTCCCGGTCCACCCACGGGAACCCCGGGCGGGCAATCAGCAGCGACACCAGGCCGTGCAGCGATGCCCACATGCTCTGCGCCACGAGCGTGATCTCAGCCTTATCCGTCGCGGGGCCAAGATAGTCGGCCACGCAGCCGCGGTGAACATTGCTCAACGCCCATGACTTTGGCGAACGTGGTGCGGATCTCTTCGCCTTGCTCGGCGGTGATTTTCTCTCGCTCACGGTGGCTGATTGTTATGTGCCAGAATCGCTTTAGTCCGGCCGCGCCGGCCGCAGACGAAAGCTCGTTGATCTGCTCGTCCGGAGCGGCGGCGTTGAGAATATGGGCGTAGCGTCCCGCAATCCGTTCGGACGAGCCGCCATCGGTCGCAACATAGGTGCCGATCGGCCTGACTTGGCTTTGGAGAGCGGGGAGCTGGGCTTCAGGATCGATGCCGTAGATGTACCACCCGGAAGACAGCGCCGTGGAGAATGCAAGGGACTGTTTCGCACCTCCGCCGACGACACCGTCGACAAGGGCATTCGTATTGCCAGATTTTGATGATCGTGACTTGGGCTTCCGGGGCTGGACCGGGCGGACGCCCCTGACCGGCCAGCGGCAATCCGCCACCGTTGCCATGCCGCAATGAAAGCAATCTCCTGCGCCAGGGTTCGCCCAAGGCTCCCGCCGCACGCAGATTTCGTCTGGTCGCCCCATCCGGAACACAGCCGCGCAAACACCCTTGCCATGGCATGGCAACGAAGGATGGCAGCAAGCAGTGGTGGCGCGACGCGGTCATCTATCAGATTTATCCGCGCTCGCTTCAGGATAGCGACGATGATGGGGTGGGCGATCTCGGCGGCATTCGCGCGCGGCTGGGGCAGCTGGCGGCGCTCGGGATCGATGCTGTGTGGCTATCCCCGATCTTCGCCTCCCCGATGTGCGACTTCGGCTATGACATTGCGGATTACCGCGCGATCGACCCCCTGTTCGGAACGATGGAGGATTTCGATGCGCTGCTGGACGAAGCGCATGGGCACGGCCTCAAACTGCTGCTCGACTTCGTGCCCAACCACACATCCGACCAGCACAGCTGGTTCGCCGAAAGCCGCGCATCGCGGGACAATCCCAAGCGCGACTGGTACATCTGGAAAGACCCCGCGCCCGATGGCGGGCCGCCGAACAACTGGATCAGCAATTTCGGCGGCTCGGCCTGGCAGTTCGACGAGCGAACCGGTCAATATTACTACCACGCCTTCCTCGCCTCCCAGCCTGACCTCAACTGGCGCAATCCCGAACTGCGCTCCGCCATGTTCGATGTTTTGCGGTTCTGGCTCGACAAGGGCGTCGACGGCTTCCGGGTGGACGTGATCTGGCACCTCATCAAGGACGAGCAATTCCGCGACAATCCGCCCAATCCGGGCTACCGGCCTGGCCAGCCGGAGATCGAGCGCAATCTTCAGATCCATTCCGCCGATCAGCCGGGAATCCATGACCTGATCGAGGAAATGCGCGGTGTCATTGAGGAATATGACGACCGCCTCCTGATCGGCGAAATCTACCTGCCGCTGGAACGGCTGGTCGCCTATTACGGCGAAGGCGGGGAAAGCGGGGTGCACCTGCCGTTCAATTTCCAGCTTCTGCAATGCCCGTGGCGCCCGCAGCAAATTGCCGCGCTGGTCGCGGAATACGAAGCGGCCCTGCCCGATCAGGGCTGGCCCAACTGGGTACTGAGCAACCATGACAAGCCGCGCATCGCAGGCCGGGTGGGACAGCGCCAAGCCCGGATCGCCGCGATGCTGCTGCTCACCTTGCGCGGCACGCCGACGATCTATTACGGCGACGAAATCGGCCTGGCCGACGTTGCGATACCTGCAGACCGGGTGCAGGACCCCTGGGCCAAACAGGAGCCCGACGCGAGCTTCAATCGCGACCGCGCCCGCACGCCGATGCAATGGTCGGACGCTGCCCATGCGGGCTTTTCGACCGCTGAACCGTGGCTCCCGTTGTCGCAGGACTGGCGCCAGCGCAATGTCGAGGCGATGGAGCGCGAGCATACGTCCATTCTCTGCCTCTATCGCGGGCTGCTCGACCTCAGGCGGTGCGAGCCGGTTCTGCGAGCGGGCGATTATCGCGAACTCGCCGCAACCGACGCGGTGTTCGCTTATGAGCGGCGGCTGGGCGAGGATCGGTTCGCGGTGGTCCTGAACTTCAGCGATGAGGACGCCGCCTTGCCCGATCTGCCGGCCGCATATGAGGACTGCCGGATCGTTTTTTCCTCCGCAAGGGAAAGCGGCGAAAGCGCGCCTTCGCACCTTGGCGCCGGCGAAGGGATTATTATCGCATCGGCACGCCGGAGCCGCGCATGAACGAGGACCGCTGGTACAAGAATGCGGTGATCTATTCGCTTTCGCTGGACAGCTTTCTCGATTCCAATGGCGACGGCGTGGGCGATTTTGCCGGGTTGCTTGACCGGGTGGACTATCTTCAGGGGCTGGGGGTCACGGCCATCTGGCTGATGCCGTTCCACCCTTCGCCCCGGCGCGATCACGGCTATGACGTGGCAGATTATTACGGGGTCGATCAGCGCTATGGCTCGCTTGGCGATCTGGTCGAGTTTACTCAGGCCTGCCGCCAGCGCGGCATCCGGGTGCTGATGGATCTGGTGCTCAACCACACATCGTCCGATCACCCGTGGTTTCAGGCCGCCATCGCAGACCGCAACAGCCATTACCGCGATTTCTACATCTGGGCCGAGGAACGCCCCGAAGACGCCGAAAAGGGCATGATATTCCCCGGCGTGCAAGAAACGACGTGGACATGGAACGAACAGGCGCAGGCCTTCTATTTTCACAAGTTCTACGAATTCCAGCCCGATCTCAATCTCGCCAACCCCGACGTCCGGTCCGAACTGCTGAAGATCGTCGGCTTCTGGCTCGAATTGGGGATTTCGGGCTTCCGCGTCGATGCCGTACCGTTCTTGATCGCAGCCGACGGGATCAACGTGAAGGACCCGGAACCCGCCTTCGAACTGCTCCGGCACCTTCGCGATTTCGCCCAGTGGCGTAAAGGCGAGGTGGTGTTCCTGGCCGAAGCGAATATCCCGCCAGAGGACTGCACCCCCTATTTCGGCGAAGCGGGCGACCGCTTGCAGATGATGTTCAATTTCCCCGTCAATCAGGCGCTGTTCTATGCGCTCGCCAGCGGCGATGCATCGCGGCTGAAGGACAAGCTGCGGGCTTCGCGCAAGGTTCCGCCCAATGCGCAGTGGGCGCATTTCCTGCGCAATCACGACGAGCTCGATATCGGGCGTCTGCCGGATCAGCAGCGCGAGGCGGTGTTTGCAGCCTTCGGTCCGGACGAAAACATGCAGCTTTACGGCCGCGGCATCCGCCGCCGGCTCGCGCCGATGCTGGGCGGCGACCGGGCGAAGCTGGAACTGGCCTATTCGCTGCTGTTCACCATGCCGGGCACGCCGGTGATCCGCTATGGCGACGAAATCGGAATGGGCGACGACCTGTCGCTGCCCGAACGCGAGGCCGCCCGCACGCCGATGCAGTGGTCGACCGACAGAAATGCGGGCTTCACCTCCTCGCACAGTCCGGTGCGGCCGGTGATCGACGAAGGCCCCTACGGCTATCGCAAACGCAATGTGGCCATGCAGCGCGCGAGCAGCGATTCCTTCCTGCGCTGGACCGAGCGGACCTTGCGGATGCGCAAGGAATTGATCGAAATAGGGCATGGCGATTTCACGGTGCTGGATAGCCCGCAGCACATCCTCGCCATGCGCTATGCGCATAATGGCCGGGTATCGGTCTACGTCCACAATTTCCTCGACGAGCGGGTCGAATTCGCGATCAATGTCGCGGATGAGCGGGGGTGCGAGCGCGATCTCGTTTGCCTTCAGTCTAACCGACCGATTCCGTCCTCCGGAGACGGACGATACGAACTCGTGCTCGAACCGCACGGCTATCGCTGGTTCCGGATGGGCGGGCTGGAGGACATGGTGGTGGATCGCCGTCCCGCTGCCGACACGTCAGCGCCATCCGCCGATTGATGCCGGCTGCCTATCCGTTGCCGATGAAGCCGGGGTAAAGCGTCATGCCGCCATCGACATAAAGCGTCGTGCCGGTGACGTAATCGGCTTCGTCGCTGCACAGCCATGCCACCGGCTTGGCCACGTCCTCGACCTCACCGATCCGGCCATAGGGGATGAGTTCGCGCAGTTGGCTTGCGCGTTCCTCGTCGCTCCATGCCTCGCGGTTGATGTCGGTCTTGATCGCGCCGGGTGCAATTCCGACCACGCGGATCCTGTGACGGCCCAGTTCCTGCGCCAGCGTCTTCATCAGCATGTCGACGCCGCCCTTGGCCGCCGCGTAGTTCACATGGCCGGCCCACGGCACGACATCGTGAACCGAGCTCATGCACACGATCACTCCGGCGCTGCGGCGGTTCTCGTTTACGCCCTGTTCGACGAACTGCCGCGCCGCCGCCTTTGCGACCAGAAACTGCCCAGTCAGATTGACGTCGAGCACCTTGCGCCAATCCTTCGCCTCCAATTCGAGCGCCGGCGCGTCGATCTGGATGCCCGCATTCGCAACGAGGATGTCGATCCGCCCGAACCTTGCAACCGTTTCGGCGACGAGGCGGTTGGCATCATCCTCGTCGGACACATCGCCGCCCACTGCCAGCGCCTCCGCGCCGCCACGTGCAACCTCGCGGGCCAGCGCCTCTGCCGGGCCTTCCTCGCTGTGCCAGTTGATCACGACATGCGCGCCGCGCCCCGCCAGTTCGCGGGTGATCGCCGCGCCGATCCCCGAATCCCCGCCGGTGACGAGCGCGACCCGTCCAGCAAGATCTCTGGTGTTCGCTGCCTCAGCCATCGCCGAACGCCATTGTGGAGAGCAGGGCGATCTCCGATCGGCGCGAATCCAACCTGGTATGTTGAACAACCACCGGAACATCGGCTTCGATGACGCAGGCATAGTCGGTGTCGCGCGGAACCGGTTCCGGATCGGCAAGATCGTTGAAGCGGAGGTGGAGCGTGCGTCTGGCCCCGACTTTCGCGTGATACGGGCCGGCCGGTTCGCGGTCGGCAAAATAGATGGTCAGCGTCAGCGCCGCGTCGCGATCGCCGGCGTTGAGAATGCAGGCGGTTTCGTGACTTTCGAGCGCCCGATCATCCGGATCGACGCTGCCCGAAGGGATATAGCCTTCCGCGATCGCCCAGCGGTGTTTTCCGATTTGCGTCATGTCAGGTGAGCGAAAAACGGGCCGGAATGTTCCACCCGCCAAGAAACACTTCGCCCGCTGAGCGATTGTCCCAGCCAGCCAGAAAAAGGAGCAAGCCAATTGGCCCAGACCGATAAAGCGACGCAAGACGACACTAGGCCGCTGATTCTGATCACCGGAGCAAGCGGTAATATCGGCCAATCGCTGACCAAGGCTTTTCGTCGCGATTACAGAATTATAGGACTGGATCGAAGCGCCGGGGATGATGACGACCCGCCGATCATCCCGATCGATATCACGTCCCCGCAATCGCTCCGACTGGCGATGGAAGACGTCGGCGAACAGTATGGCCGCCGCATTGCTGCGGTCTTCCACCTGGTCGCCTTCTTCGATTTTTCCGGCGAGCCGAGCCCGCTTTATGACGAAGTGAATGTCGAAGGCACGCGCAACCTTCTCGGTGCGCTCGACGGGTTCGAGGTCGAACGCTTCGTTTACGCCAGCACCATGCTGGTCCACGAACCGCAAGACCCGGGCGAGCGCATCGACGAGGCCACGCCGCTTGATCCCCAATGGGAATATCCCAAGTCCAAGAAGAAGGTCGAGGACCTGATCCGGTCCGAGGCGAGGATGCCCTACGCGATCCTGCGACTGGCCGGGGTCTACGACAGCGAACGCTCGGTGCCGACGCTTTCCAACCAAATCGCCCGCATCTACGAACGCAACCTGCAGTCGCACCTTTATTCCGGGCCGCTCAACGCCGGGCAATCGATGCTGCACCGCGACGACATGGTTGCGGCGATGCGTGCGGCGCTCGACCGGCGCACGACCTTGCCGCCGCACACTGAAATCCTGATCGGGGAGCCGTTCGCGCTCGGCTATGACAGTCTGCAGGACCGGATCGGCGAACTGATTCACGGCGCCGAAGACTGGGCGACGTTCAAGGTGCCGCAGACGGTCGCCAAGGCCGGTGCGGCGGTCCAGAACGCCGCCGAACCGCTGGTGCCCGATGCCATCGATCAGGGCGAAAAGCCGTTCATCAAGCCGTTCATGATCGCGATGAGCGACGATCATTACGCGCTCGACGTGAAGCGGGCGGAGGAATGGCTCGGCTGGCGTCCGCGCCACCGGCTTCAAGACGAGCTTCCGGCGATGGTCGCCAACCTGAAGCGCGACCCGAACGCATGGTACGCACGCAACGGCGTAACGCCGCCGCACTGGCTCAACGACGCGACCGAGGAGCAGGCCGACGATCCCGAGGCGGTCCGCGCAAAGATCGAGGCCGAGCGGATCGCGCAGCACCGTGCCACGCGCTGGACCCACTTCGTCAATATTGCGCTCGCCTTCTGGCTCATCACTCAGCCGCCGCTGATCGGGATCGACAATGCGTTTTACGCATGGAGCGAAGTCGCGGCCGGGGTCGCGCTGCTGGTAACCGCAACCGCCTCGCTCAGTTGGCGGCTGGGTTTTGCGCGCTGGCTTTCGGCGGGCATCGGCATGGTGGTGATGGCGCTGCCGGTCCTGTTCGTGACGCCCAATGCCGCTGCCTATCTGTCCGACACGCTGGTGGGCGGGCTGATCTTCGGCTTCGCCATCGCCGCCAAGCCCGAAGTCGGCCCGGCGCTGCTCGCCCGCCGCCGCGCGCCCGAAGTCCCGCCGGGCTGGAGCTTCAATCCATCGTCATGGACCCAGCGCCTGCCGATCATCGCGCTGGCAATCGTCGGCCTGCTGTTCTCGCGCTTTCTCGCGGCCTATCAGATGGGGCACGTCGAGGGGGTGTGGGAGCCGTTTTTCGCCGGCAGCCCCAATGATCCGCAGAACGGCACCGAGGAGATCATCACCTCCAGCGTGTCGGAAGCGTGGCCAGTGCCCGACGCTGCGCTGGGCGCCTATACCTACCTGCTCGAAATTCTCACCGGCATCGTCGGCAGCCGTGCGCGCTGGCGCACCATGCCCTGGCTGGTGCTGCTGTTCGGGCTGATGATCGTGCCGTTGGGGATCGTGTCGATCACCTTCATCATTATCCAGCCGATCGTGATCGGGACATGGAGCACGCTGGCACTGATCGGCGCGGCCGCCATGCTGATCCAGATTCCCTATTCGGTCGACGAACTCGCGGCCAGCCTCAGCTTCCTGCGGCGGCGGGTCAAGGCTGGGCGCAGCTTCCTCAGGGTGCTGTTGTTCGGCGATACCGACGAAGGCGACCGCCTAAGCCCTGCCGAACACGAATTCGAGCGCAAGCCGTCGGTCGTACTCAAGGACATGTGGACCGGAGGGGTGAACCTGCCGTGGAGCGGATGGCTGGCGGGTATCATCGGCCTGTCCTTCCTGTTCACGCGGATCACGCTCGATGCCGAAGGAACGCTGGCCAATGCCGATCATCTGCTCGGCTCGCTCGTCATAACCGTGCTAGCCGTCGCGGCGGCAGAGGTGTGCCGGGCCGCACGTTTCGCGCTGATCCCGCTCGGTCTGGCGATTGCGGTGGTGCCGTTCATTTATGGCGGCAGCCTTGCCCATATTCTGGTCAGCGCGGCGGGCGGGCTGGCAATCGCCGCGCTCAGCTTCCCGCGCGGCGGGATTACCGAGCGTTACGGATCGCTGGAACGGATCATCCGCTAGCCCCCGATGCCGAATTTCGCCGCCCTGTCGCTTCCGGTGCTGGCTGTGCTGTTTGCAGCCGGGGCGGGACTGGTGTGGTACGCGGGGACAAGGCTCGCGGCCTATGCCGACGAAGTCTCGCAGCGCACGGGAATCGGCCAGGCGGTGATCGGCGTGCTGCTGTTGGGGGCGGTCACCTCGCTGCCGGAAATCTCCACCACCACAGTGGCGACGCTTTCCGGCAATCCGGCGATGGCGATCAACAACATGCTGGGCGGGATCGCGCTGCAGGTTGTGGCGATTGCGCTTGCGGATCTGTTCGTGGGCCAAAAGGCGCTGACGAGCATGGTGCCGAGCACGCGGACGATGCTGAACGCATTGGTCAGCATTGTCCTTCTGGTGCTTGCGGCGATCGGAGTGATGATCGGAGACTGGACGCTTCCCGGCGGGATCGGATTCTTCCCGCTGCTCATCGGCGTGGTGTTCGTTTTGTGCCTGCGCCAGACGAGCCGGGAAGGCGCGATCGGCGGCTGGGTGCCGGCCGACGAGGCCGAGGTCGCGGGTGACGAGATCGAATCGATGGCGATGTCGAGCGCGCGGCTTGCCGGTCTCGCAACGTTGATGGGAACCATCATTCTCGGCGGCGGAACGCTGGTGACACTCGCTGCGGAAGGGATTGCCGAAAGCACTGGTGCCAGCACCGGCCTGATCGGCCTGACGCTGCTCGCGGCGGCGACATCGCTGCCCGAACTCAGCACTGCCATCGCGGCGGTTCGCCTGCGGCGCGCCGAGCTGGCGATCGGCGACATTCTTGGCGGCAATATGTTCGACGTGGTGCTGATCCTGCTGATCGACGTTCTCGACGACGGCGAGCCCGTGCTGCGGCAGGTGGAAGCCTCTTCGTTGACGGCGGCGCTCTTGGCGATCCTTCTGACGACCCTGATCCTGATCGGCCTGGTCGAACGGCGCGATCAATATGCCTTCCGGATGGGGTATGACAGTATCGCGGTGCTGCTGGTCTATTCTGCCGGGATCGCCGCTATTCTGACCGGCTTTCCCTAACCCGGCCGCGTCGCGCGGCTCAATCGAAAACGATGTAGAATTCGGACTGCACCGGCCCGATATTCACGATCTCGATCCGGTGTCGCTGCGTGTAAAGCGGCACCCAGCGACACATGATCGGATCATCGCTGGCAAGACAGACCTGCCGTTCGGCCTGGTCGTGTACCACCAGCCGCGGCACCGGGCCGCGCGAGACCCGCAACACGATCTGCGCGCTGCGCCCGCCGAGGAACGTCTGGTTGAGCTCAGTCGAAGCACCCGGCCGTAGCGTGGCGGAGCGAAAGGCCGGCCCCAATGCACGACCCCGCATCGGCGAAGTGCCGACGGGAACGCTGGCGCGCCAGCGCTCCATCGCAGCGGCATCGCCATCGGTCTGCGGAATCGCGCCCAGCTGGTCGAGCCGCAGCATCGCCTGTGCCAATGCGGCGGTGTCCTGCGCACGCTCGGCAATCGCCGCCATCATCAGCGCTTCGGCGACGCGATCGGCTTTGCCGGGTGCGCTGACCGGTGCGCCAGCGGCGGCCGCTGGCATGGAGGCGCCGGTTACCGCAGCCTGCTCCGGGGCTGCGCACCCGCCCGCCAGCACCATCGCCGCCCCCGCGATCCCCATGCAAAGTTGCCGCATCCCGATCATGCCGCCGCCGCGATGCGAAACACCGCGCCCCCCAGCCCGCCGGCCGCAGGCTCCTCCAGCGTCAGCGCCAGTCCGTGCCGCTCGGCAATCGCGTGGGCCAGCGCAAGGCCCAGCCCGCTGCCGGAGACTTCCTCACTCTTGTTGCGCCCGCGATAGAACCGTTCGAAAATCCGCTCACGATCGCGCGGGTCGATGCCCGGTCCGTCATCGGCCACCATCAGCACCGGGCCGGGGTCGAGTGTGACGGCGATACGCCCGCCGGACGGGACATATTTGAGAGCGTTGTCGAGCATGTTCGTCACCAATCTGCGCAATTGCCGTTCGTCACCTGCGATTGCGACATCGGGCGCAACGTTCCAGCGCAATTCCAGACCGCTTTCTTCCGCGCTGCCCGAATACAAGTCGCAGATTCCTGTCACCAGCGCGCTCAGATCGACCGGCGCAAGCCCGCTGCGGTCGCCGCGATGGGCCTTGCTCGCAGCAATATCGAGCAGCGATTCCAGCGTCTGGACGATCCGCCGGATTTCTGCGCGCGCCTCCACCAGTCGCCGAGCGATCTCGGCTGCGGGCTGCTCGGCCAGCGCCTTTACGAGCCGATTGTCGAGATGCGACAGCGGCGTGCGGATTTCATGCGCGAGCTGTTCGGAGGTGTCCTTGTAGGCCGCCAGCAGATCGTTCATCCGCGCCAGTGCAGCGGCGCTGTGCGCTGCCAGCTCGTCAATCTCGTCGCCCGCGCTGCTGCGCCGCGCGGCCACAAGGCCCGAACCGTCCTGCGGCTCGCGGAAGGCGAGGTTGATCCGCTCGATCCGGCGCTGCAGCCCGAGCGCGGCAAACCGTCCGAGCAGCGCCACCAGCGCGACGAACACCGCCCCGCCCACAGCAAAGGCCATGGTGAGGCTGGATAGCAACGGCGCCCGGATGGCGATGCTGCGCGCGACCACCAGCCTGAGGTCGGGGCCGAGCTGCACAGCGCGGGCAAAACCCTGCGAATTCTTGCCGATCGCGATCACTCCGCTTTCCGAAACCCTCGGATCGAGCGCGGGCCAGCGCGCAAGATCGCCAGCGATCACCATACCGCGATCATCGGCCAGCAGGTAATGCGATGCGCTGCCTTCGACGGGGGTCAGCGCGATCCGATCGGCAATGCGCGCTTCCAGTTCGGCCTGCCCGCCGGTGGCGTAGATATCGGCTAGTCCCGCAAGATCGACGTCGACCTCGGCCTGCGCCGCTTCCTGCAGGCTCGTGCTCACCGTCTGGTAGGTCAGCCACCACAGACCGGCCAGCAGCACCAGCGACAGCAGGATCGCACCCGCCACCAGCCGTGAGAATATCGAACGCCGCGCCTCGATCACGGCATGCCGTCGAGCAGGCGATAGCCCGATCCCAAAATGGTTTCGAGCGCGGGGCGCGCGAACCCGTCCTCAAGCTTGCGCCGCAGCCGCCCGATATTGACGTCGACGACATTTGTCTGCGGGTCGAAATCCATCTTCCACACCTGCCGCAGCAGCATTTCACGGGTCACCACCTCGCCCGCGTTTTCCATGAAATAGCGGAACAGCTCGAATTCCTTGGGGCTGAGCGCAAGGTGGCGATTGTCGCGGAACGCGGTGCGCGCCTTCACGTGGCATTCGAACGCGCCGTAAAGGATCACGGCGCTGTGTTCGCGCCCGGTGGCGCGGCGGTGCAGGGCTTTGAGGCGGGCGACCAGTTCGGCAGGCTCGAACGGCTTGGCGAGGTAATCGTCGGCGCCGGTATCCAGCCCGTCGGCGCGGTCGCTGCTGCGGCCCAGCGCGGACAGGATCAGGATCGGGGTGCCGATGCCGCCTTCGCGCAGCCGCCGGGTGATGGTCAGCCCGTCGATATCGCCGAGCATCCGGTCGAGGATGATAACGTCGAAATTCTCCATCCCCGCCCGCAGCAGCGCGGCGCTGCCATTATCCTCCCACACCAGCACATCGCCGGACTGCGAGAGGATATCGCCCACTGCCGCTGCCGATCGCGGATCGTCCTCGACATAGAGGATTCTCATGGGCGCTGTTTCCATCCTTCGCGTGTTCACGAAACCGCCGCGCCTCCCCTGTCCACGGCTTGCTGCCACCGCTCGCGCATCCGCGCAAGCGATGGCTGCCAGTCGGGCGGTGCCGGTCAGTTCAGGCTTTCGATCGAAACCCAGCCAACGGTGCCGAAATTGTCCTTCGCCTCGACGAACAGACCTTCGCGCTTGCCGGTCGGGGTCAGCGTGGTGCCGACCCTGAGATTGCGGAGCACCTTGGCCTTTGCCGAGGGCGCTTCGAGCATCGCGGTGGCCGCAGCGACGGTCGCCAGATCAGAAGCGGCTGCAGCGCCGCCGCCTCTCGGGACCGATGCGATAGCGGCCTTCTTGGCGACAAGTTCGTTGAAGGCGAGCACGAACGCTTCGACCAGCATTTTGCCATCCTTGCTTTCGCCGTAACCTGCCGCCGCAGCGCCCGCAGTCCACGCACCAGCGCTACCGAAGCTTAGGGTGCTTTTCTTGACCACGCCCTGTCCGGTGGCAATCGCCTGCCCGCTGGCTGGGCTCAGCAACTTGATCCCGGCAGCGAGGCGCTTTTTCTTTCCTCCCAGACCGCCGAACATGCCGAGCACGGCGCCGGCTCCGGGAACGCTGCTGAGGAGCGAGCCTGCCGCGCCAGAACTCACCAGCCCCTGCATCGCCGCCGACTTGGCCATTTCGATCGACTGGTCGACCTCCTCGCTGTCGCCTGCGACCACGTTCATGAGAAAATCGGCCGCTTTTCCGCTGGCCGGGCTGTGCGGCGTGAAGCAGCCGGATTCGACCGCCAACGAATTAACCAGTTCGCGCGGGCTGCCGAGGCCGAACTCGGACCAGCCCTGCGTGTCCCCTTCGACCACCGCGATCGAGCCGAGGCTTTCGCTGCAGGTGGTCAGCTTGACCTCGGCATCCTTCGCCTGCACCGGCACCGCGATCACCGCCGCCGACGCCAGCATTGCGGCAGCAAGGCGGCGGGCCGGCGCGCGCAAAAACGTCTTCGTCATGGTCATTCTCCCCTTTGCATTCGATGCCGTCACCTTGCCGCACGCTGCAGGGGCCAGCCACACACATGCCCTGTCATGCACATGACAACTGCTGTTAGGCGGACTCAGCGCTGGTCGGTGCGGGCACCGGGGAAGGTGATCAGCACGCCGCCCGGCACCGGACTGCCCTGCGGCGAGGCAATGCCCGTCCCGCCCCAGCGGTTCGTGTCGATGCCTGCAACAGGCACTCCGGTGGGAGCGACCGAGACGACAGCGCCGCCATTGGACCGCGCGTAGGAATTGCTCCCCGTCAGGACCTCCCCGGCTGAGGATCAGAATTCGAAACGCGCGGCGATCGCGACGGTCCAGCGCTCGAAATCGAGCAGAGCAATGTTGCGCCAATTGCGCGCATAGGTGGCAGTGGGCTGAAAAAAGAGACGATCGGTCACCGCCAGTTTGAGCCCCGCCGAAAAGGTCGAGCCGTTCGTCCTTGCGCCTGATCAGGAACAACGGATCGGGGGTGTTGTGGCGGCGCAGATCAGAGGCGATACAGCCGATAATCGCGGCGCGTCTCGCCACCGGCAGTTCGGCGCCGACATTGGCCGCTGCGAAATCGAACGACAGGTGATCGTCCGGCGCCTGCCGCGTCTCCGGAGTGCCGCCATTGATGTTCGCGGCGAAGACCTTGCCGACGAACCCGACGCCTGCCGAAAATCGGTCGGCATCGCGCAGCGGATCGCCGTTGAAGTCGAGCCGGTTCCAGCGCCGACACCGTCACCGAACCGGCAGGGCCCACTGACAAACGATGTCAGCGCTGTGACAATGGCCGTTAGGCGTGGTCAGCCCCGCCGCTTGAGGATCAGGTAGAGCGCACCCTCGCCGCCGTGGCGGATATGCGCCTTGCGCACCGCGCCAATGGTTCCGGCGTGGCGGCTCGCAGCAAGCCAGTCGAGCAGCTTGGCACGGATTGCACCGCGCCGCTCCATCCGGTCGGCCGGATCGACCGGGCGTTCGCGCCCTGCAATTACCAGCACCACACGCGCATCCATCGCCCGCGCCTGATCCAGCCCGGCCATGATCCGGTCATAAGCGGTATCAAGCGTGTGGCCGTGCAGGTCGAGTGTGAGGTCCGGCACGATCCGCCCGCCCTTCATCCGCCGGTCCCAATGCGAATCGAGATCACTGGCGAGCGGCGCCCGCGGCGGCGGCGGCGGCGGCGCAGGGATTCGGGCCGGCGGCCGCGCTGGTGCGGGTCGTACCGGGGACGAGGCTGGCGCAGGCGGTGTCTTGGGTGCAGGCTTGGGGGCCACCGGCGCCTTGCGCCCCGGCAGCGGCGTGACACTGCCAGCCAGGTGGGCCCAAGCCGTCTGCTCGCCGGCAGTCAGCCCGCGCGGCGGTTTCATGGCGTGCCTGCGCCAAGCCGTGCGGCGGTAGCGCGGGGGATCAGCACGAACGCCCGCCCACGCGCGCTCATGCCGCCTGCGATCCGGCGCGCGTCTTCGCCCGCGCCCCAGAACGTGTCGAACCGGTTGGCGCCCTTGATCGCGCCGCCGGTGTCCTGCGCGATCCACAATCCGCCCGCCTCGGCCCGGTCCATGTCAAGCCATACCGGCGCGCCAAGCGGCACGAAGGCGGGATCGGCCGCGACCGAGCTTTCGCGCCGCACCGGGATGCCGAGCGCGCCCAGCGGCCCGTCGCCGCGCAATTCCGAAAAAAAGATCCAGCTTTTGTTGAGCCGCATCAGATCGCGGCCTTCTGCCGGGTTTTCGCGGATATAGGCCATGATACCCTGCATCGATCCGGCATATTTGCCCGGCCCTTCGCCCAGCAGCCCGCGTTCCCGCATCACCCCGCCGATGCCGACATATTCGCGCCCGTTCTGACCGGCGTAACCGATGCGGATCACTTCGCCTTCGGGCGTGACCAGACGGCCCGATCCCTGAATCTGCAGGAAGAAGAATTCGACCGGATCGGCGGCCCAGGCGATTACCGGAGCCTTGCCGTCAAGCGCGCCGTCCTCGATTGCCGCGCGGTCGTGATAGAGCACGAAGCGGCCCTGTTCGTCATACCGCCCCAGCGGCGGGCGACCGGTACGCTCTGCCAGCGGGGCTTCATCCGGCCAGGCGCGCACCAGATCGGTGGGCATGGCGTAGACGGGTACTTTAAAGCCGGTTCGGCGGGTGCGGCTTCCGGCGATCTGGGGTTCGAAATAGCCGGTGGCGAAGGCGCGCCCGTCGCCGACCTGCACCGCGGCGAATTCCTGCGCGAAGAACGCCCGCGCGCCCGCCTGCGGCCAGCTACGCGCCGCATCGCACGCGCCGCGCCAGTCCGCCGGGCGGGTGAGGCCGCTGGCGTCTTGGCGGGTCAGCAATCTGGGGCAGGATTCAATGAAGCTCGCCAGCGCACCGGCGGCATCGCTGTCTTGCACCGGCAAGGCGGAGAAGGCCGGTCCCGCCATAAGGCCAGCAAGCAGCGCATTGGCGGCTACTGGTGCAATCGGCGTGGTTACTGCGGGCGGTACGGCAACTGTCGGCGGGGGCGTGGCGCCTTCCGGGATCAGCCGACCGCAGGCAGACAGCAGAGCCAGGAGAAAGAGCGCAAGGCTCGCGCGCATCGATCTCTCCCTATGGCCGCGCCGCTCGCCTCCCATGCGAACATGGCGGCGGGGACGAGCGCGAAATCAGCCCTCGTCGGTTTCGTCGAGCACCCAGTTCGGATCGCGCGCTGCGGTGTTGCGCGAGAAAGTCCAGACATCGCGGCTCTCGATTGCATCGTCGAGCGAACCGCCGATGACATTGCCGTCCTTGTCGCGAGTCACAGCGGCAATATCGGCGATGAACAATACCGAGATGCGCGCCATACGCCCATCGAGCGAGGCCGAATGGATGCGGGTTTCCTCGATCCGGATCAGCGCGTTCTCGAGCGATTCGCCTGCCGCTTCTCGCGCATCGATCGCCGAGACGAAGCCTTCGTAGACGTCATCGTCGCACAATTCGCGCAGGGTTTCGCGATCGGCATTCCAGAACGCTTCGAGCACCATGCGGTAGGCACTACGCGCACCATCGAGGAACTGGGCGAGGTTGAAGCCGCTATCGGCCGCAGCAATCTCGCGGATGCCGCGTTCGACCGCCGGCATCACGCCTTCGAGTTCAATCGGGCGAGCGGGCGCCGCGGGCGAGGCCGCCGCCGGGCGAACCATGCCGACGGGTTTGTCATCCGAATCGAAGCGCTGCGGCACTGATTCCTCCTCCTGCTCCGCCCGGCGACCGAGCACCGAATAGAGCCGCAGGCCCAGAAAGGCGGCGACCATGGCGAGGAGAACAATTTCAAGCACTACACATATCCGATCTGCGGGCGGGTGACTGCAGGCCGCAGGGCCAAACGTACACCCAAGGAAGGTTACCCTGCCTTAAATAGGCACTCATTACAATTCGCCAACGACCGATAGGTTGCAGCACAGGCCGAATCTTTGTCCCACAGGCGCAGTTGCGGGGTCGCGCTGTGCCTGCTAGGCGCGCGCCGTAGCGTTGGGACAGCCGCTTCGATGCATCCAGCGCAATTCGTATTACCCAGATTGAAAGACCGAAACCCATGGCGGATGAAGAAGGCGTGCTGACCGATCTCGACAACTCTGGTGCCGGCGCTGGCGACGGCAAGCCGAATGGCGCCGACACGCAGCCTGCAATTGGCCTGATCACCCAATATGTGAAGGATCTGTCGGTTGAAAACCCGAATGCGCCCGACGTGTACCAGTGGACCGATGCGCCGCAGATCGACGTGCAGTTCAATATTGCTGCGGAAAGCATGAGCAGCGACGTGCACGAGGTCACGCTCAAGATGACGCTGACCGCAAGCGCGCAGAACGGCAAGGCGTACATCGTCGATCTGGCCTATGGCGGCCTGGTGGGCATGCGCAACGTGCCCGAGGAACAGGCCCACGCCTTCCTTTATGCCGAAGCACCCCGCCTGCTGTTCCCCTTCGCCCGCCGGGTGGTGGCGGATGCGGTGCGCGATGCCGGGTTCCCGCCGCTGATGCTCGATCCGATCGACTTCAACGGGCTTTACGTCCAGCGGCTTCAGGCGCGCCGGACCGAGGAAGCCCAAGGCGGCGATCCAATCGCGCCGGTGACAGGCAACTCCTGATCCGCGCAGGCGGCGGGCGCATCCACACATGAGCCTGCTCAGAAACGTCGGCACCATCGGCGGATTGACGCTGGTCAGCCGCATCGCCGGAATGGTGCGCGAGATGATTTTCTCGCGCGTCCTCGGCGCCAATGCGGTGACCGATGCCTGGTTTCAGGCCTTCATCATCCCCAACGTGTTCCGCCGCCTGTTTGCCGAGGGCGCATTTTCGGCCGCCTTCGTGCCGATGTTTTCCAAGCGACTGCACGGCAGCGATGATCCCGAAGCAGGGCTGGAAGAAGCACGCAGCTTCAGCGCCGATGTGCTGAGCGTGTTCCTGCCGGTGTTGATCGCACTGGTCGCCGTGTTCGAAATCGCCATGCCGGGCGTGATCTGGCTATTGTCGGAAAAGCAGGTCGACCCGCAGGTTTTCCCGCTTAGTGTCGATTTCGCCCGGATCATGTTCCCCTACATCATCCTTGTCAGCCTGGTGACGCTGTTCACCGGCATGCTCAACAGCGTGTCGCGCTTCGCACCGGGCGCAAGCTTTCCGATCATCCTCAATATCGTGCTGATCGCGGCATTGCTGACGGGAGAATGGTTTGCCGGAACCATGGGGGCTAGCGTCGCGCAGATCGCCTATGGCATAGCCTGGGCAGTGACGGGCGCAGGGGTGATGCAGCTGGCGTGGCTGTATTACTGGGTGCGCGTCGAAGGCTTCCGCCCGAAACTGCTGTGGCCGCGCATCACGCCCGAGGTGAAGCGGCTGTCGATCATCGCCCTGCCCGCAGCGATTGGCGGCGGCGCGTATCAGATCAATACGCTGGTTCAGCTCTACTTCCTCAACCAGCTGAGCGACGGTTCGGTCAGCTACATGAATTACGCCGACCGGCTCAATCAACTGCCGCTGGGGATCATCGGAATCGCGTTGTCGACCGCGATCCTGCCGACGCTGTCGAAATTCGTGGGCAGCGCCAACAAGGATGGCGCGGACCGCATTCAATCCGACGCAATCGAACTGGCGATGCTGCTCACCATTCCGGCCGCCGTGGCGCTGGCGATTTGCGCCGAAGCCTTCGTAACGATGATGTTTGCAGGCGGGCGCTTCGATTTGGCCGATGCGGCGGTGACGGGCGACGTGTTGGCCGCGCTGGTGCTGGGCCTGCCCGCCTATGTGCTGGTGAAGGTGCTGGTGCCCAATTTCTACGCCCGCGCCGATACAAGGACCCCAGTGGTCGCCGCGTTCATTTCGCTGGGCGTATTCATCGCGTTCAATTACGTGTTCCTCGATCGCTACGGCGTGGTCGGGGTCGCGATTGCCAGTGTCGTCGGGGCGTGGATCAACGTCGGCTTCCTGTTGATCGTGCTGGCGCTGCGCGGCCATTACACCATCCCCGGTGTTCTGCTGTTCCGCATTACGCGGCAGGCGCTTGCCGCTGCGGCGATGGGGGCTGCCTTGTTCTATGCGCAGGGCCTGCTAACCGGATGGTTCGCCGCCGGTCTGCTGGCGCGGCTGGCTGCCTTGCTGGTGCTGGTCGGAGCGGCGGCGATCGTCTATTTCGGGATTGCCTTTGCGGTTGGCGCGATCGACCGTCAGCGCATCGCCGCCCTTATGAAGAAAGCACAATAGAACCATGCGTGTCGTTTCCGGAATCCAGCCCACCGGCAATCTTCACCTCGGCAATTATCTCGGAGCGATCCGCAATTGGGTGCGGATGCAGGATACGCTGGAAGCGCACGACCGCGCTCAAATAGCCGAAAGCGGTAGCGCACAAAAAAGCGAGACCCTCTTTTTCCTCGCCGATCTGCACGCGCTGTCGCAGCCGCATGATCCCGCCGCCTTGCGTGCTGCGACGCTGGAAATGACCGCCGCGCTGGTCGCCTGCGGGATCGATCCCGATCGCTCGGTGCTGTTCAACCAGGCGCAGGTGCCGCTGCATGCCGAGCTGCAATGGCTGCTCAACGGCACCGCGCGGATGGGCTGGCTGAACCGTATGACCCAGTTCAAGGACAAGAGCGGCAAGAACCGCGAAAGCGCCAGCGTCGCGCTGTTCACCTATCCCGTGCTGCAAGCCGCCGACGTGCTGCTGTATCAGGCGACCCACGTGCCGGTGGGCGAAGACCAGAAGCAGCATCTGGAGCTTGCCCGCGACATTGCGCAGAAATTCAACAATGATTTCTGTTGCGAAGACGCACCCGTCTTCACCCTGCCCGAACCGATCATTCCGGGCGAGGCGGCGCGGATCATGTCCTTGCGTGACGGCAGCGCCAAGATGAGCAAATCCGATCCGAGCGAGATGAGCCGCATCAACCTCGTCGACGATGCCGATACCATCATGCAGAAGATCAAGAAGGCCAAAACCGATCCCGAGCCGCTGCCGAGCGATGTCGCGGGGCTGGCCGGGCGGCCCGAGGCGGCCAATCTGGTCGGTATCTACGGGGCGTTGACGGGGGCCGAACCTGCCGCGGTGCTGGCCGATTTCGGCGGCAAGGGTTTCGGCGCGTTCAAGCCCGCGCTGGGCGAAGTGATGATCGAAACGCTCGGCCCGATCCGGGATCGCTTCGTCACGCTGAAGCAGGACCGCGAGGCGCTCGACGCAATCCTTGCGCGCGGTGCTTCCAAGGCGCGCGAACGCGGTGCGCCCACGCTGAGTGCAGCCTATCAGGCGCTCGGGTTGGTGCGGCACTAAGCCTCCTCGGCTTGCGGTGAACCGAGGCCCGTCCACGGCGAACATTCAATTACCGTTCATGCCTGCGCGCTATGATCGTGCGCACAAGCCCCGGTGTCCGGTTTGCACTGGCGGCAGACCAAGGGTTGTGTCATGTACAAGTCGATGTTCCAGTTTAAATCTCTTGCCCGGATCGGGCTTCCTGTCCTTCTCGTCGCAGGCCTTGGCGCTTGTGCGACCCCGTTCAAGGCGGATGTCTCGCGCTTCGCAGTGCCGTTGCCTGCACCGCAGGGACAGACCTTCGCGGTGGTGGCGGAAGACCCGAAGCTTGCAGGCGGGCTCGAATTCGCGACCTATGCCAACGTGGTTGCATCGGAAATGCAGGAACTGGGCTATGCTCAGGCGGCCTCGCCCGAAAGCGCCGACCTGCTTGTTCGTTTCGACTATCAGGTGGATAACGGTCGCGAGCGGGTGCGCACCGATTTCAACGGCGCAGGTTTTGCCGGACCCGCCTTCGGCCCATGGGGCCCATGGGGCGGCTGGCGTGGCGGCTTCGGAGGCTGGGGCGTCGGCTTCAACGATCCGTTCTTCGGCGGCCCCAATGTCCGCAGCTACACCATCTACACCAGCGGCATCGATCTGAAGATCGATCGCGCGGTGGATGGTCAGCGCCTGTTCGAAGGCAAGGCCGAAGCGGTCTCGCGCTCCAACCGCCTGCCGCGTCTGGTGCCCAACCTGGTTGACGCAATTTTTACCGATTTTCCGGGCAATTCGGGCGAGACTCTGCGGATTACCATCCGTGATGACGAAAAGACCGTGCGCCAGGCCGATTGATGGTGTAGGCGAAACGCAACAGACCCTTGGACGGGAAAAAGAAGGCGGCGCCAGGGGATCGGCGTCGCCTTTTTTGTTGCCCGGCGCAGATCTACAGTTTGGCGTGCCCGCCGGTCGAGCCGAAGCCGCCCTCGCCCCGATCGGTCGTGTCCAGTTCAGCGACTTCGTCCCACACCGCCTGCACGACCGGGGCAAGCACCAGCTGCGCCACCCGGTCGCCGCGCTGAACCGCGAAAGGTTCGGTGCCGAGATTGATTAGGATCACCTTCAATTCGCCGCGGTAATCCGAATCGATCGTGCCGGGGGTGTTGGGCACGGTGATGCCGTGCTTGAGCGCCAAACCAGAGCGCGGACGCACCTGAATTTCGTAGCCTTGGGGAATCGCCAGTGCGAGGCCAGTGGCGACCGCGTGGCGTGCGCCCGGCGCAATCGTCACCTCCTCTGCGCTGACCACATCCATTCCGGCTGCGCCCGCTGTGGCATAGGCGGGCAGCGCCAGGCCTGCACCATGCGGCAGCCGCTTGATCTCGACGTTCACAGCTGAATTCACTCTGCCGCCTCGACATTCAGCGTCGCCGCGATCCGTTCGGCCAAGGCCATCGCCACCGCGCTCTTGGGCATTTCGTCGAGCGTTTCGATCCCGTCGGCACTGCAGATATGAACCCGGTTCATGTCGCCGCCCATCACGTCGCCCGAAACGTCGTTCGCCACGATCCAGTCGCAGCCCTTGCGCTTGCGCTTCTGCTTGGCGTTGTCGATCACATTGTCGGTTTCGGCGGCAAAGCCGATCACCAGTTCGGGCCGCTTGCCGCCGGCCGAGACATTCGCGAGGATATCCGGGTTTTCCGTCAGCATCAGCGCAGGCGGAGCCGAACCGCGCTTCTTGATCTTTTCGCCGCGATATTCCTTGGGCCGCCAATCGGCCACCGCTGCCACCATCACCGCGACATGGGCGGGCAGCGCATGCTTGACGGCCTTGGCCATGTCCTCGGCGCTTTCGACATCGATGCGTGTCACGCCAGCAGGCGTACGGAGCGCAACAGGCCCCGACACCAGCGTGACCTTGGCACCCAGCGCAGCCGCCGCAGCGGCAATCGCAAAGCCCTGCTTCCCGCTCGACCGGTTGGCGATGTAGCGCACCGGATCGATCGCTTCCCAGGTCGGCCCGGCAGTGACGAGCACATGGCGACCGGACAGCGGACGATGCCCGGCGGACAGGCCGAAATCGGCGCCTTCGGGAACATCGCCCAGTATGGTTTCGACTTCCTCAGGCACCTCGGGTGCCAGCACTTCGGGCGCGCTCTTGCGAGGGTCGACCTTGTGATTGATCGCTTCGGCATCCACCGGCGGGGCGGCATTGGCTTTACCCTTGGTCGCCAGCAAAGGCCCGCCAAGATCGGGCGCGAAGTCGGGTGCGGGCTCATCGGGCGGCGGCAGATCACCGTCTTCAGGCTCGGGCAGGTCCTGAT
Organism: Erythrobacter sp. NFXS35; assembly: GCF_040148725.1. Classification (NCBI taxonomy): domain Bacteria; kingdom Pseudomonadati; phylum Pseudomonadota; class Alphaproteobacteria; order Sphingomonadales; family Erythrobacteraceae; genus Erythrobacter; species Erythrobacter sp. NFXS35. Next base: position 17,225 of record NZ_JAGDEB010000004.1, on the reverse strand, counting down.
ACTCGGCCTCGATGTCCTCGTGGGTGCGCTTGGCGGTCGACCGCGGGATGATCCGTGAAAGCAACCCGCCAAGGCCGCCGCCGCCGGCAGGCGCGTTGCCGCTTGCATCGTCATCGTCGTCCTCGGGCTCGAGCGCTTCGACCTCGATCGCCTGCCGTTCGTTGGCGGGGATCCGTGCGAGTTCGGCCGCTGGCACTTCAAGCCCGAGCTGCTCGGCAATCGCGCGCCAGATCGCATCTGGCTCGGGCAGGCGGCCATAGCCGAATTCGCCGCATGCCATCGGACCTTCGTCGGGGTGCAGTACCGTCACGCCCGCTGCATCGAGCACATCGATATTGCGCTGGGTCGCCTCGTGCTCCCACATCCGTACATTCATCGCCGGCACTGCCAGCACAGGCTTGTCGGTAGCGAGAATCAGCGTGGTGGCCAGATCATCAGCAATCCCGTTCGCCATTTTGGCAATGAGATCGGCAGTCGCGGGGCAGACCACCACCAGATCCGCTTCACGCGAAAGCTGGATGTGCCCCATCTCGGCTTCGTTCTTGAGATCGAACAGGTTGGTGTAGACCTGATTCTCGCTCAACGCGGCGAGCGCCATCGGGGTGACGAATTGCTGCCCACCCTTGGTGACGACGCAGGTCACATCGCCGCCGCCCTTGCGGATCAGGCGCACCAGTTCGCACGCCTTGTAGGCCGCGATGCCGCCGCCCACGACCAGAAGGATGCGCGGGAACCTGCCCGTCATCGCCTGCCTCCGCCGTGCATGCCGATCAGTGTCATCTGTTCGAACAACTCCCATGCCGGGATCGGAAATACCGCCGGCAATCCATCCTAGACGCGCTCCGTCCCTGCGCCAAGCAGCGCGGGTGTAGTCCTGGCGCGCAGATTGGGCGCGCCGTGGTTAAGATTGCGCTTACATCGGCGCAACCGCTTTTGCCTTATCCGATCCATCCTGCGGCCATCGCACCCAGAATCGCGCCCGCGCCCGCAAGCCCTGCAACCAAATAGCCAAGCCAGCCGCGCCCCTCGCGCCTGTCGGTGATCAGCGCGATCGGAGCCAGCGGCGGGGCTTCGGGTGCGCCGCCCTTGGGCGGGAATTTCTCCTCCAGCCGCCGGATCAGGCCGGGCAGGCGCAAAAGCGTCTCGGTATCCTGTTTGATCCGCTCGGCAAGCGCGGCTTCAGGGCCGAGTTCGTCGCGAATCCACTCACGCACATAAGGCGCGGCGGTGTCCCACATGTTGATATCGGGATTGAGCTGCGTGGCGATGCCTTCAACCATCACCATCGTCTTCTGCAGCAGCAGCAGGTGCGGCTGGGTCTGCATGTCGAAATCGCGGGTAATCGCGAACAGCCCGTCGAGCATTTGGCCGACGCTGAGTTCCTTCACCGGCTTGCCGCGCATCGGCTCGCCTACCGCACGCAGGGCCGTGGCGAATTCGCCGACCGAGTGGTAGCTGGGGACATATTGCGCCTCGAAGTGAATCTCGGCGACGCGCTGGTAATTGCCGGTGGTCAGCCCGTAGAGAATCTCCGCCAGCCATTGCCGCGCCCGCCGGTCGATCCGGCCCATGATGCCGAAATCGATCGCGACGATGGTGCCGTCATCCTCCACGAACAGGTTGCCCTGATGCATGTCGGCATGAAAGAAACCGGCGCTGATTGCCTGAGTCAGGAAACTGATCACCAGCTTTTCCGACAGCGCGGGCAGATCATGACCGCGTGCGCGCAATTCCTCCAGCCGCGAAATTTTGACCCCGTCGATCCATTCGATCGTGAGCACCCGCCCATTGGTGCGGTCCCAGTCGATTGCCGGGATGCGGTAGCCGGGCACGCCCGCCATCTGTTCGGCAAGCTCGCTGGCCGAGGCAGCCTCGCGCCGCAGATCGAGTTCGGAATTGGTCCAGCGCTTGAAATTCGCAATGGTCAGACGCGGGCGCAGGCGCGTGGCCTCACTCCCCATCGCCTCGACATGGGCGGCGGCCCATTCGTAGGTCTGGATGTCGCGCGCGAACTTTTCGCGGATGCCGGGGCGCAGCACCTTGATCGCAACCTTGCGGCCATCGATGGTGACACCCTTGTGCACCTGCGCGATCGAGGCCGCGCCGACGGGATCGGGGTCGATCTCGGCGAACAGCTTTTCGATCGGCTGGCCGAAGCTGCCTTCGATCGCAGCCTTGATCTCGGCAAAGGGCACCGGCGGCAGGCTGTCCTGCAGGCTGAGGAGGTTGTCCGCCGCCTCGTCGCCCACCAGATCGGGCCGCGTGGCGAGGCTCTGCCCCAGCTTGATCGCCGCAGGGCCGATCGCGCGGAAGGCCGCCGCATATTCGCGCGGGCCGTTCTTCCCCGTCAGGGTCGCCAGCCGCGCCAGCTTGACCAGGCGGCGCAGCGTCGCAGGAGCGTTGGGATCATTCTCGATCCCAACCAGAGCGCGCCTGCGGGCAAGCGTCACGCCCCAGCGTGCAAGGCGGAGCAGGTGGACGGGAGAACTTGCCACGCGGCTAAATCTTCCACCCCGAATGTATCGCCACCAGCCCACCCATGATCGGTTCGACCCGGGTATTGGCGAAGCCCGCGCTGCGGATCGTCTGCTCGAACGCCGGCATGGGCGGGAACTTGCGGATCGATTCGGCGAGGTAGCGATAAGAATCCGCATCGCCTGCAATCATCTGCCCCATGCGCGGCAGCAGGTGTTCGGAATAGACATCATATGCCTCTCTCAGCCCCGACCATTCGACGGTCGAGAACTCAAGGCAGAAGAACCGGCCGCCGGGCTTCAGCACGCGGTGCGCCTCGGCCAGCGCGCGGTCGATATGGGTGACGTTGCGGATGCCAAAGGCGATGGTGTAGGCATCGAAGGTGTTCGCCGGAAAGCTGACCGTTTCGGCATTCTGGCAGGTGAAGACGAGCGTACCGTCTTCCTCGCCAAGCCCGCGCTCCAGCGCGCGTTCCGCGCCCACGTCCAGCATATCCTGATTGATGTCAGCCACAGTGATATGCGCGCCGCGCTCCGCCAGGCGGAAGGCGATGTCGCCGGTGCCGCCCGCCATATCGAGGATCTGTTCGCCCGCCTGCGGCTTGACCCGCTTGACGAAGCGATCCTTCCACAGCCGGTGCATCCCACCCGACATCGCGTCGTTCATGATGTCGTATTTGCGGGCGACGCTGGAGAAGACTTCGCCCACCTTGCGGGTTTTTTCCTGGGGAGTGACCTGGGTGTAACCGAAGGAGACGGTTTCGTCGGTAGTTTCGCTCATGCCGGGTTCCCTAGAGACAATTGCTGCCGAGGCAAAGGGTGATACAGGCGTAATATCATGCCTGAATTACCTGAAGTCGAAACAACCGTCCGTGGCCTTGCAAAGTTCCTCGAAGGCGAGCGAATCACGCGCGTTCAGCTAAACCGCGCCAACCTGCGCCGCCCCTTCCCCGCCGATCTGGTGCAGGTGATGACCGGCGCGCAGGTGACGGGGCTTTCGCGGCGGGCGAAATATGGCCTGATCCATCTTGATCGGGACGCGACCATGATCTTCCATCTCGGCATGAGCGGGCGCTGGCGGATCGATCCCGAGAGCCCTGACACCCATGATCACCTGCTGCTGGAGACGGCGGCGCACCGCTTCGCGCTGTGCGATCCCCGCCGGTTCGGCTCGGTCGATCTGATGGGCACGGACGCGCTCGATACATGGCCGCAATTCGCTGCGCTCGGCCCTGAACCGCTGGGGCCGGGTTTGACAGCGGCACATCTGAGAGCCGCGCTCCGGGGCAAGGTGCAATCGATCAAGCTGTGCCTGCTCGACCAGCGGATCGTGGCTGGCTTGGGCAATATCTATGTGTGCGAGGCGTTGTGGCGCGCGGGTATCCGTCCGACCAAATCGGCGGGCAAGGTCACGGGTCCGCAACTGGCGCGGCTGGTGCCCGCGATTGTCGCCGTGCTCGAAGCATCGATCCGGGACGGCGGCTCGACCTTGCGCGACTATGCCCGACCCGACGGGGAACTGGGCTATTTCGCCAGTTCGTTCGATGTCTACGGGCGCGAGGGTGAGGAATGCCGCCGCAAGGATGGCGGCATTATCCGCCGCATCGCGCAGGGCGGGCGCAGCACGTGGTATTGCCCGGTGTGTCAGAAGTAAGGGAGAATCGTTGACCTTGCGCGCGCTTCGCACTATGCGCGCTGCTTTCCGGTGGCCGGGCCATGCGCTCGCTCGCCCGTTTTCGACTAACCCGATGCAATTTCCCGGTCGCGTCCCAGCGGCCCGAACCAAACGCGAGACAGACACGAATTATGGCCAACACGCCGCAAGCCAAGAAGCGCATCCGCCGCAACACCGCCCGTGCCGAGATCAACGGTGCGCGCATCAGCCGCATCCGCAGCTTCATCAAGCGGGTCGAATCGGCCTGTGAAGCGGGTGACAAGGAAGCGGCCGCCGAGGCGCTGAAGGCGGCCCAGCCCGAAATGGCTCGCGGCGTTGCGCGCGGCGTGCTGCACAAGAACACCGTGGCCCGTAAGCTCTCGCGTCTGACGCGCCGAGTCGCCACGCTCTGATTCGTTTTTGACGCGACCCGCAGGCGTCTGGATAGGCGTATTTACGGGTTGCCATGGGTAGGAAATCGGCAAGAGGCCGCGCTCACACAGCGCGGCCTTTTTCGTTTGTGACAATTGCGGCAGACGCAATGCTGACAAATGTCAGGATTCTCCACGATTCGCGGGCCTGAAACCGTGTTTTCCTATATAAACCAACGACATGAACGCACGTCTGCGGGGTAGCGCCGAGTCAACAGGAATATTTCACTTTTTTTAAAACTGCGCGCTTGCGCAAATGTGCAGAGCGCCCTTAACTCACGGCTCACCCGGGGCGGGACAGCCCAGGTTCAAACAGACTGGTCGAATGGGGACCCTTCGAGGCACGCGTTTCGAAGGGGGCGCTGTTGTGACTTGTGGGGCAATAAGAATGCGGCTGCGAACTACGGTCACGCAGCGCCAGAGCGGATTGGGGAATAGCTTGTGCACAGGATCGACAAGGCGCGGAACACGCGCCGCCCTGCGGATGATGATCTGATGGAAGATTCCGAAGCGGTAAACCTTGCCGCGGACTGGGCCGACATCAGCCAGGGGCTACGCAAGGACCTCGGCCATCAGCTGCACAGCCAGTGGATCAAGCCGATCCAGCTTGGCAGCCTCAACCGCGATACCGGCTCGCTCGATCTCTACCTCCCCACCGAGTTCTCGGCCAACTGGGTGCGCGACCGGTTCCATGACCGGCTGCAACTGGCGTGGAAGATTGCCCGCAACGAAGTGCGGTTGGTCAACATCATGGTGCACCCGGGCCGCCGCCAATTGCCCGATCTCCGGCTCGACGATGGACGCCGCCCCGCCAATGATGGTGCGAGCACGATCGCGGTCGCGGCGGGGACCTTGTCGGATTCGGGCTTCACTTCATCGGTCGGGCTCGATCCGTCACTGACTTTCGCCGCGTTTGTAACGGGCGAGGCCAACGTCCTCGCCTGTAACGCCGCGCAGCGCATGGCCGCGCTGGAACAGCCGCAATTCTCGCCGCTCTACCTCAAGGCGGCGACCGGACAAGGCAAGACCCACCTGCTGCACGCAATCGGCCACTCTTATCTGCAGGCGCACCCGCGAGCACGCATCTTCTACTGTTCGGCCGAACGCTTCATGGTCGAATTCGTGCAGGCGCTGAAATCCAGCCAGACCATCGAATTCAAGGCGCGGCTGCGCAGTTTCGATCTGCTGCTGGTGGACGATATCCAGTTCATCATCGGCAAGGCGAGCGCGCAGGAAGAACTGCTCTACACCATCGATGCGCTGCTGGCGGAAGGCAAGCGGCTGGTGTTCGCCGCCGACCGCGCACCGCAGGCGCTGGACGGGGTCGAACCGCGCCTGCTCAGCCGGTTGTCGATGGGGCTGGTGGCCGATATCCAGCCCGCTGACATCGAATTGCGCAAGAAGATCCTGGTGTCCAAGCTGGTGCGCTTTGCCCCGCTGGATGTGCCGGCCGATGTCGTCGAATTCCTCGCTCGCACCATCATCCGCAATATCCGCGAGCTGGTCGGCGGGCTGAACAAGCTGATCGCCTATGCTCAGCTGACCGGGCAGGAGGTGTCGCTGCAACTCGCCGAGGAACAGCTGACCGACATCCTCTCGGCCAACCGCCGCCGGATCACGATCGATGAGATCCAGCGCACGGTCTGCCATTTCTACCGCATCGATCGCGCGGAAATGAGCAGCAAGCGGCGCGCCCGCGCCGTGGTGCGTCCGCGGCAGGTGGCGATGTATCTGTCCAAGGTGCTGACCCCGCGATCCTACCCCGAAATCGGGCGCAAGTTCGGCGGGCGCGATCACTCCACAGTGATCCACGCGGTGCGCCTGATCGAAGACCTGCGCACCCGCGATGCCGACATGGACGGCGATGTGCGCAGCCTGCTGCGCCAGCTGGAGAGCTAAGGGCGCATTCCCACCCCTCCCCGATACCCGCCCCGGCCATTGAGCCGAGGGCAGGCGGGAGGGGAGCGAGGCCAACCGAGCCGCAGGCGAAATTGGTCGCACCGGGGTGGGCCTCCGCTGCACACAAGAATTCACCACACTTTCGACAGGCTGATCCACAGGCCTGTCGACAGGCGGCGCACAGGTTGTAAACAGCCTGTCCATGCACGCTCCACCACTTTCTCCCGACCAGATCGACTTGCCTTCCGGGTGGATTCCCGCGCTGGTGCGAGGCGCGAAGGGACGGTGCCCGCGGTGCGGCGCGGCGGCACTGTTCCGCCAATGGCTGAAGCCGGTGGATGCCTGCCCGCATTGCCTATGCGACTGGTCGGTGCAGCAGGCCGACGACTTTCCCGCCTATATCGGCATCTTCGTGGTCGGCCACCTTCTCGCGCCGGTCGTGATTGCGATGATCGGCACCTTCGGGATGTCCGCCTGGGCCACGCTGGCGATCATTCTGCCGCTGGCGGTGGTCTTGCTGCTGATCATGCTCCAGCCGACCAAGGGCGCAGTGATCGGCTTCCTTTGGTGGCACGGCATCGGCGCGTTCCGGCAGGAACGGCGGGCAGCCTCGCCCGAGAACCAGCCGTGAGCCTGCCTCCTCCGCTGTCACCGGCGCGGCTCGATCGCTTCGCCCGCCACATCGTGCTGCCCGAAATCGGCGGCGCGGGGCAGGTGAAACTGGCGGCGAGCCATGTCGCGATCATCGGTCTGGGCGGGATCGGCTCCCCGGCGCTGCAATACCTCGCGGCAAGCGGAATCGGCAGGCTGACTCTGGTCGATGACGACGTGGTCGATACCTCGAACCTGCAGCGCCAGACCATCTTCACCACCCGCGATATCGGCTACGGCAAGGCGGTGTCCGCGCGGCGCTGGCTCGCCAATTTCGACGATACGCTAAGCGTGGACGTATCCGATACGCGGATCACGCCCGACAACGCGGCGGGCCTGATTGCAGGCGCGGATCTGGTGCTCGACGGCACCGACAATTTCGCCACCCGCCTCGCCGTATCGGATGCCTGCGTGGCGGCGGGGATCCCCCTGCTCTCGGCCGCGGTGGGCCGGTTTCAGGGACAGGTCGCGGCCTTTGCCGGGCACGTGCGGGGGCAGCCATGCTATCGCTGCTTCGTCGGCGATGCCTTCGATGCCGAGGATTGCGATACCTGCGCCGACGACGGGATGCTGGGCGCGATGGCCGGGTGGGCGGGCAGCCTCGCCGCCCTGCAAGCGATAAAGGTGCTGCTGTCGGGGGTGAGCGGATTGGGCGATCCGGGCTGGGGGCGGCTGCACATCCTCGACGGGCTGGCGCCGGGAATGCGCACCATCCGCATAGTCGAAGATTCGACCTGCAAGACCTGCGCATAACGGCTCGTCCCGTCGCGGAGCCGCCACGGCGCGGCACGTAATCCGTTGCCGAGCGGAACATTCCCGCGCCTGCCGGGCTGATTAAGCACCTAGCAAAAGGAGGCTTGATCGATGAATTTCAATTTCGAATGGGATATCGTCATGACCCTCGCGCTGTTCACGATCGGAACTGTGCTGGTGTACGGCGTGGTTTCGTTGCTGCGCACCAAGAAAGCGCAGGATCACCACGATGACGCGGCGGTGGCGAAGCGCGAACGCCAGCAACTCGCGGAGGGAAAGCGCGACGTGCGCCCGACCACGCCGCACGAGGAGATGAAGGACAAATCCGGACGCAGCTGGAGCGAGGAACGCGGAGCGAACCCCCCGGCGCCCACGAAACTACCGCCGGACTAAGCACTTCGCCCAACCTGGTCCGAGCCGGCAGACTCGCCAAACCGCGGTCCGACGCAAGGTCGCACATCTGCCGCAGCGGTCACCGGCACCAATCCCCCTGCGGGATTGCTTGTGCTGGCGACGTGACAGCCCGATTTTCCCGCAGTTCGCGATATGGTACCCATGGCCCGGGCGCTGTTGAGGGAGCCATGACGGGGATATGCAAACACTCGAATCGCGAATCGCCTCGCTTGAACGCAGCAACCGACTTCTCGCGCGTGGTGCGGCAGCGCTTGTTTTGGGCATGGTCGGCGTGGCGTTGTGGAGCGCGTCGCCCGCCCAATCCGAAACCCGCACGGCCGGCGCAGACGTCTTAAGGGTAAGGATGCTGGAAATCGTCGATGCACAAGGTACGGTTCGCGTGCGCGTAGGAAGCAATCTTCCTGATGCTGTCATCGATGGCAAGACAATCGGTCGCGGCAATGAGAGCGTTGCCGGTATCATGCTTTATGACGGCACCGGACAGGAACGTGGCGGATATGTCACCTTCGAACCGTCAGGAAATATCGGTCTCACCCTCGATAGCCGAAAGGGGCAGGTGGCGCTGTTTGCCGCCGGTCCTGACGAAGGTGCAACGCTGCGGCTCTGGAACGGCGAGGAGGCGATCGAGTTGCGGGCGGACTCGGACGGTTCACGGCTGACATCGGTTGCGGGCGGCACGGTGACACTGCAATTGCCCGCCATCGCAAAGGTCGGCGAACCAGCCTGCAATGCTTACCGCGAAGCGCGAGCCGACGGGTACCCCGCAGAGGAAATCGCGGAAGCCTGCAGCGCCCGGTTCCCGGTAGAATTATGCCGGCAATGTCTCGCGGAATGAACAACGCGGCGCATCAGCGAGGTCGGAGCATCTCCTCGACCCATGCCGGTACCAGCGTGCCCGCTGGTCCCAGCCGCGATTCATGGAACAGGCGCGAACCTTCGCTGGGTTCGAGATTGAGTTCGAGCGTGCGCGCACCGCTCGCCCGGGCTTCCTGAACGAACCCTGCCGCGGGATAGACCGCCCCGCTCGTGCCGATGCTGACGAACAGGTCGCAGGCCTCCAGCGCGGCATAAATCCGCCCCATCTGATACGGCATCTCACCGAACCACACGATATCCGGACGCAGAGTCGGCGCGCGGCACACCGGGCATGGGGGGCGCTGCTGCATGGCCGCGTCCCAGCGCGAGCGGATTTCGCATGATGTGCATAAGGCGCTTTTGAGTTCCCCATGCATGTGCAGCACCCGCGCGGCGCCCCCGCGTTCGTGCAGATCGTCGACATTCTGCGTCACCAGCAGCACTTCGCCTCGAAACTCATGCTCCAGCCGCGCCAGCGCGGTGTGCGCCGGGTTGGGCTCGGCGCGCGCCAGCGCCGCGCGCCGCATATCGTAGAACCCCAGCACCAGATCGGGGTTGCTCGCAAAGCCTTCGGGTGTGGCCACGTCCTCGATTCGGTGCTGTTCCCACAGGCCGCCTGCAGCGCGAAAGGTGTCGATCCCGCTCTCTGCGGAAATGCCTGCGCCTGTCAGGATGACGATGCGTTTAATCTCTGCCATGACGCCATCAAACATGATCGGTGGAGGCGAGGCAATGACGCAGGTGCAATTCGGGGTCATCGGGTACAAGGGCCGCATGGGGCAGGCGCTGGAAGCGGCGATTGTCGAGGCCGGTCATGCCATGTGCATCGGCGTGGATGCGGGCGGGAACATCGGCCCGCTGGCGGGCCAGTGCGATGTGCTGGTCGATTTTTCCGCGCCCGAGGCGCTCAGCGCCAATCTCGGCGCGGCGCGGGTGGCGGGCATTCCGATCGTGGTCGGCACGACCGGCCTCGGCGAGGCGGAGTTCGTGCTGCTGGCCGATGCGGCGAAGGCCGTGCCGGTGCTGCAATCGGGCAATTTCTCGCTCGGCGTCACGCTGATGGCGCATCTGGTGCGAGAAGCCGCGGCACGGCTCGGCCCCGACTGGGATATCGAGGTGCTGGAGATGCATCACCGGCAAAAGGTCGATGCGCCGTCGGGCACTGCCAAACTGCTGGGCAAAGCGGCGGCGGAGGCGCGCCGGATCGATCTTGCCAGCAATATGGAGAGCGGGCGCCACGGGATGACCGGCGCGCGCCGGGAGGGCACAATCGGCTTTGCTACCCTGCGCGGCGGGACCGTGGCAGGCGAACACAGCGTGATTTTCGCAGGGCCGGAAGAACGCCTGACCCTGTCGCACTCAGCCGAAAACCGCATGATCTTCGCGCGCGGCGCCGTGAAGGCAGCGGCGTGGCTGACGGGTAAGCCTGCGGGGCGGTACACCATGAACGATATGCTGGGGCTGTGACGCGGCCGGCATGACCAAGGACCAGATCTTCGAATTCTTCCGCCGTCTGGCCGAGGATAATCCTTCGCCCCAGACCGAGCTGGAATATGGCAATGCCTATCAGCTGCTGGTCGCCGTGACGCTATCCGCGCAGGCGACCGACGTGGGCGTGAACAAGGCGACCCGCGCGCTATTCGCGCGAGTGCAGACCCCGCAACAGATGGTCGATCTTGGCGAGGAAGGCCTGAAGGCGCACATCAAGACCATCGGCCTGTTCAATTCCAAGGCCAAGAACGTGATCGCGCTCAGCCGCATTCTAGTGGACGAACATGGCGGCGAGGTTCCTGACACTCGCGACGCGCTTACCCGCCTGCCCGGCGTCGGGCGCAAGACCGCCAATGTCGTGCTCAATTGCTGGTTCGGGCAGGAAACCTTCGCGGTCGACACCCACATCTTCCGACTCGGCAACCGCACCGGCATGGCCAAAGGCAAAACCCCGGAGCAGGTCGAAGCCAAGCTCGAAAAGCGCGTTCCCCAGCCGTTCCGCCGCGATTCGCACCACTGGATGATCCTGCACGGCCGCTATGTCTGCAAGGCGCGCACCCCGGAATGCTGGCGCTGCTCGGTCGTTGATCTATGCAGCTATCGCAAGAAGGTGTTACACGATCCGCGTGGGGGCAAACACAGCGACTGACGCTGGCCGGTGGGCACAGCGTTTCGCCGACGGAAGGATGCCCGAGCCCATGCGAACACCACTTTCCCTGATCGCTCTGACCCTGCTGGCCGCAGGCTGTGCGCCGGTCGAGCGCGATCCCGATGCCGATCCGGCCGCCGGCGCCCCTGCGGTAAAGGTGCTGGGCGAGGCACAGTCCTGCATCAACCGCAACCAGATCCGCCAGACCCGGGTACAAACCGATCAGGTGATCGATTTCGAGATGCGCGGCGGCGATATCTATCGCAACGTCCTGCCCAATCGCTGCCCCGGCTTGGCGATTGAAAGGGCCTTCACCTACAACACCAGTATCGACCAGTTGTGCAGCCCTGAGATCATTTACGTGCTGCAGAACATCGGCGGCGTGCCGCAGCGCGGCGCGGGATGCGGGCTGGGCCAGTTCATGCCGGTCGAATATGTGAACAATGGCCAGGGCTGAGCCGCACAAGACCTCGCTTCGTTCATCGCGCATTAAGCAAATTCCTGTTTATCTTCATGCCGTTGCGTGATCGGGCGCGTTCCCGAGAAGGCGCGGGCAAGGAGGGTCGCATGCGACGCGGATCATGGGTGTTAAGAGCGGGTGCGTTGCTGGCTGTGGGGGCAAGTGTCGTCACGGCCAACGCGGCTGCCGGAAAGTGGGCGAATTCGCCGACCCCTCTCACAACCCTGCTGATGCAGCATGACGCGCCCGTCGATTTTATGGTCTCCGGCGAGCCGAAAGCTTGCATCGGTACCAGCAACGCGTCCTATCTCGTCATCAACGACCGACAGGTCCTGTTCGAGCGTCAGGGCAAGGTCTTCCTCAACGATCTTGCCAAGCGCTGCCCCGGTCTGCGCCGCGAGCGTGAAGAAGGTGTTCCCGGCATCAGTGCCGTCAACACGACGATCTGCGCTGGTCAAGCGATCAGGCTGAACTACGATCGCGGTTCGGGACCAGCTCTTTGCCTGCTCGGCGAATTTGTCCCTGTCCAAATCGCGGCCACCGGCAGCGCGGACGCCGCGCCGCAAACCGAGTAGATCTCAAACTTGCCTACACATCATCCGCACTGACCAGTTCGGCAGTGTCGAGTTCGCCCGTCAGGCTCGCGACGGTAACGGCCACAGCCGCATCGCCGGTGATGTTGGTGGTGGTGCGCATCATATCCATGATCCGGTCAACGCCTGCGACGAAGGCGATGGTTTCCAGCGGCACGTTCACCGCGCTGAACACCAGCGCCATCATGATCAGGCCCGCTCCGGGAATGCCCGCCGCGCCAACCGCGCCCAGCGTGCCGAGCAGCGCGATCATGCCGTAATCGCCCCAGCTGAGGTCCACGCCGAAGATCTGCGCGCCGAACAGCGTGGCAAGGCCGAGATACATCGCGGTGCCGTTCATGTTCACCGTCGCGCCGAGGCTGATGACGAAGCTGGCGACCGATTTCGACACGCCGAGGTTGCGCTCGGCACAGCGCAAGGTGACCGGCAGCGTCGCGTTGGAGCTGGCGGTGGAATAGCTGACCGCAATCGCATCGATCATGCCGCGGAAGAACCCGATCAGCGGCACCTTGGCGATAAACTTGATCATCGCGCCGTAGATCAGCGCGATAATCAGGAAGCAGCCGAAATAGTTGAGGAACACCAGCTTGCCGAGCGCTGCGAGCGCATCGAAGCCGAGCGTCCCTGCCACCCAAGCCATCAGCGCAAAGACGCCGAACGGAGTCAGCTCCATCACGATCATCGTGACTTTCTGCATCACCACAGAGCCGCTTTCGAAGATCTTGAGCGCAGGCTCACCGTCTTCCTTGGCCATCAGGATGCCGATCCCGATCAGCAGCGAGAACACGATCAGCGGCAGCACGTTGACGTCCGCCATCACCTGCACCGGGCTTTGTGGGATCATTTCGAGCAGCATTTCGCGCCAGCTCGTCTCGGTCGGTTCGGGCGCCGCTCCTAGGGTCAGCGCGGAGGTATCCACGCCCAGTCCGGGCGCAACCAATGTGCCCAGCGTCAGGCCGAGCCACACCGAGATTTGCCCAGTCACCACGAACAGCAACATCGCCCGCCAGCCGACAGAGCCGAGCTTGCGCAGATCGCCGATACTGGCGACGCCCGCGACCAGACTGAAGAAGATCAGCGGCACCACCAGCATCTTGATGAAGGCGACGAACACATCGCCGATGATCTTGATGCTCTCCGCCCCCGGCCCCCACAGCCGCCCGACTATGATGCCGAGGATCAGCGCCGCGATGACGCGTTGCCACAGGGGGATGCGCAGCCAGGTGCTCAAATCACTGTCCTTCCTTCAGCGCCAGCGCGGCGCGCGCGATGCGGGTATAGATGCGGGCCAGCACGGCGAGATCGGGGATCGCCACCGCCTCGTCACGCTTGTGCATGGTCGCGTTGCACAGGCCGAATTCGATCACCGGGCAGACGGAGCGCAGAAACCGCGCATCCGACGTGCCGCCGCTGGTGGAGAGTTCGGGGGTAATGCCGGTCTCGGCCTCGACCGCAGCCGAAACCATCGCGGAAAACGCGCCCGGCTCGGTCAGGAACGGCTCGCCCGAAATCACCGGGCGCGCGTGCCCGCCATGCTGTTCGGCAATCGCCATGACGCGCTCGGACAGGCTTGTCCCGGTGTGCAGATCGTTGAAGCGGATCGAAATACGCGCCTGCCCCTGCGCCGGGATCACGTTGTGCGCGCGGTTGGGGGCGGTGATTTCGGTGATTTCGAGATTGGACGGCTGGAACCACGCCGTACCGGTATCGAGTGTGAGTGCGTCCAGCTCGCCGAGGATCGCCACCAGTTTCGGCAGCGGATTATCGGCGAGGTGGGGATAGGCCACGTGGCCCTGCGTGCCGTCAGCCGTGATGAAGATGTTGACCGAGCCCCGCCGCCCGATCTTGACCATGTCGCCAAGGCGGTTGACCGAAGTAGGCTCGCCGACAAGGCACAGATCGGGCGCGTGCCCCTCGGCAGCCATGTAGTCGATCAGCGCGCGGGTGCCGTGCAGCGCCGGGCCTTCCTCGTCACCGGTGATGATGAAGCTGATCGTGCCCGCTTCGGCAGGCACCTCGGCAACGGCGGCGACCATCGCGGCAATCGCGCCCTTCATGTCCACCGCGCCGCGCCCGTGCAGCAGTTCGCCGCGCACTTGCGGCACGAACGGATCGCTGCCCCAACCCTCGCCCGGCGGGACGACATCGAGGTGGCCGGCGAACGCGAAGTGCCTTGATCCCGGCGGGCCGGTGCGAATGGCAAACAGGTTTTCGACCGGTGCTTCGTCGCTGCCCTCTGCTCCCTCGCCGTGCGTGAAGCGGTGCACCACGAACCCGAGCGGGCCAAGCATCGCTTCCAATTCATCGAACACTCCGCCGGTTGCAGGCGTCACGGACGGCGCGGCAATCAGGCGCTTGGCAAGGTCGAGCGGATCGGTCATTCGTGCAACGGGGTAGCAGCGTGCCGCCACAGTGCAAGCCGCGCCGGAGCGCTTTGTCTAGTCACCACGCTGCCGCTCCTCGACCACCAGCGGCCCCGGCGCAAATGCGCTTTCCAGCAGATCGGCAATGCGGATGCCGGCCTGCTGCACGCGCCGCTTGGCGATCGGCACGCCTGCGACGATGTCTTCCTGGCTGAGCGCGGTTTCCTTGGGCAGCGGCGCAGCGCACACATTATCGGTGTCAAAGGCGGTCGGGTAAACGAAACCGCGTGCGATCTCCCAGCTTTCGCGGCCCCAGTCATCGGGCGTGCCGCCGCCGAGGTCTGCGCGCTCGGCAGGCGCATAGCGCCTCACCACCGGGTCAGCCGGATCGCTGATTGCGCGTTCGGCCAGCGCGCCGTCCCAGATGCTGTGCAGGTTCAGCCCCGGCTTGATCCCGTAGGCGGCCTCGCGGTCGTTCCCGCCGCGGTCTTCGTTGTCGCCCGAATGCAGCGGCATGTGCACATCGCCTGCAAAATGCACCATGAAGGCCAGCGCTTCCAGCCGGATCGCGGCAGGCAGGCTTTCATCGGCGAGAATGCGGTGCGCCCGCGTGATCTGCGCGGTGACGCAATTGCCGCCGGAACAATTCGCACGCGGATTGAAAGCCTCGCAGATCGGCGCCGTGCGGTAATGCCACGCGGCGGTATAGCCCCAGCGCCATCCTTCGCGCCGCACGCAATCGGGCCACACGCTCGCATCCTCGATGCTTTTCAGCGGACATTCGGGCGTGCCGAGCGCCTGTTCGGAACGCAGCAGCCGCGCGATCTTGGCGCGGGCTTCAGGCGAGATATTGGCCTCGGCGATTTCGGCGGTCTTGCGGTGGGCGTAGAAGCCCCACGCCTGCACGGGCGCGGGCAGCATCACGATCAGCGCCAGCAGCGCGGCGATGGCGGCTCTCATGCGATTTGCTCGTATTGTTCGATCACCCATTGTTCGTCCTCGGCCGCGCTGGTCCATTCGCGCATCCATTCATGTTCCATAATCGCCTGCATATAGGCCTGCGCGAAGCCCGGAACGCCGATGCCGTAGGTGGCGAAGCGGGTCACCACCGGAGCATAGAATATGTCGGCCGCGCCGAAGGTTCCGAACAGATAGGGGCCGGCATTGCCGTACCGCGCGCGGGCTTCGGCCCACAGGGTCAGGATCCGCACGATATCGTGCCGGGTCTGGTCCGACACCTCTGCCAGATCGACCCGGCGGCGGATGTTCATCGGCATTTCCTTGCGCAAGGAGAGATAGCCCGAATGCATTTCCGCCACCATCGCGCGGGCCATCGCGCGGGCGGCCTCGTCACGCGGCCAGAACCGTTCGCGCCCGACCTTGTCGGCGAGGTATTCCAGAATCGCCAGGCTATCCCACACCACCGCGTTGCCATCCCACAGGATCGGCACCTTGCCGCTGGACGGCTGCACTTCGCCCATGTCGTGCTTCAGCCGGTCCCATTCCTCGCCCATGATGGGCACGGTCAGTTCCTCGAATTGGAGGCCCGATTGCTTCGCCGCGAGCCAGCCGCGCAAGGACCAGCTTGAATAGTTCTTGTTACCGATGATCAGTTTCATTGCATGCCCGCTCCACCTTGCCTGGCGATCCGGCCCTAACCGTTCATCCCGGCGCTGTCGACGCTGAACGGGGAGACACATGAGACACTGTCCAGAAGGCGAAACCGGCCCCCTGCGAAGTCGCTGGAGCGCGGTGTCGAATTCTTCCCGAGTCATCGGGCGGGCGGTGTGCGGCGACATGGCGGCAGCGGGGCTGGCAGATCGCGAACGGGTAGGAAAACCGTTTTCACTGGGCCGCCGCACACGCTATGAACGCAAGGATGACCCTGCCCCCGTTCCACCTCGCCTTTCCCGTCGATGATCTTGCCGCCGCGCGCGCATTCTACGGCGAGGCGATGGGCTGCGCCGAGGGGCGTTCATCGGCCGAGTGGATCGATTTCGATTTCCACGGCCACCAGATCGTCGCCCACCTCGCACCGGGGCAGGCGGGCGACCGGGCGAATACCCATGTCGACGGCCACGGCGTGCCGGTGCCGCATTTCGGGTTGGTGCTGTCGATGGACAAGTGGCAAGCGCTGTCAGAACGCCTGCGCGCAGCCGGCACCGCCTTCGTGATCGAGCCGACCATCCGCTTCAAGGGCCAGCCGGGCGAGCAGGCCACGATGTTCCTGCGCGACCCGTCAGGCAATGCGCTGGAGTTCAAGGCATTCGCCGATATGGGGCAGCTGTTCGCAAGCTGAGGTTTGCGCACGATTGCAGGCGAGCAGTTGCAGTGCGTCAGGTCGTTTTTTGGGCTGAAGAATCAGCGTCGGCTTTGAACCCCGCCGGAGCAAAAAGCTGCCGTTCAGCAAACGACCCCTTTGCGGCCGCTCGCAGTATGGGCGCAAGCGTGCCGCATTGGTTGTATTTGCCCCCTAATTGCGGCAACGTAAGTCCCGAGAAAAGGGTGCGAGATTGATGAAAGTTCTGGTCATCGGAG
>NZ_JAGDEB010000003.1:670000-732935 GCF_040148725.1 Erythrobacter sp. NFXS35 | reverse complement strand
GTGTGTCTTCTCCAGCGACACGTCCAGGCCAGCAAAGTAATCCATGATCTGCCTCCTCTTCTACGCCAGAGCTGAATATATCAGTCTCCATCGAAGAGCCGCCAGACCATTACCCCATGTTGAAAAAAGCCGGCGCTGAGAACGTGTCTGTCACAAGACTGATCGTCGCACGCAGGCTTGTGCGGCTTGATGCCGCGCTCATGCGTCCTGTCGATCATGCGGCGGTGTGCGGTCACCTCCGCCTAGCGGATGGCGGCCGTCGCCTCGACATCGCCGCTCTAGATGCCGCGGAAATCCCCCCGCCTTCGCGGGCGAGATCCAGCCCAATTTTTCGGCGCCGATCATGCCTGGTCTCGATCTCATACCGGCGCTACTGCGCCAAAACTAGGCAGCGATCTGCAACATCACCTCCGGGCTTGCGCTTGCTCTCAAGCAGCCGGCTTCGGTCCATTGCGCGACCAAGGCGCGCCATGGGAGCTGTACCCGGTCCCTGCGTTATCAGCCGGGCAGCCGGGCGCCCAATCTCAAGGTTTTCGAGGTCCTTCCTCCGCTTGTCGAGACAGATATGACGAGCGGGGGAGGCAGATTGTGCAAGGCATGCAGCGCGAAAGCGTAGTGATCGATCTCGGTAAGTCGCTGATGCATAGCGCGATTTTGCGTGTCTCGCCAAGGCTGGGATACCCGATTAGGCGCAATGGCTGAGGCGCGGTCAGTGGATCTGCAAGCCGATCTCGCGCAGCTGGGACGGCGACACGCCTACCGAACTCTTGAACTCCCGGCTGAAATGCGCGGAATCATAGTACCCGCAACTGAGCGCGATCTGGACGAGCGAGCGGTCGGTGTTCAACAGCAGATCGACCGCTTTCTTCAGCCGCACCATACGCAGGAAATCGGTGAAGCGCATCCCGCGATCGCGCAGAATTCTTTGGAGGCTGCGAACGGACATGGCGCAGCAAGAAGCGACATAGGCAATCGAGACCTTGTCATGGTGGCATTCCAGAACGGCTTTGCTCATCCGCTGGATCTTGACGTTGTCGGACGCGTCGAAACCCATCACCTCGAGGAAATTGCTGGCGATCCGGGACATGGCGGGGTGATCGTCCTGGTTGCGGTTAGGGTCCCAGGTGATGGTGATATCGCAGATCGAGCTGGGCTCAATGCGGCTGATGTTCTGCGCAATGTTGCCCGCCTCGATCAGCACGATTTCCTCGCCCTCGGCGGTAGAGGCGCGGACATTGAGTTCATCGATCCCCATCGTCTTCGCCATTCCCGCTATGACCCCGACGACCAGCATGGAATTCGCCGTCGGCGGGACCGCCGTATCCTTGGCCGAGGCGTGCTTGAGAACGATGTGGTTGTCACTCTTACAAAGCGACCAGATGCGGTAGCTTTCATGGTAGTGTTCCTGGAGCACGATCCAAACGTCGATCGCACGCTTGAGATCAACCTCCTTGAGCAACGTCGCAACGCAAGGATTATAGGTGTGCTGTTCAATGCGCATGCCTGCCCGAACAACCCCCTCAGCCCCCAGTTCGCGCCAGCAGTGCTGGAGGGTCTGCTCCGACGTGATGCGCGAGACATGGGCGGCACGCGGAACGATAAGATGGCGGCGCGCGATCGAAGGCAATGCGCTTTGATGGATTTCCTCAAGCAAAAGAGCGTGGAATGTGGAACTAGCCATGCCCGACCCCAATTTTTGCACTGGTGTGATCGACATAGTGGTGAACTCCGGATGACAATCAATACGGACGCAAGAGGTGTTGTCAATCGCGGCGTCTTACCAGTCAAGTTAATCAGGCCCACAGCTGGACACAGGCTTGAAGTCCCACGACTTCGCGCCCCGGCCTCGTTGTTCCTCTAGGCCAGTGAGCAAAAATAAGATTTTGAAAATATTCAATATGCAGGGCATTTCAGGTGAGCTCAACCGTAACTGGCATAATTTTACAAGACGAAGTCAGAAGCTCCCCGCATTTACCGTCTCGTTCGATCATCATGGCCAAGGCAAAACTTCGGCCAGAATGGTTTGCAGCAACGGGGGCACCAAATGAATACAGATAATCTTCGAACCAAGATGTCCGTCTCGGTGATGGCACTTTCGCTGGGCATCTTCTGGTCGACGGCAGCCGCGGCGCAAGATGACATGGCCGAAGACGCCCCATCGGATGCTTCGATTGTGGTGACGGCACAAAGGCGGGCGTCATTGCTGCAAGACACGCCGATCGCGGTCACTGCGATCACCGGCGACGAACTCAGGTTCCGGCAGATCGACCAGATCGCCGAACTGACTACCGCCGTCCCGAACGTGCAGATTTACGACTTGTCGGGTGGCGGGGTGCCTGTCGTTGTCATTCGCGGTGTAGGCCTCAGGAACTTCCGCATCAACGACACGCCGACCACCGGCATATACGTCGATGATGTGTATCAGGCGAACATTGCGCAACTTCAGGCGACCTCGTTCGATCTGCAGCGGGTTGAGATACTGAAGGGCCCCCAAGGCGGGCTGTATGGAAGAAACTCCGTTGGAGGAGCCATTCAGTACATCTCGAAACAGCCCAAAATAGGTGGCGGATTCAGTGGTTATGCAGATGTCACCTATGGCAGGTTCGACGAGGTGACTATTGAGGCGGGCGCAAACCTGCCCCTTGGTGGCAACCTCGCTGCACGCCTGTCCGGGCGTGTCGTCCAGAGTGACGACACCTACTTCCGGAGCGTGACTGGTGGCTTCGATCATGGTGCACAGGACCGTTGGGGGGTGCGTGGCATCCTTGCCTGGGAGCCCGCAGACAACATTCTGGTATCCTTGAAGGTACATGGAGGTGCAGACAATTCCGAGTTGCCACTTAATCGGGCGGTCGGTGGCTGGGAGCCCTCCGGTCCAAGTCCCGTTGCCGGCGTTTCACTGTCTGGACTGAGGAACGTGTTTTGCGCGACGCTACCAGCTGGCGGGCCCCGCGAGCCCGGCCGCTGTACCTTGGTCAACGGTGCGACGCCCCTCTCACTTGGTATAGTAGGGCGCTATGATTCGGCCGGTCTCGGCCGCAACCGTCTCGAGATGGATTGGACTGGGGCAAGCCTGACCCTTGCTGCGGACTTCCGGGGCATCAGCATCAAGTCGATTACGGCCTACGACGAGCTCAACTATCGCCGGTTCACTGATCTCGACGCCATACCAAATGTTCAACAGGAGATCGACTACCGCACCCAGCTTGAGGTCTGGAGTCAGGAACTGCGCTTCGATGTTCCGGTCTCCGAGGGGATCAACGCGCTCTTCGGCTTTGTGCTGGCACGCGACGAGGTCATAGAGAACACTGGCTTTGCCGCCGACGACGGGCTGATACCGTTCCTCTTCAGGGTCAATCTGATCGAACAGCCCTACATGCAGATAACCGATAGCCATTCAGGTTATGCTCGCCTTGACATTGACGTCACTGACAAGCTCGCATTGGCGCTGGAATTGCGGCACACTATTGACGACAAGTTGTTCGAGGGAGGTGTGTTCTTTCCTTCGCGGGACAGCTTTGTTCCGCCGAACGGTAACGCGGCATTGTTTCTTGAGGACAGCGAAACTTTCGAAGCCACAACATGGAAAGCCGTTGTCGATTACGACTTCAGCGACGACATAATGGGCTATGTTAGTATTGCCCGGGGGTTCAAAACAGGCGGGTTCTTCGGCGGCTTTGTCACTTCGGCAGCGCAGCTTGTTTCGTACGACAACGAATTCATCATTGCTCTGGAGGGGGGGGTAAAGGCGTCCCTCTTCAACAACCGGTTGATCGCGAACGCGGCGGTGTTCCAGTATTGGCGGTCCGATGTTCAACAGCAGGGCGCCGAGCTGACCCCAAACGGCCTCTCCGTGGACGCCTTGCGCAACATCGGCGACGTCCGGTCCACAGGTGTGGAACTCGATCTGCTCGGCAGAATCACTCCGAACTTCACGGTGGGCGGTGCCTTTGGTTGGATCACGTCCGAGATCCGCGGTGCCGAGGTCGTAGTCGCAAGCATCTTCGGTGGGCAGAACAGCCCCAACGGCGCCCGACTGCCGCATCAGCCAGAGTTCAGCTCCAATCTGTTTGCCAGATATGAACGGTCGATCGGATCGCGATGGGAGCTTACGACCCAGCTCGAATATGTCTGGCAATCGAACGTCGACCTCGAACTGGCCGTTACGCAAGAAGAGAAGAATTTCTTGCGGGAGTCGGCCTATGGCATTGTCAATCTTCAGACGTCGATCGCGCATGCCGATACCGGGCTCAGCATCGGTGGCTTCGTGAGGAATCTGACTGGCACCGAATACCGCGTTGTCGCTCGTGATGTTACGTCGAGAGGCTTCAACGAGATATGGGGCGCGCCGCGGACCTGGGGAATCACCCTCGGTTACAGCTGGTAAGTCCTCGCGGAGATAAAATCATGGATTCCAGTGAAATTGCGGTGCTGTCCGCGGCAATGGTTGCTGCCGGTGCTCTGGGCGGTCTGACTGCCGGGATTCTGGGGGTCGGGGGTGGCATCATCATCGTTCCGATCCTTTATCAAGTCTATTCCTTCATCGGGATCGATCCCGATATCCGGATGCATCTTGCCGTGGGAACCTCGCTGGCGACGATCATCCCGACGTCGATCTCCTCGGCCCGAGCGCATTTTAAGCGCGACGGCGTGGACAGGCGCATCCTCGTAACCTGGAGCCCGTGGGTCGTGGTCGGCGTGGGGATCGGTTCGGTGGTCGCCCAGTGGGTGCCTTCTCAGCTGCTGGGATCGGTGTTTGCCGTGGCCGCGACCATCGTGGCGCTGAACCTTGCCTTGCGGTCGGAGACGGCACCGCTCTTCTCCCGCCCACCGCAGGGCTATGCCCGCGCGATCTCGGGCGCAGCTGTGGGGACTGTCTCCACCATGATGGGCATCGGTGGCGGAACCTTTATGGTTCCCCTCCTGTCGGCTTGCAGCCTTCCGATCAAGCGCGCCGTGGGTACGGCTGCGGCAATCGGGCTGGTGATCAGCGTCCCCGGAACCGTCGGGTTCATTCTCGGAGGTGTAGACGTGCCGAACCGGCCTGCGTTCTCGTTCGGCTACGTCAACCTGGTGGGCTTTGCGCTGCTGGCGCCGATGTCAATCTTGATGGCACCTGTGGGCGCAAGGATCGCGCATGCGATCAGCCCAACGACGCTGCGGGTTTTGTTCTGCGCCTTTCTGCTGGCCAGCGCCGCCCGGATAGGATGGGACGTTGTGGCACGGTTCTGAACGCAGGCAACCGGTTTTCTCACTCATCAATCGCGCGGAGTGCCCCATGTATTCGCTCAAGGACAAGTCGGCCATGGTCGTCGCTCCCCATCGTTTGGCCGCAGAGGCCGGATGCGAGATCCTGCAGCAGGGCGGCAGTGCGATCGAGGCAATGGTCGCCGCGGCAGCGACGATCGCGGTGGTCTATCCGCACATGAACGGGATTGGCGGTGATGCCTTCTGGTTGATCGCACAGCCTGACCAACCTGTCATCGCGATCGACGGCGCGGGCCGGGCAGGGGCCAAGGTGTGTCTCGCCGACTATCGCAGTCGCTATCCGGCCGAGATGCCCACGCGTGGTCCCAAGGCGGTCCTCACCGTTCCCGGCGCGGTTGCCAGCTGGCAATCGGCGCTTGGCCTGCGCGAGGCGGGCCGGGTGGCACTCCCGCTCGGAACGCTCCTTGCAGGTGCGATCGATCACGCCGAACGCGGCTTCGCGGTGAGCATGAGTCAGGCCAGCGCAACGCGCGAAAAGTTTGGGCAACTGGCGCAGCAGCCGCATTTTGCAGAAACCTATCTCCACGACGGCCAAGCGCCCGAGGCAGGGGACCTCATGCGCCTCCCCGCGCTCGCCGCGACCTTGCGACGCCTTGCAAGCGCCGGTCTCGACGATTTCTATCGGGGCGAGACAAGCCGTGCCCTCTCCGAGGATCTGGCAAGGGCTGGGGCCACTATCGATGCGGGCGATCTTGAACAGGCGCAGGCACCCTGCATTGCGCCGCTGTGGCTACGTCGTCCGGGCGGGACCGCCTATAATCTCGGCGCGCCCACGCAAGGTCTGGTTTCCTTGCTAATTCTCGCGATCTTCGACGAGGCAAGACGCCGGATGAGCCTGACGCCGGCACAGCGCGTACATGTGCTGATCGAGGCGACCAAGATCGCCTTCGAAGCCCGTGATCGGTTCATCGGCGACCCTGATGGGCTGACGCTAAACCTGCAATCCCTCCTCGATCCCTGTGCGATCGCGGCATCGACCGACCGCATATCCCTTGAGCAATGCCTGCCCTGGGGGCCTGCGCAGCCTCCCGCCGATACGGTTTGGATGGGCGCGATCGATCACGAAGGGATTGCCGTGAGCTTTATCCAGAGCGTGTACTGGGAGTTCGGCTCGGGCGTAGTGTCGCCCAACACCGGCGTTCTCCTCCAGAACCGCGGGATCGCCTTCTCGCTGGACGAACATAGTCATAATGCGCTGCGGGCAGGGGCCAAGCCGTTCCACACCCTCAACCCTGCACTGATGCGCGGCGACGATGGCAGCACGATGGTCTACGGTTCGATGGGGGGTGAAGGCCAGCCGCAGTTCCAGGCGGCGATCCTCAATGCGATCGAGTTGGCCGGGGGCGACATTGGAGCCGGCGTCGCAGCACCGCGATGGTTGCTTGGGCGTACCTGGGGCGAGGATTCGAGCGCGCTTCACATCGAAGCCGACATGGCCCCGGCCATTTCGGCCGCCTTAGTCGACCTCGGTCATCCAGTGCGTTTCCAGCCGCCGCGCAGCGAGATGCTAGGTCATGCCGGCGCGATCCTGCGAACGGTGGATGGCCGCGTATCCGGCGCCACCGACCCGCGCAGCGACGGGGGAGCCTGTGGCTACTGACCGGGCGGCTGCGAAGTGAATGGCATAATTGTACAAGACATAGGTTCGCTCACCCTTAAGCTGTTTAAATAATCACGCAACGAAGGCGCTCAACATGACGCAATATCAATTCGACCTACTTCTCAAGGGAGGCCGAGTCATCGATCCCGCCAACAATGTGGACGCGCTGATGGATATCGCCGTCTCTAGGGGCAAGATCGCCGCTGTCGCTCCGGATATCTGCGCCGATACCGCGGCGGAAGTCCGCGACGTGCGAGGTCGGATCGTCCTGCCGGGGCTGATCGACATTCACACCCACGTGTTTGAGCATGTCACAGGTCGCTTTGGACTCAACCCCGACATGATCGGCGTCAATTCCGGGGTCACGACGGTCGTGGATCTCGGTGGTGCAGCCTCACTGACCTTTTCGGCCTTCCGGCATTTCGTTGCTGAACGCGCGATAACGCGGGTGTTCTCATTCATTTCGCCTTATCTTGTCGGCGCGCTTGAAAGTCACGGCTATCCCGAACTCTACGGGCCGCACGGCATCGATCGCAAGGCGCTGCTTCAGACGATCGAGACCAACCGCGATCTTGTGCGCGGCCTCAAGATGCACGCAGAAGTGGGCGGGGTGTCGCGCTGGAACTACGAGGTAATCGAGCATGCGAAATCGTCCGCCAAGGAGGCGGGCATCCCCGCCTATTGCCATCTCGGCCAAATGTGGCCCGCCCGCCGACCGGGTGGGGCAATGCCCGATCCCGATGCCGTGTTCGAGGCCGCTCTCGACATGCTGGAGCCGGGCGACATTTTGGCGCATCCCTTCTCTCGCAATCCGGGCAGCTTCATTGGCAAGAACGGGGAGGTCAATCCTGCCGCTAAGGAAGCGATCGCGCGCGGGCTCAGGGTCGATGTCGGACGCGGCGGGCACATCAGCTACGACCGTGCGCGCAAGGTGATCGATGCCGGCATTATCCCGTACACCGCCGGCTCCGACCTTCATGGCTACAATACGCGCATCGCCGCCGAGCGTACCGAAGAAATGGACCTCCACCCGGCATTCCGCGTGCTGATGGGCAAGCGGCGGTTCGGCCTGCACACCGTTCTTTCGGAGCTCATCGCTCTCGGCTTTAAGCTTGAGGATGTCGTGCCGATGGTCACGACCCACCCTGCGCAGATCCTGAATCTGTCGGATGAGATCGGCACGCTTGGCGTGGGCCGCGATGCGGACATCAGCGTTCTGCGCGACGAGCGCGGGAAATGGACCTTGATCGATCAGACCGGGGTGGCGCTTCAGGCCGAGCGGATGCTGTACCCCGACTTTTGCCTGCGGGCCGGTGCCCTGTTCGAGGCCAGCGCCCCCATCCTTTCGCCACTTGAAGAATTCGAGACAGCAGCGTGATGAACAAGATGAACCTGGAAATCGGAACTCCACCTGTGGACGAAGATGCGATCGCGCTCGAGGGTGTGTTCGAGGAAGCAAGGATCGAACGCCTCTCACCGGTGTTCGGAGCCAGCATTACCGGTGTCGATCTCTCGCGGCCCCTCACCGCCGAGCAGCAGGTGTGGTTCCGCAATTTCCTGACTCGCTACAAGGTAATAGCCATTCGCGATCAGGATATCGGCCATGAGGCGCTGGAGCGTTTCGCCAGCTATTTCGGCGAACCCTATACCCACCCGATGGCCGCTGCCGTCGGGCAGACCTCAGCTGTGAACGAGCTGCGCGCTGACGAGAAGTCGACTGCTGCGTTTGGGGAGACATGGCATGCGGACATGACATCGGAGGAATCGCCGCCCACCGTCACCATGCTGCGGCTCGCGGTGCTGCCCCCGCATGGCGGAGGGGACACCCTGTTTGCTGACACCGTAACGGCCTACGAACGGCTGTCCGCGCCCTTAAAGGCTTTTCTGGGCGGACTGACCGCGCGGCACAACTCGGGCATTTTCAGCGAAAAATACGGCGCGTCGGGTAATCTGCCAGAGGCCATCCATCCGGTCATCAAGAACCACCCGATCTCCGGATTGCCCACGCTTTTCGTCAACACCCGATTTACGAAGTCGATCGTCGAACTCGGGCAAGGGGAATCGCGCGCGGTGCTCGAATATTTGTTCCACTACATCGCCGAGACTCCCGATTTCCAGCTGCGCTTCCGCTGGAGCAAGGATACGCTGCTGGTCTGGGACAACAGGTCGACGCAGCACTGCGCGATCTTCGACTACTGGCCGCATACGCGGGTAGGCTATCGCGTAACCCTTTATGAACCCAAGACAGCATGACGAGGGACACTTTGGAAAAGATTCCTCACCAGCGGCTGCGTTTGAGCGACAACATCGAAATCTTCGTGCGCCGGTTCGGTCCGGAGAGCGGGCCGATCGTGCTTATGATCCATGGCGCTGCCCCGGGTGCATCGGGTTGGGGCAATTTCTGCCGCAATGTCGATGCCTTCGTAGCAGCGGGCTACCATGTGATTGTCCCGGACCTGCCCGGCTTCGGAGATTCCGCAAAGCCCGCCGGCATCGATTACGACCTGCCGCTGTTCACCGGCACGATGCAGCAAATGCTGTGCGAATTGGGGATCGAGCGGATCGTAGCCGTCGGCAATTCCATGGGCGGCGCGATTGCTAACAATCTCGCGATCACGGCGCCGGATCTTGTTTCGGCTCTTATCGTCGCCGCGCCGCACTGCCTTGCGCCGCAGGCGAGTTACTGGGCCATGCCGGGCGTACAGTTCATGATTGAGGCGCTCACGCAAGGGGAACCCACAAGGGAAAAGCTGGGAGCGGTGCTCCGCCGTATGGTCTGTGATCCGGAGCAGATTTCGGACGCGCTCCTGGACGAGCGTTGGCAAAGTGCGATCAAACAGCCTGCCGATGTCATGACCCGGCTCAGGATCACGGAAATCGCGAGCCAGCTCCACGCGATCTCCTGCCCGGTCCTCGCGTTCTGGGGCGCGCAAGATGAAATAACGCCCTCGGCGGGGGCACTCGTTCTGGCCGAGAGGGTGCCTCAGGCGGAGGTGATCATCTACTCGCAGACAGGCCATTGGCCGCAGTTTGAGCGGCACGCGCAGTTCAATGAACGTTCCCTGCGCTTTCTTGACGAGACGAGGAAACCAGCTTGAGCTCACCGATCGAAATCGATGGCGACATTCGTCTTGAAGGGGAGGCCGCACCGGCCTGTCACCCGCGCAACACGCTCTTCCGGCGGCGCCTTGCCTGGCTGTTCACCGAGGCAGCAAACGAACCCTTTGCCGCGCTGGTCCAACGCTTCATCTTCGCGGCCTATTTCGCCAATGTCTTCGTAGGCAACGAAGAAACGGGGGCGGGGTTGTGGGCTGCTGGTCTCAGCGTGGTGGGCGTGCTCACTTTCCTGTGCGCACCACTCATCGGAGCCTTCGTGGATGCCACGGGCCTGCGAAAAACCAGCCTCGTCTGGCTCAGCGTCGTGGGCGCGGGGGCGAGTTGCCTATTGTGGTTTGCCGAGCCGGGGATGCCGGTTCTGCCATTTCTCGCGATCTTCGTTGTATCGGCGCTCTGTGTCGAGTTGACAATCGTGATCACCAATGCAGCCTTGTCGAGCCTGGGAACCGATCGGGAAATAGGCTTTCTTTCAGGCCTTTGCTTTGCTGTGGGGCAATTGGTTTCAATTTTCTCCCTCCTGATGGTCTTCGCGCTTGCGCGGGCCGATAGCGGCGATATCGGCTACACCTCCGATCGCCTCGCGCCTGTCGTTGCGGGCGGCGCTCTGGTGTTGTTCCTGCTACCCTATCTGCTGATCGCGAGGAATACGTCGCGCAGTCGTTCAACCGGCACATCGGTCTCGCGCACGTTCGAGACGCTGATGCTGACCGCGAAGGAGGCTGTGCGCAACCGCAGCATCCTCGGGGTCCTGCTCTGCCGATCGATTGCGGGAGATGGGCTCTCGCTCCTGTTTGCGCTTGCATCGGTGCTGGCCGGGGTCGCGCTCGGATGGCGCGCGGGGGAATTGGCGGTGTTCGGGATCATCGTCACGGTCGCGGCGTGCGTCGGCGGTCTGCTCGGGGGGGTGCTGGACCGGAGCTTCGGATCTTTGCGGGTCATCAGGTTCGGGCTCGCTCTGGTCGGGATCGCAACCGTCGGCATCATCGGGGCCAGCCCGGACCGGGCTTTCTTCGTCCCTGTGCCACGCGGGGAGATCGCGTTCGGCTACTCAGCGGCAGAGCTCGGTTTTCTCTTGGCTGGCATCATCGCGGCGCTGGGGGCAGGGCCATGCTTCGGCGGGATGCGGGCATTGCTAGCAAGGCTGGTTCCGGAGGGGAGGGAGGCGGCCTATTTCGGCATCTTCTCCCTTGCTGGGCGCGCCACCGCTTTCCTCGGTCCAATGAGCTATGGCGCGGCCTTGCTCGTGCTGGGGGATCAGCAGCTTGCGCTGTTCGTCGTCCTCCCGTTTCTGGCTGCAGGCTATGGAGCGCTCTGGCTGGTGAAGCACGAGCAGCGCGCGCATTGAACGCAGCCAACGGGATTGCAGCATCTACAACAAGCGCAAAGCAGACGGAGGCACATTTTGCACAAGAAGCCAAGATTGGGGCTCAACCTTAGAGCGGCGGCGTTTGCGGCCCCGGATCAGGAGATGGCGTTATTGCTGGAGACGGTCCTGCGGATGCCGGGCATCGGCTCTTGCGTTATCGAAGCCGATGGCATCAGCGATGATGCCGTGGCTGCGTGCTTTGCCATTGCCGCGCCCTTGCGCCGCGAAAATGCTTTCGCGCTCGGAGTGAAGCACGGGCTCGCAGTGGCAATGCCATACGGGATCGATGCGGTCGTGGTTGACTCGGCAAGCGGAGCAATCGCATTAGTGCGCGGGCTTGTCGGGCGGTCGGTTGCGATCGGGGTCGACTGCGGTTCCAGACTCGCCGTGGCCGTCAGCGCGGATTTCAATGGCGCGGATTTCGTGCGCTACACGCCGGAATACGGGCAATCTAACGCCGGGCTTGATCTGCACGATGTTGACTGGTGGCGGGAAAGCATGGCGAAACCGATGGTGGTGCGGGCCGATCCGGGGCATGAACATGTCGAGGAATTGTTCTGGTCCGGTGCGGACATTGTCGAGTTCGATGTGACGAACCGCGAGACGCTGGAACGGTTGCTGGAGCGTCACGAAGCGATTGCCGACATGGCCCGACGCTATTCGACATAATGCGCTGCCAGTTCAGGACGCAGTGGCCGATCACGGCAAGCGTTTTAGCATCACACTGGACACAGTTTACATGGACAGTTTCGGCCACGATTTGCGCCAAACCTGATGACGGCATAGTGTCGGATTTGTCCCATTCCCGGCCGAATTTTGAGTGCGCTGGGAGCGCCCGGCCGAGCAGCCTTTGAACCCTCCATTAGGAACGCGCTGTTGGCCACAAAAAGTGTCCGGTGAGCGATCCCTTTCGGATATCGTAACCCGCGCTGCGGCTTAGCTCTGCATTTGCGGTGACCGGGGTGCGGGGCAGGGGGATCAGCTTGGCCATCTGGTGGAGGCGCTGGGTGTTGCTCGGTGATGTAGGGCTCCGGTAAGGGCTTTCTTGTCAAGCCTCACGAACCAACAAGGTCACGTCGGCATCGTGGAATTTGAGTACATCAAGACGCGGTGCTATGATGCACTCGCCTGCTTTAGCTCGCACCGCGCCGCAAAAGCTTGTTACGGTGCCTTCCAGCGGCAATGCCAGCACTGGCGTGTTGAATGCCGCAGCGACGCCCTCATCAGGCTCGCCGTGAATCCGTTCAAACCGGAAGTAGGGACCATCAATCAGTGTCTTCCCGCGCATTGAGAGGGAACTGCGGTGCTCATGCCCATAGATCTCGCCGCGAGCGACTGCCAACGCGCGTTCAAGGTGTAGTTCGCGCGGGCGGCCATAATCGTAGAGCCGGAATGTCGTGTCAGAATTCTGCTGCACTTCCACTAGGGTCAAGCCAGGACCTAGTGCGTGAACCGTACCCGCAGGCAGATAGAATAGGTCACCCTCTCGCACTGGGTGCCATGCCAGCAGGCGTTCGATTGAACCATCAAGTGCTGCCGACGCAATCTCTTGTGTTGTCACCGCATGCATGAACCCGATCCCAAGGCATGCCCCCGGTTCAGCATGCAGCACCAGCCAGCATTCCTCCTTTCCCGCCTCGCCCACCTCAGCCTGTGCATCAGACGGATGCACCTGAACTGACAACTTCTCACAGGTAAAAAGGTATTTGACGAGCACGTTAGGCAATTCGGCGGGCGGTTCGAACCATATCTCGCCAATGCGCGCCGGGCCCAGACCCGCAAAAGGAGTTGGCAAAGCGGTGCGTCCCCAAACCTTTTCAACCGCTCGGCTAGCCAGCAGACGGGGCGAAAAAGCGGCGCTCATCAGCTCAGCGCTCCAGTAATCCTGGCTTCAACGGGCCCACCTCTGCCAAGGAGCCCCAGCGCAAGGGAGGTTGTCGTCCAAAATGTAGCTCCCAACAGTGCGTCGTTGGCCACGGCTGCGTCCGCGGAGCGAAATGATCTCAGGTCAACCACAGCATGATTTTTTCGGCAAATCAACATGATGACCTCCTCCCTATTCTTGCGCATAGATCAAACGGAAGCCCACGTTGCTTGTCCCGAGCCCCATATCGTGCCCGCTTCGAGCTTCAGCGCGGTAACGCCGACAGTAATTCGGCGCGCATAGATACGACCCCCCCTTGATCACGCGGATCCCGAACGCAGGATTAGCCGGATTGCGGGCTTGAGCATGCGATGGACCGCGCGGGTTGACTTTCGGCCGGGATGGGTCGTGTCCGGGTAGGTACAAGTCATTCGTCATTTCCCAGACGTTGCCGATCATGTCATAGAGACCCCAGGCATTGGGTTCGAAACACCCTACTGGCGCAATACCTTCAAACCCATCGGTTCCTTCGTTGTGAATGGGGAAGACGCCTTGCCAGGTGTTCGCATTGGAAGGTTGGTTCGTCACTGCCGGACCACCAGCCCGCGCGGCATATTCCCACTGCGCCTCGGTTGGCAGCAAGCCGCCTTTCCAATCGGCATATGCCTGCATGTCGCCAAGCGAAAGATGCACAACCGGATGATTTGCGACAGCAGCCGGACCATCCGGGCCATACGGCATTTTCCAGTTCGCACCGGGCCGATATTCCCACCAATCAGAATCATTGGGCGATCCTCCGGTGGGCTGCCGGAACACAGCCGAACCCGGCAACAGAAGTTCGGAGGGAATGCTGCCGACGTCCGCGCTGTACACCTTGGGGTCGACTGGCAGTTCCGCAGTCGTTACGTAGCCGGCTTCGCGGACAAATTGAGCGAATTGTTCGTTCGTCACCTCGTGCGGATCCATTCGGAAGGCATCGAGCATTATCGTTTTGACAGGCCCCTCCTCGCTATAGACCGCGCTGGAACCCATTGCGAATTGACCGGCCTTAATGAGGACCGGACGGCTGTCTTTGACCGCGCAAGCGGAAGAACGGGTTATCCGGTCTTGTTCTACCAACCCTGCCGAGCCCTCCTCGCCTGCGTTCGAGCATGAACACAGAACAACACAGATGCCCGCAAGCAACGCCCAAGGTCTTGTGTATATCAATATTTTATCAATAAAAGTCGATTTAGATAAAATCAAGATAACACCCTCAGTCTAGATAACGTATGTCTTTGAATATTCATCTGTCGTAATTATCTAGAAGTAAATATTAAACAAGTCGGATCTTGTCTTGTTACGCGCAAGATGCAAGGCTCCCACGATACCGGCGCGATCACCCAATCTGGCCGATTCGATGAAATCCTTACCCGACAATTGCTGGTTGGAACGGCCATATTGGGAAGCTGATTGCGCAAAAGCTTTACGAACCTGATCGATCAGACCGGGGGTCTGGCTGACCCCGCCCCCAAACCTTATGCCGTCAGGCGAGTAGGCCAAGGTAACCAATTCCGCCAATTGAACAAGATAGGCGCATTCCACGACATGAGCCGGGTGTCCTGCCGCGAGCTCGCTCAGATTGCCGCACCATCGTGAGGCAATCGCCGGCCCCGAAGCAAGCCCTTCGAAGCAGTCGTCGTGGAACGGGCAGACACTTTTGCTGTTGTCGCCGGTACATCTTTTAGCACGTGCATGCCCGATTTCGATGCACCGGCCAGGAAACTCCGGACAGCCATCGCGCGCAAGGCCAACACCGATGCCTGTTCCTACGGTAATATAGGCAATCAGCTCTCGATGACGGACGTTGCCAGCCAGACTTTCGCCGATGGCCGCGGCCGTAACGTCACTTACGATTTCCCGGTGCTCGCAAATCGGCATCAGTGCGGTCAGCAGATCAAATCCGGCCCAACCGGGCTTTGGTGTCTCCTGAATCACGCCAAAATCGGCTAATTCCGAGTCTAGTCCGATGGGCCCGAAAGCACCAATCCCGAGCGATGCAACGGGTCCCAAATCAGAGCTCATTTTTGCAAACCAGCCGTTGATCCGGTCGCAGGTTTCAGTCGCTGCGGTTGTCGACATGGACGTTGATGCAAGGATTGTTCCATCCTCCGCAGCCACCGCGACGACAGTCTTTGTGCCCCCCGTTTCTATTCCGCCAAAGAGGAGCTTTGGCGCCTTTTCGCTTACCTTCACCTTTCGGTAACCTCCAATTCCGGGACAGCCACCGCACTGGTTTCGGGAAGGTGCTGGCGGAGCGCCCGGAGCACCGCGCTATATCGGCGCTGCGCTGCAAGGTTTCGAAGCTCGCTGGGATCAACGCGATGATCATAAAGCTCTTCGCCGCCATCGGCATACCGGATGTAGCGCCAGTGATCTTTGCGCACCGCGTGGTTGCCCTGCTGATATGACATCAACGCAGGCGGAAGCTCGCCCCCATTCTGCAAGAAAGCCCGGAGGCTAAATCCGTCCGATTGTTCGGGGATGGGGATCCCAGCCAGTTCCAGCAGGGTGGGATAGATTGTCATCAGATCGACCGGTTGCGATATTCGCGATCCTGCTTTTGTCAGCCCCGGAACCACGAGGATATACGGGACACGGGTTGTCTTTTCCCAAAGACCGAATTTCTCGATGCGGTTCTTCTCTCCGAGGTGAAATCCGTGGTCGGACCACAACACGATAATCGTGTTGTCTCGCTGGCCGCTTGCATCGAGTCCATCGAGCAGCCGCCCGATCATTTCATCAGCAAAGCTCGA
The DNA here is from genome assembly GCF_040148725.1 of Erythrobacter sp. NFXS35. NCBI lineage: Bacteria > Pseudomonadati > Pseudomonadota > Alphaproteobacteria > Sphingomonadales > Erythrobacteraceae > Erythrobacter > Erythrobacter sp. NFXS35. Next base: position 716,925 of record NZ_JAGDEB010000003.1, on the reverse strand, counting down.
ACTTGCCTGGTATGCGCGAACGAACTCCCGCCAGGAGCCCGGTTTTCTTTCCTCGGCTTCTGCCATGCCTTCCCAGAACCAGTCTGTCGGAGCGAGCATCCGCCGACCGTCCTCCGGAACATCGTCGAGATCTCCGTCAAGCCTACTTGGCAATTTGGTGTCGGCCAATGGATAGGCGTCGAAGAACGGTGCCGGTGCAAAAAATGGGGAATGGGGCTTGTAGATCCCCACTGCGAGGAAGAAGGGCTGGGTGTGCTTCCTGGCAAGGAAACGGGCGGCAAAATCGACTGTTTTGTAGTCAGCAGTGTCCTCGATGTTTTCGGGCCAGGGACCCCAATCTGTATTCCGAGATCCGTATTCCGGCAGGCCATTGAGCTTCTGTTCGGGGTAAGGCTCGTTGATCCGCATCATCAGAAATTCATGGAAGGCGGAATTATCGTGGAAACGCCAATTGTCATGATGGTGAAAGATCTTCCCCGCCCCAGCCACAAAATAACCATTATCTTTAAAGATTTTTGGTAGAATTCCAGTGCCCTTGATAGGTGAGGAGCGCCAATCCGACGCATTGTTGTAGACGCCGCTGCGGTGCGGACGGACCCCATTCAGGATAGCTGCGCGCGAGGGGTTGCATGCTGGTGAAGCCGCATAAGCCCGATCGAAGAATACACCGCGTTGTGCAAGCCTTTCGAGGTGCGGGGTACGGATCGGATTGTTGCGGTTGAACAAGGTGGTCCAGTCGTTCATGTCATCAACAACGACGAAAAGAACATTGGGCTTACTCGAAATTGTCTGGGCGGAAAGCGCAGGACTGATCAGAAATGACGCAAGCAGGCCGACTAGGACACCGATGTTTTTGATTAACGGGGGCATGTGAAGTATTGTCCAGATGATTTGTAATTGGCTTGCGCAAGGAAACGGGTGGACAGCTCAACCGGCACAAAGTCGATCCGTTCGTAGGGTTCAGTTTCGCCTGTCTCGAAGGCGAGACCGATTGCCGATTCGCTGATCCGGACCATGTCCGAATATGCAGCCGGACCGGCGCTAATCAGGATCAGGTCTTCCCATGTTTCACCCCCGTCGAACGAGTGGCGCAGCGCCATATCGCTTCGCCCGGGACCGGAAGGCCCATCGGAGTCCGGCCCGGCAAAGGCAAGCAGTTGCTCTTCCCCGGAAAGCTCAAAGCCCAGAAGACTGGACTGCACAACAGGAGGATCAAGCATGTAATGTGAGGGAGCAAAGGGGTGTAGCTTGCCCGGACGGACCGCGTACGTTTCGCCGCCATCACAACTGACAGCATCGCCTCGGGTTTCCGGCATCTTCGAGCGGTTGTTTCTGGTGTTGCTGTACAGACTGCCGTCAGGACGCTCGACCACGCTTGTTTCGTTTGCATTGAGCGGGTCAGTATAGGTTGAGTCAATGGCCCCCAAACGCCAGTTCGCGCCAGCATCGTCCGATATCAGCATATGGGAACCATATGGGCCATCGTCTTTCCCCGGTTCGCCGATGCGGTGGTTGGCCGGCACAACAATACGGCCTGAATACTGCGCGTGGCGCAGTTCGATACTGTGGACCGGGCCAAGCGCATACCAACCCCAGTCTTCGCGCCGCACGTTCTCGGTGATCTCGCGATGGTCCGACCATGTCAGGCCGTTGTCGTCGCTATAGGTCACAAATACGCGCGCATTCTCGACGGTGAATGGCAGCAGAATCCTCCCGCGGTGAGAACCGTGCGTGAGCACCACGGGCGCGGGATTGCCGGCCGTGATCGTGGTTTCAGCGGTGTAGTCAGTCCTGAATCGCTCATGGCCCACGACCACTTGCAAGGGCCCCCAGGTCCGGCCGTTGTCCTTCGAGCGCTTCACCACAAGATCGATCTGACTTGCATCGCCGCCTTGACGTGCTTCAGCGAAGAGCAGGAGGCTTTGATCGCTTGCGCGGACAATGGCTGGTATTCGGTAGGTGGGGTAGCCGTCCTTGCCACCTTCATAAACGGTCACGAACAGGCCTGCGAGGGTTGCTGGGTGAGCGGCATGATAGAGAGATCCACTCATGCAAGCGGGCAATGTCAGTAGAGCCCCTGCCAATATCGTGGCGCGTCCGGTTATCCAATTTCTTCTCATCGCCGTGCTTCCGTTACTGCCCAGATGCGCGCTGTGCGTTTTCCCGGATTTGTTTCGCCACCCGGCAAGATAAATCCAAAGGGACTGGCCACGACCGGCCGCTTTATTGCCGAGGGACCGGGGTGATAGCCGGCGAGCGCCCAAGCCTCGCTTCCCGGCGACCATCGCCAGATGCGAAGATCAAACCCGGGATCATGATCGAATAGCCCGGTAAGCTGCCTCTCAAAACGCTCACGTTGGGGGTTCGCCGGATCGCTCGCCGAAGCACGAATGCCCTCGATCCGCCGGAAGCTAATCATGTCGACACCCCCGACCAACAAGATCTCTCCGCCCGGAAGGCCTAATATAGCAGGCCACGCTAACTCGACAGGTAAGCGAGGAAGGTGGGACCAGCGGCCTTCCGATGGATCGTAGCGCAACACCTCATCAGACCCATACCACCGCCCCTCGACCAGTCTCCGTCCACCAGCCAGAACAAGACAGTCAGCTGTGGCAACTCCACCAAAGCCCTCTCGTGGCATCCATGGGATACTCGTTGACACCCAACCACTTGCTGCATCATCGAGATCAAATATGTGAAGTTTGTCGCCGCCCGCGACAAGTACGCTTCGAGCCACAATACCGCCTGCCGGATCGGCAATTGGCGAGGGCAGCGGTGCCATCCTGCGTGAGGTTGGCCTCCCGCTGCGGTCCACCTCAATCTTGAAGACATCTGCTAATGGAGACGACGTGCCACCTGCGATCCCGCCGATGCAATACAGGGCATTGTCGACCACCACAGACAGCATTTGATCGGTGCCTTGAGGTAACAATCCGGGAAAATTTTGCCACTCCTTGCCATCCCAAGTCCAAGCGTCCGCTGAGTAGGCTTTTCGACCGCCCCGTGTTGCGGTCTGTGCGGGTTCTGGAAAGTTCGAACCGCCGACAAGCACCAAGCGCTCGCCAATCCACCCCCCGCACATTCCCGCACGCCCGATCGGCAAGCCTTCAATCGCGTCTGCTGGAAGTTCGGCAATCTCCCGCCACACAAGCCCGTCGCTCCTCACCGAAACACTTGGGCTCACGCCTGCCGCCGGTGGGGCAATTTGCATTCCTGCAGCAGCAAGCGCAAGAGCAACCCACATCCTAAAATGTCGCCCGCGCACCAAATTGGATACGCGCTCCCGTGTATTCGATGAAACGAACTCTCGAAGGATCCGACGAATACTGAAATTGCTCGGCATTGAAGATGTTCAAAGCTTCGACGCTGATCGTCAGCCTGTCATTTATGCTGAAGTTTGCAGAAGCGTCGAGCTGGCCAAAGCTGTCACGAAACTCAGGAAGCTGGAAAACTCCCAAAGTCTGAGCAAGAAAGCTCGATCTGTAATTATAGGCTGCGCGGATGCCAAACCGACGATCCTCGTAAAATAGGATCAGGTTGGCGTTATGCTTCGACAAACCCTCAAGCGAAAAGATCCGATCGGTAACAAAAGGGTTGCTTCCGGTAATTGAACTGTCAGCGTATGTGTAATTTGCGACCATGCCGAGGTTGTCAAGCGGAGCAGGAAGGAATTCAAAGTCACGCTGATATGCCAGTTCGACGCCGTAAATGTTCCCACCGTCTGCATTCTCCGGTTGAGTGAAATTAAAACTTTGTGTGACCCCTTGGAAGGATATCGGAAGAAACGAAGTCAACGTCTGGGTTACAGATGAAATTTTCTTGTAAAACCCTGCTGCGGTAAAGGTGCCTGCTCGTTCGGAATACCACTCGAGCGAAAGGTCGAACTGCGTCGCTAGGAAAGGGTCAAGATCCGGGTTGCCGGACGTGGCCTGCCTGTTTTCTGGGCTCAGCGCCGAAAAGCCGGGAGACAAGAACGAAATCTCCGGGCGCGCCATGACACGTCCAGCAGCCAAGCGAAGCAAAAGCGTGTCTGTGACGTCGAACTTCGCGTTGAAGCTCCACAACAAATTGTTATATCGACGATCAGATGCGAGCAGTTGCGGTGCGCCAAATATGAAGGTGACGTCTCCGGGCCGGCTTACTGTATCCAGAGCAATCGGGGTTGGTACAAACCCACTGGATACCATGTCAGTGATGACATATCTCACACCAGCATTGCCGCTAAAAGGCACGCCTATGTCCCCGGCAAAATCAGTCCGCGCATAGAAAGCGGTAGTCTTCTCTCGCACATTTACGAAATTTGCTGGTCGGGAAGTGAGTGGCGGCAATCCATTCGGCAAGAAATGATCCCGCAAGTGGATCGGATCGGCGGTTGCCCATGTCCGTGGGAAATTTCCTGCCTCTCGGCCAAGAAAGTTATCGACCGGGAATTCCGTGACAGCGCCGGGCGGCAAGATGTTTTGAATTCCAGGCGTGAGGGCCGATATACAATTTCCGAAGTTGCAGTTATCGGTGGTTATCTGATCGTTAAAAAACTCCCGGTCAGAATATCGTGCGCCAGCGTATAATGCCGTAATAAAGCCGCTTGTTAGTTCATACTTGCCGTCTGCTGCAAAGGCGTATTCAATGTCAGAAGCATCGTCGATATCAACACGCACAAATCGGAGAATGTGCGAACCGTAGTTCGCGGGGTCATAGTTGATAAAGCTGATGTCAGGAATTCGGTTGCCTGAAGTATAATCGAAAACTGTTCTATTAGAAGCGCGGCGAGGGATATCGATAATGGTAGCCAAGGTTTCGCGCCTGCGGTTTGCTTCGCCGTACGAACCATCGAGTGTGACACTGAACGGTCCACTTGCCCATTCAGCTTTAAAGCCGGCGATTAGCAGGTCGCTGTTTGTGTCGAAATTCCTGTTGTCCACGTTAGAAAACGAGTTGCCAACATCGATGAGCGTCAAATCGCCATCATCAGCCGATTGCAATTCCAGTGGTACGTAACCGCCGCGATTGGGCGGGATCTGGAGCCGTGTCCGATAGGTGAGATCGTTGAATTTCGAGTAGAAGAGATCACCAGTCAGATTTAGCCCGTCGATCGGTTCAAATTGAATGGCTGCATACGCATTGATCCTTTCGCGATCAGTTGTAGTTGCGTCAATCTGAATGTTCTCAGGCTCAAAAACTGGACGAGTCAGATTGTTTGCAGTCGCGAAGTTTTGAAAATTTGCAGACGATCGGGTGTACCCATTTTGGTTGTAAACATCGCTGCGAAATTTGCGTAGCGAGTATGAACCAGACAGGAGAATGCCGATGCGGTTATCAGCGAAAGTTGTGCTTACCAATCCAGCAAATCGAGGGGCGAGCTTTTCACGGGCAAAATCGTAGCTCCCGAAGGCCGAGGCTGTGATGCGCGTTTTCCCGATGTCCAACGGCTTTGGCGTCTCGATAAACACAGTGCCGCCAACGCCGCCTTCGGCAACATCCGCTGTTGGGCTTTTGGCGACCGCTATGCTCGATACAAGTTCCGAGGCGAGGACAAGAAAATTGAAATCGCGCTGACCGGCATCGCTCGGGGCGGTGCGGCCATTCACCAGCACCCTATTGAATTGCGGGCCCAGACCGCGAATCGAAATCGCTGTACCTTCACCGCCGTTTCTCTCGATTTGCACCCCTGTGATGCGCTGGAGAGACTCAGCCAGGTTTTCATCCGGAAAATCGCCAATGTCTTCGGCCGATATACCATCAATAATGGAGTCTGCTGAGCGTTTTCGGTTGACAGCATCTTCGAGCGACCGCCGAATGCCTGAAACGATGATTTCGCCTTGCTCACCAGACTCCGACTGGGACTCCACCTCCTGCGCTGAGGCGGCGGTCGACAAGCCTATCGCAAGCGCAAAGTGCGATGCCGAGATGGCGACCAGAGCCGCACGAGTTAACAGTTTCTTCAACGTCACCCCTCCTTGATTATTCGCGTGGTATAATAGGTTTGAGCGGAATAGGCAAGACAGCGAATGTGAACGCCCGCAGTGCATCGTCATTGAAAGTGCACGCACTTAACCATCTGATTTTGCTGTGATGTGAGCAGGTCGCTCTCTAGGCTGTTTCCGAAGCGGTTTGAGAGGCGGCGGTTATGGTATGATTTCTTTGGCGCGTCTGCAGCGCTGTGCAAGGCCGGCGTAACAATGTAGGTTTGGGGTAGGGCAAGGGAATTCGGATAAGCATGCATGGTTGAAGCAGCAACAAGTTCAGAGCCTCACGCAACTGCTGACGGGAGTTCGGGGCCCAGCAGGCTGTCCGAGATGGTGCAGGAAGGCATCATGGAGGAAATCCGCCGTGGAACCTATCGCCCCGGCGACCATCTTCCAGCAGAACGGGTGCTGATGGAGCACTTTGGAGTGGGTCGCCCGTCCATCCGAGAAGCCCTGTTTGCGCTCGAACGGCGTGGCGTGGTGAGGTTGCGCAAAGGCGGACGTCCCGAGGTGCTCGAACAGTCCCCTCGGGCCATACTGGATGCGCTTTCGTTCATTGCTGGTGACTTGTTGTCTACAGATGCAGGCGTCGCTCACTTCAATGAAGCCAGGCGGATGTTTGAGATATCGCTCGCTCGATACGCGGCTGAAAGGGCGACCCTCGCTCAGTTGACTCGGATCGAGCGTATTCTCGAATCTAGCCAGCGCGCCATCGGCGACCATGAACGCTTCAAAGCTCTTGATATCGCGTTTCATCGCGCTTTGGCCGAACTACCCCGGAACCCGGTTCTTCTCGCGATCCACGATGCCCTAGTCGACTGGGTAATGTACCGGCGCAGGGTGGACCCCGCCGAGGTGGCTTCACGCAACAAGTCCGCGCTGGAAGGGCACTGGAGTGTGGCAAAAGCGATCCGCAATCGTGATCCCGATCAGGCTGAGGCGGCAATGGTCCACCATCTCCAGTCCGGCGCTTCGGACGAAACAAGCCGGTACTTCTCACCATAAACTCCGATAACTGCCAGGCACATTCCGTCAAAAGCCTGTTGCATCGCCCCTCATGGTATACTAGGTTTCTGGGGAAGGGGTAGTTTATGATGGATGTGTGGGTGCGGGCGTCGGCGCGTCTTCGTTCAGGGGGAGGGCGATGAGTAGCGCCAGCGAGGCTTTAGGAAGTCCGTCTTCCCGTCGGCAAAGTAATGACGGAACAGGTTTTCAGCTGATCGCTGCGCCCTTCACTCCGCTTGACCCAAGCGGTGCGTTGGCGTGCCACGTCATTCGCGACTTGGCGGACCGTCTCCACGGCGACGGCGTCACAGGTGTGTTCATTTGCGGATCGAATGGCGAGGGGCCCTCGCTCTCATCGAGCGAGCGTGCACAGGTCACCGAAGAGTGGATCGCTACTGCAAAGGGTCGCTTGAGGACTATGGTGCACGTGGGCCATTCCAGCATCACAGAAGCCCGCGCATTAGCTCGTCATGCAGCGGAACATGGGGCCGATGCTGCGTCGGCAACGGCATCATTCTACTTTCGTCCCGGGTCATTAGGCGACCTAGTGGACAGCATGGCCGAGATCGCTGCCGGGGCTCCCGATCTCCCGTTCTACTATTACCATCTACCAGCAATGACAGGTCTGAACTTCGACATGGTCGCCTTTCTTGATGAGGCACGAAACCAGATTCCGAACTTCGCCGGCATAAAATATACGGCATCAACGATATGGGAATATCAAGCATGCATCGATAATGCGAAAGACTCGTCGATGGAGGTGCTTTTCGGATATGACGAGATGCTGCTTCCTGCGATGAGCGTTGGCGCGAGTGGCGCCGTCGGTAGCACCTATAATTTTGCAGCGCCGCTCTATCGTCAGATGATCGAGGCGTTTCAGAACGGCCGGCTCGAACTGGCTAGAGAGCGAATGAGCGAACTTGTGACCATGGTGCGGATACTGACACGCTATCCGGCCATTCCCGCGCAAAAAGCAATTATGAAACGGATCGGATTAGATGTGGGGCCGTGCCGGCTGCCGCTTGGGTCGCTGTCACAGGACAAGATATGCTCGCTTTACCGCGACTTGGATGCAGTCGATTTCTGGAATTCACTCGATAGGGTACGCGGCGCATGACGGAGGCTTCGGTAAGCGAAGGCCGTCGTACATGGAAGGGACTGAGATGGCTGATACTGGCAGTGATCTTTGCTGCGGGTGCCCTCAACTACATCGATCGCAATGTCTTATCGTTCACAATGATCGATATGGGTTTTAAGCGCGATCTTCTGGGCCTTGATCCGTCCTCTGCATTCTCAGAAACTGATGACGCTCTCTTCAAACAATCAATGGGGATTGTCGATGCTGCCTTCAAGCTTGGGTACGCACTGGGCTTCTTGATTACAGCCTGGGCCATTATGCGGTTCGGATTAAAATTCGCCTATGCAGCCTTCATCACAGTATGGAGCCTTGCTGGCATGGCGGCAGCCGGGGCGAATGGCTTTGCAGGCCTTGCGGCAGCAAGGGTGGTGCTGGCAATGGCCGAGGCGGGGCACTTTCCCGCAGCCGCACGGACGATCGCGGAGTGGTTTCCGACAAATCAGCGAGCCACAGCATTCGGCCTTTTCAATGCGAGCGGGAATGTCGGCGTCGTGGTTGCGGCATGGCTAATTCCCGTACTTACGCTTGCCTATGGATGGCGAGCGAGTTTTCTCGTAGCAGGCGCTATCGGATTGGTAGTCTGCATTGCCTGGCTGGCCATCTACCGCCCGCTCAAGGAACATCCGCGTCTTAGTGCTCGCGAACTCTCTCTCATTGAAGCGGACCTGCCGTCGGGCGGAGATGAGGCGCCGCGAACTTGGAGTGATCTTCTGCGTGACCGACGAGCATGGAGCTTCGTCGGAGCAAAAGTGATAATCGACCCTGTATTCTGGTTTTATTTGACGTGGTTGCCCGATTTTTTCAACAGTAACGAAGCGCTGGAAACAAAGCTAACGTTAGCAACCATCGGAATTCCCTTTCTAATCATTTTCATAGTAGGGGATCTTGGCGCGATTTTCTTCGGTTGGCTTTCATCGAAGCTTCTTATATTAGGCCTATCACTTAACTCAGCTCGCAAATCTGTAATGGCGCTTTGCGCAATTTGTATGCTGCCTCTACTATCTGTGGCGTATGTAGAGGGCGTCTGGGTTGCTATAGCGCTCTTGACGCTGGCTACCGGCGCACATCAGGGGTTTTCTGCAATTCTGTTTTGTTCTGTTACGGATCTCTACCCGAAATCCGATGTCCCTCGCGTTATCGCTATGGGCGGCATTGGCGGAGCGCTTGCGGGCGCCGCTTTTGCTGCGTCCATCGGCTTTGTAAGGGTGGAGTTCGGATACGCACCAATCTTCTCCACGGCAGCCATTGCTTATGTGGTAGCTCTGGGGATTTTTCATTTGGCGGTGCCGCGTTACCGGTAAGAGATGCCAAGGATGGTCGAAGCGGACACGGTCGCTGATACTGTTGAAAGACGCCCATGACTGCAAGCGTTTTGCCATCACACTGGACATAAGTTACATGGACAGTAGTGGTGTTGGTATTAACATAATGTATGTTGCCCATTTGACGGCGTGTACGCGCTGAATAGAAATGACATCCCTCTGCAAGATAGAGATGGCACCTTCTGCCGCTGATTGTGGTTGCGACCTGCGAGGAGATGCACCTGAGGATGGTCAATAGTGAGAAGACCCTTGGCTACATGGATGCGATGACCGCCAACATCCTTCTCCGCTAGATTCTGTGCAAAGTTTGACAGATCAAGACATCTGCCCACCAACTGGGCAAACGCAGCAAACTCTTGAATGCCGACGTCATCTGTGACGATAAGCGACTTATAGCCTCAACCCCGCCAAAGGTTTGAATGACACTAATCACGCCATGGTCGCCCTACCTTGAACAAGCCTTGACCACATCAGCGGGTCGCATAGCCTTGGTGAAAGCCTTCGGCGACCTTGTCTGCGTCCAACAAGGCTTCCATGAGCACGAGCTTCCGGAGATTTTCGCCGCGCCTGAAGACGAGGGTGAGAACGACGCCTGCCGCCATCTGGTGACTATGGATGCCGCGTTTCTGACGACCCAGTTCGTACGAGAGAGAATTGCCACCTTCGCGCGGCCCTTGGGCGGCGGCGAGGTTGTCCCGATAGTGGCGAGCATGTGGGAGATCGACGATCCTTTGCCGAGGATGGCAACCGGTGCTTTCAACCTTCACGATTGGGCTAATCACGAGGCGCCGCTCACACACCGCATCTTCGTCGATAGCGCTGATTTTGACGAGTGGCTCGCAGGTTTGATTTCCCCGGCTCGCCTCAGCAATCGCGAATTGGAAGCGGCGCTTGACCCGCAGCTACGCGCCGCACGGGCAGTGGCTGCCCGGCGGGTGAAGACTGCCCTCGAACCGCAAGGACAAAGCTTCGAGGGCGATGCAGGGGTCAGCTTTTCGCAATCCCTGTCGGTCGGCGATGAATTGCTTACGCGCCCGGAGGTTGAAGCGCTGGTCAAGCTTGGACGAAGCGCGATCTACGCCAAAATCAAAGACGACGGTTTTCCGGACAACATCATGCTTGGCGGCCGGGCCGTCTGGCGCAAAAGCGAAGTGATGGCGTGGGTCGAAGAGAAAGCAGCCCAAGGCCGGAGATCGATAAGCTAGCGCGGCTTGCGACGGGGGCTGTCTAGGATCTCGGTGGCCGGTAGTGCGCCATCCATGATCATATCGGCCCACCGCTTGGCCAGCTCGCGCCGACGGCCCATATAGCGCGCCCGGTTGTAGCGCAGTTCGGTGGCGCTCATGCCTGCGGGCGTGTGGGCCAGCATCAGGTCGATGATCAGGCGGTCGGCAAACAGTCGCACGTCAGTGCCCAACTCGCGTTCGGCCTGCTCATTCATGATGGTTGAAAAGCTCGAGCGCCAGCCATGCGGCACATGCTTTCCCTTATAGCCTTCGCGGTTGTAGAGATAGCCGATCGCATTCACGGTCATCGCCGCAGTGCCTGCGCGGGCGTTCGGAAAGACGTAGGGCGCACGGCCAGTGAGCAGGCGAACGACCCGCAGTATTTGGACGGCCTGCGACGACAGCGGGATCTTGTGGTCGAAGGCCTCGTCGCTGCGCAGCTTCAGCTCCTGCTTGATTTTGCCTGCAGGCACTGTCCAAAGGGCCTCGCTGACATCGGCTGACCGATTGGCCCAGTCGACGCCGCTGATCTCGTTCCATTCCATGTGTCGCACCATGCCGGGGCGCTGGGCTGTGAGTGCAAGGAACCGGCTTGCAAGCCGGGTGACAGGAGAAGCACCTGCCCGGTCAATGTCTCCAAGCATCCTTTTTATGGCGTCCACGTCGAGCAGCGCCGGATAACGCTTTGAGGGCGGCAGAGGCGCTAGCGCGTCATTTAAGTCGTTCGCCGGGTTCTCGAGGGCAGCCCCATGCGCATTCACATAGCGGAAGATTGCAGCGACGCGCTGTTTCACCCGCCGTGCCGTCTCGATTGAGCCGCGCCCCTCGATCTTCTTCAGTACCGACAGCAACAGCGGTTTATCGATGACGTCCATCGGCATTTTGCCCAAGTGCGGAAAGATATCCCGTTCAAGGCTGGTGATCACATCATTAGCGTGAACAGGCTTCCACTTCGGCTTCTGGACTGTGTGCCATGCACGAGCCGCCTGTTCGAAGGTCTGGAAGGTCCCACTGTTACCAACGAGCATGGCGCGCTTGGCAGAAACCCTGGGGTCTCGGCCATCACGGAGCAGCTTGCGAGCATCGTTGCGCTTCTCCCGCGCCTCGGCGAGCGAGACTTCTGGATAGACCCCAAGCGTGAGCAGCTGTTCCTTCCCGTCCAAACGATACTTGAAGCGCCATGACTTATGATTCTTTGGCGAAATATGCAGGAAGAGCCCGCCGCTGTCGGACACCTTGTATGCCCTGTCCTTTGGTGCTGCGGCGCGAATCGCTTTATCCGTAAGCATCCAATACCCCCAATCGTTTGAGTCCCTTACCCCCAATCTACCCCGACATGTATCTGGCTAGGGCAGGATTAGGCTGGAACGGATTGGACGCCAAAACGGTGTATTGTAAAGGGCTTGCTAGGCCCTTTGGCTGGGTTTGGACCGGCCTGGAAGGGCCGGTGGCGGAGACGGAGGGATTCGAACCCTCGGTACCCTGATAGAGTACGGTTCCTTAGCAGGGAACTGGTTTCAGCCACTCACCCACGTCTCCGGGCAACAGCGAGGCTGCGAGGAGCGCGCTATAGTCGGCATGTTGGTCAGCGGCAAGGTGGCTTGCGAAAAAACGCGGAGGACGCCCTGCATGACCGGAAGGCGACGCCGATATTCGGCAGCGGTTCATGCTGGGCGGCATAGCCACAAACGCCTCGTCGCAATTCCGATTCGCTCCGGCGACAGGCGATTGCGGCGCAGGGCAAATGGGATTCTGTGTCAGATGTGCAAGTCTGCGCATGGTGGCAGGTTGAGGCGAAAGGCGGCAACATGGCCGGATTGATTGGACGAACCTTCGGATTGCACGGTCGGCTGGGAGGGCTGGTCACGGGCCTGCTTGCGGCCTGCGCGCTGACGGTTCCCGCGACCGCGCAGGAGCTTGAAAGCTTCGATCCCGATCAGGCGTACAGCACGCAGAACACCGCGCCCGAGGGCGGCATCGACGGCGATCTGATCGCACCCGAAAGCCAGCAATCGTCGGCACCAGCACCAGCACCGACCGCACCGGCGTTCGAGGAAGAGTTCGGCGACTACGGTGCACCCTCTGCCGCGCAGGACCCGGCAGCACCGGCAGACGCGGCACCGCTCCCGACGGCTGAGGATGGCGCGACCTATGGCGAGGACGACCTGATCGGCGCGGCCGAGGGCGTGTTTGGCAAGGGCGCGGAAGGCCTTGCCCGGATGATCGAGGATTTGCTGGAAAAGCAGGGCAAGCCCAACGCCTATATCGTCGGGCGCGAAGCGGGCGGGGCGTTCATCGTCGGCGCGCGCTACGGTTCGGGCACGCTCCACCACAAGATCGAAGGCGAGAAGAAGGTCTACTGGACCGGCCCTTCGATCGGCTTCGATGCGGGGGCCAATGCCGCCAACACCTTTGTGCTTGTCTACAATCTGTATGACAGTGAAGATCTCTACAAACGCTTCCCGGCGGGCGAGGGGCAGGCCTATTTCGTCGGCGGGCTGCACGCCAGCTACATGCGCTGGGGCGATGTCGTGCTGATCCCGATCCGCATGGGAGCAGGCCTGCGGCTGGGCGTGAACGCGGGCTACATGAAGTTTTCCAAAAAGCAGCGCTGGCTGCCCTTTTAGAAAATTGCGCGAAAACCCGGTTGCGGTGTGCGTCCCGGCGCGCCATGTGCCGGGCCATGATGCTTGACCGACTCGATCCGCAGGCGCCCGACGCGCTGCTCGCCCTCATCCGCCTCTACGCCGCCGATTCGCGTAGCGACAAGATCGACCTCGGTGTCGGGGTCTATCGCACCGAGGACGGCGACACCCCGGTGTTCGCCGCGATCAAGGCGGCCGAACAGCGGCTGGTCGATGAACAGGACAGCAAGTCCTATCTCGGCCCGGAAGGCGACATGGGCTTCGTCAATGCGTTGATGCCCTATATCTTTGGCGGCGACCCCACCAGGGGCGGGCGGATCACCGGAATGCAGACGCCGGGCGGCACCGGCGCGGTCCGGCTGGCGCTGGCGCTGGCGCAGAAGGCGGGCGTGAAACGCATCCACATGGGCGTGCCGAGCTGGCCCAACCACGCGCAGATCCTCGCCGATCTGGGGCTGGAGCTGGTGCCTTTCAATCACGCCAATACCGATGGCAGCGCCAATCTCGATGCCGTGCTGGGCGCGATCAACGGCGCGGGCGATGATGCGGCGGTGCTGCTGCACGCCTGCTGCCATAACCCCACCGGCATCGATTACACTGCCGATCAATGGGACGCGATTGCCGAGGCTTTCGCGGACAGCGGCACCTTCCCCATCATCGACAGCGCCTATCAGGGGCTGGGACAGGGTCTGGAGGAAGACGCGGCCGGCCTGCGCGCGGTGCTGGCCAAGGTGCCCGAAGCTTTCATCGCCTATAGCTGCGACAAGAATTTCGGCCAGTATCGCGACCGGGTGGGCGCGTTCTACGTTCTGGCACAGGACAAAGCCGCGCTCGACACCGCGTTCAGCAACGCCAATGCGCTGGCCCGCGCGTGCTGGTCGATGCCGCCCGATCACGGCGGCGCGGCGGTGCGGATCATCCTGCGCGATCCCGACCTGACCAAGCTGTGGGTGGCCGAACTCGACCAGATGCGCGCAAGGATGCGGCAAGTGCGCGATGCGCTCGCCAATGCGGGAACGGCGGGGCGGATCGATCTCGTGCCGCTCGGCACCCAGAACGGCCTGTTCGCGATGCTGCCCGTCTTCAAGGACGAGGTCGCGGCCTTGCGTGACGATCACGGCATCTACATGGCCGGATCGGGCCGCATCAACATCGCCGGACTGACGCAGGGCAACCTGCCCAAATTCATCGCCGCGCTGGCATCAGTCGCGGTCTGACCGCCTGCCGCCATCTGCGGCATAAATCCGGTCGATCAGCGCGGAGACTTCGACAAGGCGCAGCGCCGCTGTATCGAACGAGGCATCGCTTGCGAGCCGCTGCGCCCAGGCGGCGGCGGCGCGGCCGCCCCAGTCATCGGGCGGCGATACCAGCACCGCGGATGACGTGCCGCGATAGTGCAGCAATTCGAAATCGTAGAAACTGCCGCCGACATTGCGCAGCGATGCGCCGCCCTTGGTGCCGTAGAAGCTCGCCTCGATCCGGGCGTCCTGTCCGGCGTTGAGCCGCCACGAGCACGCCAATTGCACCGCAGCGCCGGTCGCAAGATCGAACCGCGCCGTTGCGTAATCCTCCACCTGATCGCTGCCGGGAGCAATCGGCTTTCCGTCCGCAAACAGCCGCGATGTGACCGCCTCCACCGCCGGAAAGCCGGTGAGCCACAGCGCAAGATCGGCAAGATGCACGCCCAGATCCATGACACAGCCCCCGCCCGATTGCGCGCGGTCATAAAACCACGGCTTGTCCGGGCCGTAGGCATTGTGGAACACCAGATCGGCGGCGAAGATTTCGCCCAATTCGCCAGACGCCATCAGGTCGGCGAGCGCTGCGGCGGCAGCGGTCTGGCGATAGGAATAATCCACCGCCAGCAGCCGGTCCGCCGCACGCGCCGCTTCGACCACGCGGCCTGCCTCGTCAGCCGTGCGGCCCAGCGGTTTCTGGCAGAACACCGCCAGCCCGCCCTCCAGCGCCGCGATCGCCTGATCGGCGTGCAGCGCGCTGGGGGTCGCGATCGCCACCCCGTCGAGTTCGGCATCGAGCAGGTCGTCGAAGCCAGGCAGGATGGCGGCTGCAGGGGCGATGGCCTGCGCTTCGCGGGCGCAATCCTCCGACGGATCGACGATGGCGGCGACATCGACCGCGCCGCTCGCCGCAATCGCGGCCATGCGGTGACGGCCGATCCAGCCGGTGCCGAGAAACCCGATCCGTGGCCGGGTCATGTCAGATCGATCAGCGCCTTGACGAAGCCGGGTGGCTTGTCGCGCGTCGCATCCAGAGCTTCGCCGAGCTGCGCCAGCGCATAGTGGTGCGTGTACAGCGGGCCGGGATCGAGCCTGCCGCTCGCCACCGCATCAACCGCCTCGCGCACACCGCGTAGCTGCACTGCCGGGTCGCGTTCATGCGCGTTGATCACGTCGATCCCCTTCCAGTTCCAGTTCTGCATGTTGACCTGACGCGGGCCGTCCTGATGGTAGCCCGCGACCACCAGCCTGCCGCCGAAGCCGACCAGTTCTCCCGCCAGATCGAGCGGCCATTGCTTGCCCACGCATTCGATCACGCGTTCGCACAGCGCATCGCCGGTGATCGCCTTCACCTGTTCGATGATCTGCCAGTGATCGTCCATCGGGATCGTCTCGGCAGCGCAGTAATGGCGGGCGAGATCGAGCGATTCGGCGCGGCGCGAGATCGCGATGACCCGCGCCCCGGCTGCGCTCGCAAGCCGGGTCAGGACCGCGCCGAGGAAGCCGATGCCGATGATCGCGACATGCTGTCCGGGTTTGATCGCGCTCCGGCGGAAGATGTTGAATGCGCAGCCCAGCGGCTCTCCGGGGAAGGGCTGGCCGTCCAGTTCCGGCGGCAGTTTCACCACCATGCCCGCTTGCGCAATGTCGGCCTCGGCATAGGAGCGGTAGGTCAGCGCCGCGACCCGGTCGCCCTCGGCCAGATCGGTGACGCCGGGGCCGACGGCGTCGATCACGCCCCAGCCTTCGTGCCCTAATTCGCCGGGGCTGGTGGGAAACTCCATCCACTCCGGCCCCTCCCACGGGGTGAGATTGGACGCGCACACGCCGCAGCCTTCCAGCCGCACGCGCACTTCGCCTGCGCCCGGCTCGGGCAGGGCGGCACGCGTGACGGCGAGTTCTCCGGGGCCGCGCAACACGGCTGCTTTCATCATGCCTGTCACCGGTCAGTCAGCCGCGATGAAGGCTTCGAGCGCGGTCCATGCCTCGTCATCGGTCAACTGCCGGGGCGGGTGCTTGCAGAAATAGG
Source organism: Erythrobacter sp. NFXS35 (assembly GCF_040148725.1). Lineage (NCBI taxonomy): Bacteria > Pseudomonadati > Pseudomonadota > Alphaproteobacteria > Sphingomonadales > Erythrobacteraceae > Erythrobacter > Erythrobacter sp. NFXS35. The sequence continues at coordinate 700,356 of NZ_JAGDEB010000003.1, read as the reverse complement.
CGGCGGCAGGGTCTATCGGCCCCGCCAGCCCGCGATCACGCGCCAGCTTGGCACAGCGGATCATGTCGATCGCGACACCGGCCGAATTGGGCGAATCCTCCACCGACAGCCGCATTTCGAGGTTCATCGGCACCCCGCCGAACATCGTCCCCTCCATCCGCAGGAAACACACCTTGTTGTCGTTCTGCCACGCGACATAATCGGACGGGCCGATATGGATGTTTTCGTCCACCAACCGCGCCGCGGCGACCGATTGCACCGCTTCGGTCTTGGAAATCTTCTTCGATGCCGTCCGGCTGCGTTCCAGCATGTTGAGGAAGTCGGTATTGCCGCCGGTGTTGAGCTGATAGGTGCGTTCCAGCTTCACCCCGCGCTTGCGGAACAGGTCGGTCAGCACGCGGTGGACGATGGTTGCGCCCAGCTGCGCCTTGATGTCGTCACCGATGATCGGCACGCCCGCTTTCCGGAACCGCTCGGCCCATACGGGATCGCTGGCGATGAATACCGGGATGTTGTTGACGAAGGATACCCCCGCTTCCAGCGCGCATTCGGCATAGAACTCGCTCGCGCGCTGCGATCCGACGGGGAGGTAGTTCATCAGCACGTCGGCCCCGGTTTCGCGCAGGCCCGCGACCACCTCGGCGCGGTCCGGCTGGGGTTCGTCCGCTGCGCAGAAGGTGCGATCATCCGGGAAGGCGCGCATATGTTCGGCGATGCCATCGAGGATCGGGCCCATCCGCACTGTGGCCCCGGTCGGTTCCACCTGTTCGCAGAACTGCGTGGTGCAGTTCGGCCTGGCAAAGATCGCCTCGGCCACATCGCGTCCGACCTTGCGCCGGTCGACATCCCAAGCGGCGCAGATGCGGATGTCATCGGGATGATATCCGCCCAGCTCCTGATGCATCAGCCCGGTGGTGTCGTTCGCGCCGCCGCGATAATGGGCGATGCCCTGTACCAGCGAACTGGCGCAATTGCCCACGCCGACCAGCGCCACGTTGATTGCGCGCGAAGGGGGGGTGAGCATTGCAGTCTCCTTGGGGGTCATGAGGTGGTCACGCGCGTGCCGCCCTGGGCATGGCGGGGGTTACCGCCTGCGCGGGGGCGTAACGTTCGGTCATTTCGGCGCAGAAATCGGCGAAGGCCTGCGGATCGCGGGCGCAGCTTGTGTGGTGGGCTTCGACGCCGAGATGTTCGGGGGTGAAGCAATAGGTCACCATCACCTCGAAATCGGCCAGCGCCTCCATCTGCCGGTCAAACCAGTCGAGCGCGCCGGGACGGAAGCGGTCGGCCCATGACAGGCCGGTGCGCAGCTTGCGCACGCCCAGCTCCTTCATGATCCGCACCGCGTCATCTAGCCGGGGATCGTGGAAGTGGAACCACTGCATCAGCCCCATCCGGTCGGCATGGCGGGCGTAATGTTCGAGCGCGGGTTTGGGTGTCCCGTCTTCGCGGATCAGGCCCATGTAGAAATGGCGGTAGTAACTCGATCCTTCCGCCTCGCGGTGGCGGGTTTCCGCGCCCCATTCCTGCGGCAGGTCGAACAGCGAATACCAGTAGACGTTCGGCACCCGGCCCAGCAGCAGTTCGGCAGTGCGGCTCAGGCCGAACACCTGCACCTCCTCTGCCCCGAAGCTGCCGACGCCGACCTCGGTGGCCCAGACCGGCTTGTCGGGCACCACCGCCTCGATTCCGGCGATCTGTTCGGGCCAAGCGTCGATCGGCCACAGGTTCCAGTCGAGCGGGAAGCCGTGCACCGCTACCACATCGACAGACCCAAGCGCCCCATGCCTGCGCATCCGCTCCACCCAATGCGGATCGATCGGCGACATTCCGCCCAGCACGCGGGTGACATCGGGATTGATCGCGTTGATGGCTTTCCCGGCGCGGATCACCGTGTCGGCATAGATCGACCAGTCGGGATCGAGCGCCGGGTTCCAATGCGATTTGTTGTTCGGTTCGTTCCAGATCATTGCCGCTTCGATCACGCGCGCGCTCCCTTCGATGGATAGACTGCCGCGGGGCCATGTTCGCGGTAGGGAACCGGCGCGATGCGGCAGAGATAGACTTCGGGTTCGGGCTGCGCCTCAATGGCAAACCCGGCGGCACGCAGCATCGCCTGACTGCACGCCGCATTGGGCGCCCACCAGTTGGTCCAGTCATGCGCATATTCGCGTTCGATGAAATGCAGCTTGGGATAGGCCGGATCGTCGAAATAATCCGGCGGATCGAAGGTGCCGGGTTTGTGGAACGGATGGTCCTCAGGCACTTCCAGCACCGCATCACTGCCTTGCTGCATGGTCTGGAACAGCAGCATGTCGCCCGCCACGTGTTCGCGGATCAGATCGAGCGCGAGCAGAGGGTGGCGCAGGTGATACAGCACCCCCATGAAGATCACGAGGTCGAAGGTCTCGCCCAGCGCCGCCACATCGTAGACATCGCGCCGGGCAAATTCGATATCGCTGAAGCCAAGCGCCGCGCTCGCCAACCGCGCCTGATCGAGATAGCGTTCGTCGCTATCGATCCCCAGCACGCGGGCCGCGCCGCGTTTCTTCATCTCGATCGCATAAAAGCCTGCATTACAGCCGATATCGAGCACCGACTTGCCCGACAGGTCGGCCGGCAGGGCATCCTTGAACCGCCGGTATTTGAAGGCCGGATAATCGCCGAGAAAGTGATCGGGCGCGGTCGTGATGCCGTGTCCGATGTCGATATTCTGGAACCATGGTGCGAGGTCCGAAACCCGTTCCTGCAAGTCCCCGGCCGCCTCGCTGCGGCGCCGCTGTGGTCGCGTATTGGCCATCGTCAGACCACCCGTTCATTGAGGCTGATCAGGCGTTCGCCCCATGGTCCCGCCGCAATCCGGGTGACCGAGGCAGCGTCGATATCGAACGACAGGATGCGGTTCAGCGAAAGGCCCAAAATGCCTGCGACCGCCGCGCGGATGACATCGGCATGGGTGACCATTGCAACGATCAGGCCCGTCGCGGTGCTGGCGACCCGGCGCAGGTGATCGAGCACGCGTTGCTGCACCGCGAGCATGGTCTCGCCCGAAGGGGTGGCGGCATCGCCGCGCCGCGCATTCCATTCGCGCCATCGCAAATCCTGTTCGAGTTCGGCAAAGCCCTTGCCGCTCCACTCGCCGAAATCGATTTCGTTGAGCGGCTCGGCCACTTCGACAGCAATGCCGCGCCGGCGGGCAACGGCCAGCGCCGTCTCCTGCGCCCGCCGGACCGGACTTGTGTGAACCGCGTGCAATGCTTCGCCGTCGAGACGCGCGGTGAGCCTGTTCACTTGCGCGGTGCCGGCCGCCGATAATGGCACCTCTCCTACGCGTCCGGACAAGACCCGACCCAAATCCGAATGCGCCGCATGGCGAACGAGTAGGATGGTGGCTGTCATCATGCTCCTGATTTTGCTTTTGCTAGCAAAGTAGAAGCGGTCTTCCGGCTGCGCCTCAAGGTGGCAGGTTTCTATATTGAGTGAATATGCTGCGGCATGAAACTTTATAAGTAAAAAATGAAAGAAGTTCTGCCATATCGCGGTAAGCACTACAGATAAACATGCATTAAAATCACCCTATAGTCTTGGATCTCCCGATTTGCCCTAGGAACTCAGTAGAGGAAGAACCTTGGCAAAGCGGGAGGATTGTTTTTGGCTGACAGGATATTGGTAACCGGCGGGGCAGGCTTCATCGGGCGGCATCTGTGCCGTGAACTTCTGTCGCGCGGGTCTGAAGTGCGCGTGTTTGATGCGCTGATCGAACAGGTGCATCCCGGCGGCGAGCGGCCCGGCGATCTTCCCTCGGATGTCGAACTGATCGAGGGTGACGTCCGCGATGGCGATGCGGTGGCCCGCGCCCTCAAGGGTGCCGATCACGTGGTGCACCTCGCCGCCGAAGTCGGTGTTGGCCAGTCGATGTACGAGGTGGAACGCTACACCTCCACCAATGATCTGGGCACCGCCGTGCTGATGGAACGGCTGATCGACAACCCGGTTCAGCGCATCGTCACTGCGTCGTCGATGAGCATCTACGGCGAAGGGCTGTACCGCGATCGGCAGGGCAACCTGATCGAGGATGCCGCGCGCGGTGTGCTACGCGACGGGCAATCATCATGGAACCCGGTCGACGGTGACGGCCAGCCGCTGACCCCGGTGGCGACGCCCGAATGGAAGCAGCCCAACCTGTCTTCGGTCTATGCGCTCAATAAATATGTGCAGGAACGCATGACCCAGATCATGGCGGCGCCGTACGGAATCGAGAGCACCTGTCTGCGATTGTTCAACGTCTATGGGCCGGGGCAGGCGCTTTCCAATCCCTATACCGGCGTGCTGGCGATCTTCGCCGCGCGGTTGCTCAACGGGCAGCCGCCGCTGATCTACGAGGATGGCGAGCAGCGGCGCGATTTCGTGCATGTCAGCGATGTCGCGCACGCCTTTGCCGATGCGCTGGAACATCCGGCGGCGGCGGGCGGCACGTTCAACGTAGGATCGGGCGAGGATCGTTCGGTCAGCGATGTGGCCCGCAGTCTGGCGCAGGCGATGGGCCGCAACAATGTGGAGGCCGAGATCGTCGGCAAGGCGCGCACCGGCGATATCCGTCACTGTTATTGCGACGTCACGCTGGCCCGCGATGTGCTCGGCTTCGAAGCGCGGCAGGATTTTGGCGAAGGGCTGGCCGATCTGGCCGAATGGCTGTCGGGCCAGACCGCCGAAGACCGTGCCGAACGGGCACGCGGGGAACTCGAAGCGCGCGGGCTGGTCGCATGAGGCTGGACGACGGCAAGACCATCCTGATCACCGGCGGGGCGGGGTTCATCGGTTCGAACCTAGCCGCCCGGCTTCTGGAGCGCGGCTGCCGGGTGCGTATCCTCGATTCGCTCGAACGGCCCGGGGTCGAGCGCAATCTGGCATGGCTGACAGCGCGCTACGGCGACCGGGTCGAGCCGGTGGTCGCCGACCTGCGTGAGGCGGGCTGCATCGAAAAGGCGGTGCGCGGCGTCGGCGGCGTGTTTCACTTTGCCGCGCAGGTGGCGGTGACCACCAGCCTTGCCGACCCGCAATCCGATTTCGCCATCAACCTCGCCAGCACCTTTGCGTTGCTGGAAGCCCTGCGGCGCGACCGGCCCGGCGTGCCGATGATCTTCGCTTCGACCAACAAGGTCTATGGCGATTTGGCCGACCTGAGCTTTTGCCCGGGCGGTGACGGCTATGCACCGACGGACTTCGCGCTTGCCAGCCACGGCGTGCCCGAATCCCGCCCGCTGGATTTTCACACACCCTATGGCTGTTCCAAAGGCGCGGCGGATCAATACGTGCTCGACTACGCCCGCAGTTTCGGCCTTCCCGCTGCCGTTTTGCGGATGAGCTGCATCTATGGCGAGCGGCAGATGGGGACCGAGGATCAGGGCTGGGTCGCGCATTTCCTGATCCGCGCGCTCGCCGGGCAGCCGATCACACTTTACGGCGACGGGCGGCAGGTGCGGGACATCTGCGATGTGGCCGATACCTGCGATGCCTATATCGCGGCGCTGGAGAACATCGAGCATATCGCGGGACGCGCCTTCAACTGGGGCGGCGGGCCGGATAACGCCGTCAGCCTGCTGACGCTGATCGAGGAGATCGGGGCGATCACCGGCGATCCGCCGCAGGTCACCTTCGCCGATTGGCGCGCGGGCGACCAACGCTGGTTCGTGGCCGATACCCGCGCCGCCGACCATGCGCTGAGTCTCGGCCGCCGCAAGCCGTGGCGCACCGGGCTGCGCGATCTGGCGGACTGGCTCGTCAGCAGCCGGGCATCCGGCACGCCGCAAGCACCTGCGCCAGCGCCAGCGCGCTCGGCCGAGCGAGTGTCGTGACGCGCATGGCCGGACGCCATGTCTTGATGACCACCGATGCCGTGGGCGGCGTGTGGCAGTATTCGACCGACCTCGCCCGCGAACTGGCGCGCGGCGGCTATCAGGTCTCGCTGGCGGTGCTCGGCCCCGCTCCGGACGAAGCGCAACGTCGCTGCGCCGCCGGGATCGACGGCGTCCGGCTGCTCGAAACAGGCCTGCCGCTCGACTGGATGTGCGAAGGTGCTGACGAGGCACGGCAGGCAGCGCAATCGCTCGCGCGGCTGGCTCACGCGTGCGGGGCCGACCTGATCCATTGCAACTCGCCCGCCTTGGCCGGAGCCGCCGCCTTTCCGGTGCCGGTCGTGGCGGTGGCGCATGGCTGCATCGCGACTTGGTGGCAGGCCGCCAAAGCCGAACCGCTCGATCGGGCTTTGCGCTGGCACGGCGAGATGATGCGCCGCGGGCTACTGGCCGCCGATGTGGTGGTCGCCCCCAGCGCCAGTTTCGCCGCGACGCTCCAGTCCACCTTTCGCCTGCCGCAGATGCCGCTGGTGGTGCATAATGGCCGCCCAGCCACTGCCAGCGGCACTAGCGTCACGGGCGGCCCGCACCGGCTCGACGCGGCGCTGACCATTGGCCGGATGTGGGACCCGGTGAAGAACGGCGCGCTGCTCGATGCGGCGGCGGGGATGATCGACCTGCGGTTCCTCGCCGCAGGGCCGCTGTGCAGTCCGCATGGCGAGGAGATCACTTTCGCGCATATTCAGGCGCTGGGGCAGGTGCCCGGCCCGGCGTTGAACGAACTGCTGGCGCTGCGTCCGATTGCGGTGTCGGCGGCGCGGTTCGAACCGTTCGGGCTGGCGGTGCTGGAGGCTGCATCGGCGGGCTGCGCGCTGGTCCTGTCCGACATCGCGACCTTCCGCGAATTGTGGGACGGGGCCGCGCTGTTCAGCGATCCGGACGATGCCGAGGGGTTCGCCGCCGCGATTACGCGGGTGCATGGCGACCCGGCGCTGCGCCAGCAGCTTGGCACAGCAGCGCAGGCGCGGGCGGCGCGTTACACGCCTGCCGCCACGGCGGACGCGGTCATGGCGCTGTACCGGACGTTCCGCCCTGATCGGGAGGCGGCGGCATGAGGATCGCCTATTTCACCCATTCGCTCACATCGTGCTGGAACCACGGCAACGCCCATTTCCTGCGCGGGGTGCTCGACGAATTGATCGCGCGCGGTCACGATGCCCGCGCCTATGAACCGCACGGCGCGTGGAGCCGGGCCAACCTGATCGCCGATCATGGTGTCGCGGGACTGAAGGCGTTCGAGGAAAGCTACCCCCGGCTCGCCCCGCAGATTTATCCGGAAGATGCCGATCTGGAGGGGCTGGTCGCAGATGCCGATCTCGTTATCGTGCATGAATGGAACACACCCGATCTGGTCGCGCGGCTCGGCACCTTGCGCAAGCGCGGCCCGCGGTTTCGGCTGCTGTTCCACGATACCCACCACCGCGCGGTGAGCGCGCCGGAGGAGATGCGCGCCTATGACCTGTCGGGCTATGACGGGGTGCTCGCCTTCGGGGAGGCGCTGGCCGAGGTCTATCGCGGCTGGGGCTGGGGACGCGATGTCCATGTGTGGCACGAAGCCGCAGATCTGCGCCGCTTCCGCCCGCCCGAGCAGGAAACCGGGCGCCAAGGTCTGGTCTGGATCGGCAACTGGGGCGACGGCGAACGCTCCGATGAGCTGACGGAGTTTCTGCTGCGTCCGGCGCAGGCGGCGGGACTGCCGCTCGACATCTACGGGGTGCGCTATCCCGCAGCGGCGCTGGAGATGCTGGCCCGCCACGGCGCGCGCTATCGCGGCTGGGCGCCCAATGCGGGCGCGCCGGAGATCTTCGCGCAGGCTCTCGCCACCGTCCACGTGCCGCGCCGCTTCTATGCCGAGCAGCTTCCCGGCATCCCCACCATCCGCGTGTTCGAGGCGCTGGCCTGCGGCATCCCGCTGGTTAGCGCACCGTGGGACGATGCCGAGGGGCTGTTCCGGCCCGGAACCGATTACCTGATCGCCCGCGACGGCGCGCAGATGACCGCCTGCCTTGCCGATCTGGCCGCCGATCCCGCCATGCGCGCCGACCTCGCCGCGCACGGGCTCGAAACCATTCGCCAACGCCACACCTGCGCGCACCGTGTCGACGAACTACTGGCGCTGCTGGGCAGCCCGGTGCGCACCACGAAACGGCTACAGGAGACCGCATGAAAATCGCATTTTACGGATCGAGCCTGCTTTCGTCCTACTGGAACGGAGCGGCGACCTATTACCGCGGTATCCTGCGGGCCTTGGCAGCACGTGGGCACGACATCACCTTCTACGAACCCGATGCCTATGACCGGCAGGCGCATCGCGATATCGAGCCGCCCGAATGGGCGCGCTCCGTCGTCTACCCCGCCACACCCGAAGGCCTGGCGCAGGTGTTGGGCGAAGCGGGCAGGGCCGATGTGGTGGTGAAGGCCAACGGCGTCGGCGTCTATGATCGCGAACTGCTCGAAGGGGTGCTGCGCGAGGCGCGGGCCGATGCGCTCACGATCTATTGGGATGTCGATGCCGCCGCGACGCTGGAAGAAATGCGAGCCGATCCCGATCATCCGGTTCGCCGCGCGCTGCCAAACCTCGATCTGGTGTTCACCTATGGCGGCGGGCCGCCGGTGGTCGATGCCTATCGCGGCTTCGGCGCACGCGAATGCGTGCCGATCTACAACGCGCTCGACGTGACCACGCATTTTCCGGTGCCGCCCGACCCGCGCTTTGCGTGCGACCTTGCCTTCCTCGCCAACCGGCTGCCCGATCGCGAGGCACGGGTGGAGGAATTCTTCCTCCGGCCCGCCGGCGCATGGCCGCGCAAACGCTTCCTGATCGGCGGAAATGGCTGGGCGGACAAGGCGATGCCCGCCAATGTCGAGGCGATCGGTCATGTCGGCACGGGCGCGCATAACGCCTTCAACTGCACCCCGCGCGCGGTGTTGAATGTGGCGCGCGATTCGATGGCCGCCATCGGCTATTCCCCCGCCACCCGCGTGTTCGAGGCCGCCGGAGCCGGAGCCTGCCTGATCACCGATGCGTGGGAGGGCATCGAAATGTTCCTCGCTCCGGATAAGGAAGTGCTGGTCGCACGCGATGGGCAGGACGTGGCGGAGCATCTGGCGGGCCTCACGCCTGACCGGGCGCAGGCCATCGGCGTAGCCGCGCTGGAGCGCGTGCGGCGCGAACACACATATGAACTGCGGGCCGAGGTGGTCGACAGTGTGCTGCAGCGGCTGCACGAAGCGCGGCGCGAGGTGGCGGCATGAAGCTGATCGTCCTTGGGCTGAGCCTGTCCTCGTCATGGGGCAATGGTCACGCCACCACCTTCCGTGCGCTGTTATCCGCCTTCGCCGAGCGCGGGAATGAGGTGCTGTTCCTCGAACGCAACGTGCCGTGGTACGCCGACCACCGCGACCTGCCCGATCCGGATTTCTGCAAGCTGGCCTATTACGACAGTGTCGCGGCGCTGGAGGATTGGCGCGAGGACATTGCAGAGGCCGATGCGGTGATGGTCGGCTCCTACGTGCCCGATGGCATTGCGGTAGGCGCCTTCGTGCAGGCCCATGCGCGCGGCGTCACCTGCTTTTACGACATCGACACGCCCGTCACCCTTGCCCGGCTGGACCGCGAGGATTGCGATTACCTCTCGCGCGATCTGATCGCGGGGTATGATATCTACTTCTCGTTCTCCGGCGGCGAGACGCTGGCGCGGCTGGAGCGGGATTACGGCGCCCGCAGCGCACGGCCGCTCTATTGTTCGGTCGACACGGCGCGCTATCGCCCGCTTGAAGTGCCGGTGCGGTGGGATCTGTCCTATCTCGGCACCTACAGCCCGGATCGCCAGCCGACGCTGGAGCGGCTGCTGATCGAACCGGCGCGTCGCCGCCCCGATCTGCGCTTCGCGGTTGCCGGCCCGCAATATCCGGCCGACATCGCATGGCCGTCCAATGTTCAGCGGATCGAGCACCTGCCGCCTGCACAGCACGCCGCATTCTACTCCGCCTCGCGCTTCACGCTCAACGTCACCCGCGCCGACATGATCGCTGCCGGATGGTCGCCATCGGTGCGATTGTTCGAAGCGGGGGCGTGCGGAACGCCGATCATTTCCGACAAGTGGCAGGGCATCGAGACCGTGCTGCGACCGGGCAGCGAGATCATCCTCGCCGATGACAGCGCCGAAGTCATCGCCGCGCTGGGCCGTCCGGCACGAAAGCTCGGCAAGGCGGCCCGCGGCGCCGTGCTGGAACACCATAGCGCCGCCCGCCGCGGCGAACAATTCGAAGCCGATCTGTGGTTCGCGATCGACGTTGCAAATACCGATAAAACCGCTGCCGACAGGAGAGAGATGGCATGAAACGCGAACCCGAAGGCTGGACTTTGGTGGCGGGAGGGGCTGGTTTTATCGGCTCGCACGTGTGCCGTGCGCTGCTGGAGGCGGGCGAGCGGGTGCTGTGCCTCGATAATCTGCAGACGGCGCGGGTGCCCAATCTGGCCGCGCTGGAGAAATTTGCCGACTTCCGCTTCGTCTGGGGCGACATTTCCCATCCGCTGCCGCAGGAGGTGATGCGCGAAACCCGGTCGATCCGGCGGATCTACAATCTGGCCTGCGCTGCCTCGCCCGAACTCTACCAGGCCGATCCCGAACACACGATGCTGACCAATGTGGTGGGCACCGATCGCCTGCTGCGGCTGGCGGAGCAATCGGGCGCGCGGTTCCTGCTTGCCTCGACCAGCGAGGTTTACGGCGATCCTGCGGTGCATCCCCAGCGCGAGGACTATCGCGGCAATGTCAGCTGCACCGGGCCGCGCGCCTGCTATGACGAAGGCAAACGCGCCGCCGAGACGCTGGCATTTGATTTCGCGCGCTGCGGTCGGGCCGATGTGCGGGTGGCGCGGATATTCAACACCTATGGCCCGCATATGCGGATCGACGATGGGCGGGTGGTGTCGAACTTCATCGGCCAGATTCTTTCGGGCGCGCCGTTGACGATCTATGGCGACGGCAGCCAGACGCGCAGCTTCTGTTATGTCGCGGATACGGTCGACGCGCTGATGCGGCTGATGGGCGCGGAAATGCCCGATCTGTTGGCGATCAACATCGGCAACCAGCACGAACTGACGATTGCGGAGCTGGTCGAAACCCTGTGCGACATCGCCGATGGGCCGGTCCCCATCGTCCACCACGCCCTGCCGACCGATGATCCCCAGCGCCGCCGCCCCGATATCACCAAGGCCCGCGAATTGCTGGGGTGGGAGCCTGCGACCGCGCTTTCGGCAGGATTGCGCAAGACCTATGATTGGTTCGCAGCCGAGCACCGCGCACCGGCCACCGCTGCGGTCGCCGCTGGCGATCCGGGCCCCCGCGCAAGGGTGGCAAGGATTTCGGCGACAGGTTGACTGATCGCGGCTTTCCTACTCGCCGGTGACGCGGCAGCGTGGCACTGATGCCCCGCGGTTCGTCTTTCGATCTTGTGCCCGATCATTGCCGCAGGGCGGGATTTTCGAACCTTGGACAGTGTCTCATCTGTCTCCTGCTTCAGGAAACCCACCGCGGAACTGAACGCGGTGCGCTATCCCGCGGCCAACGACTGCATCCGCTTGAGGTAACGCGCCAGCACGTCGATCTCGAGGTTGACCCGGTCGCCCACCGCCAGATCGCCCAGCGTTGTCACTTCGGCGGTGTGGGGAATGATGTTGAGCAGGAAATCGCAGGTGCCATCGGCCCGGTCGCGCACGTCATTGACGGTCAGCGACACGCCATTGACGGTAATCGATCCCTTTTCGGCGATGAACGGCGCCATTTCGGCCCGCGCGCGGATCGCGACCTTCCAGCTGCCGCCGTCCTGCCGGGCCAGCACCACTTCGCCAACCGAATCGACGTGCCCGGTGACGATATGCCCGCCCAATTCGTCGCCGAGCCTCAGCGACGGTTCGAGATTGAGCTTCGCGCCCGCCTCCCACATGCGGGGCATCGTGCGGCTGACCGTTTCGCCCGAGACATCGACGTCGAACCACGCATCCCCGGCGCTGCCGCCGCGTTCGACCACGGTCAGGCACACGCCCGAACATGCGATCGACGCGCCGATGTCGATCCGCGCCGGGTCCAGCGGCGCCGCGATACGCAGCCGCATATCGCCGCGCTGCTCGACGCTGGCGATGGTGCCGATGGCGGTGACGATGCCGGTGAACATGGTGCCTGCGTCCTTCCTAGTTACGGGTGCGCCAATAGGCGGCGAAATCATCGCTGCCAAGCTGGCGGCGTTCATGCAGCGCCCAGCGCCCGTGCGCGGCATTCAGGCTGGCGAGGCCCAGCGCGCCGAGGCTGCGGCGACCATCGCCGATCAAAATCGGTGCGCGGTATAGATGCAGTTCGTCGACGAGGTCCGCGGCGAGGAAGGCTGCCGCAGTCTCCGCTCCGCCTTCGACATAGAGGTTCAACACGCCCTCGAGGCCCGCGATGGCTTCGGGCGCGGCAATCGCGTTCACACCGTCCGGCGCAGTGCCACGGGTCAACACCACGCGCCGGGGGGAGCGCATCTCAAGTCCGGGCAGGCGCACATCGAGCCGGGGGCTATCTGCCCGCCACGTCCCGCCACCCACGAGAATGGCGTCGTGCTGTGCGCGCTGGGCATGGACATGGGCGCGTGCGGCCTTGCCGGTAATCCATCGGCTGGTGCCATCGGCGAGCGCGATGCAGCCGTCGAGCGAGGTCGCCAGCTTCAGGGTCACCTGAGGTCTGCCGAAGCGTTGCCGGGTCAGGAACCCGGCGAGGCTGGCGGCGGAGGCGGGATCATCAAGCAGGCGGGTCGCGATCTCAGCCGCTGCCAGCCGCGCCAGCCCTGCGCCCGAGGTGCGCGGATCGGGGTCGTGCTGGCCGACTACCACCCGGGCCGGACGCGCGGCAACGATCAGATCGGCGCAGGCCGGGCCGCGCGGCGACCGGTGCGCGCAGGGTTCGAGCGTGACGTACAGCGTCGATTCGGCCAGCACTTCGGGCGCGAGCCCTGCCAGCGCCGCGGCCTCGGCATGGGGCCGCCCGCCGGGCTGCGTCCAGCCGCGTGCGATCACCCGGTCATGATGGACCACCAGCGCAGCCACGCCGGGATTGGGACATGATAACGCGCGCGCGCGTAGTGCCAGCCGCGCGGCGGCGGCCATCCAGTCGTGATCGGTGGGAGAGGCGGCAGCGCCTATCGCCCAGCGCCTTCGCCAGTGCCTTGGTCAGCGCCTTCGTCGGCTTGGGCAGCGGCCGTGCCGACCTGCCCGAGCAGTTCCGCGCGCCGCTTGGCTGCGGCAGCCTCTTCGGCAGCACGCTCGGCATCGGCCTTGCGCTCGATTGCGTCGACATCCATGCCTGCCGCCGCGCCCAGGGCCTTGTACAGTTCGCGCTTGCGCTCTGCGATGCGGGCTTCCTCGGCTTCGCGCAGGGTCTTCACCTCCTGATTGGCACGGTTGGAAGCGATGATCTGCGCGTCGGTTCGGGTCGGATCGAAGGTGGTGATGTAAGTGATGCGGGGGCGCTCGGGATCCTTGTAGACCGTGGTTCCCATGGCCGAATACAGGATCAGCGCGACCGGCAGGATCGACAGCCCGAGGATCGGCCAGCGATAGGGCTGCGGACGCCGGATCTCGTTCCAGAAATCGGCAATGCCGGGGGCGGGGTTGAAGCGCGACTTGGACAGCATGGCCCTAATATAGGGAGTGCTGGCGGCGAAGGCAAAGGGCTCCGCTCAGCCGAATGCGGCGTAGAGTCCGCGCCCATGCTCCTTCAGCCAGCGGTCGGCCTGCCGGATATCGGCATCATAGATGCGCCCCAGCAGCGCGTGAAAGGCCGGGCTGTGATCGAAATGGACGAGATGTGCGACTTCGTGCGCGACCACCGAGCGGCGGACGAAATCGGGGGCCTGCACCAGCCGCCAGTTGATGCGGATGCGGCTCTTGTCCGAACACGATCCCCAGCGCCGCTGTGCACGGGTCAGCCCCAGCGGCACCGGATCGAGACCGGCGGCAGTGCAATAATCGTGCATGTCGGCTTCCGACAACCGCAGGGCTTCGGCTTCCAGCCAGCGACGGATGCGGGTTTCGAGGCCCGTTTGCGGCCCGCCGAGGCGCAGCGCTTCGCCATCCACCGCCGGGCGGCGCGGGGCGCGCGGTTCCCATGCGATGCGCAAACCTGCGCCGCGATAGCGCACCTCGCCCCCCGGCACCGGAACGGCGCGCTGCGGCAGGCGGGCGAACTGGCTTTCCAGCCAGTCGGCGCGGGCATGGGCAAAGGCGATCGCCTCGCGGCTTTCGGCCCAGGCGGGCAGGGTGATGCGCACTTCGCTGCCGTCGGGTGCGAGCCGCAGGGTCAGCCGTTTGGCATTGTGCAGCCGCCGCAGCACGATCGGCACGGTGGTGTCCCCCAGCGCGATAGCTGGTTCGGGCTGGGTGCGGCGCAGCCAGTCCATCACGCGCCTTCTTCCTCGGCCTCGTGCGCATGACGATCGTGACGACCGGCGCGATCGGGGCGGCCGCGGCGGGGCGGCGAGGGCCAATCGGTGATATGATGTTCGAGCGGGCCTGCGTCGGTCTCGCTCACCACCCGGCCCACCACCGATACGCCGGCGCGGCGCACCGCGTCAGGATCGCCGCTAATGAGGTAATGCCATTCCGGCAGCGGGCGATCATCGGCGCGCAGGCGGTAGGCGCAGGTGGAGGGCAGCCAATTGACCTGCTCGACGATCCTGAGTGTCAACCGCAGGCAATCGGGGACGAAGGCCTTGCGGTTGCGATAGTCGCTGCAGCGTGCGGTGCCGGTGTCGAGCAGACGGCAGGCGACATTGGTGTCGTGGATTTCGCCTGTGTCTTCATCTTCGATCTTGTGAAGGCAGCACCGCCCGCAACCGTCGCACAGCGCCTCCCACTCAGCGCGGTCGAGCTTGCCCAGCGGCAGTTCCCAGAAGCGATCCCTCAACTCACCCACCGTGCCAGTTCCGTTGCGACCGCATCTGCGCCCTGATCGACCGGCAGCGTGGCCAGCGGCTCGCCATTCGGGCCGAACAGATAGACGATATTGGAATGATCAACCAGATAACCGCCGCCGTCCACCGCCTCACCCTTGGCGTAGAACACCCGGAACGCCTTGGCGGCGGCGGCGATCTGTTCGGGCGTGCCGGTCAGCCCGATGATGTCGGGCGAGAACGCGGCGGCGAATTCGCCCACCACTTGGCGGGTGTCGCGATCGGGATCGATGGTAATGAAGATCGGCGTGATCTTCGCCGCGGTGTCGGGATCGGCTGCCTTCAGCACCTTCAGCCCCTGCGCCACGCGCTGCATGTCTGTGGGGCAGATATCAGGGCAGAAGGCATAGCCGAAATAGACCACGCGGTACTGCCCTGCGAAATCATCCCAGCGCACGGTTTCGCCCGCGCTGTTGGTGAGCGCGAAATCGCCGCCGATATCGGCTCCTGCCAGCGGCGGCTCGGCTGCGGGCGCAGTGGCACCGCACCCGGTCAGCGCCAGCGCGGCGGCGGCAAGCAGGGCGGCAATACGGGGCGAAGGCTTGTTGATACGGTTCATGGTCTGCTAACTGGAGTCTTGCGATTGCAGCCGCTGCTGATGTTACAGGGGCTTGGGTTACAGCAAATGCGAAAGGATCAAACCGTGGCTGTCGAGGTTTTGCGCAAGTTAGGGTCTCGCGCGCGGATTGCCAGCGCAATCCTGCCCCAGATGGCGATGGCGCTGACACTGGCGTTGGCTTTCGCGGTGTCGTTCCCGGCCGCAGCGCAGTTCCAATCGGACGGGTACAAGTTCCTCGAAGCGGTCAAGGAGCGCGATGGCGACACGGCCACCGATATGCTGAACCAGCCGGGCAGCACGATCGTCAACAGCCGCGATATCACCAGCGGGGATACTGGCCTTCACCTCGTCGTGCAGCGTCGCGACGCCTTGTGGGTACGGTTTCTGCTCCAGCGTTCGGCCGATCCCAATATCCGCAACAAGAAAGGCCTGACGCCGCTGCAGATGGCCACCACGCTCGGCTTCATCGAAGGGGTCGAGGCGCTGATCAAAAGCGGGGCGGACGTCAATGTCAGCGACCAGACCGGTGAAACGCCGTTGATCGCCGCCGTGCATCAGCGCAATACCGAACTGGTGCGGCTGCTGCTGGATAAGGGCGCGGATGCGGACCGCAACGACAACTCGGGCCGCTCCGCGCGGCAATATGTCGAACTGATGAACGGCAATACCTTGTTGAAGCAGGCGTTCCAGGATGCCGACGATAAGCGCGCGGGCAAGGAACCAAAACGCCAGTACGGGCCTTCTCTCTGACATGACCCCACAGACCCACGATTTCGCCGACATGACGCTGGATGAACTGCGCGTCGCGCTTGCGCCTGATATCGCCGCTTCGGCGATCTTCGATGGCTGGAACGAAACCGCGCTCATGGCGGCTGCCGAAATGGCCGACTGCGATCCCGATGTCGCGCGGCTGGCCTTTCCGGGCAAGGGTGCAGGCGGGCTGGCGATGGAGATGATCGCAGCGTGGATCACATCCGTCGATCAGGCGATGGAGGCCGAATGGCCGGCGCAGCGGCTCGCCACGCTCAAGATCCGCGAGCGTATCCGCACGTTGGTCGCTTTCCGGCTGGATGAGGTGGCGGACGTGGACGAGGCGGTGCGCCGCGCGCTGGCGGTAATGGCGCAGCCGCAGAACGCACCGCGTGCGCTGAAGCTGGGCTGGCACTCGGCCGATATCATGTGGCGGCTCGCAGGGGATACCGCGACCGATTACAACCATTACACCAAACGCGCGATTCTGGCCGGCATTTACAGCGCAACGCTGGCCGTGTTCGTCAATGACGACAGCGAAGGCAAGGCGGATACTCACGCCTTCCTCGAACGGCGGATCGACGGGGTGATGCGGTTCGAAAAGGCCAAGGCGCAGTTTCTGGGCAAGGACCGCGAACTGCCGAGCCTGACGCGTTTTCTGGGTCGTTTGCGCTACCCGGCACGCTAAGCGGGGGATTAGCTTTTGGCGCTTGTCGTCTCGTCCGCTTTGATGTCCTATGGAGCCGGGCGAGAGTCGCGCTGCGGCGCGCGCAAGCTTTTGACGGGAAGGATATTTGGATGGCGGGTTCGCTCAACAAGGTCATGCTGATCGGCAATCTGGGGGCCGATCCGGAAATCCGTTCGTTCCAGAACGGCGGGAAGGTCGCCAACCTGCGTATCGCCACGTCCGAGACGTGGAAGGATCGCCAGACCGGCGAACGCAAGGAAAAGACCGAGTGGCACACGGTCGCGATCTTTTCCGAAGGTCTCGTTGGCGTGGTCGAACGCTACCTGAAGAAAGGCAGCAAGGTCTTCGTTGAAGGCAAGCTGCAGACCCGCAAGTGGCAGGACCAAAGCGGGGCCGATCGGTATAGCACCGAAATCGTCATTCAGGGCCTCGGTGGCACGCTCACCATGCTCGATGGCGCGCAAGGCGGCGGCGGTACGGCCGGAGGTGGCGGCGGCCGCTCGGGCGGTTACGGCGCTGGCGGCGGTGGTTCGTCGGGCGGCGGCTGGGATCAGGGCGGCGGCGGCGGCGGAGCTTCCGGTTCTTCCGGTGGCAGTTCGGGCGGCTATGACGATCTGGACGACGATATCCCGTTCTGATCGGGCACGTTTCCGCCCGCAGCAGCAGCGCTACGATCCTAAGCTGAAAATGAAGAACGGGCGGCGCGATGGCCGCCCGTTTTCGTTCTATCGCAGGGTGGGATCGCGGGGAATTGTGCCGCGCTGACGGTCACGGCCCGGCCCGTTGCCTGCGGTGCCCGCCGGAGCCGTCCCGCCGACATCGTGGCGGTCGACGTGATCCGTCCTGGTCGAATGCGTACCGGCAGCCCCAGCTGGCATGTTCCGGTCATGCGTATCGCGCGGGCGACCCGAGGTGTGCCCGCCATGGCGGTAAAGGATGGTTTCCACCTCGCTCCCGCTGGCGCGGCTATCGTCGAGATCGACTCCGACCCAGTAACCGCCGCGCTGGAGGTGCTCGTCAAAATAGCGGGCGTCATCTTCGGCGACCCCGTACTTCATCAACGCACCGGTCAAGCCGCCGATAGCGCCGCCGACCACAGCGCTGGTCGCTGCCGTGCTGCCGACGATGCCGAGTGCTTCGGCCACCGCGCCAGCGGCAAAGAACGGCGCGACGCCGGGAATGGCGAGCGCTGCCAGACCGGCAACGGCCCCCGTGCCGGCTCCGATTGCGAGGCCCTTGCCGGCGCCGCTTGCCTTGGTGTCGGCCTCGCGGTGGTGGTGATCGTCGCCGTCGTGGTGATCGTGCGCCCGTTCGAACGCCTCGTCATGCTTGCTGATGACGGAGATCGCGTTTTCGCCGATTCCGGCCTTCCGCAGGTCATCGATGGCAGCTTCGGCCTCTGCGCGGGTTTCGAATACGGCGGATGCCACATTCCTGCTCATGTTCGCTCTCCTCTTTCTGGACGGGGCGATCGTGCCCCTGCCGACTGAAAGAGGCCCGCACGGGGGAATGTTTCGTCCGACCCGCCGGGCTGGTTCACTCGCGGGACGAGGCGTGGGACGGCTTCTCCACGTCCGGACAGGCGCGGTGCTTGGGCCTCCGCAGGCGACCGTGAACTGGTTCCTGCGGACCTGCGACGCTTAACCTATGCTAGAGAAGCAAAGTGCAGGTCGTTGTAGTATATGAAAATAATTCACTAGAACTTGAGTATGCTTCGTCAGGTCAAGTGTAGAATTATCGGTCCGCTTGTATACTGTTCTAGAATATCACTGAAGGTTACGAAAACTTGGCGAACTATTCTATAAAGAAGAGTGCGGCGATGGCGTTCGCCCCTGAGGCGGAGAATCGCGAGACTGCTGAGGATGAAGCGCATAGGCAACTTCAGCGCAGTCTCGCCGCCCTGGTCGAACGCCCGGATTTTCCCTGCGTCGGTGCGAAGTCGGCGCTGGCACGCGGCACGCTGGAAATCGTGACCGCTCGCTCGATCACCAGCGCGTGCGATGATCGCCGTATTCATGATGCGCTGGTGCAGTGGAGCGAGCGTCATGACCCGGACGAGCAGGGCTTTCGCAGTTTTGCTGTGGTGTTCGCAGGGCCGACGCGCTTGACGGAAAACGCGTTCGAGGAGGCGCTATGGGCGAGACTCGGTTCGATGATCGCCCGGGACGGGCGGCGCGGGAACGACTATGATCCGGCCTACAGCGACGATCCCGATGATCCGCATTTTGCCCTGAGCTTCGGCGGGCGGGCCTATTTTGCGGTGGGCCTTCACCCCCGCGCCGCACGCCGCGCACGCCGGGCGGCCTATCCCACCATCGTGCTCAATCCTCACGATCAGTTCGAACGCTTGCGCGCGCAGCAGCGCTACGAGCGGATGCGCGAAGTCATTCTGGCGCGCGACGAGGAATTCGACGGAGAACCCAACCCGATGATCGCCCGCCATGGCGAGGTGAGCGAAGCTCGGCAGTATAGCGGGCGAATGGTCGGGAACGACTGGAAATGCCCGTACTCGCCCAAGGACCTGTCATGATCCGCCGGATCGCGCCCCGCACCGGGGTTGCCGTCACTCTGGCAAAGGGGGACTACCTGACAGTGATCGACCCGCTGGGCGGGCAGGTCAGCGATATGCTGGCGATCGCGGCGGACGAACCGGCGGAGGTGCTCTCCAACGGCCGGACCTTCGATTACGAGGAAAGCGTGCGTCTCACGGCAGGCTCGCGATTGTGGTCGAACCGCTCGCGCGTGATGCTGACGATTGTCGAGGATACCGCGCCGCATCACGACTTCCTGCTCACGCCCTGTTCGTTCGCCACCTTCGATCATTTCTACCCGGACAAGCCCCGGCATCGCGGCTGCTTCGGCAATTTGGCCGAGGCGTTGCAACCGTTCGGCGTCGAACCGGACGCGATCCCCACCGCCTTCAACATCTTCATGAATGTTGCAGTCGGCCCCGAAGGCAGGATTGCGGTGCTGCCGCCGCAGACCGGGCCGGGCGACCACATCCGGTTCCGGGCGGAAATGGATCTCGTGATCGGGCTGACCGCGTGTTCGGCCTATGCGTCCAACGGGGGCAGCTTCAAACCGATCGATTTCGCTATCGAAACGAAAGCGGCGGCGCAGGCCTGATCGCCTCCGCCGCCGCGCCGTCCGCTTGACCGGTTGGGATCAAACCGGCTGCGAAGTTCCGCTTTGTCGGTTGTGATCGCCGGTTTCGGCCATTTTCCGGTCGGCCTTGTCGATCATCTCGTCCTTCTTGTGCCGGGCATGCTCACCGGTCTGCTTGGCCTTGGCCTGCGCGGTGTCGAGCGCCTGTTCGCCAAGCCCGCCGACATAGTCTTCTTCCGTGCGGGTCGTAGGCAGGGCGGAACCGGCAACCGCACCGACGAAGGCTGCCGCCAGGCCGCTGATCAGCGGGTTGTCGTAATAGAAATCCTGCGCCGACCCGGCCGCCTGCTTGGCGCGATCACGCGACTGGTGGGTTAGGTCACGTGCTCGCTCGCCGGCGTTGTGGCGCCGCTCGTGCAGCTTCTCGGCTGCCTCGTCGCGCCGCCTACGCAGCTTTTCAGTGGCTTCGTCGAGCCGCTTGCGGAAGCCGCTTTCGTCCTCGTCATGGCCCTGCTCGATCATGAAATAGCTGGCACGGCTCTGATCCCGGCGGCGACGATAGCTTTGATCGTCCTCGTTGGCCTGCCGCTCGCAGCGCGCCATGTGCTCGACATAGGTGCGGTGTTCCGGGTGCCAGCCGCCGGTATCGTATTCATGGTCGGAATCGTTGCTGCCCGAACCGCCAAACGACGGCTTTATCGCCGATGGCCGTGCGTCCGCATCGCTGACGAGCCACAGCCCGCCCACCGCGATCATGCCCAGCGCCAGCGGATTGCGCCGTGCCGCATCGATCAGATAGCGGGTGTCGACGCCGTTCTCGTCCGCCTTGTCGAGCAGCGAATTGAGCATGTTGCGTCCGGTCAATTCGCCTTCGATCTGTTCGACGGTGCGGTGCATGTCCTGCTGGGTGGCGCGGATATCACGTTCAATCTCATCAGAGCTGCGATTGTCGGTCTTAGTGGTCATGTCGTCCTCCGGTCGTATGGGTACCGCCCGCGACTGCGGCGGGCGTATCGGTGATGGTGTCGATCGTGCGGTTGGGCTTGAGAGTGTCCTTGTCGACCTTGCTCTTGCCGCTGGCGTAAAGAATCCCGGCGATCACCAGGGTCACCGAACCGACGATGATGGTGCCGAGCGCAAGGTTTTCGAGCGCTGCGCCGACGAGATAGGCGAACCCCATCAGCAGCACGCCGAGGCCCGCTACGCCGAATACCACCGCCCCGGCCATCGCGCCGACGGCGAGCTTGATCTCCTGAGTCGCTTCGCGGACTTCGGCCTGCATCAGGCTGACCTGTTCGCGGGCAAGATGCGCGCCCTGCTGGGTCAGGCGACCCACCAGATCGACGACATTCTCGTCATCGGCGCTGGTGCCCGTCCGTTGCGGCGCCCCCGTCACCGGGTCGTGTCTGCGGTCTGTCATCGTGTGGCGCCTCCGATGTTGCCGCTGGTGCCGGCGTAACCCTGAGAGGTGTCGCCGGTCATGCTGCCGCCGGCGCCGGTGCCAATGCTGGTCGACGTGCCAGCGCCGCTGACTGTCCCGGTCCCGGCGCCGGTGCCGGTGCCGGTGTTTGTGGCGGTGCCGCTGCGCGAGCCTGATGTGCTCCAGTCGCTGCGGCCATACCTGTGCCCGTCGCCGTGCTCGTGCCGCTTCTTGTCCGCTCCGGCGCGCAGGACACGGGCGGCGGCGAATCCGGCGGCGGCGGAAGCTGCCAGGAAAGCGCCGGGGCTCTGGCGCGCGAAATCAGTGACCTGCCGCCCGATGTCATCGATGCTGCGCCCTTCGATCTGGCCAGCCATACCGTCAATCTTGCGGGCTGCCTGCTGCATCGCGGACGCCATCCAGTCGGGCGCGTCCCCGTCCTGCCGCAGTTCATCGGCGGCGGTGCGGAACGCCGAGGATGCCGATCCCATCGCGGACGCGGCCTCGCCCTTGCGGGTTTCGGCTTCCTGCTTGGCCCGGTCCTTGGCGGTATCCTTGAGGCGGTCGGCATCGTGCCGCAGTTCGTCGCGCATTTCGGAACCGTCGTGCGTGCCGGTAGAGGCCGTTCGGGAATCTCTCGTCATGCTCAATCTCCTTGTTGTCTGGAACGCAGCCTATCGAAGCGCCGCCGGGACTGGGCCGGTTAAGCGTTCGAACGAAAGGCAGTTGCGCCGGATGACGAAGAAATAACCTGGATTAATAGCTGATATTTATGCGGAAACTTGGGCGGAGTTGAGCGCTAACTGGCTCTCGCAGCGTCGCGGCCCGGCCTTTTATTTGCGACACAATTCTGTGTTAGAGAAGATCGCCCCTGACTCGCCAGTAGTCGCTTCATTGGGCCTTCGGACGTGGCCAGAACCGAGACCGATTCGCTGCCGCGTTTGCCGCAGGTGCGCGCATTGCCCAGTTAGCCGCCGCGTCTGAGCCGGAACGGAGGAGACCGCCGATGAAGTCGGAACTGCTGCACGCCGATGGTACGGCCTATATCGCGTTCGTCTTCGACCGCCGGCTCGACCGTGCTCAGGTCGAGGAAATGGCGCGGGTGGTCGATAGTGCCATCGCGACGCACGATGATCTCCGCCTGCTGCTCGATCTGCGCAAGACGGAGGAGTTCGCCCCCGGCGCTTTCCTTTCGCCGCAGGGCTTGCTCGCCAGCTTCAAGTCGATCGTGCCGGTGCGGCGCTATGCGGTCGTGGGCGCACCCCGGATCGCCGAACTGGCAGTCGAGAACTTCGGCGCGATCCTGCCGCTGGAATCCCACGCCTTCGCCGCCGAGGAGATCGAGCAGGCGCGGATCTGGATCACCCGTCCGCTGGATCAGCAATAACCGGCCAGCAGCCCGCCCGCTCAGCCCTTCTTGAGCGTGCTCAGCATCGCCGCCAGCGGGCCGTCCTGCTCGCCTTCAGCGACAATGCCCGCTGCTTTGCGCGCCGCGTCGGCGCCCGGCCCTTCGGCATAGGGGTCTATCGCAAGGCCGAGCGTTTGCGCCACCGCCTCGCCGAGGTCGAACATGTCGCCTGAAAATTCGATTTCGTCGCAGTCATCGGCTTCGAGTTCGATCTCGATTTCCTCGCCCTCGCCGCTCGCGGCGGACCCGCGCTGTTCGATGAAGCGCAGGTCGATCGGCTCGTCGATGGTGACCGGAAACGGCTCGCCGCTGACGGCACAAGGCTGCATTACCCTGGCGTTCAGCCGCCCGGTGGCGCGAATGGCGCTGGGCTTTGCCTCAAGCGCGACTTCGGCCCGCAGCACGGCGATCTCGCCCAGCCCGAATCGGGCCGCGAGCGCGGCGCGTTCGGCCGCGCTGGCCTCGATCACCAGCGGTGCGCCCGGCAGTGGTCGGGTCTTGACCATGCGGGTCAATTCGGATCGGGTCGCGGGCGTGTTCACCAGATTGCGCTCGCTTTCAGCATTTCCTCGTCGCTGAAGCGTGCGAGACGCTGCGACAATTTGAGCAGCCGCTCTGCGACTTTGGCAGCGCTGGCGGCTTCATCGGCCCCTTCGGCAAAGGTCACGTTGCGCTCCACCGCGCCGGTCAGCTTGTCGAGATCGCCCGCGTTGAGCGCCCCGCGATAGGCGCCCAGCCTGCCGCCGAGCACGCTCATCAGCTTGCCGATGCGCTTGCCCACCACCACATCATTCACTCCGAATTCGCGCAATTGCCCGTCCATGTCCTCGACGAAAAGCTCTGCAAGCAGCGCGCTTTCGGACCGCATTTCCGAGGCTTCGATCCGTACCATCACCGTGCTGAGCACAGCCGTGATCAGATCGAACCGGCCAGCGATCGTATCTGCCACACCGCATGCGGCATAATAGTCCGGGTCGCGCGCCAGTTCGATCACGCGGTGCCACAGGGGGCGCACGCTTTCACGCGGATCGGGCGCGGTGCCGAGCAGACGGGAGAGGAACGACATTACAGTTTTCGCCTTTCGAATATGCTCACATGGCCTGCAGCCAGCCTGCGTCCGCCCCGCTGCGATCTACGCGATTGCCGCCGCGGCGGATGCGTTCAAGCGCGGTTCAAGCCTGCCCCATCATTCCCGCCCGTGGGACTAGGCCCCGGGTTGTCCGCAGATGGTGCGTTGCAAGCTTGTGCCTAGCCCCTTAAAGCGCAACACCCAAGGAATATGAGACCGCCGCAGTTTGTCGGCAAGATACGGGACGGATACGGTTTGACGCGAATTGCCAGAAATAACCCCGAGGCAAGCCGCAAGCGCGCGCTGCGGCGTGCCGTGCTGGTGCTGATCACGGCGGCGCTGCTGCCGGCTTGCTCGGCGATCCGCGAATCGCGCGGCTATATCGTCGATCCGCTGCTGACCAATCTTGTGCAGCCCGGCATCGATAATCAACGCTCGGTTGAAAGCACGCTCGGCCGTCCGACCTTCACCAGCCAGTTCGGCGAGCCGACCTGGTACTACGTGTCCAGCGTCACCGGCCAGCGTCCGTTTACCCGTCCGCGCATTCGCGAGCATACGGTACTGGCCGTACGGTTCGACGATGCGGGCAAGGTGGTGGAGGTTGATCGCAGCGGTATCGATCAGGTCGCCTATATCGATCCTGATGGCGGCAAGACCCCGACCTTGGGCCGTGAACGCAGCTTTCTTGAAGACCTGTTCGGCAATATCGGGCAGGTCGGCGGCGGCGGACTTCCGGGCGCGGGCGGCCCCGGCGGGCCATAGGTTCTTGTCCGCGCGCTTGATCCTGCGGGCAGGCGCTCCATATTCGTGCGCATGACAAGCGATTCTGGAAGCCATGGCCTGATCCAGTGGCACGGCACCACCATCATCGGCGTGCGGCGCGACGAAAAGACCGTGATCGCGGGCGATGGTCAGGTGTCGATGGGCAACACCGTGATGAAGCCCAACGCCAAAAAGGTGCGGCGGATCGGCGATGGCAAGGTCATCGCCGGGTTCGCCGGGGCGACCGCCGACGCGTTCACCTTGTTCGAGCGGCTGGAGAAGAAGCTGGAGCAATATTCCGGCCAGCTGATGCGCGCCGCGGTGGAACTGGCGAAGGACTGGCGCACCGATAAATACCTGCGCAATCTCGAAGCGTTGATGATCGTCGCGGACAAGGACACGTTGCTGGTGCTGACCGGCAATGGCGACGTGCTGGAACCGATGGGCGAGATCGCGGCGATCGGTTCGGGCGGCAATTTCGCGCTCGCCGCCGCGCGGGCGCTGACCGATTACGAGGATGATGCCGAAACCATCGCGAGGAAGGCGATGGCGGTCGCGGCTGATATCTGCGTCTTCACCAATGGCAATCTGACGGTCGAGACCGTTTAACCCCCCTCCCGCTTGCGCGAGAGGCTGGGGGTGGGCATGTCTCCACTCCCGATTATTCCCACCCCCGACCCCCTCCCGCAAGCGAGAGGGGGAGTGAGAACCAAATGATCGAAAACCTCACCCCCAAGGCGATCGTCGCCGCTCTCGATGAACACATCATCGGCCAGAAAGACGCCAAGCGTGCGGTCGCGGTGGCGTTGCGCAACCGTTGGCGCCGCCAGCGTCTGGGCGCGGACCTGCGCGACGAGGTCACGCCCAAGAACATTCTGATGATCGGCCCCACGGGTTGCGGCAAGACCGAGATCAGCCGGCGGCTGGCCAAGCTCGCCGAAGCACCGTTCGTGAAGGTCGAGGCGACCAAGTTCACCGAAGTCGGCTATGTCGGGCGCGATGTCGAACAGATCGCGCGCGATCTTGTCGAAGAAGCGATCCGGCTGGAAAAGGAAAGCCGCCGCGACAAGGTGCGCGAGGCCGCGTCCGAAGCCGCGATGGACCGCCTGCTCAACGCGCTGGTGGGCGATAACGCCTCCGAGGCGACCCGCGCCAGCTTCCGCGAGCGCATCACCCAGAACGCGATGAACGATGTCGAAGTGGAGATCGAGATCGCCGACAGCCCAAACATGCCGCTCGACATGGGCAATATGGGCGGATCGATGCAGATGATCGACCTCAGCGACATGATGGGCAAGGCGTTCGGGCGCAAGGCCACCCGCCGCCAGAAGCTGCGCGTGCCCGATGCGTGGGACCGGCTGGTGGACGAAGAGGCAGAAAAGCGGCTCGACCAGGACGATGTCGCCCGCGTCGCGCTCGCCAATGCCGAAACCAACGGGATCGTGTTCCTCGACGAGATCGACAAGATTGCGGTCAGCGACGTACGCGGCGGCAGTGTCAGCCGCGAAGGCGTGCAGCGCGATCTGCTGCCGCTGATCGAAGGCACCACGGTGGCCACCAAATACGGCCCGATGAAAACCGACCACATATTGTTCATCGCATCAGGTGCGTTCCACGTGGCCAAGCCTTCGGATATGCTGCCTGAATTGCAGGGCCGTCTGCCGATCCGGGTGGAACTGCGCGCGCTGACCGAAGAGGATTTCGTCCGCATCCTCTCCGAAACCCGCGCCAATCTGGTCGCGCAATACAAGGCGCTGCTGGGCACCGAGGACGTGACGCTCGATATCACGGCCGATGCCGTGGCGGAAATCGCCCGCATCGCTGCGCAGGTGAATTCCGGCGTCGAGAATATCGGCGCGCGGCGGCTTCAGACCGTGATGGAGCGGCTGCTGGAAGAGATCAGCTTCGAAGCCGAGGACCGCACAGGCGAAACTGTGGTGATCGACGCTGCTTACGTGCGCGAGCGGTTGGCCGACCTTGCGGGCAATACCGATCTTAGCAAGTACATCCTGTAATGCCGCGCCAGCCCGTCAGCGAGCTTTCGGCGATGCTGGCGGGGATGGCCCCGGTGCTGCACCCCGACCCTTGGCAGTTCGTGCTGCTGGACGGCGACGCGCCGACCGATGCCTTCGCGCTGATCCGCGAGGACGAAGGCCTAACGGCGATTGTCGCCGGGCAGGGTGATGGTGCTGCTTTCGCCCGTATTACGCTGATGGTGCATTCAGCGCTCGAAGGCGTGGGGCTGACCGCCGCCGTGTCGGGCGCATTGGCCGGTGCCGGGATCGCCTGCAATATCGTGGCCGGGTTTCACCACGATCACCTGTTCGTACCTTGGGCGCGGCGCGACGAGGCGCTGGCTGTTCTCCAGCGCCTCGTGCACACGGACTGATCACTCGCCCAGCAGGTGTTCTTCCCAGAACATCAGCTGCGAGAGGAAGGCGTAATCCGAATTGTCCTTCTTGCGGAAGCCGTGGCCTTCATCGGCGGCGACCAGATGCCATGCCTCGCCGCCATTCGCGCGAATCGCGGCGACCATTTGATCGGCCTCGGATTTCGGCACGCGCGGATCATTGGCGCCGGTGATGACGAACATCGGCTTTTCGATTTCATCGACGCGGGTCAGTGGGCTGATTTCGGTCAGCTTGGCGCGCTGTTCGGGGATCCGCTCGTCGCCATATTCCACCCGGCGCAGGTCCTGCCGGTAGGGGTTGGTGTTTTCCAGAAAGCTGACGAAATTGCTGATTGCCACGGTGCACTGGGTCGCGCTCAGCTTGTCCTTCAACTGCACCGCGGCGGCATAGCACATATAGCCGCCGTAGGACCCGCCGGAGAGGCCAACGCGCGTCGCATCCACCGCCGGATCGGCGCGCACGGCGTCGATCAGTGCGTCCATGTCGCGCACCGAATCCTCGCGCTGGAACGGGCCGTTGTCGAGGCTGACGAAGGTTTTGCCGTAGCCAGTCGAGCCACGCACGTTGGGGTAAAAGATGCCGATGCCGAGTTCATTGAGGTGATAGTTGTTGCGCCCCATGAAGCCTGCGGTGCTCTGCCCTTCCGGCCCGCCGTGGACGCTGACGATCAGCGGACGGGGGCCGGGGAACTTGGCCGGATCGGGCAAGTAGAGCAGGCCCGAGACCTCCAGCCCGTCAAAGCTCTTGGTGGTCACGATCCGCGGTTCGACATTCACCGATGGATCAAGCCCGCCGGTTTCGCTCTGCGTCCAGCGGGTCAGCTGCATCGTCGCCGGATCGAGCGACCACACATCGGCTGCGCTTTTGGCGGAGCTGAACGAAAAGCCGATCTCACCCCATTGTGCGAATTCCACCCCGCCGATCTGACCGGCGGGCAGGGCGTCGACCTTGGTGACCGTGCCGCTCGCCACATCCATCAGCCGCAGCCGGTCGGTCCCCGCCTCGTTCACGACATAGGCGATGGTGCTGCCGTCTGCGGAAAGATCGAAGCCGTCGACGTCCCATGTTTCACGTGAAACAGCGGTGAATACGCCCGAGGCTGGGTCAAGTCGGCCCAATCGCTGAAAGTCGGAGCCCTGATCGCTTGTGATCCAAAGCGTTCCGTCGGGTGCGACCTTCAGTCCCCCGAAAGCGATCTCAGCCGCCGGATCACCGATCGGACTCATCGCCCCGGTCGCCAGATCGAGCGCATAGAGATCGACGTCCTGCACCGAATTGTAATCGGCGACATAGGCGGTGCGCTTGTCGGGCGCAAAGCCGGCCAGGAACCAGCCGCCGCCGGCGCTTTCGTGCACCATCCGGGCAGAGGCGGGATCGCGCGGGTTCATGACGTAGAGATCGGAATCAACCCCGTTGCGGCGGGTCGAACTGAAGCCGACCAACTCGCCGTCATTGCTCCACGCGTTAAGCTGGTTGCGGCTTTTGCCGTCGGTCAGCAGGGTGAGGCGACCGTCCTTCAGGCTGTGCAGCTGGTAATACTCGTCGCCGCCGCTGTCCTTGCCGACGATGATGATGTCGCCCCTGGCCGGAGCATAGGAGCCGCGCACCGGCTCGGCCTCGAAACTGATCTGGGTACGCGCGCCCATTGGCGCTTCGACACGGTGAAGCTGGCTGACATTGGCAAAGCGGGTGGAGATCAGCACGGCGCGGGTATTCGGATCCCAGCCGGCAAAGCCGGCGCCGCGCGCTTCGAGATAGGGCCGCGCGCGCTGGGCCAGCGTCAACGGAACCGGCGGCATGTCTTCAGCGGTGAGCGCAGCGGGAAGCGGCACTGCGGACGCTTCAGGTGCAGCAGCGGCGGGCGCGTCTTGCGCTGCGACCGGAATGGCGGCGGTGGCAAGCAAAGCGGCAATGACACGGGCGGGCAGGCGGGTGGGCAGGTGGGTTGGGCGCATCGGGTGGGCTCTCTTTCGGTTCAACGCACCCCTGACACGGGGCACCGAACAACAGGAGTAACCAGCCGCGCGGCCTGCGGCAATCCTCTGGCGCAGGCTACTCCGCCGCCTCGGCCGCAGCGTCGCTGTCTTCGTCGCTCCGCTCGCTCGCCTGGCGCGACCACATCTCGGCATAAAGGCCGTCCTTGGCCAGCAGGCCGGCGTGGGTGCCGCTTTCGGCGAGCCGGCCATGGTCCAGCACAAGGATGTTGTCGGCATCCGCGATGGTCGACAGCCGGTGGGCGATGGCGATGGTGGTGCGCCCCTTGGCGATGCGTTTCAGGGTGCCGAGGATTTCCTGCTCGGTGCGGGTGTCCAGGGCGCTGGTCGCTTCGTCCAGCAGCAGGATCGGCGGGTTCTTCACCAGCGTGCGGGCGATGGCGACGCGCTGCTTCTCGCCGCCCGAAAGCTTCAGGCCGCGCTCACCCACCATGGTGGCAAAGCCATCGGGCAGGCGCTCGATCAGCGGCATCAGGGCGGCGTCGCGCGCGGCCTGTTCCACCATCGCCTCGTCGGCGTTTTCGGCCCCGTAAGCGATGTTGTAAGCAAGGCTTTCGTTGAACAGCACGCTGTCCTGCGGGACGATCCCGATTGCGGCGCGCAGGCTGTATTGCTGGACGGTGGCGACATCCTCGCCCCCCACCAGCACCCGGCCATCCTGCGGGTCGTAGAACCGGAACAACAGCCGCCCGATCGTGCTCTTGCCTGCCCCCGAAGAACCGACGATCGCAGTGGTGGAACCGGCGGGCACCGTGAAGGAAAGACCCCGCAGGATCGTGCGGCCCGGATCATAGCCGAAGGTGACATTATCGAACACGACCGTCGGCGTGCGCACGATCAGCGCGGGCGCGCCGGGGGCGTCCTTCACTTCGATATCGGTATCGATCAGGCGGAACATCTCCGCCATGTCGACCAGACCCTGCCGGATCGTGCGATAGACCCAGCCGAGCACATCCAACGGCCGAAACAGCTGGAGCAGGTAGGTATTGACCAGCACCAGATCGCCGACCGTCAATTCGCCCCGGCTCCAGCCCCACACGGTATAGGCCATCGCGCCCGCCACCAGCCCATTGGTGATGAGCGATTGCGCCATGTTGAGCAGGCCGACCGAATTGTCGGATTTGATCGCCGCCTCGGCATAGGCGCGCGCGGCCTGTCCGTAACGCCTCTCTTCGCGCGTTTCGGCGCCGAAATATTTAACGGTTTCGAAATTGAGCAGCGAATCCACCGCCCGGTGCAGCGCCTTGCCGTCGAGATCGTTCATCTCGCGCCGCAGCTTGGTGC
>NZ_JAGDEB010000003.1:0-660000 GCF_040148725.1 Erythrobacter sp. NFXS35 | reverse complement strand
CTGGGCGATGGTCTGGATCAGTTCGACGATCTGGCCCACTTCCTCGGCCGAGGCTGCCAGCGCAGAAATGGTCTCGTCCGCTTCGCCGGTGGCTGCGGTGGCGAGCCGGGCGAGTTCGCTGGAGGAGGCCGCCTGACGGCTGATCTCGGTGATCGACAATGCGAATTCATCGCTTGCTGCGGCGGCAGCGGTGGCCCCGGCGTTGGCCTCGTCCATTGCGCTGGCGACTTCGCCAGTCCGGCGACTGGCCTCCTCGGCGCTCGATGCCATCCGGGTAGCGGTGGTGTGCAGCTGGCTGGAAGCGGCAGCGACGCCGCCCACAACTTCGCCGACGGTGCGTTCGAATTGCAGCGCCACGTCTTCAAGCATGGCGGCCTTGCGCGCATCGGCTTCGTTCCGTTCGCGCTCGCGCTCCTGCTGCAATTGCAGTTCCTGCTCGACCTTTTCGGACCGCTCGCGTGAGCGGTCCTCCATCCACTTGTTGGCCTTCTGGAACATTTCGAGCGCGCGGACCATCTGTCCGATCTCGTCCTTCCGCTCGCCGCCTGCGATGGTGAAATGCCGGTCGCCCGAGGCCAGCTGGTTCATGCCCCCGGTAATCTCGCCGATCTTGCGCGAGAAATCGCGTGACAGATAGGCAAGGCCCAGCAGCAGCACGACCCCGCCAATCATGGCGAGCACGGCAAGGATCAGCACCATGTTGGAGAAATACGCGATCCCCGTCGCTTCCTGTGTTTCACCGCGAGCGGCCAGATCATCGGTGAGGCGGCGTGCCGCATCGAGCATTCGGTCCCCTTCTGTAGCGACGGCGGCGGCGGCCGCATTCGCACTGCCGCCCGCGCGCACAGCCTCGCTGGCACGGTCGGTCTCGCTCCGCATGGCATCCAGGCGAGCCCCGAGATCACCCGCGCGCGGCGTCATGTCGGGCACATGTTCGGCCAGAATGGCGTCAATGGCGGAGACTTGCGTCATCACTGCGGCTTCGCTGGCGCGCTGGCTTTCGCGCAGGGCGGGCGATGTGTCATAAAGTGCACGCACCGAGTGGTAGCGCAGCTCCCCCGCCGCCGATTGCAATTCCCCGGAGGCCACCACCGCATCCTGTACGCGCGCCGAGGCATTGTAGCGGTTCCAGAGCTCTCCCAGCCCCAAGCCGAGCACCAGCGACATGGCAACGCCAACGGCGAAAAAGATGCCGAAGATCGTGTTGATCTTGTTCGTCAGCGACAGGTCGCGGAACCAGCCGAGCCGTTCGAGCAGGCTGATCTGCACGTGCGCAGCGGTAGCTGGCGCCGCTGCCGGTGCATCGCCGATTTCGAATTCGGATTTAAGGTCGCGCACATATTCGGGAACGGCCTGTTCCTCGCGGCGCTCCTGCAGGGTCATCATGTTCATGCCGCATTCCCCCTGGGGTGGTCTTCAAGCAATTGTGAAGGAAAATCCTTTCCAAAAGCTTGCCTCCGGCCACAAAGCCCAAGGATTGACGCGGATTATCCGTTGCGCACCCGGGTAAGGAAGGCCTGCACCTGCTGCCGCAAAGTGTTGGCCTGACTTTCGAGGCTGGTCGCGCTCGACAGCACCTGGCTGGCGGCGGATCCGGTTGAAAGTGCCATTTTCCGCACTTCTTCGACGTGGCCAGAGACCCGTTCAGTGCTGCGCGCAGCGAGATCGATGCTGCGGGCGAGATCCTGTCCCGCGACCGATTGCTGATCGACGGCGCTGGCGATCGAGACTGCGGTGGTTTCGAGCTGCTGGATCTGTCCTGCGATCGATCGCAGGGCGGTGACGCTGGCGCCGGTGGTGTCCTGCATGGCCTGGATCTGTTCGGCGATCTTGTCGGTGGCGCGGCTGGTCTGGTTGGCGAGTTCCTTGACCTCGCTCGCCACCACCGCGAACCCGCGTCCGGCCTCGCCTCCGCGCGCTGCCTCGATCGAGGCGTTCAGGGCCAGCAGGTTGGTGCGCCTGGCGATGCTCTGGATCAGTTCGACGATCTCGCCAACCTGCTGCGCGGACGCGGTCAGCGCGCCGATGGTGCTATCGGCCTGACGTGCGGACAGCGTGGCTTCACGCGCCAGTTCGGCAGAACTCGCGGCCTGGCGGCTGATCTCGCCGATCGACATGGCGAATTCGTCGCTGGCCGATGCGGCAGCGGTTGCGCCGAGATTGGCCTCTTCCATCGCGCTTGCGGCTTCGCCGGTGCGGACGCTGGTATCCTCGGCGGTGGTGGCCATCAGTTTCGAGGTGGCCTGCAGCTGGCTGGATGCGGCGACCACGCCGGTCACGACGTCGCCGACAGTGCGTTCGAACTGGTCGGCGACATCGCGCAGCATGTTTTCGCGCGCGATCCGCGCCTCTTCCTGCTGGAGCTGCAGCCGGGTGCGTTCGTCCAGTTCTGCACTGACGCGCTCGGCGCGGTCGCGGCTCAACCTTTCGAGCCGCATTCCGGCGCGGTGAAACACCTGCAGCGCGCGGGCCATTTCGCCGATTTCGTCGCGGCGGGTCGCGCCGGTAATGGCCACATCCTTTTCGCCCGATGCCAGCCGCGTCATCTGCCCGGCCATGGTTTTCAACGATCCGCCGACGGCGCGGTTGACATAACGCTGGGCCGCCAGCGTGATGAGCGTCAGCACGCCGGCGATACCGATCCACACGAACAGCAGCGACGAAATCAGATCGGCGCCCGCGTCGGAGCGTCTGTCCGCATCCTCGCCCAGCGATTGCGCCATCGCGCGACCCGCTTCAAGCACCGCGTCGCCGGTTGCAGCGACCGCGCTGGCCCGGTCGTCGCGGCGGCGAATATCGACCGGAGCCGATTCCATGGCGGCGATCTGGCGGCGGAAGTCAGCGACGCCTTCGCGGATAAGCGCAAGGCGATCATAGGCGCCGACATTGGAACTGCGAAGATCGTCTCCGAGGCGGGCAATCGCCCGGTCGGCGGCGGCGAGTTCATCCAGCGAAGCCCGCACGCGCGCCGGGTCGCTGCTGACGACCAAGGATTCGGCATGGCGCCGTCCCTCGCTGAGATGGACAACCAGCCGTTCCGCCTCGAGTGCATGGTCGTGCGTGAGGTTGATCCGCTCCGCGCGATTGCCCAACTCCACGAACCCGCCGATTGCGAACAGTCCGGCACACAGCGCCAGAGCGAGGTTGACGGTGAAGAAAAACGAAACCTTACCGCCCACGGACAGTCCGGCGAACCAGTAGCGCAAGCCGCCGAGTTGCTCCGCCTGCGGTTCGGCTGCCTCGGCTGCATGTTCTGCGGCGAGATCGACGGCAAGTTCGTTAAGCGCGCTCATGCTGCCTGACCTTTGAGAGACTTGTCGGCCTGTTCTTGTATCAAAAGGTCGATCTGTGCTGCCGGCATGGCGCGGAAGTACAGCCAGCCCTGGATCTGGTCGCACCCGGCGAGACGCACGAGTTCGGCCTGTTCCTCGGTCTCGACCCCTTCGGCGGTCACCCCCATCTTGAGCGCACGGGCGAGCGCGATGCTCGACAGCATCATCGCCCGGCTGCCTTCGTCGCCGCCTGCCAGTTCGATCAGGCTGCGGTCGAGTTTGAGCTTTTCGAAACGAAACCGCCGCAGGAACCCGATCGAGGCATAGCCGGTGCCGAAATCGTCGAGCGCGATACGCACCCCGAAAGAGCGGATCACATCGAGCGTGCGTTCGGCCACCAGTGGATCCAGTACGAGGCAGGTCTCGGTGACTTCCAGCTCCAGCCGGTGCGGCGGAAAGCCGGTTTCTTCCAGCACCTCGCCCAGCTTGATGGGGAATTCCGGGTTGCGCAGCTGCGCCGCGGATACATTGACCGACAGCGTGATATCGCCCCACCGCAGCGCATCGCACACTGCCTGCCGCAACACCCACTGCCCGAGCGGGTTGATCAGCCCCGAATCCTCTGCAACCGGGACGAAAATGGCCGGGCCGAGCGGCTGGCGGTCCTCGCGGTCCCAGCGCAGCAGCGCCTCGACCGCAACAATCTTGCGACTTTCTGCATCGACCAGCGGTTGATAGGCGAGCGAGAATTCCCCTGCGGCGATGCCGGTGCGGATTTCCTCCTCGATTTCGCGCACGCGTTCGCGGCGGCGGTCGAAGCTTTCGTTGAACCAAGTGCAGCGCATCTTGCCGCCGCGCTTGGACATGGACATTGCCACGTCGCTACGACGCAGCAGTTCCGAAGACGGCACGCGGTGATCGGCGGTGCTGCGTGCAAGCCCGATGCTCGCGCCGATCGCGATTTGGCGGCCATTGATCTCCATCGGCGTTGCCAGCCGTTCGATCAGGGTGCGGCACATGCCTTCGAGTATGGTGCCCGCCACCTTGCCGCTCATGACTGCAGCGAATTCATCGCCGCCGAGCCGGTAGCAGCGCGCCTCGCTGCCGCACACCTCGCGCAGCATCTGCGCATATTGTTCGATCAGTTGATCGCCGACGGCATGGCCGAAATGATCGTTGACCTGCTTGAAACTGTCCAGATCGATAAGCGCCAGCGCCACTTCCCCGTCGCCGCGCGATTTGCGTTCGATATACTCGTGCAAAGCCCTGCGATTGGGCAGGCGGGTGAGCGGATCGGCGATGCCCAGCGTGGCAAGCTCGCGCACATTGGCAATCGCAGCGGTGCCGAGCAGCACCAGAATGACGGAATAGATCAGGATCGTGGCGGTAATCAGCGGGCCGGGCGCAGCGATGGTCAAGCGGTCGTTGAGACTCACCGCAAGCGCCGCAATCGCTGTCATCAGACAGGCGATCGCGAGCGGCACCAGCACCAGGCCGGCAGGCGTCAGACGCAGGGGCTTTTTGGTCAACGACAAACTCACATTCCCGATCCGGTCAGCGCAAACTTGGCCGATTCCGGTGAATGGAATCGTAAACAGCAGCGGCTAAGGAAGGGTAAAGCCCGCACCCGAATGCGCCCTGAGCCCCTCTTCCTTGCGCCGTTCAGCCAAAGCGCAGGTGGCGCGCTTCGCGGGCGGCCTGCAGTGGTTCGAAAAAACTGGCTCGGCTGGGTGCCGGGACAAAGCGTTCGGTCTGACCGACCACGGTTTCGCCCGCACCCAGCATCAGGAAACCATCGGGCATGACGGCGCTGGCGAGCCGATCGAATGCGGCAGTGCGGGTGGCGCGATCGAAATAGAGCAGCACATTGCGGCACAACACCAGGTCGAACGGCTGGCGTCCCGGATGCGGGCCGAGCACATTGTGCTGCCGGAATTGCACCATCCGGCGCGTGTTCTCGCGGATCTGCCACCCCGGCGCGGCTTCGTCGAAATGGCGCAACATCTGCGTCACGCCGAGCCCGCGCTGCACTTCGAACTGGCTGTAGAGCCCGCTGCGGGCGGCGCTGATGGCGCGGTGGGAGACATCGGTGCCGAGCAGTTCGATGGTCCAGCCCCGCCAGCGCTCCTGCTGCTCCGCAAAAAGCATAGCGAGCGAATAGAGTTCCTGCCCGGTGGAGCAGCCCGCCGACCAGATCGAGAGGCGCTTCACCGCGGCGCGGCGGCGGGCCAGGTCGGGCAGGATTTCGTGTGGCAGCTGGTCGAAGGTCGGCTTGTCGCGGAAGAAATAGGTCTCGTTGTTGAGCAGCGCCTCGACCACGTCTTGCGACAGATCGGGACTGTCAGGGCCGGTGCGCGGCGCAGCCAGCAAGCAGACCAACTGATCGACATTGCTGATGCCGTGATCGCGGAAAATGCCCGCCAAGGCCGAATTGACCCGCCAGCGGCGGCTTTCGGTAAGATGCTGGCCGGTGCGTGCGGCAAGCAGATCGGCGATGATCTGGTGGGAGGCTTCGCTGGTTTCCACGATGAGCGCCTCAACCCTGCCGCAACAGCGGAGCGCTGGCCTGCGCCATGATGGTCTCTCCGATCCGTTCAGGTGGGGCGATCAGGCTGGCGAGCCCCGCCTTGGCGACCGCGCCGGGCATACCCCATACTGCGCTGCTGGCCGCATCCTGGGCATAGATCGTGCCGCCTGCCGCAACCAGTTCCTGTGCGCCGATCACGCCGTCGCGGCCCATGCCCGACAGGATCACGCCTAGCGCGCGGCCTTCGCATGCCGTTGCAAGGCTGGAGAGCATCGGATCGACCGAGGGCAGGCAACCGCTCAGGCTGGGTTCCGAGCAGATGCGCGTGAACAGCCGGTCCCCGCTGCGACGCACAAGCATATGGCCGTGTCCGGGGGCGACAAGGATGCGTCCGGCGCGGATCTCGGTTCCGTCTTCGGCGATATCGGCGGGGCGGCTGCAGGC
The DNA here is from genome assembly GCF_040148725.1 of Erythrobacter sp. NFXS35. Classification (NCBI taxonomy): domain Bacteria; kingdom Pseudomonadati; phylum Pseudomonadota; class Alphaproteobacteria; order Sphingomonadales; family Erythrobacteraceae; genus Erythrobacter; species Erythrobacter sp. NFXS35. The sequence goes on along the minus strand of NZ_JAGDEB010000003.1, from coordinate 653,757 downwards.
GTTCTCGACCTGCCGCGCAAACACCGGGATGAAAGAGGCCGGGAGGTGCTGGGTGATGAGGATCGGCCAGTCGCAGTCCGGTCGCAGCGTGCGCAGCAACAGGCCGAGCGCGTGAATTCCGCCAGTCGATGCGCCGATGGCCACCACGTCCGTGCGGCGCTGGCGCAGCGGCGGGGCCGGACGCGCGAACGAGCGTTCGATCGGGCCTTCTGCGTTGCTTACCGAGTCCGCCGACCGGGCGCCGAGCGCGCGGATCTTGCCGAGCAGCTGGGCGCGGTAATCTTCGTTGAAGCCGCCGGGCCGCGGTTTCGGCAGGGTATCGGCGGCCCCCATCTGGAGCGCGGCCAGCGTGTGTTCGGCCCCGTCCATGGTGAGCGAGGAAACCACCAGCACCTGCGGGCTGGCTGGGGTGGCGAGGATCGCTGGGAGGGCGTCCAGTCCGCCCATGCCGGGCATTTCGAGATCGAGCAGCATCACGTCGGCGGGCTCGGCAGCGAGTTGAGCGATGGCGCGTTCAGCGCTGCTGGCGGTCCCGGCTACAACCAGCGCCGGATCGCTTTCCACCATGCGCTTGAAGATGGTGCGCACGGTCAGCGAATCGTCGACGATCATCACCCGGATCGCGCGGGCCACGCCGGTTGCGCTGCGGCGGGCAGCGACGGGATAGTGGCGGCCAGCCGGGCTCACGCGAAGCCGACGAGCTGCAGCTTGATCTGGAGCGTTTCGTGGTCGAACGGCTTCATCACATATTCGTCGGCCCCCGCTTCGATCGCTTCGCGGATGTGGGCCACGTCGTTTTCTGTGGTGCAGAACACCACCTTGGGCTTGTCCCCGCCGGGGCGTTGGCGCAGGTGCACGAGGTATTCGATCCCTGTCATCACCGGCATGTTCCAGTCGAGCAGCACCACATCGGGCATCGCCGCCTCGCAGGCATCGAGCGCGGCCTTGCCGTTCTCTGCCTCGTCGACGGTGAAGCCGAGCGTTTCGAGAATATGCCGCGAAACCTTGCGGATCACCCGCGAATCATCGACGATCAGGCACGTTTTCATGGCATTTCCTGCGTTGGACCCGGCCTGAACCTAGGAAAATTGGGTAAGTTTTGCATTAAGCCGCAGCCTCGATATCGCCGCGCGGGCTTTCGGGGCCGGCGATCAGCGCGGCCAGATCGATCAATAGCGCAGGTCCGGTCATGGTTTCGATCATGCCGGTGGCAATGCGCGACCATTCGGGGCCGAAGCCTCCCGGAATCTGCCCCGGAAATCCGGCGGCGGTGGTGATGTCCTCGATCCCGTCGACCATCAGCGCATAGGAATGCCCGCCGCTGGCGACCACCGCCGCGCGATCGTCCCGGGGCCATTGTTCGCTATCGAAGCCGAGCGCGCTGCGACAATCGATCACCGTCAGCGATTGGCTGCGCAGCGCGGTGATCCCGGCAACGAAATCGGGCGTGCGCGGCACCGGCGTGATGCAGCCGAGTTCGATCACCGATTTCACGTCATGCGCGCTCAAGGCGCAGCGGCGTCCGGCGATCTGGATGATGACCAGCAGTTCGCTCATGCGTCCGGCCCTCCGGCAACGCGAGAATTGCGCACCGAAGCGAGCGCGGCAAACAACGCCTCGCGGTCATAGCGGTAGATCGTCGCGCCGCCGCCCTGCGGATCGTCGGGGTGATCGCGCAGGCGGATCACCGGCCCGGCAGGCGGGCGGCCGAGTGCTTCGGCGACTTCGAACACATCCTCGAACATGATCGCCACATCGCCCGGCCTTGTCCGCCCCTGAGGCACGACCACATATCCGGCCGAAGTGACCAGCGGGGCGAGAATGGTGCGCGCCCATTCGCTGTCGGGCAGGATGGCGCGCGGCCGCATATCGGGTGCGGCCTCGGGCGGCTCGCCATGGCGCGCGAAAAGTTCATGCGCATCGATCAACGCCACCGGCTCGCCATCGACCAGCGTCAGTGCCTCCACCAGCGGATCTTCCGGCACCGGGGTGAGCGCATCGGTCAGCAGAATCGCGTCCTCGACCTCGCTCACCGCATGAAGCAGTTCGCACGTCCCGTCGCTGAGCCGCAGCAGGCGCAGCTTGTCGCGGTCCAGCGGTGCGTCGGGCAGGCCCACCAGCGGCAGGATCAGACCGTCGATCACCACCCGCACGCGCGCGCCGGAACGGTCGATCGCGGCGGTCGGCGTTGTCTCGATGCGCTGCACCAGTTCGAGCCGCACGGCACACCGGCGTCCGGCGAAATCGGTGAACAGCATCGCCCGCGCCGCGGCGGCTGTTGCAGCAGCGGTGTCCTCCTCCGGCGGCTGGAGCACCCGCGCGCGTCCGTCCGAGACGAGATCGTGGTGCGCAGCGATATTGGTGACATCCAGCAGCAGCACCGGCTGGCCATCGTCAAGCAGTGTCGATCCGGCATACAGCCCGGACTTCATCACTGCCGGCGCCAGCGGCTTGACCACCAGATCGCCGTGGCTGTGGATGTGATCGACCGCCAGCGCGAACAGATCGCCGGTGGCCAGCCGCAGCAGCACCAGCGTGAATTCGCGGGCAGCGTCGGGGCGTTCCAGCCCGAGCACCTCGGCCAGCATCAGGCAGGGGATGCGGTTGCCGCGGAAGGTGACCAGCGCAGTCTCGCCCATCCGGGTGAAATCGAGCGCACCGGCGGTCGCCTGAACGATTTCCTCGACATAGCCCTGCGGGATCGCAAAGCGTTGACTGCCGATCTCGACGGTCAACCCGGCGATAATGCTGAGCGTCAGGGGGATCTGCAAGGTGAACTGAGTGCCTTCGCCCGGCTGGCTCGACACCTTGATGCTGCCGCCGACCTTTTCGAGGTTCTGGCGCACCACATCCAGTCCGACCCCGCGGCCCGAGACACTGCTGACCGTTTCGGCGGTGGACAGGCCGGGTTCGAAAATCAGGTTCAGGATCTTGTCGCGGCTCATCACGGCGCGTTCGGCGGCGCTGATGAGGCCGTTGGCGATCGCCTTGGCCGCGATTCTTTCCTCGTCCAGCCCGCGTCCGTCATCGCTGATGACGATACCGATAGTGTTGCCCGATTGGCGCGCGGCGATGGCGATCAGGCCGATCTCGCGCTTGCCACCCGCAAGGCGGGCGGACGGCGGTTCGATCCCGTGGTCGATGGCGTTGCGGATCAGGTGGGTGAGCGGATCGCGGATCGTCTCGATCATCTCGCGGTCGAGTTCCACATCGCCGCCGTCGCAATCGACCATCACCTGCTTGCCAAGGTCGGCGGACAGGTCGCGCACCAGCCGGGGCAGCACGCTCAGCAGTGTCTCGATCCGCTGCATCCGCATCCGGGTTATGGCGTCGCGCACGTCGGAAAGGATCGCGGTCAGCCGCTCGAATGGGCCATCGATGGTCGGCTGGTTGCCCGCCTGCCGCAGCCGGTGGGCGAGATCGTTGCGGGCCAGCACCATGTCGGAAACGCCGCTCATCACCCGGTCGAGCAGTTCGACCGGCAGGCGGATGGTGCGCTGCCCGGCGGCATCGGCGCGGCGGACGGCGGGGCTCGCGAAATCATCGGGCCGGTCCAGCAGCGCGCTGGCGGGGGCGTGCAAGGGCGGATTTGCGCCTGCATCTGCCGCATCCGCCGCTGCATCGGCGGTTGCTTCACCTGGACCATTGACTGCCTCGATCAGCGCCTCATCCCCGCCATCGGGGTATTCCTCGCCCGCTTCGATCGCATCGACCATCTGGGCGATCCGGTCGATGATGGCGAGCACCGCGTTGACAAGCTGCTGATCCGGGTCCCGCCGCCCGGCGCGGCAATCGGCAAGCGCGTCTTCGGCGGCATGGCTGAGGCGGGCGAGGCGCGGAAAATCGAAGAAGCCGCAATTGCCCTTCACCGTATGGACAAAGCGGAAGATCGCATCGATCCGCGTGCGGTCGTCCGGATCCGCCTCCCACGCGACGATTTCGCCGCCGGAAGCCTCCAGCATTTCGCGGGTCTCGGCGATGAAATCCGCCAGCAGATCGTCCATCAGGTGCGCGCCCTTTTGTCTTTCGGGACACGCTATGCGGCAGGGTTGGTTAATTAAGACCTAGCGCGGCCTGCTCCGCGTATTGGGGCCGATGCCTGCCGGGTAAAGATGTGGCGCACCAGCAGCACCGCTGTGACCGCGCCGAACACATTGGCGGCGAGTTCCGCGGTGTAGATCGCCGCGCTGCCCATGCCGGGCTGCAATATCAGCGCGGCCGGCAGCATCACCAGAAACACCCGGCCCACCGATTGCACCAGCGCATAGCCTGCCTTGTCGACCGCGTTCATGATGCCATTGCCGACGATCAGCAGGCCGAACCCGGCATAGCCCCAGGCCGCTATTTCGAGATAGAGCGCGAATTCGGCGATAACCGCCGGATCGTCGGTGAACAGCCGCGCGAAGCTTTCGCCCGCCAGCACCATCGCCACAGCGACGAACAGGCCCCAGACCACGCAGAAGCCAGCGGCCCACAGCGCCGCCTCGCGCGACCGGTCATATCGGCAAGCGCCCCAGTTCTGGCCGACGATTGCCCCGATCGCGCCCGACAACCCGAGCAGCGGCACGATCACGAAGCTTTGCAATCGGCCCGCCGCGCCGAAGCCCGCCACCGCCGCCTCGCCCTCCAGCGCGACCAGCGCGGTGAGGATCGAGAGGCCCAGCGGGTTGATCGCGTTGGAAAAGGCGGCGGGCAGGCCGACCCGGATGATCGCCTTGGCCGGATCGATCAGGCTGCAATTGCGCAGCAGCGACAGATCGAGCGGCAGCGATGTCGTGCGCGTCAGCCAAACGGCAACGGCCACCCCGATAGCCCACCCGATCACCGTGGCATAGGCCGCGCCTGCCATGCCGTAGCCTTCCACTCCGAAAGCGCCGGTGATCAGCAGCGGATCGAGCACCCAGTTGGCCGCGGCATAGGCGATGCTGACCGTGCTCGTCCGCCGCGCTTCGCCCTGTCCGCGCAGCACCCCGTTGAAGCCCATGATGACGAGGAGCAGCGGAAAGCCGATGGCATAGGGCTGCATATAGGTGCGGATCACCGGCATCAGGTCGGCCGGCGCGTTCATCGCAGTGAAGATCGGATCGATCCCGAACCACAGCATCGCGGCCATTGCGATCCCGCAGCCCGCCGCGAACACGATCCCGAAATTGGCACGCCGCGCCGCACGTTCGTGATCGCCTTCGCCCAATGCGCGGGCGACCACCGAATTGATGCCGACCATGATGCCGACACCCAGCGAGGTGATCGCTACCGAGACCGGGAAGATAAACGATATCGCCGCCAGCGCATCCGAGCCCAGCTGGCCGATGAAATAGGCGTCCACCAGCCCGATCGACATGATCGCCGCCACGCCGATCACCATCGGCAGCGTCTGGCTGACGAGGTGCCCCGGAATGCTGCCGTTGACCAGTCTGGGAAGGCTTTGATCGGACGCGCTCATCTGACTGCAAGGCGTAGCGGGACAGCGCACCGCTTGCAAAGCATTCCCCACGCCGCGATAATACTGCGAAAGCGCAACGCGACGCGAGGAGAGAACACGTCATGGCAACCCAGCTCAAGCCCGGTATCGAATGCAGCAAGGTAGAATGGCAGGCCCGGCTGGATCTGGCCGCGTGCTACCGCATCTTCGATCACCTCGGCTGGTCGGAATCGATCTACAACCACATCTCGTTGAAAGTGCCGGGGGAGGAGGATACGTTCCTCATCAACCCGTTCGGCCTGCTGTATTCGGAAGTGACCGCCAGCAACCTCGTCAAGATCGATGTCGAGGGCAATAATGTCGGCGGGTCGCCTTACATGGTGAACAAGGCAGGCTTCACCCAGCATGCCTATTTCCATAAGCATCTGGGCGAGAAAGCGCAGGCGATCTGCCACGTCCACACCACCGCGACGATGGCGGTGTGTAGCCACAAGGACGGGCTGCTGCCGACCAATTTCTACGCCTGCAATTTCCAGGGGCAGATCGGCTATCACGATTTCGAAGGCATCACCGTGCGCGCCGAAGAAGGCGAGCGGCTGGTGCAGAACCTTGGCGATCACACCATCCTGATGCTGCGCAACCACGGCCCCGTGGTGATGGACAAGACGATCCCCGGCATGTTCATCAAGATGTGGGCGCTCCAGCGCGCCTGCGAAATCCAGGTGGCGACGCTCGGCATGGGCAATCCCGCGCTCGTTTCACAGGACGTGGTCGATGTCCACCAGCGCGATCTGTCGGTGATGAGCGGGCAGGGCGGTGCTGGGGTGTTCGATTTCGAGGCGTGGAAGCGCCGGGTCGACAAGATCGACGACAGCTGGCGGCAATAAGCGCCTAAGGCACGCCTCACAAGGAACTGGCAATGTCCCGCATGACCGTCAACGAACGGCCCGTGGAGTTCAATCTCGATCCGCGGATGCCACTGCTTTATGCGCTGCGTGAGGCGATGAACCTCACCGGCACCAAGGCGTGTGGCGGCGGCGAATGCGGCGGCGCGTGCATGGTGCTGGTCGACGGGGTGGCGCTGCGATCATGCAAGATCACGCTGGCCGAGGCCGAGGGGCGGATCATCACCACCATCGAGGGGCTCTCGCGCGACCGGTCGCATCCGGTGCAGCAGGCGATGGTGGCGCAGCAGGCGATCCAGTGCGGATATTGCACCCCCGGCATCGTCATTGCGGCGGCGGCGCTGATCCAGCGCAACCCTTCGCCGAGCCGCGAGGAGATCGAGAGCGCGATCCCGAATATTTGCCGGTGCGGCGTCTATCCCCGGCTGGTGACGGCGGTCGAACAGGCGGGGCGGGTGGCGCAGCGACAGGAGCGCATCAGCGCCGCGCCAGCGCCCGGCATCAGCGCCGAAGACGCGGCCAAGGCCGTCCCCGCGCTGCGGGCGCCATCCGAGATGGACGACGCCCGCTAGCCTTGGTCAGAACCGCGCGCTGATCGTGAACCGTGCATTCAGCGGCGGGGCCACGGTCAGTTCGTTGGCGGAATGGGCGGTGGGGAAGTACAGTTCATCAAGCAGGTTCTCGACGTTGACTTGCAGGCGCAGATTGTCGCTGACGTCGTAGAACACGGCCATGTCGACCCGCGCGTAGGCGGGCAGGGTGGCGGTATTGGCATTGTCGGCAAAGCTTTCGTCCTGCGCGGTTACACCGAGGCCGAAGCCCAGCTGATCGGTCGCCTGGAAATTGTTCCAGATCGAAAACATATGCTCGGGCAGTTCGCGAAGCCGCCGACCGGTCGGTCCGGTGCGGCCCTGCTGCTCGCCATCGAGATAGGAATAGCCTGCCGACAGGAACCAGCCATCGGTGACCTGCCCCAGCAATTGCGCTTCGAAGCCGCGGATCTTAGAATCTACCACATCGAGCGTATCGGGATTGGCGTCCGACACCTGCGGCGATGACTGCTCGATCTGGAACACCGCGCCCGTCAGTGCGAGGCCGGGGCGGATGTCCCACTTCACCCCGGCTTCGAGGTTGGAGAAGGTATCCGGATCGAGCGCATCGGCAGGCGGATTGATATCCGCAAACTGATCGCCCGAACGCGGCAGGAAGGTTTCCGAATAGCTGGTGTAGAGCGACAGGTTCTCCTGCGGCTTGACGATGAGGCCGAGGCGCGGGGTGATCTCCTCGTCCTTGCGGGTGCGGGTGCCGCCATTCTTGAGGTCGCGCACCGTGATCTCGAACGAATCGAACCGCGCGCCCAGCACCACCCGCAGCCAATCGGCGAGCTTGATCTCGTCCTGAATGTACGCCGAAAGCACCGTCAGGTCGGCCTCTGTATCGTCATTCAGTGCGGTGAACGGGCCGCTTGTTGTACGCCCGTCTGCCAGCGTGCCGACACCGCCGCGCAAGGGGAAGGGGCGGATCGCCGGGAAGAATTCGACATCGGTGCGACGCGGATTTGCGGGATTGGCGAGATTGTCCGCGACCGCCGTGTCGAACACCGGATTGAACCGGTCGTTGTTGTTGCTGGTGTCGATATATTCCCCGCCGACAATCAGCGTGTGGCCGATCCCGCCGGTTGCGAATTCGCCGACGAGGTTGCCCGACAGCACGAGGCTCTGGCGCTGGGTGGTGTCGATATACCCGTCCATCGCCACGACATTGGTGGCCTGATCGTAACCGACCGGGAAGTAGTTCGAATAGACCTTGTCATAATCGCCCCACTGAGCGGTGACATTGCCTTTGAGGCTGTCGGAGAAATTGTGCTGCACCGTGCCGCGCAGCACGTGGGCGCGGAAAGTGGTGTAATTGTTTTCCGCATCGCCAAAGGTGACGCGCTGCAGGAAGCGTACCGGATCGCCATTGGCGTCGGTCGGAATGCCGCGATCAATGAAGCGTTCGTGATCGACATATTCGTAGGCGAGGTCGATGGTTGTCGTTCCGCCGAATTCGGCGCGGAAGGTCGGATTGAAGCCGATCTGCTCGCCATCGAACAGGTCGCGGTGATTGCTCAGGCTTTCATAGGCCGCGTTGATGCGCAGGGCCGAATTGTCGCCGGTGGCAAGGTTGATGTCGGCCCAGATGTCGTTGGCACCGATGCTCCCCGCCGAGGCGCGCACACCGACGAAGGTTTCGCCCACCACGCCTTTCTTGGTCACGCGGTTGAGGATGCCCCCGGTGCCGCCGCGCCCGAACAGCAATGCATTCGGCCCGCGCAGAATTTCGACCTGTTCGAGATTGTAGAGCCCCCGGTAATACTCGACGTCGTCACGCACCCCGTCGACGAAGAAATCGGCGGTCGATCGCACGCCGCGGAACACAACGGCATCGCGGTGGCCTTCGCCCTGCGAATTGGTGACACCCGGCGTGTAGTTGACGATGTCGCCGATCGAATCGAAGCCCTGCTGGATGATCTGATCGGCAGTGGTGATCGAAAGCGATTGCGGCACGTCGATGATCGGCGTGGGCGATTTCAGCGCGTTCAACCGGTCCGAATAGAGCACGTCACCGGTGACGACGATGTTCGATCCGCGATCCCCGGCATCGTCCGCGCCGGTTCCTGCTTCGGCGCTGGAAGCGGTTTCGGATGTTTCGGCAGCGGCGGTTTCGGCAAGAGCGGGGAAAGCGATGGTGGCGCAACCAAGCAGCAGCACGGTGCGCGCGAAAACGTGAATCATGGAATGCCTTTCTCGAAGTTGCAGGCGAGCTATTGCAACTTACTCGCATCTGCAAGTCTTTCGAGTTTTGGCATTTGATAATCGCCAAACTGTGGCTTTTGGGTCGCGCGTCGCCTATTCGCACCGCTGCCCGACAACAGGAGGAAAGCGGCGATGAAGGCGACGATCTGGCACAACCCTAAATGCGGCACGTCGCGCAAGACATTGGCGATACTGGAGAATATCGACGGGATCGATCTGACCGTGATCGAATATCTGAAAGCGCCGCCGACGGCCGAGAAGCTCGCCCAGCTTTACCGCGATGCCGGGATAACCCCGCAAGCCGGCCTGCGCCTGCGCGGCACGGATGCGGCGACACGCGGGCTGCCCGATGCCGATGACACGGCAGTGCTTGCAGCGATGGCGGCCGATCCGGTGCTGATCGAACGCCCGCTGGTCGAAACCGACAAGGGCGTACGCCTGTGCCGGCCGCAGGATGTGGTGCTGGAGATTGTGTGATCTTCCGCCTGCCATTCGGCGTGCGGAATCCTCGCTCACGCTGGCTACGCCAGCATCACTGCGGGCGCCCTTCCGGGCTTGCGGCAGCATCGCCGCCGCTCAGGGCAGTCCTCGATCTCAGGCGCGTTCCCGCGTCAAATCCTGATCGGCCTGCAGCGCGAACCAGCCATGCGCCAGCACCGCGGCACAGAGCGCGATGATGAGACCGAAGCCGAGCCAGTCGGAATGGCCATACAGCCACACGCCGAGCGCGGGAGCATAGATGTAACTCGCCCCCGCCAGCGAGGCGACGATGCCGGAAGCCTGCCCCTGCTCGGCGCGTGTCACCGCCAGCGAAGTTCCCGCCGTGGTGCCGGGCCGGAACAGGCCGAAACCTAGCGACGCAATGGCATATCCCAGCGCAATCAGGTGCAGATCGCCCGCCACGGCCAGCACCGCGGTACCCAGCGCCGCTGTCGCAATTCCCCACAAGGTCGCGGCACGCGGGCCGAGATCGAAGCGCGGGATCAGCCCCCATTGCGCCAGCAACGTGGCAATCGCACCGCTCATCAGCACCAGCCCGACCGGGCCAGCGCCTTCCGCCGGGGTCTCGCGCAGGCCCAGCCGATCAAGCACGAGAAAGCCCGAGATCCCCAGCACCATCGCCTGCGCATGGCCGCCGAAGAACCCGGCGAACACCCATGGCCGCAGGCGCGGATCGAGCCAGCCGAGGCGCGGCGGCTCCACGCCTTCCTGCGGTTCGCTGCCGTCCTCCGGTTCGAGGGTGGTCTGCGGATCGCTCGGCGCGCCCGACCCGCTCGCATAGGCCGTTGCCTGCCCGCGTGCGGCGAATTGCGGTTCGTCGTTCGGCAGGCGCCAGCGCAGCAGCACCAATGCCACCACGCCGATCAGCGCGAAGCAGATGAACGGGCCGGTGAGGCCGAACCCCAGAAACGGCAGCACCATCAACGGCGCCAGCGCCGGGCCGATCACCGTGCCCAGCCCAAAGCTCGATGCGATCAGGGACAGCGCCTGCGTCCGCTCGGCGCGCGGCGTGCGCGATGCGACATAGGCCTGCACTGCTGGCGGTGCGGCGCTGCCGAACCCGCCGTAAAGGCTGCGCGCCGCTGCGAAAGCGATCAGCGCCCAGAAGGCCGAAAGCCAGCCCGACAGCCCGAGATAGAGCGCCAGCCCGCACAGCAGCATCGATATGATGAAGCCGACCAACCCCAGCGCCATCATCGCCTTGCGCCCGCGCTTGTCCGAACGCCTTGCCCAGAACGGTGCGCACACGACCCACAGCAACGCCGACCAGCTATAGGCCAGGCTGATCCACACGTCGGCCACGCCCAGCGCGGTGCCGATCGAGGGCATCACCGATTGCATCGCGGTGTTGCCCGCCGCCGTTACCAGCATGACGGTGAACAGCAGTGCCATGCGCGAAGGCGGGATCGCCCGCCCCGCCGGGACGGCTGCCGGGGCGTGGCTCAGTTCGGGATCGGTATCGGCCATCGCAGTGCTTGCGCCGAGGCGCTAATCGAAGGTTTCGGCCAGCCGCTCGGGCGACGCGCCTGCCAGCTGGCGGTGGATCGCGGCGATGACGACGAGAAAGATGACGCTCACGACAGTGTTCACCAGCGCGTTCACTAGCCCGGAGCCGATACTCGCCACCGCCCCGCCGAACGCGGACAGGATCAGCGTCAGCACGGCCGCCACCAGCCCGCCGATGATCGCGATGGTAATCAGCAGCAGAAACAGGAACAGCAGGATCCGCAAGCTGTTGCCCTTGGTCAGCCGCCACGAACGGGCGATCGCGCTGAACGGGTTGCGCACCTCGTCAATCGCCACCACAGGCGCGATCAGTGAAAACTTGATGATCAGATAGATCGCCAGGACAATCAGCACCAAGGTCGCCAGCACGGTGATTGCCGGCGGAGCGAACGCCGCGATCAGGCCGAATGGCAGACCGATGGCAAGCCCAGCGGCCAGCGCGCTGATCAGCTGCGCGGCGATATAGGACGGAATGCTTTTCAACCCCTTGCTCAATGCCTCGCCCACAGTCGGGTTGCCGCGGTCGCTGAGCAGCGCGAGCAGGCTCATCGATCCGACGAACCCGGCGATGGTGATGATCAGGAACAGCGGCCAGTTATCGGCGTAAACTGCGGTCATCTGGTCGACCATCGCCTGCATCGCGGCCTGCGGATCACCGCCCGCCGGGGTATCTGGCGGCGGCGGGTTGACCATCTCCGGCGCAAGCAGCCCTGCGGCGAAGGAGGGCAGGAAGATGAACAGCCCCGCCAATGCAGAAATGGTGTCGCGGTTCGCACCGATCAGACCTGTCGCCTGTGTCCAGGCCTTGCCCATATCCAGCTTGCGGTTTGCCATGGTGCTTTCGATCCCCTGAAGCTGTGGCTGCGATCTCGCAATCGCCTCTTGATAAGCGCGCTCAATGCCCCCACCGAAGCGGCATGGCAAGCACTGCTCCCCAAACCGAACATCTCGCGCGCATCGAATGGCGCCGCGACAGCGCGCTGGTGCCGTATGCGCAGGCGCTCGCCGCGATGGAGGCCCGCAATCAGGCGGTGGCGGTAGGGGCGGAGAGCGAGCTGATCTGGCTGCTCGAACACCCGCCGGTCTACACCGCCGGCACCAGCGCCGATCCGGCCGAACTGGTCGATCCGCGCTTCGACGTGGTCGCAGCCGGGCGGGGCGGGCGCTATACCTATCACGGGCCGGGCCAGCGGGTCGGCTATCTGGTGCTCGACCTGAACCGGCGCGGCAAGGACCTGCGCTGCTTCGTCCACGCGATCGAAGGCTGGGTGATCGCCACGCTTGCGCGCTTCGGCGTCGAAAGTTGGCGGGCCGAGGGGCGGGTGGGCATCTGGACCCGCGATATCGACGGCACCGAGGCCAAGATCGGCGCGATCGGCGTGCGCGTGCGGCGCTGGGTGACGATGCACGGCTTTTCGGTGAACCTCGATCCCGATCTTGCGCATTTCAGCGGCATCGTGCCTTGCGGTATCGCCGAATACGGCGTCACCAGCATGGCACGGCTGGGGCTGAGCGTTTCGGCCGCGCAATGGGACGAAGCCCTGATCGCCACCAGCGATGATTTCCTTGACGCGCTGGACGCCGCAGCGAAAAGAGCGTGCCGATGAAACGCGCCGCAATCCTGTGCCTGGCCCTGTTGGCCGCCGCCTGCACCGAAGATGCCGCTGCCCCGCCTGCACAACAGGGCGGCGAGGCGGCGGGCGAAGTGCTGGGCGGGTCGATCAGCGACGCGATGATCCCGCTCGAACAATTGCGTTCGGAAGCCCCGCTGATGCCGCGCCAGAACGCCGCGCCGGGTGCCCCCGACGATACGGCGGCAGACGCGGCGGATGGTGAAGGCGCGGGGACAAGCGAAGGGGCCGAAGCAGCGCCGCCCGCCGCCCCGGCCCCTGAAAACGCCCCCGAAGAATAGTCTTACTCTGCGGCTTCGGCCTGTTCTTCTTCCAGCGTCGGGTAATCGATGTACCCCTGCGGAATCGGGTAATACCAGCTTTTCGGCACGTCCTTGTTGGGGTTCCAGTGCGCGCCCGCCGCGATCCGCGTTTCGAGATCGGGGTTGGAAATATAGGGGCGGCCAAAGCTGACCGCATCGCACTTGCCGCCGGTCACATCGGCCACGGCTTCTTCCGCTGTGTAATCCGAATTGAGGATCAGCGGGCCGGTGTAGATCTGGCGGATCAGCGGGCTCTGCTTGGGCACGTCGGTGCTGCCGAAGGTGCCCTCGGGGCCGGGCTCGCGCAGTTCGACGAAGGCGAGGCCCAGTTCCTCGCACACCTTGGCCGCCGCACCGAATGTTGCAGCCGGGTCGCTGTCATCGGTGCCTTGCGAATCGCCATTGGGCGACAGGCGGATGCCGACGCGGTCCGCGCCCCATACATCGATCAATGCTTCGAGCACTTCGCGCATGAAGCGGGTGCGGTTTTCCGGGCTGCCGCCATATTCGTCGGTGCGCAGGTTCGTCTTGTCGCGCAGGAACTGGTCGATCAGATAGCCGTTCGCGCCGTGCAGCTGCACCCCGTCAAAGCCTGCTGCCTTGGCGTTTTTGGCGGCGTGGCGGTAATCGCCAATCGTGCGCTGGATGTCTTCGTGCGTCATGGCGCGCGCTTCGGCATAGGGCTGCTTGCCGGTCGGCGTGTGCGCCTCTCCCGGTGCGGTGGTGGCGCTGGCGGAGACCGGCGGATTGCCGTCGAGGAACACCGGGTGGACGATCCGCCCCATGTGCCACAGCTGCATCACGATCAGCCCGCCTTCTTCATGCACGGCCGCAGTGGTCGCCTTCCACGACTCGACCTGCTCGCCCGACCAGATGCCGGGGGCCGACGGCCAGCCCAAACCTTCGCGGCTGATCCCGGTCGCTTCGGTCAGGATCATGCCTGCGCCAGCGCGCTGGCGGTAATAGGTCGCCATCAGTTCGTTGGGGGTGAACATCGGCTCGGCCGCGCGGCCGCGGGTGAGCGGGGCCATGAAAATCCGGTTTTTCGCAGTGAGCGCGCCCATGGTGAGCGGCTGAAACAGAACCTCATGTTTTTGGGCGTCATGCATGTGTGGGTAATCCTTTCGAACCAGTTTCGATTGGCTATTCACTTGGCCCCGCCAGGGCTACGGCGCAAGGATGGAAAATGCGGGCGCGCCCCAAGCTGAACTTGTCGGAGAGCCTCCTCGCCCGGCGGCGTGGCTGCTGCTCGCGGCTCTGCTCGGCGGCAATGTCGCGCTGGCGCTGGGGCCGTGGTTCGTGCGGATGGCCGATGCCGGACCGGTTTCTGCCGGATTCTGGCGGCTGCTGCTGGCGCTGCCGTTTCTGGTGCTGCTGGCGCGGGCGAACGGTCAGCGGCTGAGCGGGATGGGCGGCAAGACGCTGGCGCTGGTGGCGCTCGGCGCAGTGACCTTCGCGCTCGATCTGGCGAGCTGGCATACCGGCATCGGCATGACCCGGCTGGGCAATGCGGTATTGTTCGGCAATGCCGGGTCGATCGTGTTGTTGTTCTGGGTATTCATTGCTCACCGGGAGTTGCCCAAGCCGCTGGAATGGCTCGCGATCATCTTTGCACTGACCGGCGCGGCGATCCTGATGGGGCGCAGTCTGGAAATCTCCACCGCGACGCTGATCGGCGATCTGTTCTGCCTCGCTGCCGGACTGCTCTATGCTGTTTATCTGCTGACGCTGCAGGGGGCACGCGGCGCGTTCGGATCGTGGAGCCTGCTGGTGTGGGTAAGCCTGTTCGGCTGCCCGGTGCTGCTCGCCATCGCGCTCGCGCTGGGGGAGCCGGTGTGGCCGGGCGATTGGGGGCCGATAGTGGGCCTGTTCATCGGTAGCCAACTGATCGGGCAGGGCCTGATGGTCTATTCGCTCAAGTACTTTCCGCCGCTGGTGATCGGGCTTGCGCTGCTGACCCAGCCTGCCGTCGCCTCGCTCTATGGCTGGCTGGCGTTCGGCGAGGTTCTGAGCGCGCTCGACATCCTCGGCATGGTGCTGGTCGGGGCGGCGCTCACGGTGTCGCGGGCCAGAGCGACTTAGGGCGCGAAGAAGCGTTCGAACGCAGTCAAACGATCTTCCACCAGCGCCAGATCCGGGCCTTTCAGTGCCAGCCGCGCCTGTTCGCCCAGCAAGTGGCCGTGTTCGCGCAAGATTGCGCGCCGGGTCATGTCCGTGATCGGCGCGGCGGCGTTTTCCAATGCCTCCAGCATGACCTGCGCGGCAATCGGGCTGGTTGCGGCCGCGCCGCGTATCCCGCCAAAACCGCGATTGACGTAATGGGCAAATGTGTCCGCGAGCGGGATCACCGGCTGGTCGCCATCGTCGTCATCGTCTTCATCGCGGAGCACCTGTTTGCGCAGGTTGCGCCGCGCAATCTCGGCAGTCGCCGCGCTCAGCCAGTGCAGCGCGTTGATCGCGGTGAAGGGATCATTGATGCCCGGCGATAGCGCCCGCAGCGCAATCTCGACCAGTTCATCGATCAGGAATTGCGGGTCCTGTTCCGGCGTGCGCACCGGGCCGATGGTGAAGGCATCGTGCAGCAGTTCATCGAGCGCCTCTGGCTCAGGGCCGGAAATGTCCATCAGCGCCAGCCCGCGATGAACGAAATCGCCGGTCCGCACCCGCAGCGAAAACACGCAATCGGCCTTGCGTGCAGCCTTTACGAGCGTTTCGAAATCGATCAGCTGGACATAGCCCGCCGACCAGGCATGGGCCGGCTGCCCGCCGCGCGGTTCGTGCGGTTCGCGAAATTCGCCCTCCTGCGGATAGGTTTCGCGGATGAGCCGCAGCAGCCGCCGCCCGATCCCTTCGAGCACGATGTTGATGCGGATCGACGAGGGGATGTGGTGCAGGAAGAACACCAGCACCGCCACGCACAGCGCGGTCAGGCCATAGGCGACCGCGAGCGATACCTGCGGGACGAAGCCCGGCAACGCATCCGATCCGCTGCCCGCACCATCGACCACCGCTCCGACGAAAGCGGCGGTCTCGTCCTCGCCGCGTACCGCGCGCAGCACCACCACCGCATAGACGAAACTGCCGATCAGCGTGGCAAGGCTGAGCTGATTGCCGCGATCTTCCATGAAATTGGTGAGCAGGCGCGGGCCGTAATTGCCGCTGGCATAGGCGACTGCGGCGATGGTGATCGAAAACACCGTCGCGGCGACCGCGATCATGCTGCCGGCCATGATCGACAGCATGGTGAGCGCACCCTGCGGCCGGGCAGGCAGGAACCATTCGGCCTTGCCCAGCGCGCTGGCCGCGCCGCTGCTGTCGACCGCGATCATCGCCATCGCCAGCACCGCCCCGAGGATCGAGAACAGCGCTGGATAAAACCAGTAGTTGGCGGTCAGCCGCGCCCAGTTGAAGCGGAGATTGGCGTTCATGAGGAGGGAATGCGCGAATGGCGGAATGGGGGCAAGCCTAGACCGGTAGTCACCACAGCCAAAGCTCAGGCCAAGCATCAATCCCCGCTGAAATGCACCTTGCCCAGATCGCCCATGCCGACCGTCCCGCTCGCCATATCGAGCATCCGGTCGAGGCTGCGCTTGGCGCGCAGGCGCATGCCTTCCTCGATCTCGATCTGCGGGGTTAGATCGCGCAGCGCGACGTAGAGTTTCTCCATCGTGTTGAGCGCCATGTAGGGGCAGATGTTGCACGAACAGTTGCCGTCCGCGCCCGGAGCGCCGATGAAGTTCTTGTTCGGCAGCGCCTTTTCCATCTGGTGGATGATGTGCGGCTCGGTCGCGACGATCAGGGTGTCGCCCTCGAAATCCTTGGCGAAGGCTAGGATGCCGCTGGTCGAGCCGATGAAATCGGCGTGGTCGATGATCGTCGGCGGGCATTCGGGGTGCGCGGCGACTGGCGCGCCTGGGTGCTTTTCCTTGAGCTTCAGCAGCTCGGTCTCGCTGAACGCCTCGTGCACGATGCAGACGCCGGGCCACAGCAGCATTTCGCGGTCGAACTTGCGCGACAGGTATCCGCCAAGGTGTCGGTCGGGGCCGAAGATGATCTTCTGTTCGGGCGGGATCTGGGCGAGGATCGTTTCTGCGCTGGAACTGGTAACGATCACGTCGCTGAGCGCCTTCACCTCGGTCGAACAATTGATGTAGGTCAACGCGATGTGATCGGGGTGCGCTTCGCGGAAGGCGCGGAATTTCTCTGGAGGGCAGGAGTCCTCAAGGCTGCACCCGGCGTCCATATCGGGCAGAATCACGGTTTTCTGGGGGCTGAGGATCTTGGCAGTATCGGCCATGAACTTGACCCCGCAGAACGCGATCACATCCGCATCGGTCGCCGCCGCCTTGCGCGACAATTCGAGGCTGTCGCCCACGAAATCGGCAATGTCCTGAATATCCGGCGTCTGGTAATAATGCGCGAGGATCACCGCGTTGCGCTCTTTGCGCAAACGGTCGATTTCGGCCAGCAAATCGGTGCCGGTTGGATTGCGGGTCAGAAGGCTCATTCGTCAGTCCCCGTTGTCTCAGGATCCGCCGATATAGGGTGCTTACTGTGTTTTTCGAGCGAAAAGCGCAGGGCCTACATGCTGAAGCCCGGCGGCATATAGGCATCCATCGGGCGCGCGGCCCCCGGCGTTCCGGCGACGACCCATTCGGTGATCGCGTAGCCGATCGGCGAATAGGCGATCAGCAGCGAGAGTGCGAACACCCCGACATTGATCCCTACGCCGTAAACGTAAGCAGGATGCACACGGCCGCTGCGCCGCCAGTCGACCAGCATGCCAATGATGGGAAAGGTCAGGCTGAACGCGAACACGGTGACCCAAGAATAGGGGATCAGCAGCGGCATCGGTAGCAGCCGGCCTAGTCCCGGACCGGTCAGCACGCTCATCGCTACCAGCATCAGTCGCCGATGCCAACCGGTGTAGCGGCGCTGGCGCAAAGCCCACAGCGCTAGCCCGCCGAACGTCAGTAATCCCATCGAATTGCTGATCAAAAACTCGCTCTTTCCGAAGAAGAACGGTCCGCCCGAAGTGCGCGCCGATGTCAAAATGATGATCCCCCCAGCGACGATCATGGCCGGAATCCAGATATAGGCGAGCCGGCCCACACTGGCATGGAGCGCGCGATTGCCGGTCGCGATGGTGACGTGCTGGAGGAGATACAGCGCGATCCAGCCCATGAAGATCATGCCATGGACATGATAGGCGAGCGGCGCGGAAAAGCTTGACCGGCCCATCGCCAACTGGATCGTAAACCCGGCGATGATGACCGCCGACATGACGAAGGCCATGATGGTGAAGAACCCGGTACCCTCAACGGGTGCAGTTCGCGGTGCAGTGGTCGCCATAAGAATCCCCCGATCCCAGCGGTCGCAAGTTCTCACGATTTGCTGCGTCTAGCAAATCCTATCGCGCAAGTCGGTTGCTCGGGGTGAAGCGGGGTCAGGCCACCCGCCACACCTCGGCGTCGCGCGCCGCCATCCCGCGCCGTTCCAGGTCGATCAGATGCGCCGTCACGCTCATTTCGGCCGCTCCGATCAGGCGCGGGTCGAGACCCTTGTACATATCCGGAATGAAGCCGCTGACAGGCCGCGAGCGTTCGCCCAGCAGGCGCAGGATCTGGTTTTCGCGCTGGCGGCGGTGGCCGATCATGCCGCGCACCAGTTGGCGCGGTTTCTCGATCGCGGCGCCGTGGGCGGAGTGATAGCGCACGTCCTCGCGCGCCATCAGCTTTTCGAGGCTCGCCATGTAATCGCCCATATCGCCATCGGGGGGCACGACCACACTGGTTGACCAGCCCATCACGTGATCACCGGTGAACAGCGCGCCCGATTCCTCCAGCGCAAAGCACAGGTGGTTCGAGGTATGGCCGGGCGTGGCGACTGCGGTCAGCGTCCAGCCGGTGCCGCGCATCGCCTCGCCATCGGCCAGCACGCGGGTTGGCGCATAGGTGGTGTCGAAGCTTTCGTCCGAACGCGGCAGGTCGGTGGACAATACCAGCGGCGCGCAGCCGACGATTGGCGCTCCGGTAAGATCGGATAGCGGCGCGGCGGCGGGCGAGTGGTCGCGGTGGGTGTGGGTGCACATGATCGCCACCACTGTGCGCCCGGCAATCGCGGCGATGATCGCATCAATATGCGCCGCATCGTTCGGGCCGGGATCGATCACCGCGCAGTCCGGCCCGTCGTCCGGCCCGACCACATAGGTCTGTGTGCCGGTGAAGGTGTAGGGTGAGGGATTGGGGGCGAGCACACGGCGCACCAGCGGCTCTACCGCTTCGGCAAGGCCTGTGGGCCAGGGTTGGGGGGGAATGGTGACCATGCCTTTGCATATGGAGGTGAGCGTGGCAGAAGTCACGTCCGAGAGAGGAGCCGGGGTGCCCCGCCCCGCGCTCAAGCAGCGAAGCGGTAGCGCAAATCTCCGCGCGCTCAAGCAAGGAAGTGGTAGCGCACAAATATGTCCGACTACATTCTCGTCCTCGATGAAGGCACCACCTCGACCCGCGCGATGCTGTTCGCCAGCGACGGTGCGCTGGTCGCCAGCGCGCAGGCGCCGCTGACTCAGCACTATCCGCAGGCGGGCTGGGTCGAACACGATCCGCGCGAGATCTGGGACAAGACGCTGGCCTGCGCGCTGGACGTGATCCCCAAGGCGGGCGGGGCGGCAATGATCGCGGGGCTCGGCATTACCAACCAGCGCGAAACCGTGGTGGCTTGGGACCGTGTCACCGGAGAGCCGTTGACGCGGGCAATCGTGTGGCAGGACCGCCGCACCGAACCGCTGTGCGCGGCGATGCGCGAAGCGGGGCATGAAGACGGGGTGCAGCAACGCACCGGCTTGCTGCTCGACCCCTATTTTGCCGGGACCAAGATGCGCTGGATGCTCGACAACGTGCCGGACGTGCGCGGCGCGGCGGACGCAGGCACGCTCGCCTTCGGCACGGTCGAAAGCTGGCTGGTGTTCAAGCTCACGGGCGGTGCGGCGCATATTTCGGACTCCAGCAATGCCAGCCGCACGCTGCTGATGGGGCTGGAGGATATGCAGTTCGACGAAGGGCTGTGCGACCTGCTGGGCGTGCCGCTGTTTGCGCTGCCCGGCGTCACCGACATGGCCGGACCGCTGGCCATGACCGATCCTTCGCTGTTCGGTTGTGCGATCCCGATCACCGGAATGGCGGGCGACCAGCAGGCAGCGACCATCGGGCAGGCGTGCCTTGCGCCGGGGCAGACCAAGGCGACCTATGGCACCGGCGCGTTCGTGCTGACCTGTCAGGGTGCACGCATCCCGCGCTCGACCAACCGTCTGCTCGGCACGGTGCTGACCCAGATCGACGGCGCCCGCACCTATGCCATCGAAGGATCGGTGTTCGTTGCGGGCAGTCTGGTGCAGTGGCTGAGGGATTCGCTCGGCATCGTCGATCTCGCCGAGGAGACCGAGGCGCTGGCGCGTTCGATCCCCGATAGCGGCGGCGTGGTGATCGTGCCCGCGCTGGCGGGGCTGGGCGCGCCGCACTGGCAAGCTGATGCGCGCGGGGTAATCGCCGGGCTGAGCTTCGCCAGCGGCAAGGCCGAGCTGGCGCGGGCGGCGCTGGAGGCGATGGCGCATCAGACGCATGACCTGTGCGCCGCCTTCACCGCCGACGGCGCGCCGTGGAAGACGCTGCGGATCGATGGCGGCATGGCGGCGAATGACTGGATGGCGCAGGACCTCGCCGATATGCTGGGAATACCCGTGGAGCGGCCCGGCTTTGTCGAGACCACCGCGCTGGGCGCGGCAATGCTGGCGGCAACCGGCGCAGGGCTGTACGACAATCTGGACGAAGCAGCGCGCGCGATGCGCGGCGAACTGGCGCGGTTCAAACCCGGCATGACCGCCGATATTCGAGAGGAACGGCTGGCGCGCTGGCGCAAAGCGCTTGCCGCCGCCTAGGCTGGCTGGCTTATCCGATATCCCTGACGCGCCCGAATTCACGCCCGATGCGATCCTGAAACGCGCGCACGGGGGAAGTCATGGCGAAATGCTGGCGCCACGCCTCGTCCAGCCGGGCGATACGTTGGTGCAGCCGTTCGGTATCCGCGATCAGTTCGCGGGTTTCGGGTTCCAGCAGCGCCAACTGCTTCTCGTCCGCCCCGCGATCGGGCGGCAGCGCGCCGTGCAACCGCACCTGATTTTCGCTGAGTTCCCCCTGAAACAGCGCGCGCTGGTTCAGCAGCCAGGCCAGCACGTGCATCATGCGGGTGGTGGTCTTCAGCCCCTCGGTCGACAGCGCAAGACGAACGAAGGCGTCCTCCCCGATCTGCGGCCCGCGCGTGCCGGCTGAAAATACTGCGCGCACCTCGTCGGCAAGCACCAGTGCTTCGGTGTAAAGCGCCTCGATGATCGGGCGAGAAAGATTGGTGGTCCAGGCCATATTCGGGGGCAGGATAGGCTGCACGCTGCGCGCCCGCTACTCACCTATGGTTACTTTCCAAGTAATTTTAGGTTGTGTCCCTATGGGGCACAGAATCGCGGTTTCGCTAACCATCATTGTTGGCGGCCACCTTCGGAGGCGGGGCGGGAGGTCTGCGTCGTGCGCCAGCACGACTAAAGACAGGCTACGCGATGATATCCGGCAGCAGCGTATCCTCGATGATCGCGATCTGGTCCTTCAGGCGCAGCTTGCGCTTCTTGAGGCGGGCGATTTGCAGCTGGTCGGCGGATGCGCTGCCGCGTGCGGCCTCGGTCAGAGCGGCAATCGCGGCATCGAGATCGCGATGCTCGGTGCGCAGCAGTTCGAGATTTTTGCGGAGCTCCTGCTCGGTCATGCCTGGCTCAATCCCCTGATGTCTCGGCCCATAAGTCCCCCGGCGCCCGCAAGACGCCCGGCGGCGCTACGCGTTCCCGCGCGATTCGATAAGACGTCGGAACCTTTTTTGCGCCGCGTTTATAATCTGCGGCGGTTTTCGGCCCATCGCAGCCTGATGCGGATATAGCGATTTACGAAGAGGAAGGGCTTTCAAAGTTAGCGTGGCTGTGGTTTCAGTGAAACCTGCGGCTCGGCCGCTACTGGTTCGAGTCGCCTTTCCGGGGGCATCCCCCCGCAGGACAGGAGAACGCATAATGGCATCGACCGCAGTGTCTTCCCACATCCACGCCCTCCAGGCCAAGCATGCCGAGCTCGACCAGCGGCTGCATCAGGAATTGGCCCGGCCCATACCCGACACCGCGACGACCCAGGCCCTCAAGAAGCAGAAATTGCGATTGAAAGAAGAAATCGTCCGCTACTGATCGGCGCGCTGCGCCGTGACTGTTGCAGGTTTCGGGTCTCGGCCCTAAGCCTGAAGGGCCATGAGTGCAGCCGCAGCCGCCCGCCAGATTCTCACCCGCCTGACCGAGGTTATGGCCTCGCGCCTCCATGTGCAGGGCAAGCTCGATCAGGTGGTGGAAATCATCGGCGAATGCCTGTCGAGCGAGGTGTGCTCGATTTACCTCCTGCGCGAAGGCATGCTGGAACTGTTCGCCACGCGCGGGCTGAACCAGAGCGCTGTGCACGTCACCCGCATGGCGATCGGCGAAGGGCTGACCGGGGCGATCGCGCAGAAGGTCGAAACGCTCAATCTGGCCGAGGCCAAGGCTCACCCCGACTTCCAGTACCGCCCGGAAACGGGTGAGGACAAGTTCCACTCCTTTGCCGGCGTGCCGATCGTCTATCGCGAACGTGCGGTGGGGGTATTGTCCGTCCAGCACATCGATCCGCGCCGCTATGAGGAAGTCGAGATCGAGGCGCTGCAGACCACCGCGATGGTGCTTTCGGAATTGATCGCGAACGCTGAACTGGTCGATGAGGAGGAAGCACGCGGGCTGACCCAGGAGCAGACGGGGCCGCAGACGTTGACCGGGCTGACGCTGGTGAAGGGGTTGGGCGCGGGCCACGCGGTCTATCACCAGCCGCGGGTCGAGATCACGCAGGTGATGGCCGAAGATACCGAGGCTGAACGCCAGCGGGTCTATCGCGCGTTCGACCGGATGCGCGAGCAGATCGACACGCTGGCCAGCCAGGCCGAATTCGGGGTCGGCGGCGAACATGAAGAGGTGCTCGAGACCTACAAGATGTTCGCCTACGACGAAGGTTGGTCGCGCCGCATCAACGAAGCGATCGACAGCGGCCTGACCGCCGAGGCCGCGATCGAGCGCGTGCAGCAGCACACCCGGATGCGGATGCGCGAAATCGACGATCCGTTGCTGGCCGACCGGATGCACGATCTGGAAGATCTCGCCAACCGGCTGCTCAGGATCGTTGCAGGGCAGATCGGCACCGCAGCCTCGCAGGGTCTGCGCCGCGACACCATCCTGATCGCCCGCAATCTCGGCCCGGCGGAACTGCTCGAATATGACCGGCGGCGGCTCAAGGGCGTGATCCTTGAGGAAGGCTCGCTCACCGCGCACGTGGTGATTGTCGCGCGCGCCATGAATGTGCCGGTGATCGGGCGCATCAATAATGGCAAGGGCGGCGGTGTGCGCACCACCATCCGTGAAGGCGACGAGATCCTGCTCGATGCAACTGCGGGCAGCGCCATCGTACGCCCGTTGCCGCAGGTCGCCGATGCATTTCAGACGCGCTTCGCCAAATCGCGCGAGAAGCAGGCGGCCTATGCAAGCTTGCGCGATGTCGAACCGTTCACCCGCTGCGGCACCCGCATTCAGGTGATGATGAACGCCGGACTGCGCGACGACATGAGCGCGCTGGCAATGACCGGCGCCGACGGCGTCGGGCTGTTCCGCACCGAATTCCAGTTCCTCGTTTCCGCCACCCTGCCGCAGCGCGAACGCCAGACCCGGCTGTATCGCGATGTGCTGGAGGCGGCGGGCGACAAGCCGGTGATCTTCCGCACGGTGGATATCGGCGGCGACAAGGCGGTGCCCTACCTCGCGTCCGAGATCGCGGCACAGGATGAAAACCCGGCGATGGGCTGGCGCGCGCTGCGGCTGGCGCTGGAGCGCGAAGGGTTGATGAAGGTGCAGGCGCGATCTTTGATGGAAGCATCGGCGGGGCGTTCGCTTTATGTGATGTTCCCGATGGTCAGCGAACCGTGGGAATTCGATGCGGCCAAGGCGGTGTTCGACGAACAACTCGTCTATCTGCGTGCGCAGAAAAAGCTGCTGCCCGAACGCATTCATTTTGGCGCGATGCTGGAAGTGCCCGCACTGGCCGAAGTGCTCGACATGCTGCTGCCCAAACTGAGCTTCCTGTCGATCGGCACCAATGATCTCACCCAATTCCTGTTCGCCGCCGACCGCGCCAATCCCAAGCTGGCCGAGCGATACGACTGGCTGTCTCCGTCGATCCTGCGGTTCCTGCGCCGGGTGATGCAGGGCTGCGTGGGGAGCGGGGTGGATGTCGGCGTGTGCGGCGAGATGGGCGGCCGGCGGCTGGAGGCGCTGGCGTTGATGGGGATCGGGTATCGCCGGTTGTCGATCACCCCGGCAGCGGTTGGCCCGATCAAGGAATTGGTGCGCAAGGTCGATTTGGGCGAATTGTCGGCGGCGATGACCGGGTGGCTGGCCGAGCCGCAGCGCGACCTGCGCCAGCAATTATCGGACTGGGCGGACGCGCGCGATATCGAATACGATTGACGGCCCGCGCTACCCGATGCGCCGCGCCGTGCGCGGCACGGGTCGTCCCGCGCCCGGTGCGCTTGACAGCACCCCCCACGACAGGCTGTGTGTTGTTCAAGCGCAATTCACGCAGATACTAACAATAGCCTCATCAGAAGGCATGGATTCGGGTCATGGACAGCGAACAGGATATCGGCGCCGAAGAGGCGCAGGACACGGCCTATGCCGGGGCAGGCGCTCGGCTGCGTGCGGCGCGCGAAACGCGTGGGTATGATCTGCCGCATATTGCAGCGGAATCGCGCATCCCGCTGCGCCATC
Source organism: Erythrobacter sp. NFXS35 (assembly GCF_040148725.1). Classification (NCBI taxonomy): domain Bacteria; kingdom Pseudomonadati; phylum Pseudomonadota; class Alphaproteobacteria; order Sphingomonadales; family Erythrobacteraceae; genus Erythrobacter; species Erythrobacter sp. NFXS35. The sequence goes on along the minus strand of NZ_JAGDEB010000003.1, from coordinate 628,775 downwards.
TCGAAGCGATCGAGGCGGGAGATTTCGGTGCCTTGCCGTCGCGCACCTATGCGATCGGTTTTTCGCGCACCTATGCCCGCCTGCTCGGGCTTGACGATGTCGCAATCGTGGAGGCGGTGCGCGGCGAGTTGTCCGATGGCCAGACCCGGCGCACGGCCATGGGATCGGGAATGGAGCCGGGTGATCCGGCCAAGCTGCCCTCTGCGGGACTGGCGTGGTTCGGTGCCTTTGCCGCGCTGGTGCTGGCAGTGGGCCTGATTGCCTTTTTCAGCTCGCGTTTCGGCGCTGGAAGCGGCCCTGGGCCGATCGAAACTCCAGCCCCGCCCGCCGCAGTCCCGGTCGCCGCCAATCCTGCTCCGGCCCCTGCCGCCGCCGCGTCCTCTGCCGATGGAGAGGTGGTGCTGACATCGCTTGGCGACGGCGTGTGGGTGCGCATCTACGAGGAAGGCGGCGAGCGGTTGCTGGAAAAGCAGCTGGCCATGGACGAAAGCTTTACCCTGCCGGCCGATGCCGTCGATCCGCGGATCAACACCGGGCGGCCCGATCTGCTGGCGATCACGATCGACGGTGAGAGCGTGCCGCGCTTGGCGCAGCGCCCCACGACGTTGGCGGGCATGGCGATTTCGGCATCTGCGCTGCTGGCGCGGCCCATGCCGGAAACCGAAGCTGCGCCTGTCTCCGGCACCGAAGCCGCTGCGCCCGCTGCACCCGATTCTGGCGCGGACGGCTGATCAGACAAGGACGCGCGCGTTTTCCCGTTGATTAGGGCACGCGCGCTCTCGACTTGGCTGCGGCAAGGCGGCAGGGGGTGACTATCCGTGTTCATATGCCCCGCAGCACGCCGGGGCGGCCATCGCTAGGGAGCCCGCCGAACATGACAACCGCCTTTCCGACCCTTCGCCCGCGCCTGTTGCGCGTGCTGCTGGCTGCGGCCACCATCGCGGTGCTGCCTGCGCCGGTCTTTGCGCAGGATACCGGCGATGAAGCCCGGCTGCGCAAGCTGGAGGCGGAAGTGCGCGCCCTGCAGCGCAAGGTTTTTCCGGGCGGCGACGGGCGCTTCTTCGAACCGCAGATCGGCCCGGCCAGCCCGCAGGGCGCCGATAGCGGGCAGGTGATGGGGGTGATCCCCCCCGCGACCACGCCGGTGACGGACATTCTCGTTCGGCTGCAAACGCTGGAAACCCAGTTGCAGACGCTCACCGCTCGCTCAGAGGAGCAGTCCAACCAGTTCGGCCTGCTGGAACAGCGCATCGCCGCGCTGGAAAACCTTCAGGCCGTAGCGCCGGTGGGCACGAATGGCAGCACGATGGGCGTGATCGCGCCGGAGGCAACGCTGCCGGCTGCTGCGCCTGCGACAGCCGCAGCGCGCCCGCCCGCCAATGCCGCGCCGACTCCGGCCACAGCCGTTGCCGCGCCCAGCCCAGAGCGGCTGGCAGCAGTGCAGGCCATCGCCAAGCCGCAGACCGCCGATGCCGGGGATGACGAATATACTTATGGCTTCCGGCTGTGGGACGCCGAGCTTTACCCCGAAGCGCGCCAGCAACTGACGCGCTATGTCGAGCAGTACCCCAACCACTCGCGCATCAGCTTCGGGCGCAACCTGCTGGGCCGCGCCTTTCTTGACGACAACATGCCCGAAGAGGCGGCGCGCTGGTTCCTGCGCAACTATCAGGCCGACAAGAACGGCGCGCGCGGCGCGGACAGCCTGCTCTATCTGGCGCAATCGATGATCGCGATGGGCGATACCCGCCGCGCCTGCATTGCGCTGGCCGAGTTCGGGGAAACCTACCCGGTGATCGCCTCGGGCCGGTTAGCCGACGAATACCAGGCGAACAGCGCCAAGGTGACGTGCAGCTGACCGAGAGTCCGGCGGACCGCTTTGCTGCCGATCTGGCGGCGCTGTGGCCGGATGACGAACGCACCGGCCCGCTGGGCCTTGCGGTATCGGGCGGGCCGGACAGTCTGGCGCTGATGCTGCTGGCGCATGGCGCGCTGCCCGGACGGATCGCGGTTGCCAGCATCGACCATGGCTTGCGCCCCGAAGCGGCAGGCGAGGTCGCGCTGGTCGAGCGGCTGGCGGGGGAGCGCGGCATTCGCTTCAACGCCTTCACCCTCACCCCGCAACCGGGCAATCTTCAGGCGCAGGCGCGTGCGGCGCGCTATGCGGCGCTGGCGGAGTGGGCGCGCGCTGCGGGGCTGGGGGCTGTCGCCACGGCGCACCATGCCGATGATCAGGCCGAAACCCTGCTGATGCGGCTGAACCGGGGCAGCGGGCTGGCCGGGCTGGCTGGTGCGCGCGCAAGCACGACGATCGAAGGCAGTGAAATCACTCTGCTGCGCCCGTTGCTCGGCTGGCGCAAATCAGCGCTGGAAGCGGTGGTCGCCGCTGCCGGGATCACCCCGGTGCGCGATCCGTCGAACGCCAACCCCGATTTCGAGCGGGCGGCGATGCGTGAACGGATTGCTGCGTCATCCGACTGGCTCGATCCGGCGCAGCTCGCCGCCAGCGCCGCGCATATCGCCGAAGGCTGGCAGGCGATCGCATGGTATGCCGGGCTCGACTGGGACGAGATGGTGGCGCCCGATGAAAGCGCGCCGGGCGGCGTGGGCTATGCCTATCACGCCAATGTGCCGCGGGTGGTGGCGATCGAGACGATCATGCGGATCATCGCCGAACTCGGCGGTCACGCCACGCGGGCAGAGGCCGCGCGCGCGTGGGACCGGCTGTGGCAGGGCGAGAATGCTTCGCTGGGCGGGGTCCTGGCGGTGCCGGGGGTCGAACGGGTCGAGAAGGTGGGTGTGCTGATGCGCGTCTGGCGGTTCCGTCCCGAACCGCCGCGCGGGAAGATGAACTGAGGCCGACCCTTTACAGCACCTTGTCGCCGACCCCGACCATCTGCCCGCGGGTGATGATCACCTTGTCCCCGCGCTTGGCGGCGGCGAACAGCTTGGCAGCGAATTCATCCGGCACGGCGATGCAGCCGTGGCTGGCATAGCCGTTCATCACCGGCGAGCCGTGGACCGCGATCCCATCCCACGTCAGCCGCAGCGTCCACGGCATCGGGGCGTTGTTGTATTTCTCCGAAATATTGTCCTTCTCCTTGGTCAGGATAGGGAAGGTGCCGAGCGGCGTGGGATGCGCCCGCGTGCCGAGCAGCGCGACTGCGGTGCCGATTTCGTGCCCATCGCGAAAGGCGCTGATGACGCGCGCTTCCAAATCGACGGTGACGACCAACTTGCCGGTGCCGGGCGCGGCGCTTTCATCCCAGAACCAGTCGCCGTAGCGGATGCTACCTTCGATCGGCAGGATCGACTTGATGACGAAGGGATCATTGCTGGCGCTGACTACCGGTGCCGCAGCGCTGGTGGTGACCGGCAGCGGCTGCACCACTTCGCTGGAAATCATCCGCACCGCCGGGCCGCGCGGTGCCAGCGGCTCGGTTTCGGGCCCGGTCACGGTATCGTCGTTTGCGAGGAGCGGCGGCAGACTGGCATAGATCATCGCGGGCTCTGCGGCTGCTGCGGCGGCAGGCGGGGTCGCGGCGGGCAGCGCCAGATCGATCTGCGGAGGCAGCTCGGTGTCGGGATCGACACGCTCGAATGCGCTGTCCGCGCGCGCGGCGACCAGTTGGGCGGCTTCGGCGGCGTCCTGCGCGCTGGCGCCCGGATCGTTGCGGGCCAGCAATGGCGCGCAAGAGGCGGCAAGCGCAATCAGGGCGACGGGAATGGAGAGTGAGCGGATCATGGAAGGCATTATGCCGCGTTAGCCGTGCCTATACCAGCGACTTACCGCGTTGCGTCTCTGGTGGGGACGATGGTTGGCAAGGGGTTAACGGGACGGGTGCGAAATCACGCCGAACAGGTCATGCGCGTCGGCATCCTCGATGGTCGCCTGCACGACCGCGCCCGGCGCGAGGCTGGCGGGCACGTTGCGCAGATACACCGCGCCGTCGATCTCGGGGGCGTCGGCCTGGCTGCGGCCCGTGGCGCCGATATCGCCGTCCTCGTCGGGTTCGCCCACATCATCGATGATGATCGGAAGTGTGCGGCCCACCTTGGCGGCAAGCTTGGCGGCGCTGATGCGTTCGGTCACTTCCATGATCCGGGCGTAGCGTTCTTCCTTCACGTCCTCCGGCACGTGATCGGGCAGGGCATTGGCCGCCGCGCCTTCGACCTGTTCGAACCGGAACGCGCCGACCCGGTCGAGCTGCGCTTCCTCCAGCCAATCGAGCAGGTAGCGGAAATCGTCCTCGGTCTCGCCGGGGAAGCCGACCACGAAGGAGGATCGGATCGCGACGTCCGGGCAGATGGCGCGCCATGATTTCAGCCGTTCGAGCACCTTGGCCTCGTTGGCGGGGCGCTTCATCAGCTTCAACACCTTCGGGCTGGCGTGCTGGAAGGGAATGTCGAGATAGGGCGTCAGCAGCCCCTCGGCCATCAGCGGGATCACCTGATCGACATGGGGGTAAGGGTAGACATAGTGCAGCCGCACCCAGGGCGGGCTGCCGTCCGGGGTGCGAAGGCCGCCCAGTTCGCGCGCCAGATCGGTCATGTGGGCGCGGACGGGGCTGCCCTTCCAGTCGCGCGGTTCGTGGCGGATATCGACCCCGTAGGCGCTGGTATCCTGCGAAATAACGAGCAGTTCGCGTGTTCCCGCCGCGACCAGCTTTTCCGCCTCGCGCAAGACCGCGTCGATCCGGCGGCTGGCAAGTTTCCCGCGCAGTTGCGGGATGATGCAGAAGGCGCAGGAATGATTGCAGCCCTCGGAAATCTTGAGGTAGCTGAAATGGCGCGGGGTGAGCTTGACGTCAGGCTGCGGGATCAGGTCGATGAACGGACCCTGCGAAGGCGGCGCGTGGGTGTGCACGGCCTCGACCACCTGTTCGTATTGGTGCGCGCCCGTCACCGCGAGTACCTGCGGATGGGCGGCGCGGATCGCGTCGGCTTCCTCGCCCATGCAGCCGGTCACGATCACGCGGCCGTTCTCGGCAATGGCTTCACCGATTGCGGCAAGGCTTTCCTCCTTGGCGGAATCGAGGAACCCGCAGGTATTGACCAGCACCACGTCCGCGCCCGCATAATCCTCGGCAAAGGCATAGCCATCGGCGCGCAGCCGGGTGAGGATGCGTTCGGAGTCGACCAGCGCCTTGGGACAGCCGAGGCTGACCATCCCAATGCGTTTCTGTTCGGCCACGACGGTGGGCTTTGTGGTGGAGACGGTGTTCATTGCGGCGCGCCCCTACACGACAGCGCGGCTTTGCGCTAGCAGGGTGTGCGAACCGAGAAGATCGAGGAGATGCGTCCATGAACGATTTTGCCCTATGGCCGGTGCTGGCCGGAACCGCTGCATTCTTTGCCGTGGGCGCATTGTGGTACGGCGTGATCTTCCGCCAGCTATGGCAGCGGGCTGCGGGGCTGAGCAATTCGCAGCTCCAAACCGGCAATATGTGGCTGATCTTCGCGCTCACCTTCGCCTTTGAGATGCTGATCGCGATGGTGCTGTGGCACCTTGTGGCCCGCACCGATCCGCCCGCATTCGTGGTGATGATGATGGCAATCGGTTTCGCCGTGGGCGTGATGATCCCCGCGATCGGGATCAATTACCTCTATCTCAGAAAATCGGGCCTGCTGTTCCTGATCGATGCCGGGCATTTCCTGTTCGGCATGGCGGCGATGGGCAGCGTATTCGTGTGGTTCCGAGGGTGAGGCAGGACTAGGCCCGCTTTGGCGGTGTTCTGCCATGGAGCCGACCGGGTAACCGGGAACGGCAGGTTTTGGTGAAAGCCGCCGCTGAGGCAGACGTCCGATTGTGGGTGGGAAGGCGAATGGCGGGTCTTGGCACTCTCGTGACATAAGCAGGCGCTACGTTAGTCGGCTTTTTTGGGTCGCCCACGTCGAAGATCGAGCAGCTTCGCCTCGAAATCTTGAAGCAGATGCGCCCCGCTTTGAATGTCGCCACTTTTGAAAGCAGCATATGATGCTTCCAGCAGTGTCGTGACTTGTGGGATTGCCTCTTTGTCCTTGATTCGGTCAAACGAGACCGGAAGACCACTACGTAAGATATCATAGGCTTTTTCGAGCGTCATTTGCTCTTCAAAGTCTTCTTTTGGAAACCCGAGCGAAGCGCCCATTACGACATAGGCAATGTGATTTCGATACTCCCAGAACCGACCGAACCCATATTCCCTTTCCTTCTGCCGCTCGTCCATGCTGCCCCCAGATCGGAATGTCCGCTGGCAGATGATCTGTCACAGCAAAAGAACGGCGGCAATGGGGTCGATAGCTGAACGGCAGCTTTTTTCCCTGACGCGGGCAAAGCTGCCGTCGCCTTGAATTCACCCGTCCTCGCTTCCCGCGGTCGGCACGATCTCGACCACGACATCGCCGGGCTGGAGCGAGCGGCATTCATCTTCCCAGAACCCGATGGCGCGGCCGTTGCGATAGACGCGCAAGCCCTGGCCGCCGGTTGCCAGATCGGTGATCGGGCGCCCGCATTCCGCTTCGGTCACGACCCGCTCCACCAATTGCACGCGGCCGCTGACACTGGCGAGATCGGCGAGATAATCAGAGATATGCGCGCCCTTGACGCTGCCGGCCAGCAGCAGCCCGGTGAAGCGCACCGGATTGATGACGTTGTTGGCCCCCGCCTGCCGCGCGAGCAATTCGTTGTCTTCGGCGCGCACCACCACGCTGATCGGCACGTCGGGCGCAAGGTGGCGCACCGTCAGCACCAGCAGGATCGAGGTATCGTCGCGCCCGGCCGAGATCAGCACGCTCTGCGCCTGTTCTATCCGCACCGCCTTCAGCGTTTCGTCGCGCGTGGCATCGGCGGCCATGACATTGACGCCCAGCTTTTCCGCCTCTGCCAGCCGGTCTGCGGATGGATCGATCACCACGATGCAGCGTGGATCGACCCCGCGTTCGATCAACTCGCCCACGCTTTGCGAGCCGGACACACCGTAGCCCAGCACCACCACGTGATCGCTCAGCTGTTCCTGGATACGAGCCATGCGAAACTTCTCCCAGCTGCGCTTGATAACGAAATCATAGGCCGCGCCCACGAAGATGAACAACACCGCGATCCGCACCGGGGTGACGATCACCGCCTCGATCAGCCGCGCGCGGTCGGACACCGGGGCGATATCGCCAAATCCGGTGGTGGTGACGGAGATCATGGTGAAATAGACCACGTCGAGAAAGCTGATGTCGCCGTCGACATTGTCGACCAGCCCGTTGCGGTCCCACCAGTGGATCATGATGACCATGAAAAGCAGGCCCAGCGCGAACCCCGCCCTGATACCGATATCGCCCCACACCGGAATCTTCACCTGCCGCCGCAGCGGCGTGAACTGGTCGGCCAGCTTCGGCTTGCGCTTGAACGGGTTGCGGCCAGCCTGAGGGGGCATCAGTCGCCGAACCGTTCGGCAAGGATGCCGATGGTGGAATAGTGGGTGAGATCGAGCTGCAGGGGAGTGACCGCGACATAGCCGTCGTCGATCGCCTCCAGATCGGTGCCGTGGTCGAGGGTGTGCTCGATCGGGTCGAGCCCGAACCAGAAATAGCGGTAGCCGCGCGGATCGCGGCCTTCGACGATGCTGCCGCGCGAGTAATCGTGGAAGCCCTGCCGCACCACGCGGATGCCCTTCACGTCCTCGGGCGGGAGCGCGGGAAAGTTGATGTTGATCAAGGTGCGTTCGGCCATCGGCGCGTCGATCAGGCGGCTGAGCACCTTCGGCCCCCATTCGCGCGCCGCGCTGAAGGGCACATCGTCGGCCATGCCTTCGCGGGCATAGACCTGGCTGAAGGCGATCGAGCGGATGCCCGCCAGCGCGCCTTCGATCGCGGCGGAGACCGTGCCCGAATAGGTGATGTCATCGCCAAGGTTCGCCCCGCGGTTGACGCCCGACAGGATGATATCGGGCGCATCGGGCATGACCGTGCGCAGCGCCATCATCACGCTATCGGTCGGCGTGCCGGTAACGGCGAAGCGCCGCTCGCCCAGCGTGTTGAGCCGCACGGGCCGCGTCAGCGTGAGCGAGTGGCCCGCGCCCGATTGTTCCTCGGACGGGGCGCAGATCCAGATATCGTCGGAAAACTGGCGGGCGATTTCCTCCAGCACCTTGAGGCCGGGGGCGTGGATGCCGTCGTCATTGGTGAGGAGGATGCGCATTAGGTGGATGGCTCCAGTTTCGTGACACCGCCCATGTAGGGCAGCAATGCGTCAGGCACGCTGACGCTGCCGTCGGCGTTCTGGTAATTCTCGATCACCGCCACCAGCGTGCGCCCGACCGCAAGGCCGGAGCCATTGAGGGTGTGGACGAACTGCGTGGTCTTCTGCTCGCCCGCAACGCGGTAGCGGGTGTTCATCCGCCGCGCCTGAAAATCGCCGGTGTTCGAACAGGAGGAGATTTCGCGGTAAGCGCCTTGGCCGGGCAGCCACACTTCAAGGTCGAACGTCTTGCGTGCGCCGAACCCCATGTCGCCGGTGCACAGCAGCAGCTTGCGATAGGGCAGGTTCAGGCGTTCGAGCACCGTTTCCGCCGCGCGAACCATGCGGTCATGTTCGGTCCCGGAATCCTCCGGGCGCACGATGCTGACGAGTTCGCATTTTTCGAACTGGTGCTGGCGGATGAACCCCCGCGTATCGCGCCCCGCCGCGCCTGCCTCGGAGCGGAAGCATAGTGTGAGCGCGGTGAGCCGCATGGGCAGGGCGGCCTCGTCGAGCAGTTCGCCCATGACGCTGGCGGTGAGGCTGACTTCGCTGGTGGGGATGAGCCAGCGATCATCGGTAGTGCGGAAGCTATCCTCAGCAAACTTCGGCAGCTTGTCGGTGCCGTACATCGCCTCGTCCTTGACCAGCACCGGCGGGTTGCATTCGGCATAGCCATGCTCGCCGGTCTGCACATCCAGCATGAACTGCCCCAGCGCCCGGTGCAGCCGCGCCATGTCGCCGCGCAGGAAGGTGAAACGCGCACCCGATAACCGCGCGCCGGTTTCGAAATCCATGCCCAGCGCCGGAGCCAGATCGGCGTGTTCCTTGGGCGTGAAGTCGAACTCGCGCGGGGTGCCCCAGCGCGACACTTCGACATTCTCCTCCTCGCCCGCGCCATCGGGCACGTCGTCGGCGGGAAGGTTGGGGATGATTTCCAGCGCCGCCTTCAGCTTCGCCGCCAATTCGTCGGCGCGGGCTTCCAGTGCTGGCATTTCGTCCTTCAATGCGGCGACTTCGGCCTTCAGCGCCTCGGCTGCGTCCTTGTCGCCCTTGCCCATAGCCGCGCCGATCAGCTTCGACGCCTCGTTGCGGCGGCTCTGGGCGAGTTGCACCTGCGTGGTCAGCGCCCGGCGGTCTTCGTCGAGCGCGATCAGCGCAGCGGCCAGCGGGTCAGCCCCGCGCCGTGCAAGCGCTGCATCAAAAGCCTCGGGATTTTCGCGGATCGAGCGGATATCGTGCATGGCCCGCGCCTATGCCCGCTCAGGCGAGGCAAGGGAAGGTGGAATTGCGGGAACCGGCGCGGGTTTCGGTCCGTTGGATCAGCAGGAGGAACCCTATATGATACGCAGATTAATAGGCGGCGCCATCGGCGCTCAGGTGGCAAAGCGGCATCCCGCACTCGGCGGCGTGGCAGGTGCGGCGCTGGCTACCGCAGTGCCGTTCGTGGTCAAGCGGGTTAGCCTGCCTGCGATGGTCGCACTCGGAGTGGGCGGCTATGTTGCCAAACGCGTCATGGACAAGCGCGAACAGCCCCAAGGCCCGAATACGCCTGAGTAAATGCAAACGGGCGGAGCGACATAAAGCCGCTCCGCCCGCTTCCCCCGTCGAACACAAGTCTCTTAGAAATTGACCTGCGCGGTCACGAAGATCCGGCGCGGGTCGCCGTAAAAGCCGGTCAGCGTGCCTTCACGGCCCAGCGTCGGGACAAACGGTGTGCCCGGCGGCGTGCCGCCGGCCACGAAGTTGTAGCCCGACACGATATATTCCTTGTCGAACAGGTTCTTGCCGTGCAGCCCGATCGAGAACAGCCCGCTGTCCACGGTGTAGACCACACTGGCATCGACCAGCACGAAGCCATCCTGATCGAGGAACGGATTGGGCGCTTCGAACTGGCTGGCGTCCGACCGCAGCGAGGCAAGGCCGATGAAATCCATCATCCCGCTCGCCACCGGCACGCCGAAGTTGAAGCCCATGTGCGCGGTGATGTCGGGCGTGTTCTGGAACACGCGTTGATCCGCCACGTCATTGCCGAAATTGTCGATGAAGGTGTTGTACTTGGCATCGAGCACACCCAGCGACCAGTTGATGCTGAAGCGGCTGCCATCGCCGGCGAAATCCTTGCCGACCAGCGCAGTGCCTTCGAACTCGATCCCGTTGACGTCCGCGCTCGCGGCGTTGGAGGTGATGCCGATGAAGGTATCATTGGTACCATCGTCATTGCTGTCGAACCCGATCGATCCGGGGATCTGGACGTTGTCATACTGGCCGAGGAACCCGGCCAGGCTGATGTTCAACCGGTTATCGAGAAGTGATGCCTTCCACCCCAGTTCGAAGCTGTCGACCGTTTCCGGCTCGAAGCTCATGAAGTCGAACACTTCCTGCGCGTCGCAGGCGCCTCCGGAACTGTCCCGGCATGCCGTCGTGACACCGCGTGGGTCGAAGCCGCCGCCCTTGAACCCTTGCGAATAGGTGAAATAGAAGTTGTGATCAGTATTGGGCTGCCAGCTGATCGAAGCGCGCGGGTTGAAATCCTTGAAAGTGCGGCTGCCTTCGAAATCGCTGGTGACCACCAGCGGCGTTCCGGCCCCACCGAAAATGTCGGAATAGCCGCCAAGGAAGGTCGTGCGCAGTACCCGGCTCGACCGTTTGTCGTTGGTGTAGCGGCCACCGACCGAAACGCTGACCGTATCGGTAAGGTCATAGGTGAAGTCACCGAACACCGACCACGTCTCGGTGCCCACATCGCCCAGCGTCTGAGCGTTGAGACCCGGCAGGCCGACGCTGGGCAGCGCGCCGGTGGTGAACAGCGCCACGTCGAACGCGGTGAAGGCATTGGCGTCGAGGTAATAGAACCCCAGCACGCCGGACAGCCGGTCGCCCTCGTAAAGCAGTTGCAATTCCTGGCTGAACTGGTCGTTTTCGTAGATTGCGGGCACGTCGAGGTCGACTGCAGGCAGACTGTCGAAATCGATCGGGCTGGTAGAACTGTCCTCGCGGTAGCCGGTGATCGACTTGAAGGTGAGGGTATCGGACAGCTCGATCGCGACGTTAAGCGCGCCGCCATAGGCTTCGACTTCCTGATCGACGATGTCGAGACCCGCGCGGGTGTCGAACACATCGTCGAGCACTGGAGCGCCGGTGAGCAGGCTCTCGATCAGGCGGTGGCCCTGCCGGGCTTCGCTGTCGTCCTTGATGTAATCGCCCGACAGGCGGATGAACACCGGCCCGCTATCGAATTCGATCGTGCCGCGCGCGGCCCACACGTCCTTGTTGTAGTTTTCCGTGCCGAGCGTGAGGTTGTCACCGAACCCGCCGCGCGAAAGCCGTGCACCGCTGGCGCCGATCTTGAGATTGTCGCTGATCGGGGTCGATGCGCTGACGATCAGATCGGCCTGATCGTAAGAGCCATAAGTCCCGCGCACCATGACGCTGGTTTCGTCGGGCAATTCGGCGGTGACATACTTGATCGCGCCGCCGATGGTGTTGCGCCCGTAGAGTGTGCCTTGCGGCCCGCGCAGCACTTCGATGCGTTCGACATCGTAGATATCGAGCACTGCGGCCTGCGGGCGGTTGAGATAGACGTCGTCGATATACAGACCCACGCCCGCTTCGAACCCGGCGACCGGGTCCTGCTGGCCGACGCCGCGGATGAAGGCGGACAGCGTGGTGTTGGTGCCGCGGCTGACCTCCAGCGTGACGTTGGGCACCTGCTGGGCGATCTGGGTAAGGTCCTGCACGCCTTGCTGGATCAGGCTGTCACCCGAAAGCGACGTGACCGACAGCGGCACGTCGATCAGGCGTTCCTCGCGGCGGCGGGCGGTGACGATGATGACGCCTTCTTCGGCCTGTTCGTTGGCGCTGGCGGTGTCCGCAACCGCGTCCTGCGCAGCGACCGGCGCGGCGAAAGTGGCAATTCCGGCGCATCCTGCAAGCAGCAGCGCACGTTGGCAAAAAGCTTTTCTCATGGGGTGTTTCCTCTCCTGGCCCTCTTGTGCAGGTACCAATATTGAAAGTTGAACCACCTTTCAAGTTTAGACTTGTGCCTGACCCTTGTGCGGCCTACCGAAAGCGCGGAGGGAGTAGCTGATGAGCAACACTCGGGGCACCGGGATGAGCGTCGCGCGGGCGGCCGGCGGCGAGGGCAAGGCGCCGCGCACCGAGCGCGGGCGGCGGACATTGCGCAAGCTGCTGGACGCGGCGGCCGAGGAATTCGGCGAGAAGGGCTTTCACGAAGCTTCGGTGAGTTCGATAACCCGCCGGGCCGGCGTGGCGCTGGGCAGCTTTTACACCTATTTCGACAGCAAGGATGCCCTGTTCCGCGCGCTTGTCGCCGACATGAGCGAGAAGGTGAAGACCAGCGCTCGCTCGGCGCTGACCGATGGCATGGGCGCGTTGGAAATCGAGCGTGCGGCGCTCACCGCCTTCCTGCGGTTTGCGGCAGAGCACAAGGAAATCTACCGCATCATCGACGAAGCCGAATTCGTCGATCCCGATAGCTACCGCACGCATTACGAAACCATCGCCATGCGGATCGCCGATCGCTTGCGCGCAGGGGCGGAAGGCGGCGAGTTTCGCGGCGGGCTGGGCGAGCTCGAGGCGTGGGCAGTGATGGGAATGAACGTCTTCGTCGGTCTGCGCTATGTCGTATGGGGCGATGCCCAAATGCCGCCGGAAGCTGCCGCCGCCGGGGTCAATCGCCTGCTGGCCGAAGGCGTCCTGCGCCGCTGAGCGCTGCTGCGCCGATTTGCAAAGAAGTTGTTGTGCCGCAGGCGGTCCGGATGAGCCGGGGCGTCTGAATTCCTGCATCTGCAAAGACTTGTTTGCAAACGATTCGCATTCGCAAATCTGTTGACTCTCATTCGCAACAAGATCATTGACGTGGCAATTCCCTTGTTATCAGCAGGATGCCTCTCGCGTGTACTTGATCAAGAAACTTGCTCTCTCCGCAGCCCCTCTCGCCGTTCTCGCCGCCCCTGCCGCTGCCGAAGTGGCTGCCGAAATCGCGACCTCGGACGCCGGTTCCGAAAGCCAGCAGCAGACCGGCCGCATCACGGTCACCGCCACCCGCACCCCGGTGCTGCAGGAAGAAGCGCCCGCTACCATCACTATCATTACCGACGAGGATATCGCCGACCAGCTCGCCACCGACATCAAGGATCTGGTGCGGTTCGAACCCGGGGTCAGCGTTCCGCGCGCTCCGGCACGCTTCGGTGCCGCTTTCGGAGCTACCGGCCGCGCCCGCAACGAAGGCTTCACCATCCGCGGCATCGGCGGGAACCGGGTGCTGATCCAGGTCGACGGAATTCGCGCACCCCAAGGATTTGCCTTCGGCCCGCAGGACGCAGGGCGCGGGGGTTTCGCCGACGTTAGTCTGGTCAAGCAGGTCGAGATCCTGCGCGGGCCCGCCTCGGCGCTCTATGGCAGCGACGGGTTGGCAGGTGCAGTCAGCTTCGTAACGTCCGACCCGGTCGATCTGATCGGAGCGGAAAGCTTCGGCGGTTTTGTCACCTCGCAATATTCCAGCGAGGATAATGAATTCGCTCAGACCGCAACGCTCGCGGGGCAAACCGGCAATGTCTCCGCGATGATCGCCTATACCCGCAGAGACTTCGAGGAGCTCGAAAACCGCGGCACCGCTGATGGCACCGGCCCGCTGCGCACCGCGCCCAACCCGCAGGACGGGCGCAGCGATGCGGTGCTGGCGAAGCTGGTGTGGGACAATGGGCCGCACCGCGTCCGTTTGACCGGAGAGTGGCTCGATTCGGCCGTCGAGACCGAAGTGCTGACCGGCCTTGGTCCTGCCTTCCTGTTCGGCCCCGCGCCGGTGTGGACGGTCGACGCGCTCAACGCGCGCGACACCAATGAACGCGTGCGCGCCTCGCTCGACTGGACCTATGACGGCAGCCCCGATGACCTGATCGAATATGCTTTCCTGTCTGCCTTCTGGCAGGACAATGAGGATCGCCAGTTCGCCTTTGAAGAACGCACTCAGCTGGGCTTCATACCGGCTCCCGATCGCGAGCGGCTCAACACCTTCGAAAACCGGGTCTACGGCGCGGTGGGCGAGGCGCGTTCATCGTTCGACCTCGGCGGAATGCAGCACCGTATCGCGTTTGGCGGCGATATCAGCTGGACCCGGCAGGAAGGCCTGCGCGACGGAACTTTCCCGGGCCGCGGCGAAAGCTTCCCGACCCGCGCTTTCCCCGCCACCGACTTCACGCTCGGCGGGATCTTCCTGTCGGACGAAATATCGCTGCTGGACGGCGCGCTGACCCTGTTTCCGGCGCTGCGGTTCGACTTCTACGATCTCAATCCGACCGACGATCCGTTGCTCACCGGTTTCACCCCGCAGGGCCAGAGCGACAGCCGCTTCAGTCCCAAGTTCGGTGCGACGGTGAAGCTGGCCGAGGACGTGATCCTGTTCGGGAATTACGCACAGGGCTTCCTTGCGCCGACGCCGGGCCAGGTGAACAACTTCTTCGAATTCATCGCCGGGGGATATACCTCGATCCCCAATCCCGATCTGCGTCCCGAAACCAGCGAAAGCTGGGAAGTGGGCGCGCGCTATGTCGGGGACATTTTCTCGCTGCAGGTCACCGGCTTCCGCGGCGATTACGACAATTTCATTAACCAGCAGGTGGTCTCGGGCGGGTTCACGCCGCAGGATCCCGCGATCTTTCAGTTCGTCAATTTCGCCGGGGCGCGGATCGAAGGGGTGGAGGCGCGCGCCGAGATGAAGCTGGATAGCGGTTGGAACGCGCGTTTCGCGATGGCCTATGCCGATGGCGACACCTTCGACCCGTCCGGGGCGCGCCTGCCGCTCGACACGATCGATCCCTTCAACCTTGTGGCCGGGCTCGGGTATCGCGATCCGCGCGGGCGGTTCGGCGGCGAACTCATCCTGACCCACAACGCCCGCAAGGAAAGGGACGAACTGGAACGGGCCGCCGATGGCACCGACCTGTTCGTGCGGCCCGATGCCGCGACAGTTCTGGATCTGACCGCCTTCCTTGCCGTGACCGATCGGCTGAAACTGCGGGCGGGCCTCTTCAATCTGACCGACGAGAAATACGCCCTGTGGTCCGACGTGCGCGGCCTCGGGGTCAATGATGCCGCGATTTTCGATGCCTTTACCCGGCCGGGCCGTAACCTCAGCGTTTCGGCCAGCTACCGCTTCTGAACCTGAAAGGAGGATACCCCATGAAACGTTTGACCCGAATTTTCCTCGCTGCCGGACTTTCCGCCGCAGCACTGGCCGCCGCGCCCGCCCCCGCGCTGGCCGATGCGCCGATCGTGCGCGGTGAAGACGCCGCCGCCGCCGCCTTCGCAGCCGATCGTGAAACCATCCTTGCGATGGCGGGCGATTTCAAGGTGACCTTCGACATGCAGGAATCGACACCGTGGATGGAGGGCTACGAACCGCTCGAGCGCAAGGTATCCGGCGGCTACGAATCCGTTCGCGTGATCGAGGACACCGGTACCAAGATCGTGCTGCAGCACCTGCTGGTGACCGGCGACGACGCAAACCCCTATATCGTCAAGCATTGGCGCCAGGACTGGGAATACGAGCCCGAAAAGATCCTGACCTATGCGGGCGGTGACAGCTGGGAATGGAGCGCAGTGCCCGAAAAAATGCGCGCCGGGCGCTGGTCGCAGACGGTTTATCAGGTCGACGACAGCCCACGCTATGCTGGCTGGGGTCAGTGGGAGACCACCCACGGCGTGAAGCGCTGGCGTTCCAACTGGACAGCGCGCCCGCTCGCCCGCCGCGATGCGATCCGCAACCCCGTTTACGATCACTATATGGGCATCAACCGCCACCAGCTCACCCCCACCGGCTGGATCCACTGGCAGGACAACACCAAGATGATCGCGCCCAAGGACGGCGCGGGCCGGAAAGAGGGGGATGCGCCGACGCCGGTGGTGCAGGAATATGTGCTCAACACCTATGAGCGGTTCGACGGCTACAACGTCGCTGCGGCCGAGGCCTATTGGGACAAGACCAGGACCTTTTGGGACGCCGTGCGCGGCAAGTGGGACGCAGTCGCCGAGGCCAATGGCGGCGTGCGCATCGAGCAGGAAGCGGGGGCAGGCACGGCGATCGCCAACGATCTGCTGATCCTCGCCGATTTGATCAAGGCAGGCAAGGAAACGCCCGAAGCCGCGAGCGAAAAGGCGATTGCCATGATCGCCGAAGGCACTGCGCGGGGCGGCGGCTGATCGGTTTGCCGGGTTGCGGCGGGGGGATGTGTCCTCTCCTCCCGCCGCTTCGGCCCACGCTTCCCAAGCGGCTCGGCCCGCGATAGAGCGCTGGTCCATGATCCTTGTCATCAACGCGCTCAACGACGCCGATCACCTTTCCGCCTTGCGGGAGCGGATCGACCTGCTCGAATGGCGTGACGGACGTTCGACCGCTGGCGCGACCGCGCGCGAGGTCAAGCGCAACCTGCAGGCGGCAATGGACACATCTTCCGGGCGGCGGATGCACGACGAACTGCTGCCGCTGATCGCCGAAAACGCAGTGGTGAAGGCGGCTGCACAGCCGCGTCGCATCTCTCCGCTCATCATCAGCAAGACCGGGGTGGACGGACAATATGGCGCGCACGTCGATAATCCCCTGATGGGGAAGGGTGCCGCCCGCTTGCGCACCGACATTTCATTCACGCTGTTTCTGACCCCGCCTAGCGAATATGATGGGGGGGAGCTGGTGATCCATGCCGCTGGCATGAACCAGGAGATCAAGGGTAATGCCGGGCATCTGGTGCTTTATCCTTCCACCAGTATCCACGAAGTGCGCCCCGTCATCCGCGGCGAACGCGTCGTCTGCGTGGGGTGGATCGAGAGCCTGATCGCCGATGGGGGCCGCCGCGAGATGCTGTTCGAACTGGAAAACCTGCGCACGTCGCTACGCCAGAAGCTGCCGCTGCAATCGGCCGAGTTGCTCACGCTCGACAAGACCATCGCCAACCTATTGCGGATGTGGGCGAACGCCTGAGACCTTGGGCGTGCCGGCCCGTTTGGCCCGAATCGTGAAATACAGGATCAGGCTGACACCGATTACGCTCGGCCCGGCCCAGATCGCGGGGTTGAACACCTGGTCGGGCACCAGGCGGATCAGGCCGACCGACATGAAAGCGGTATAGGCCGAAATGCCCATGCCGATCAGCGCCCGGAAATGCTCGCCGATATAAGTGCCGCGCGGGGGATCGCTGGCCCGCCAGATGTAGACTTGCTGGATTATCATGGCGACGATGCCGATGAAGGCGACCAGCATCATCAGCGGGTGCCCGACAGTGAACCCATAGATCCCGCACCACGCGCCGGTAATCACCACTGCCGCGATCACCGCCTGATAGCGAAGCCTGCGCAGCGCCCGCCGATCGCGTGAATGGCGCACCACGGCGAGGCCATAATCGACAAAGCCGATAGTGAGCGTGCCGAGGTACAGCATCATCCAGCCGAACAACCCCTCATACAATGCGCGGTCGGTCACTTCAGGGTGTCGTTGCTCGGGCCCATAAAGCGAAAGCAGCGCCATTGCGATGGCCAGCGACCCCGCGCCAAGAAAGCCGCAACACGCTGTCTTGCCCCACTTGCGATGATTGGCCGCGCCCTTGCGCGTGACGATCGGCCCCCAGAATGCTGCCAGCCCCACCGTTCCGGTGACCACATGGGCAACAACAAGGGCTTCGAACAGCGCCATGCCCAAGGCATGACATAATCCGCATGACTATCCTAGGTCAGATTTTACCATGCCTCTGGCGCATCATCGCACCCGCGACGGCGCGACCAGCACGGCATTGGCAATCAGCAGATCAAGCCCATCGAGATAGGCCCGCTCCGACGGATCATGGGCAAAGCCGATCACCAGACCGCGCCCCTGCCGCTGGGCCATCAGGTAAGGCTTGTAGGCTAGCTGGCGCCGGTTCTCGTCCCATACATAGCCGCTGGCAATCAGGCCATCCGGCGCGGCGAAGCGCAGTACGTTGACCCCGTCGGCCCGGTCCAGCGGTGTGAAGATCTGCGTTCCCTTCGCCAGGACCACCGCGCCGCTATCATAGCCTGCTGAGAGGAAGTGATCGCGTTCGGCAACCGTGTTCAGCAGCGCGCCGGGCAGGGTATCGGGTAGGGCGCGCTCATCCTTGATCGCCTCGCGGTAATCGGCATCGCTGGCGATTTCGACCGCTTCGGCGAGCGATGCGCCCTTGTCGCCGTCGTCCGATCCGGGCTCGCGGCCCAGCGCGGCTTCACGCTTGACGGCGAGCATCGGGGTGTCGCCGCCGCTGAAGGTTTCAAGGCTGTCGCCAATCGCCACCAGTACGCCGCCCTTGCGCACGAAATCGCGGATGTTGCGCTGGCCTGCATCGCCGAGAGCCGCCGACGGATCGCCCTCCGGAACCAGCAGCACATCGTAATCTGAAAGGTCCGCGCGGGCGAGGCGCTGGGTGCGGATCGGGGTGACCGGGAGGCCGATGCGGCGTTCGAGCACATAGCGCATTGCGCCTGCGCTCAATTGCGAGATCCCGTCATCCCAAGCGACCGCCACCTTGGGCAGCGTCAGCCGGACGAAGCTTTCGCTGCCGAGGTTCGGACCGCTATCGACCCAGCCCGAATCGAGCGCAACCGTATGCGCGCCGACATCGCGGGCGAGGGCGGTGAGACGCGCCATTTGCTCCGGCGTGTTGCTGCCTGCCGGGAACACCACCGTGCCGCGCGGAAATTCGCGGCCCGCCTTGGCGAACGCCTTGTCGGTGACGCGCGCATCCAGCCCTTCACGCAGTGCCAGCGTCACGAAGCGCGCCTGCCCGCTGTCGTTCCACGGCACGGCAATGGCAAAAGCGCCCGAGCCTTCGATCATCGGCGCAATTGGGGCATCCGGCGCGAGCGGGGCGCCCGAAACCGCGCTGTTGCACAGAAACACATCTGTCCCCGCCATCAGCCCGACCGACCATGCGGTGACGTCATACAGCTCGTGGGGCAGGTCCTGCGAACGGCGGCGTTCCTGTTCTTCGAGGAAGTCGGGCGGCAGCGGCGTGTCGCGGTCGAGCAGGCTGCGCACCAGCCGCGCGGCGGGCTGGGCCTGCGGCACTGCGAGATAGCCTTGCGGGAAGCTACGACCGCAGGCGCTGGCCGGACCATCGCGGCGCAGCACCGTGATGCCCTGTGCGGCGAGCCGCCGCCCAAGGCTTTCGGCATTCCAGCGCCGCTCAGCCAGATCGATCAGATAGGTGCCGCGCCCGGCAGCCCCGCTGGCATTGGCAGCGCGATATTGCGCAAAGTCCGAAAGGAACTGCTCCGGATTGTCAGCCACCGCGCCCGCAGTCGCCAGGCTGGCGGTGAAGTGATTGCGTACCCCGTCGGCATAGGTCAGCTGCGTCCCGTCGCGACGTTCAAACACCAGCCCGCGCGCCGAACCCTGTTCATAGGTGCTGCCGATCGCGCCCTGATGCGCGTTCCAGGTGTCGCCGTACCCGGGATAGAACAGGTCATAGACCTCGCGGGTGAAATAGGGTTCTCCCCGCGCATCGAACGCCGCTGCATTGGCCCGCCCGATCAGCTCGTAGGCGCGCACCTGTGCCGGGGTGAGGTTGGGGTTGAACGGCTGGGCGGCCGGGCTGAAGAAATAGGTTTCGTCCCCGCCCATCTCGTGCAGGTCTACCACCACCACCGGGTTCCACTGCCGGATCGCGGCAACCTTGCCGCGGGTTTCTGGCTGGGAGAGAGTGAACCAATCGCGATTAAGATCGAACATGTAGTGGTTCACGCGCCCGCTCGGCCAAGGTTCGTCATGTTCGGCGGCCTGCCGGTCGGCTGCAGGATCGATCCCGCTGGCGGCAAGGAAGTTGTTCACGAACCGCGCCCGACCATCCGGGTTCTGCATGGGGTCGATCACCACCAGTGTCTCGCGCATGATCCGTTCGGCGCGCGGGTCGCCCTGTGCGGCGAGCAGGTGATAGGCGGTCATCAGCGCGGCATCCGTGGACGAGATTTCGTTACCGTGCACACCATAGGCCAGCCAGGTCACAGGCAGCGCCGTGCCGTTCGAGGCGCGCCCGGCGGCGATATTGGCGAGATCGGCCTGGATCGCATCCAGCTGCGCGATGTTCTCGGGAGCGGAAAGGATCAGATAATAGAGCGGGCGGCCTTCCCAACTGGTCGCATATTGCACCATCCGGGTCCGCTCCGGCGCGGCGGCGACCAGCGCATTGAGATAGGCATAGGTTTGGTCGGGCGAGGTGATGCGCGTGCCGGGCGCATGGCCGACCGTATCGACAAGCGCCGGGATAGCAGGATCGAACCGGCCTTCGATGAAGGATTGCGCCCCGGCCGGTTGCATCATCGCCCACATTGCGGCCAGCACGATGAGGCCCCGCCCCCAGATTGTGTTGCCCATTGTGTGTTCCCGCTTGCATGTGCCAATTCGACGAAAGCAAGCCTTGCCGCGAACACGCCCGCGCGGTCAAGCATGGTGGGGAATTTGGCCCATCCGGGCTGTAGGAAAGGCAGCACCATTCTCGCCATGATCGGCGGGAATGGTGGGCGCGACAGGGATTGAACCTGTGACCCCACCCGTGTGAAGGTCGGATGCCTTCTGGCCTTCGGCGTTGATTGATCGCAGGAAATCGCCGACTTTGCAACTCACCCTGTACGAGATTTGTACGAGATCGCTGCCTATCTCTCGCGCACATGGTACGGCAGGCTCCGATCTTCGATCCGCCCGATGCTGGTTGTGATCCGACAGGTGGCGAGATAGTCCGTGCCGTCGGTACCGCCGCTCACGCGCCAGCTCACCTTACCGTTGGCATCAGTAACCTGATCAATCACCAGTTCGTCGGCAACGCTGGAAATTACTTCACGGTCTGCAATCGTTTCACCCTCTTGCAACCACGTGCTCCAGTCCATGCCGTGAAACTGCACAGCCTGCGGATCCTTGATCACTGGGCGGAATTCGTAATTCATGAGCCTGCCTTTCGTGTGACGGTGAAAATGGTTTGCTCGGGCTCGACCAAGAAAACAGTCTGCTCGGGCTCGACCAAGAAAACAGTCTGCTCGGGCTCGACCAAGAAAACAGTCTGCTCGGGCGCAACTCGGAATAATGCCTGCTCCGCAGTCACCTCGAATACGAGCGACGGCGGAACCACCACGAAATCGGTGTAGATGCCTGCCGCGCCGGCCGTGGCCGACAGCACCAGCTCAGGCGCGCCCAAATCACCGACAGCCTGCGCCGGTTGCGGCACGAAATCGCCAGCGCTTGCGGTAAGCGGCTGCGACAGGACCAGGCCGGGAGCAGCGGCGATTGCCGCGCCAGCGACTGTGCCGATCGCGTGCTGGCCTACCGCAGCAGCGTCAGGCGTGGCCAGCGACAGGACAGGTGCGACAGCAGCAGCCGATGCCGCCACCGGCCTGATGTGCAGCCCCGCAGCATCAGACGCGGCAGACAGGCTTAGGGCAGGGGCTGCAGCATTGCCGGATGCGAACACTACCCCAAAGGCAAGTTCACCAACGCCAGATGCGCTCGGTTGTCCAAGCACCAGCACAGGCACGACAACTTCGGATGCTCCACTTGCCCCCAGCGCGACGTATTCGCCCGCAGCAGTTGCAGCAGGCTGGCCGAGCGTGATCGTGGGCGCGGTGGCAACGCCTTCGCCATCATAGACCAGCGAGACAAAGGCACCTTCGCCCGCACCCGCAGGCTGGCCAAGCGACAGAGCGGGTGCCGTTGCCGAAGCGGAGCCCGACACCGCCCCAAATTGCTGCTCACCGGTGGCCGATGTGACTGCCGACAGCGTGAGCGTCGGAGCAACCGCCTGTGCCTCGCCTGTAGCCCCCTCGACCACGTAAGCGCTCGACGCGGCTGCGGTGGGTTGCCCGAGCGATAAGGCGGGCGCGACTGCGGCACCTTCACCGGCGTAAACCAGTGACACGAACACTGCGTCCGCAGCAGCAACCGGACTGCCAAGTGTGAGCGGGGGGGCGATCGCCTGCCCGATACCGCTCGCACCCGGCGCAACGTATGACCCGGAGCCGCTTGCAACCGGATTGCCAAGAGTGATCACCGGTGCAACGGCAACCGCCTCGCCGGTGACGACCTCGATCACATAGGCCGCCGTCACATTGGCAACCGGAGCGCCAAGGCTAAGAGCCGGTGCGCTGGCCGTGGCTGTGCCGGTGAACGACAAGCCGGTGAATTGCCCCGCGCCCGATGCCTGCGGTGCGCCGAGCGATATTGCCGGGGCGGTTGCTGCGCCCGTTCCTGTTACCGGATCAACGCTCCATTCGCCCGATGCCGACGCAGCGGGACTGCCCAGCGTGATAGCCGGTGCAATCGCTGTGCCGTTCGCCGTGACATTCTCGATTGCATAGGAACCGCTTGCTGTGGCCGTAACGCCGAGAGATAGCGCAGGGGCAGATGCCGTGCCGCTGCCAGAGGCAGGATTGACAGCGAACTCACCGCTCGCCGTGGCTGTTGGCGAGGCCAGCGACAGGGCTGGCGCGGTGGCAGCGCACGTCCCGGTGATCGCCGCAAGCGCCAGCGCGCCCGCAGCCGCAACCGTTGCGCCAAGGGACAGAGCAGGAGCAGATGCAGCGCCAGTGCCGGTTACTGGATCGGCACCAGCGGGGGCTTCCTCCCATGTCGAAATCTGGTTTTCGTAATAGCGGAGGTCGCTGTCAGCAGACCCGTTGAAAATATCAGACGGATCGCCAACACAAGGGTTGACCTCGGCGGACATAAAGCCGCCACCCGCAGTGCCTGCCCAATTTGTTCGGGTGCCGCTGCTCGTCTGCGTCAGTGATAGAAGGTCATTGTCCTTCCAAACACGGATCGAGTTATTGGCGACATCGTATTCGACAGTAAGAACGAAACTCTCATCCGCAGACCAGAACCCGGTTCCTGCATAAGCAAAAGCGCCGCTGCTTGGCAGTGCGTTTCCTTGCCCGCCGCGAACGGTGAACGTGCCGCTATTCCACCCGAATGACGCGCCCTCACCGGCACCCCCAAAGTGCGCAATCAAGCCGTGCGGCGTCCCGCTCGGCATGGTGATATCAACCGAAAAGATACAGGGGTTGTTTCTATCAACTTGGCCTGCGACACCGCCGCTGGTGTTCATGCCGATGCTAGGGCCAGAAGTGAAGGCCTGTGTTAGAGTCAGTCCCTCTACGGGATTGGGGTTTGCCACCGATCAAGCCCGCTTAAGCGTAACTTGCCGTCTGCGTCATGGTGAGCGACGAGATCGACACCGAGCCGCCCGCCACGATCTGGCCACCCGAAAGGCCAGACAGGTTCAGTTCCTGCCCCGAAGCGCCTGCGGTGCCCTGATAGACAACCGTTGTGCCGTTCGATGCCAGCAAGCGAAAAAACGTAGGCGTGCCTGTTGCGTCCGCGCTGCTATCAGCGGTGATGCTGTTCGCTGTGACAACGCCCGACGATGCCGCGCCGAACGCTGTTGCGCCGAGCGTGGCCTGCGCCAGCAAGGTGTTGGACGAAAGCGCCGCGTCCGCATTCGTCGGTGCCGTGCCAGAGTAAATCCGAACCGTCCCGTTGTTCAGCGTGGCAGCAACGGCGTTGATAGCAGCATCACGTGCGGCGTTTGCGCCAGTGGTGCGAGAGGCAGAAGCGAAAGTTCCCATGGTTTATTCCTTCGGTTGAAATCAGTTGGTGATGATGGCCGCGACGAAACCGCCGAGCGACCAGAACAGAATGTCGAGCGGCGCATCGGTCTGGGTCAGTTGCGCCTTCACGGCAGGCCACCGGACAGGATTGCCGCTCTCGGCAACCTCACGGATCAGGCCGCAACCCAAGCCCGCCACTGCCCCGCCGATGATACCGCCCTCGGCAAAGACAAGCAGGATGACCAGAGCCGCCGCAAAGTGCGCGATCTGGTCAATGGCCTGCCTAATAGTGATCATGATCTAAGGCCTCCGATCAGATGTTTAGAAAATTCCGAGGAACTTGGGCCGCGAGCGCTTCACCGCCTCACGGTCGCGGGTCTCGCAGCGTTCGACGATGCCGACGGCGGCGCGGTAGCGATCGTTGGACTTGTCGAGCTGCCCGGTCTGCGCATCGCCGAAGGCGACCCACTCGCCGACACTGTCGCCCTGAGGCAGATCCGCGCCCGGAACCCCCGCGCGCCATTCAGTCGGCAGGAGCGTGCTGCAGGCACTCTGGGCGGACACGATAGGCGGCGCGCTTACACAGCCGCTCACGGCCAACAGCATCAACGGCAGCAGGCACTGGCGTGTCCGCGCCCGGGGCAGAGCGTATGGCATTTGCATTCTCGCTTGTGGTTGCGTCGATCGTGTCTTCGGCGGCGCCCTGCGTGCCGATCGTGCCGACAGCATCGGCCCCGCTTTCCAGCGCGGCTTTGGTCTGGTTGCTGCCCAGCTTGGCTTCGGTTTTGGCGGTGCTCCCGCCGATGAGGGTTGCCACCACCCACCAGCCCAGCAGCACCAGCACGGCGAGGACGATCAGCCCCCATATCCAGCGCGCCAGGCCGAACACCGGCTTGGCAAGCGATGCAGGTATGATCATCCGTCGTCCCCTCTGCTGTCGTTCTTGCCAGTGAAAAGGAACGCCATGACGAGGCCGATCAGCCCCTGAATGACGATCGCCTGGGCAAGGCTCTTGAAAAGGTCGTTCTCGGCCAGCTCCGGCCGCACCAGCATCGTGGTGAACACAAGGATCACCAGCGCGAAAGCTCCGGCACCGGCCAGCACCCGAGCGGTCGCCATGTTCATCGGGGGCAGCTTCATGCTTCGTTCGTGGAAACCACGCCCCCGGTCATCTTCGGCAGGCCCGGCGTCGGCAGCGCGAGGCTGGAGGGCCAGCGAATACCGTTCTTCACCATGCGGCTCTTGGCGATGGGCATGATGTTGACCGCGTTCGACTGATTGCCGCCCAGCACGTAATACCGGCCCGCATCCTCACCGACGAGGAAACCGACATGTCCGCCGCCCTGCCGGCCGAACACCACCACCGCGCCCACAGCAGGCGGGCAGGGCTTTCCCCAATCCGCCCAGGCCTTCGCGCGCGGGAACATCTTGGGGAAGGGCAGGCCCGCGTGCTCGATGCAGTGCGCGACGAACAGGCCGCACCAGGGCGTCTCGTCATCAACGAACCATCCCGCGCCGAGCCGCTTCCATCCTTCGGCGATCCAGCGATTGTGCCGCGGGCCGGGAATTTCCTTCTCGCCAATCCGGGCGCGCGCCTCGATCAGCCAGCGCGGTTCCTTGGTCGGATGCGGCGAGGGGTGAGCTGCAGCCGCGCTGGTGCGGGGGATATTCAGCACATCCAGCGCCCGATGCAGAATGTCGATCATGCCCGGGGCGTTGAACGGGTTGCCGGGCGCCGCTGCGCGCACGGCGTCGAAGATCGGCTTGCGGGGATCAGTCATTGTCTACCGTCCTTGTCCTGTTCTTCGACGCGCCGAAGCCGGGCTTCGTAGCGGTCGAGCCGTTTGTCGGTGTCGCTTTGGTATTTAGTCAGGGTGCTGTTCACCTGCCGGATCTCGCTCAGCGCCTCGCGGCTGTTTTCGGCGCTCGACCAGATCAGGCCGAACGTGGCGAGGAAACCGGCGGTGAAGAGAGTTGCGGTAACGCCCGCGGCCCACTTGCCGAAGGTCGACAGGCAGACCGCGATGCGCTTTCCATTGTGCCGCATCAGGTAAACCATCGGGTCGGCTTCCGGCTGCGGGTGTCTGTTTTCATTCACTGGTTTGCGACCCTTGTCTTGATTTCCACTTTCACCTGGTCGCCATCGCACCAGACCACCCATTTGCCAGGCACGCAGACACGCGCCTCGTGACCCGCCAGCACGCTGGCGACCGCGTCTTCGAGCCCGCTCAATCCGCGCAGAACTCGGCACCGGGCGCGCAATCGGGATGGGTTTCTTCGCCGCCGCCCGTTTCAGTCGGGGTGCAGGCTGCGATGGTGAAAAGGGCGATGGTGGCGATCAAAGTCTTCATGGCAGTGGTTCCTTATGCTCCGGCGGTCACGGTGCCGTTGGTGTTGACGGTCTTGATGTTTCCGCCCGAAACTCGCATTTCGAGCCGGAACTTGTAGGACAGGCCCGCCGTCAGGCCGGTCGCGGTGCGGTTGATGGTGAGGCTGCCGAGGTTTGGTGCGAAGAACCCTCCCCCCTCGTCAGTGACGCTTGGGTGCGGGGAGGCCGCTTGCGCAGTGCCGACGATGCTCCAAACCCCCGGTGAGGTTTCCTGCGTCCAGCGCGCTTCGACGTTCGTTGCGCCAGCAGGGCCACCGGCAACCAGTAATTCGATGTTGCTGCCGAGCAGCGATGCACTGGTTTGCCCGGTCGGTATCTGGATCAGCATTTCGTTGCTGGCAGAAACGAAGGTGGTGGAACTGCCGGGGCTGCGCACGATGCTGCTTGCGCTGGTGATCGCAGGCACTGCCGCGACATAGGTGACGTTGACGGTGTGCTCGGTCGTTATCCCATCGGTGTGGACATAGCGGGGCGTGTAGGACCCGGAGATACCCACGCCCGAAATCGTGGCTGTGCCGGTGCTGGAGTTGATCGTGACCGTCGCCCCGGTGAGGTTCTGCGATGGCTTTGACCACGTTCCGCCGGTCAAAACTTCGGTGCCGCGCTTGGCGACATGCGTGACGGTGCGGTTGCCCGAATTGCCCGCCTCGCCTTGCTTGATTTCGATCACCGGGAATTGCGGCTCGATGCTGCGCTGCGCGGTGCCGGTTACGTCTGCGCCGGGTTGGTGCCTGCCGAAATAGGGAAGCGCTGCGAAAATCCGGGAGGCCGCCGAAACACTGCTGCCTGTCAGACGTGGGCGCGCAAATCCGACGCCTTCGGGCGCAGTCCAAGGCGCGGTGATCTGATACCAAGAGCCTGTCGGCCCCCCGGTCGTCACCGCATCAGGCACCCCGACCGTGGATTGATAAACGCCGTCCGCGCCGTAGAGATCAAGCCGCGCCAAAGCAGTGCCCGTCTCGCCTACTTGGCGGAAGACCCAGAACGAGAAGAAGAACACCTCACCCGGCTTGACCGCAAAGCGGCGCAGTTCGGGCAGCGCGCCAGACCCGAACCAGACATCGCTGCCCCCGGCCGCAAAGGTCATCCGGTGGCGGTTGTAGAGATTGGTGGTGCCGGTCGAAAGCGAGTAAGCCGCGCCGCCGCCATAACTCCACCCCGCGCCCTCAATCGGATCAGCGATGGTGTTGCCCGCCGTATCCTGATTGATCCGCACGCCCGGAAGCTGCCCGACGAACAGCGGCCCGCCAGCGTCCACCGCATTGAGCCCGTCAGCGTTCAGTGCCCCGGTATTGCGCGTCGGGCCATCGACCCACGCCGATCCGCTCCACCGCGACAGCAGGCCAAGGCTGGCACCGGACGTAACCAGATAGGTCTGCCCGATAAATGCGCCGGTGGCAGGGCGAGCCGAGAACAGGCCGGTCAGCACCACATTCGTGTTCTGCAAAGCTGAGTCAGCCTTGGCGACCGGAACAGTGCCGACGAACAGCGGCCCGCCAGCGTCCACCGCATTGAGCCCGTCAACGTTCAGTGCCCCGGTATTGCGCGTCGGGCCATCGACCCACGCCGAACCGCTCCACCGCGACAGCAGGCCAAGGTTGGCACCGGACGTAACCAGATAGGTCTGCCCGATAAATGCGCCGGTGGCAGGGCGAGCCGAGAACAGGCCGGTCAGCACCACATTCGTATTCTGCAAAGCTGAGTCAGCCTTGGCGACAGGCACCGTGCCGACGAACAGGGGACCGCCCGCGTCGATCGCCTCCAGCCCGTCCGCATTGGCCGCGCCCGTGTTGCGCGTCGGACCATCGACCCACGCCGAACCGCTCCACCGCGACAGCAGGCCAAGGCTGGCACCGGACGTGACCAGATAGGTCTGGCCGATAAATGCGCCCGATGCAGGGCGCGCTGCCAGCGTGCCGGTCAGCACCACGCCGATGTTGCTTACCGGCGTGCCTGCACCGTCGCCGATGCCCTGAATATTGCCGTCCTCGTCAACGGTGACGCCCGCACCGCCCGGCACCGAGAAGATCCGCCAGTGCGCGTTCGATGTGGTCGGCCAGACCGGCAGTGCCTGCCCCGCTGCCGGGGTCGCATTGATGAAGGCCCAGCTTGCCCCATCCGGGCCGGTGACCACGTCATCGATCCGGTAGACGCGGGTGGCCGAATATTCGCCCTGCCAGCGGTATGAGAACGCGGCTTCATCGGCAGAGTGAACCTCGAACGTCAACTCCGCTTCGGTTGCCAGCTTCCAGCTTGGCGCGGCCTTGGCCAGTTCCTCGACACCCAGCACGCGCAGCGCGCTGGTCCCGTCGGCGTTGAGCGTCTCGCCAGCGGACCCGATCCCGAGCGGCTGCGCGAACAGCTCGCCCGTCAGTGACACCCCGGCCACCGCCGCCACGCTGTCCGCGATCCGCGCGATGACTTCGCGCGCGGTGGTCTGCTCGGACAGCTGGAGCTGCAGATTGTAGGGCCGCGCGCTATCGAGCGCGGTGAGGCTGGCCGCATCCACCGTGCCGCCTGCCAGATCGGCAATCCGCCGGATCATCGCGCCGGGCAACCGGGCATAACCGCCGGTGCCGGCATTGCTGCCCTGGACATCGAAGCTGACCCGGCCATCGGGCGGCGCGCCGGTGCGGACCAGCCCTTGCGCAAGGCAGGTTGCCCAGCTGCCGTTAGGGATGCTGGCGGCCAGCAGCGCGGCCAGGCTGGCATGATTGCCCGAACTCGGCCCAAGGCTGACTAGGCGATCGTAAGCCGCGCTGATGCCCTGCACCGCGCCGTTCGACACCATCCAGACATTGTCGACCCCGTCGATCAGCACGCCGCGCGCGAAGCGGACGTTGCCCAGCGCCAGCGGCTTGGGCTGGCCGGTCAGATCGGCAGGCCCCTCGATCGCGCCGGTCCCGGCGAACAGCGGCAGCAGCGGATCGTCGGCCCAGCTGTCCTGCACCGCCGCTTCGAAGCGGGCGAGGCGTGCGGCGTCATCGACTTCGGGTTCACCGATCAGCCGCCCGTCGAACCGCAAGGTCAGCGGGCCGAGATCGGCAGATGCCGCGCTGGTGATATCGCCAACCCAGATCCGCACCCGCGCATCAGCAAAGCGCGCGCGGGCAGAAGCGGTCGCCGCGAATCCCGTCACCCCGGTGGTCATCACCGAAAAGCCGGTGCGCGGCGCGGTCACCTGCCCGGCGAAGGCCCCGCCGAAGAAATCAAGCGCGAAGTCGGGCAGCTGCGCGATGGCGGGATCCCACTGATCGCCGCCCAGATGGCACAGCTCGGGCAGATCATGGCTGGCAAGGCGGACAGGCAAAGCTCCGCCCGACGCGTCCTGCGCGTCAATCTGCACCAGTACGGTCAGCATGTCAGTCCACCGCCACGAAGTTGATTTCCGACTGGAAGAAGCCGGGCACGCGGTGCACCGTGCCGAGGTTTCCGGTCAGGTGGCCGATGCCCATCCGGTTCTCGCGCTGCGGATGCGCGTCGGGATCGCTGATCAGCACCACCGGATCGGTATTGCCGAGGCGTTCGAGCAGCCGCTGCAGGGTGGTTTCCACCTCGTCGCGGTGGACGCTGCGGAAGGTCAGGCCCATGCCGCGCAGCTTCGCACCAGGGCGGCGCAGCACCACCCCGCGCGGGCTATAATCGAGCGTCCCCAGATCGCGCACGCCGAAGGCCGCGCCGTAGGCATAGTTGCGCTCCGGCTGAAACCGCTGCCCGATCGCCGCCAGTGCGACATCGATCGCCGCGCTGGCGAGATTGGCGAAGTTGATCCGGACATAGCGCGCAGCAGCCGGTGCGCCGTCCGGTGCCAGCCACAAGGCCTTGCCCTTGCCCGACACCGGGCGGACCGTGCCTGCCAGCAGCGTGGCCGAGGAACCGGCCCAGAACGCACCGGAGAACGCGCCCTGCGCCGCCGTGGCGAGATCGATCGACCAGGTCCAGCCAGCACCCGGCGCGCCGCCGGCAGAAGCGATCCCGAACAGCGCGATCGTATCGAGCGGCTGATCGGAACCCAGATCGATCGTCAGGCTGCGCGTTGCGCTGCCGGTCGACGAACGCCAGATCCGCCCCATGCGCGGCACGGGATGCGGCGCCAGATTGCTGGCCGCAAAGCCGGATGCCGTGTTGCTGGCGGTAATCGTGGCCCAGTCCAGCGGGCGGAAAAGCAGCGCGTTCGCCATCAGCCCACTACCTCAAGTTCGGTGCGTTCTGCATTCAGGTCCACCCGCCAGCGGGTCACCAGCACCGGCCCGTCAAATCCCAGTTCGGTATCGGTCAGATGATAGACCGGGATGGCAACGGTCGGATCGATCCACAGCACTTCGTCGATCGCGACGGTGAACCGCCGCCGGAAGCTGCCGGTCAGCACCGCTTTCAGCGCCAGCACGGTGGCAGCATTGGCTGCGCTTTCGAAGAAGCCGGGCTCCGGCGCAGTGGCCTGATCGCGCGCGGCGGGGAAGCGTGTCTTGATCGCGGCATCCTCGCGCGTGACGATGCGCGCGCGCCGGGTGGCGCGGATAATATCGGCGGGCAGAGCGGGCATTATGCAGTGAACCCTCGTGGCTGCCGCGTGTAGCCGCCGCCGCTGCCGTAGCCGCCGCCCACCAGCACGGCGATATTATCGTTCACCGCCTGCATGATGCTGCGCACATCGGAAAGAATGTAGGCCGCGTCTTCGGTGTTCTTCGCGATCGCCTGGCTGAACGGATCGCGATTGTCGGCGTCGCGTGCGCTCGCCTGGTCGACGAAGCCGATCGCGGATCCGGTCAGCTCGCGGATCCGGTCGAAGTCCGAGAAGAACGCACCGGAACTGGCATTGCCCTGCCTGCTGATCGACAGCAGCAGCTGGCTGGCCTGCGTGAACCCGCTCTGGTCGATGGCAGCAGCAGCAGCCCGCGCGGCAGCTTCGGCCGCCTCGACCTCGCTGGCGCTGGCACCGCCGGCACGCAGACGCTCGACCTCGGCACGCGCCGCCTCGGCATCGGTGATCTGGGCAAGGAAAGGTGCGAGCTGCTGTTCCGCCTCGGCGCGCTGTTCGCGCAGCGAAAGGGGCGAATTCGATCCGGCGTTGAGACTGGAGAGGAAATCGGCAAGGGTCTGGCTGGCCGCGCCGATGCTGGAAATGGCATCGGCTTTTTCCAACTCCCAAAGACGCTGGGCCTCGGCCACCTGCTCCGCGCTCGCCCCGCCTTCGCGCATGGCATCGGCCAGCGCCTTGAACTTGTCGTAAAGCACATCCAGCTGCGCGCCGAGCGGATCGAGCCGTTCGCGCAGCAGCCGCGGGACCGCCTCGATCATCAGCGCCTTTTCGATCTGCGCTTCGAGATCCCCGCCACCCTGCAGCAGGTTCTGGCTCGCCTGGCTGATGCCGGTGATCACCCCGTCCTTGATCAGGTCCTGAATGGCGAACCGCATCGCGGCTTCCTGATCCTGCCCGAAATCGATCGCGCCATTGCGCGTCTTGGTGATCCCGCTGCCACTGGTGTCGACGCGGAAGTTGTTATCGCGCACGCCCAGCGAGACGCTGCCCCGGCTTGCGTCGACGCTGCCGCCCAGCTGCTCGGCGATCTGGAAGATGGAATCGATCAGGCTGTTCGCACCCCCTGCAGCGGTGGCTTCGCGGCTGCTGGAATTGCCGCGCGATCCGGTAATCCCGAGTGTGCCACCAGCGTTGCCGATGTTGACGCTGCCGCGCTTGGTGCTCGACAGCAAGCTCGGCAGCACGCTGCCGAGGATGCCGCCGACGATTGCGCCGACCGGCCCGCCGAATGCGCCCAGCGCGCCGATGCTGGAGCCCAGCGCCTGCCCGCCGGCTGAGCCGATCATGCCGCCGAGTTGCCCGGCCATTCCGCCGCCGCCCACCAGCGAGCCTGCTATCCCGCCCAGCGCGAGATCGAAGCCAGTATTTTGGAGCCCTTGCGCTTTAGCCTGCGGGCCGAGCGTGGCGCGGACTGCCGCGCCGGATATGCCGCCCCCACCCTGCATGATCGGGCTGCCGGTGATGTAACTGGGGAGCCCGCCGCCGATGCCGAAGATCCCGCCGCCGAAGCCGGACATGGTCGCGCCGTTATCATTGGCCGCGCCGCCGCCTGCGCCGAAGAAGATGCTCGACAGCGGAGAGCGACCGAAGGCCTGCCCTGCCGCCGCGTTGAAATCGAAGCCCTGCCCGGAGATCATCGCCAGCGTCCACTGCGCCGCGACCTCGGCGATCATCCGGAAGCCTTCATCCTTGAAGTGATCCCACAGATCATCGACCCCGCCGCGCATCGCGGTTTCGTAGATGTTGGCGACGTCGAAGATCGCGCGTTCGTGCGCCTGCCGGAAGAACTCGGCCTGCCGCTCGGCAAGGCGCTGCGCCTCCTGCTCCTGCCTCGCGAGCTCGCGATCGAACTCGGCCTGCGCCTTGGTGGCCGCTGCACTGCCCGCAGCCGCTTCGGCAGCATCGCCCTGGTCGATCAGCAGCTGCAGCCGGTCCTTGTCGGCCTGCGTCAGTTCCCTGGTGATCCCGAGCGCGGCGGCCAGCGCCTCGACTGTGTCGTTCACCGCCAGCGGGTGCTGGCGCAGAAACGCCAGCTCGGCCTCTGCAGCGGCAGCGGCGACCTCGCCCTGTTCCGAACGGATGCGCTGGACGGCCGCGCTGTCCTCCTGCGTGCGCAGCGTGCGGGCGAGCGCATCGCGCAGCTGTTCCTCGTTGCGGATCGCTTCCTTGGCAGCGCGCTCTGCTTCCTTCTCAGCAGCGGATTGGGTCGGGTTGCGGCGCGAACCGCCGCCCCGGCGCGTGCTGCCGGTGCCGGTGACAGTCGGCGCAGCAGCATCGGCCTGATCGTTCGCCAACCGCGAAAGGTAACCGCCGGGACCGGCCCAGTCGCTTTCGACACCGGGTTGGAAGCGAACGTCCTTGAACTTGATCAACCCGCCCAGCGCGGTGCTGGTGACGGTTTCCCGCCGACCGAAGCGCCGGTCCAGATCGGCCATCGCACCTTCGCGCGCCTCGCCGGTCAGCCCGCGCGGCAGGGCGGCGACCGCCTGATCGTACCGCGCCTGCGTGTTGAGGAACGTTATGAAGTCTCCGGTCGCCTTGATCGAGGCATCGGCGAGGTTGAACAGGCTGTCTGCCAGCGCGTTGATCGAGTCCGCGTTATCGGCCACCACCTTCGCGACGCTGCGCGAAAGCTGGTTCTTCATTTCCTCGATCTTGCGGTTGGTCTCGTCGAGCTTGCGGATTTCCTCGGCGCTCAGCGCGCCGCCGAACCGGTCAATCTCGGCCGCTGCGGCGTTGAAGCCGTCCGCGCCTTCGAGCAGCAGCGGATGCAGCGTCTTGAATTCATCGCCGAGCAGCTGCGTGCCGAGCCGGGCGCGCTCCGAAGGATCTTCGATCGCGGCGATGCGTTGCACCAGGTCAAGCATCACCGCATCGGTGGCGCGCGCCTGCCCGGCGGTGGTGGCGAAACCGATGCCGAGATCGACAAAGCTCTGCTGCGCGGCGCGATTGCCTGCGTTGGCTTCGCCGATTTTCTGGGTGAGGCTGGAGAGCGATCCGTCGAACTGGCTGGCCGTTACCCCGGCATTGCTGGCAGCCTGCCGCCAGATCTGCAGTTCTTCCGCGCCGATGTTGAACTGGCGCGAGGTGCTGGCGATTTCCGAGCCGAGATCGGCGGCGCTGTTGATCGCCACACCGATGGCGGTGCCCAGCGCGGCAATCCCTGCCGATCCGAGGAAGCCCTTCATGAAGCTTCCGCCCGAGCGCGATCCCGCCGCCAACGACTGGCGATCGGCAGCATCTTCGAGATCGGAGAACTTGGCCTTGAACTCGCGGTCGAAATCCTCGCCCGCAAGGCGCATTCTGATGATCACATCCTGACGCGCCATGCCATGCTCCAAATTGCGAAAAGGCCGGCCGGTTTCCCCGACAGCCTGCTTAGAAACCTTGATAAATCTGCGGAATTGCCCGAGTATTCGCGGACGGGATCACCCCGACCGGAGACCTGACCAGTGGACCGCTTCCTTCTTCACGTCGCCAACGCGGTCACCCTGATGGGCGGCCTGCTGGCGTTCATCGTCCTGTTCTTCGGCGTCGTCCGGTCGCTCGGCGGAGAGCCTGCAATCGGTGACTTCGCGCTGGCGGGCGCGCTGGTGGTGGTGCCGTACTGCTTCGCCGGCACGCTGCACCGGATCGTAGGCATCGGCGACCACCCTAAAGGTTGAGGCGCGACAGCCCCGTCGCAAATTCCCCCGCCAACTTCCGCGTCGCACGGTCCACCGCGCGCCCGATCGACACCCGGTTGGCGTGCGGCTGTTCCTCGATCAGCGCGAACACCGCAATGGTCTGCGTCTTGGTCAGCCGCTGGCCACCGCGGCGCATAGCTGCCGCCCGTTCCGGCAAGGTGAAACCTCCCGGCCCCAGCGCCCCGTCCGCCACCAGCAGCGGCGTTTTCCCCGGCCGGAACAGCGGGCGCAGCTTGGCACGATACCGGCCCTCCCACTGCCGCGGGCTGATGTTGCGGCCCAGACTGGTGCCGAGCGCCGCCTTCAACGGCACCGCCAGGTACTTGTTGCCGACTGCGCGGTTGGTGCCCGGCAGCGACCAGTATTCGATCAGGCCCTGCGTGCGGCGCCCTCCATTCCCGAAGACCTCACCGGTAGGGTCTTTGGCGGGGACGTTGCCCTTGGGATAGACCTCGCTTTTCCACGCGCGCCAGGCATTGCCTTTCGCCGCGGCGCGGGTCTGCACTTCGAGATCCTGTTCGAGGCTGCGGGTCGCCCGCTGCACCGCCCGCGTGGCGGCGCGGTAAATTTCCCCGCGCGTTTCGTAACTGACCGCCTCGGCGTTCTCGACGTCAAGCTTCACGCCCACCGGGCCGCCCCTCTTCAAGCCAGCGGTCGAACATTTCGAACGCTTCCATCGCCAGCGCGGGCTGGTCCAGATAGCCGCCGCCGCGCGGCAGCACCTGCGGCCCCATCCCGTGCATCCCACCGCCGCGCGCACTGCGCAGCCGCGCCCAGGTCTCGACCAACGCCAGCGCCCAGCGCGGGCACGTAAAGCGCGGGTTTTCCGCGAAGGCAAAGCCCCCGATTTCCCATCCGCCTTCGACGCTGCGCGGCAACCGGAAGTCTCCCGGTACGGTAAACAGCGCAAAGGCGGCCCTCAGTTTTTTTCCTCACCCACCGAATACTGGAAGGAATAGGCGCGGTTGCCGACCGCGTAGAGCAGGGCGGGGTGGATCCGTCGCAACACTGTGTCCGGGATCTGTCCGTTCGCATCACGCTCGAATTCCACCAGCTTGCCATCGGTGCCGGTGACATTCTCGAAACCGTCGACGAACCGTTGGAATGCCAGCAGCGGCATCAGGTTGCGATAGCGCGCGCTCTGTTCGATCAGCTGTCGGTAAGCGGGCCAGCTTTTCTTAAGCACATCTTCGACCTGCGCGATCTGCGCCCGCTCGGTCGCGCTTGCCCCGGCGCGCTCGCCGCCATCATCCTTGGCTCCTGCCTCGCTGTGGAAGCTACGCAGCAGCTGGGTGATTTCCTCTGCTTCGTCGCCTTCCAGCAATGCGCCCACCCCGGCGATGGCCGTTTCGAGCATTACGAAGTTAGGGACCGAAGCCGCCGAATGGCGCCCGTCGAGCTCGGCGTCGAATTCGCCGCGCTCGATCAGGCTGGCCATCCGGATGCGAAAGCCGGGACCTTTTTGTTCGCCTACCGCTTCGCTGCTTGAGGCGGCTTTGCCCTTCTTCTTGGGGTCTGGCTTCTTTTCGCCGGGGCGGTACCACACGTGATCCTGCATCGGGCCGTCCTCAGTAGAAACAGAGGGTGGCTTCGGAATCGCGCGTCGACGGGCCAGCCCCCGGGTTCAGCGCGTTGAGCGAAAGCTCTTCGGTGCGGAAGATGCCGCGCCGGCCGGGCGAGGCTTGCGCGGGCTGCAGCAGCGGCAAGGCGATCGACCAGCGATTGCCCGCCACCGTGCCGCACCGGATCACGCCGGTGTAGCGGGTGCCGTTCTCGATATCGGCGATCACGTCGCGGTTGGCGACCAGCGTCTCGATCGGGTCGAGGGTCAGCACCTGGGCACGGCCCGCCAGCTCGCTTGCGCCGAAACCGTAGGAGGTGTTCGGATCGTCGCTGACTTCCATCTGCTGATTGGTGCCGAGCGCCCAGTTGCGCACCGCAAGGCTTTTGCGATCGATCACCACCGAAGGCGTGACGCCCCCGGTGCCCATCGCGAGGATCGGCGCGACATGCTGGGGAACGCTGTCGCTGACGCGCGCGACATCGGTCTTGCCGCCGTAGATCCCCATGAAGCGGAAGGTCATGAAGCCGGGGCGCGCAGTCTCGCCCGCGAAATCGACCATGCCGCGCAGGCCGAAGAACTTCCGCAGCACGCCGTCTTCGTAGATGTAGAGCGTGCCCGACGGGTGATCGGAAGCGCGCGCGGTGGCATCGGCCGGGCTGGTCGGCGCATAGCTCCAGTTGGCGGGCAGGGCAGCGGTGACTTCGGTGTCGAGCGCCGTGCCGAACAGATCGGTCAGCGATGCGACGCGCGCGCCGGTGTAATCGCTGACATGCGCGATCCGCCCGCCCGAGGAACCGCCCGACAGAACCAGCGGCAATCCGCGATAGGTCTGCGCGGTGCTCGAAAACGGTGTGGCGAGCGTTGCCGCGCTGGTGGTACCGGCGGCGAGCGCAGTGGCGGCAACGGCGGCGTTGAACAGCCCGCGCCAACCGCAGGCAGCCAGCAGATCGTGGTGCGGCGGCTTGACTTCGGCAGCATAGGTCGAGCCTGCGCCCGCGCCCTTCATCCGCACCCGAATACTGATATCCGCAGCCTGCCCGATCACCAGCGGCGCAGAGGCCGCCATCGATCCGTTCGCTTCCTGCGAACCTTCGGCGCGGAACGGGCTGTTATATTCGTAGCCGTCGACTTCGAAGGGAAAGGCGTTGGTCGCATCGGGGGAAGCATCGGTGCCCTCGGTGGTTTCGATCTTGAACCGCATCGCGACGTTGCGATGGCGCAGCTTGATAGTCATGACAGGTGCTCCTCAGGCAGAAGGGTCAGGCAGGTTGCTATGCGGGTTCTTGGGGCTCGCCGAACCGCGTGTGATAAAGAATGGTCAGCTCCAGCGCGAAGCCGAGCCGGTGATCGCGGGCCGTCTCGGCCACCGCCATGTCGAGCCGCGACACGCGGATCTCGGTGGCGAGGCCGCCCAGCACCGGCTGCGGGAACAGCGCCTCGACCACCGCCGAATAAAGTGCATTGGCCGCGCTGTGCGGCGCATCGCCGTTCACGAAGCCATCGATGCCGAGCGACATCACGAAGGCCATCGTGTCGGTCTCTTCCTCTTCCTCGGCCGGGCGGTCGCCCTGGTCGAAGATGAACAGCGCCGGGAAGCGCGACGGATCGCCTGACGGCATCCGCACTACCTCGGCCACCGCCGGACTGATGATGGCTGCAAGCCGGGTTTCGACTGCGGCGAAGATCTGTTCGCGGATTGCCGTCATGACGCCGCCTTCACCCGGACCACCCAGGCATCGACATCGGCACGGTCGACATGCTCGATCACCGCCCAGATCGCGCCCGCGCCGTCATTCTCGATCACGATGTCACCCTTGTCGGGCTCGCCGGTCAGGTCTTCCTTGCCGATCTCGAAGCTGAGCTGGCGGACGTTCTGGTTGTTCTCCATGAACAGACCCGCCGCGGCGTTCGACCGGACGGCGATTACCGACTTTGAGGTGACGCCCGCGCCGGTGTAGCGCACGCGCTTCCCCATCGCCGCGCGGATCGCCCGCGCAGCAGCCTCCCCGCCCGGAAGATCGGTCATGGTTTACTCGGCTTCGTCCGAGGTATGATCGGGCTGGACTGGAGTTCGGGCGCGCTGCGGCCTGCGCGGCGGGCCTGCGGCCAGATCCTCGTCGATCATCGCCTGCGCACGCGCCTCGGCAATCTCGCCCGGCGCGTCGCCGACATTGACCGCCGACCCGGCAGGCAGATAGCTCCCGCCATTGTCGGTGGTGGCCGTGTAGATGCGGATCGTCTTCATAAGCGAAATTCCTTTGCGTTTGCGGCCTGCCCGCCCACTGGCTCCCGGGGGGATGGGAAAGTTGAGAGACATGGCAGGCCGCAAACCCGGAAACGGAAGCGTCTAACCCAGCAAGCTGACCTTAAGCGACGATGCCGAGCCGTACGCGGCCAATGGTATCGCCCGCACCGCTCGCGACCACCGCGACAGCCACGCCGATCAACGTGTTGTCGGTCGAAACCGTGGTGCAGCGGCGATTGGTGTTGTCCCAATAGATCTTCGCACCGACCGTCCAGGCCTGCGACCCGACCTTCGTCAGATCGAAGACGCCCTCGATGCCGAATTCACCGGTCGCGCCGTCGGCGAGATCGACACTGGCAACCCCGAACAGGCTACCAACAAGCGCGCCCTGACCGCTGGTGACAGCATAGGGCGCGGCAAGGGCGAGCATCGCCCCCATCTGCACAAAGTTCTTCATTTGAGGTCACTCCTGTTCGCGCCCGGATGATCGGGCAGTCTTGGTGGAAGGGTGCGCGCTGCCGAATCAGGCTTTGGCGCTATCGGCTACTGCCTTTTCTGCAGCTTCCTTTTCGGCAGAGGCCTTCTCAGCTGCTTCCTTTTCAGCAGCGGCTTTCTCAGCTGCTTCCTTTTCAGCAGCGGCTTTCTCAGCTGCCTCCTTTTCGGCAGCAGCCTTCTTTTGAGCGGCGGTCAGCTTTTTCGGCTTCTCGATTTCGTCCTCGACAATCTCGCCGCCGCCGGCAGCGACGATCCGTTCCGCTTCTTCGGATGAAACCTCGAGCGGGCCTTCGAACGGGCGACGCAGGCCGGCAGCGGTCGGCCACGGCATGGTCAGCCTGACAGTAACTTTTTCCATGATGCTTTCCTTGAAATTGAGGGGTCAGGGGGCGACAGCGACGGGGCTCAGATCGCTGCCGCCCGGCCCGGCATTGTGCCGGACGTGCCCGATCAGTTACCCGGGTTGCGGTACAGACCGCGCCAATCGACAGCCTTGGCGACCCGATCGACCCGCGCCTTCATCTCGACCCCGTCGACATCGAAGCCGATCCGGGTTTCCGAATAGACGCCTTCTTGCCCTTCGAGGCTGTCGAGACGGATCGTGTCGATCATCATCGGATCGGCGGCGAGGTACCAGGCGTTTCCGGTAATCCGCGCTTCGACGATCAGCGTCATCGAATTCTGGAACGGGTTCACACCGCTGGTCGCGTTCGGTGTCACTGCCGTCAGCATCTTCTGCGCTTCGACCTTCTTTGCCGGACCGACGATCAGGTACATCGGCATCAGGTTAAGCTGCGTGCCTTCTGGGCTCGTCTGGGTCAGCATCGCCTGCTCGCCCGCAGCCAACGTGGTTTCGTTAATCGCGCCGCCGCTCGCGGCGAGGTTGCCGTGGTCCGCGTGGAACAGCGCCGTACCGTCGTACATGTTCGGGTTGGCGAGCAGCTGGGCATAGACCAGGTCGCTTTCCAACTGGGCAGCCTGCGCGCCGAAGCCCGCCGGAACCCGCGCAAACACGTTCAGATCGTCATTGATGATGGTCTGGCGCGTGATCGCGATGATGCGACCGTAAGTGGCGAGCTTGTAGGTATCGCCGAAGTCCGACATCGTGCCGTACTTGAACTCGCCGTTCTCCTGCACCAACAGCAGCTGTGGCGCGTCGCCGACCCCGACCAGCGGAGCGGGCTTGAAGTCCGGAAGCGTCCCGGTGGTGATGAAGGGGCGGAAGGTCTGCGGCGCGGCTTCGTATCCACGGCGCAGCTGCTTGTTGGCAGCATTCGACAGGATCTGCGCGAAGTCGCTGGTGGTGTGCATGCCCGAACGGGCAAGCCCCAGAGCCGTCCCGGCCAGCACAAGGGGGTTCATTCCGCGGGTGGAAATGCCTTCCTGTTCCAGATGGAACCGGGCCAGCTCGGTCAGGCGCATGCCCCGGAACTCGCGCGCGGCTTCACGCTCGGGCTCAGTCAACTCGATTGTCCCCCCGGCGCGCAGCACGATCGCGTGCTCCATTGCCGAACGATAAGCGGGGCTGTCGATACCGCGATCGCCCACCCGGTTCTGATTGATCGGGGTGGTGTTGCGGTTCTGCTCGAGTCGCTCGGCAATCGCGTCGGTCAGCTGAGATTCGGTCAGAGGGGTTTCCTCGTTGCGAGCGAGCAGATCGAGCGCGAAGTCCGAACCGAGGTTGGAACGGCTGACCACGTCGCGGATGCGGCGGGCATTGACGCTGGCCGGAGGCGCGGCTCGCTCTTCGGTTTCCGGAGTGGTGCCCGGGGTGATGACAGGCGCCGGAGCGGGCTGCTGCTGATCGCGCACGCCGGCGTCGCCCGCCGGCACGCCCTGATTGGGGGTAGCCATGGTATTCTCCTCAGTGGAATCGGCGGGGATGCCGCGGATGATGCAGGGAAAGCCGCCCTGCTCGGCATTCGAAGACCGCACCTGCGCGCCGGCATCGGCGGGCACAGGGACGAAGCTGATTTCGGTGGGTTCCCAGTCGTCGGCGCGCATGATCGGGCGCTCGCCCTCGCGCTCGATCCGGGTGTACTGGTGGACGATGTAGCCGACGCTGATGTTACGGATGTGCCCGGCGCGGATCTTTGCGACAGTGTCCTTGACGTCGTCGGTGTCTGAAAGCGCTACACGGGCAATGCCCTGACCGTTCTCGATCCGGACGCTGCCGATTACGATCGAACCGATCACCGCCGAAAGCTGGCCCGAATTGTGCGTGTCGAGCACGGCAGCACCGGCATTGAGGCGATCAAGGCGCACCGCACCCGGCTCCATTGCCAGCTCTTCGGTGTAATATTCCCAGTCCCACCAGTCGAATCGGGTGACTTCCGCGCCGGTGGACCAGACGACTTCGAGGCTGTTGTCCTCTTCCTGATAAGAAGAGGGCCGCGTCTGGGCGGCCCTGGTGCGCTGCGGCGCGGCGACGGTGATCTGCCCCTCGGGCGGATGGTCAGTCATCGGCATTGTTCACTTTCCCTTCTTCGTCGCCCTGCTCATCGCTGGCGGCATTCTCGTTCAGCGCATTGCGCGCCGGACGCGGATCGCCTTGGAAGAACAAACCCATCCCTTCGCTTTCGGCGAGGTCATCGGCGATTTCCTTGATCAGCTCGTCGAACGACCAGCCTCGGCCACCCGCCAGCTTGCGGCGGCTGCTCAGTCCGGCGGCCATTTCGAGGATATCGGCCTTGACGTCCTTGGCGCGGTCGATGCTTTCGAACGCCGGCGGCGTCCAACCGATCGCGTAGGTCCGGCGGTTGAACATCCCGGTCTCGAACCCGTCTTCCAGGAACCATTCCCAGATCCGTTCGAGCGCTAGAGGAATAATCAAAAGCCACTGCAACCGACCGCAAAAGCGCTGAAATTCTAAGTTTCCAGCGCGATAGCTTGAATAATTCACGTTCGACAGATCGCCGGTGCCGTGCTCGTAAGGCACGCCCGCACCGGTGGTCGCACCCAACAGGGTCACCCGCGCAAACTCATTCAAGGCGGCGCTCGGCTTCGGCTCCCCGAACTCCACCTTGTCCCCCGGCCGCAGCCGCTGGATCATGCCTGGTTCGAACAATTCAATGTCGAGATCGTTGAAGGTCTGCTCGCCGCTGTCCGCGCCGAGACTGAGGTCCTCGCCAATCGCCTCGGCATCGGGAGTGATGAACGCTGCAAAGCAAGCTTCGATCTTCTTACGGACGAGCTCCGCCTCGATGTAATCGTCCATGTCTTCGAACCGCTTGATCACTGGCTCGAAAACGGATGCACCGCGCGTCTGGCCGGGCCAATCCTGCCGGAACAGGTGGATCACGTCTTTGGATTCGAAACTTACCGGCTTGCCGTAGATCGTCCAGTGATCGCCCGGACGCCGGGTGTAAAAGTGGTACCGTACCGGACGGCCAGCCTCGTCATATTCGATCCCGCCCGTGCCGATGCCCGGATCGAGCATCGCGCCGTCGAGCACCTCGATCCGCAGCGGCACTACGCCCGAAACCGAGCGATCGAATCGCCGTACGATGAATGCGTCGCCATCCGCCAGCATCGTGCCGACCATCAGGTCCTGCAGGCCATAGAGGTCGAGACGGCGATACCAGTCCGCCTTTCGGATCCACATCTGCCAAGCGTCGGCAACCTTGCGCGGCGTCCCCTTTGCAGGTGTTCCGGTGATCCCGTAGCCGACCAAGTTGTTCAGCAGCGTCGCCTTGACCTTCGACGCGTAGGGGTTGGTCGCCAGCAGCCGCTTGATCCGCGCCTGATTGAGCTTCCGACGCGGTATCGCATCTTCGGGCCGCGCGGTGTTGATCCCCCAAGCAGCATCATGCAGGCTCGAATCACCGAACCGCTGCCGCGGCCGGTTCAACCGCCGCACTTCACGGACCGCAACCTCGGCGGCGGCCGCCCGCACGGCCGCGCGCGGGAACAGCGCACGGCGCATGTCGCTCCAGATGCTCACCGGCGACGTCCCATGCGGGCAACCGTCGCGCGGCGCACAGGCCGGACGGGATCATTGGCCGCCAATTCAGCCTTGATCTGGGTCCGCAGCTTCAGCAGGTCGTCGCCATCCTGATATTCGAGCTTGCGCCCATCCTCAAAAGTGACGCTCTTTTGCCCGCTCGCGAGCGCGGCCTGCACCCGGTCAAGGTCATCCTGCGTCCACATCGTCAACGATTCCTGTTTTTGCTCAGCCAGGGCGAACCCTTGCCGGTGATTGATCGCGGCTTCCGAGCAGCCCGCGCAGATGGCGGCGGTGCTGACGACGGTGCCGGTGCTACCAGCGTCGCGCTGGCCTTCTCAATTTCGGGCGGCGGCGGTGCAGGCTCCGGCACTCGCGCCGTACTCGGCCAGATCACCGAAAACCCGCGCCACACCCAGCGCATATCAACGCGGCTTTGCGCATAGCCCGGTCGCAGCAGGGTCGCTTCGCCATAGACAAGGTGATCCAAGGTCTCATTCCGGGTGCGCCGCTTCTTCCACTTGCCGGCGACCAGTTCCTCGGCGGCGATTTCCTCGACGTAATCGAGGCTAAGGTCGCCGGGCAGGTGAATGTAGCCTGGTCCCGGTGAAGTACGCCGTAGGCGGGCATCGATGATATTCTTGATCCGGTGGACGTTCGGAATCCATAATCGGGCCGAACGCCGCTTGGCACCGCCCTTGATCTTCTGGTCGGCAAACTGGCCCGCCGGCATCAGCGGAGCGGTCGGCCGGGAACCACCTTTCAGCAGAGTGATCCGCCGTTCATGCACTCCCAGCGCCATCGCGGCGGCGAAGAAGAACTTTGCACCTTCGGTCGCCTGGTCGCCGCTCTTGTCCGAACCGCCGGTATCCACCGCCACGCCCATAATGGGAGCATGGCCGACGACAGTGCCCGGATCGATCACTTCTCCCTGGTCGATATTGACGCGTGCGCCTTCAACCATCGGGACCTTGCGGTCGAACAGCGGCAGCAACGCCTTCCAGTGCTCCTTGTGCACGAACGGCTGCACGCCGGTGATGCCGTCATCCAGCACAGTGATCGCGAAGCGATCGACAATCCATGTTTCCCGCCCGGCCGCAAAGCCTAGGATTGCGACCTCGAACCGGTCGTGCTGGACATCAACCTGCACCAAAAGCAACTTCGGACCGCGCGGCACCGTGCCGATCCGCCACCCCGACTCGCGCCGCTTGGCGAGGTCCTTGGCATTGATCGGCTTCTCGCCCGACAGGCGGCTGCGATAATTCCGGCCGCCCTTCACGTTGTAGAAGCTTCGCAGCAGGCTTTCGTCCTGCCGGTCTTCCCACGCCAGCTCGGCCTCGCGCAGATCGCGGGCCAGCTTGGTCCAGCTGGTCAGCGCCAGCAGCCCGTCGCGCCGGAACGTTCGGCGGTATTTGCTGCTCTCGCGGTTCTTCGCCACGAAGCCGTGACGCGGCAGATCCGCGCAGCTGCGCAGCAGCTCGAACCGCGCATCCGGTTCGAGGATGCAGCCATTCGCGCCGCACACCACATGGGCGCTCACTGCAGCTTCGTCGGGCGTGCCCTTGTCGAATTTCAGATCGCGCCGAATATCGATTGCCCACCGCTCGCCGCAGCTGGGGCAGCGCGGGTGCAACCGCTCATCGGTTCCGCCTTCGACGAAGGCCTCAATTCCGCCGCCGTCGATTGCCGGGCTGGAGGAAACCAGCTTGGTCTCGCGCCCTTCGAACGTGGTCTGCCGACCGCTGAGCAAGCCCAGCAATCCGCCTTCGCCCTCGATATCCTCGGGCATCGCATCGTAATCATCGGCCCAGACATTGCAGTAGGGCCGCTGACGCAGCTGCGATTTCACCGGCCACGCCGCGCCGACGTACATGCCCTTGAACAGTTTCAGGTGCATGTTGTCGGCGCTGCTGTCCGGCAGCAGCGC
This sequence comes from Erythrobacter sp. NFXS35, assembly GCF_040148725.1. NCBI lineage: Bacteria > Pseudomonadati > Pseudomonadota > Alphaproteobacteria > Sphingomonadales > Erythrobacteraceae > Erythrobacter > Erythrobacter sp. NFXS35. Next base: position 584,162 of record NZ_JAGDEB010000003.1, on the reverse strand, counting down.
ATTGCGCAGCACCGGCACCGAGCGGATCAGCTCGTTGATCCGCAGCTTCACGAATGCTTCCGCCGCAGCCTTGTCGGGCTGCACCATCAGGAACGGGTCCGCCGATCGGTCGATCGTCCAGCCCATCCAAGCCTCGCCGATCATCGACTTGCCCGCCTGCGCGGGACCCATGTCGCCGACCTCGACCGTTTCCGGATCGCTGAGCGCGTCCATGATCTCCGCCAGGTAAGGCAGAGCCATCGGGTCATAGTGCGGAATGAACCGCTCCGCCCATTGCGAAACGGTCAGTCTTTCCTTCGGCAGATAGAGATGCGCGAGGCGGGCGAATAGCTGCGCAGCCGTTTCAAACGGCGGCGGCGCCGCCACTCGCTGCATCAGCATCCTTGTTCTCCGTCAGCCTCTCCAGTGCGGCCGCGAACTGGCGGCGATCGTGATCCATCAACTCTTGTCCAGCGGCGATCTGCTCGCGCCCCAGCGTCACCCGCTTGGCGAGCCGCGCCATGAATGTCGCCCGGCGGCGCGCATCGGCCACCAGGACATCCGAAATCGCGGCCTCGATGTCCGCCTTCCGGATCAGATCGCCGCGCTTTTCGGCGACCTTGATCGAATATAATTCTTCCTCGAGCAGCTTGCGCCGCTCATCCGAGGACAGCCCGGCCTGCGAAACGTCCGCCGCCGCGCCTTCGCCCAGCAGCTCCAGCCCCAGCTGGCGGACTTGCTCGGCATGCTCCCGCTCGACCGCGATCCGCTTGGCGTCTCGGTCTTTCAGCCAGGCAACGCCCAGCTGCACGTCGATTTCGTAAGCGACCCCGTTGGTCCCGGGCTTGGCCGGGAAGTCCGGGTTCTCCTTGATCAACCGGCGCAGCGTCACTTCGGACGGCACACCGGGGATCGCGGCGAACTCGGCCAGCGAGGCGATCAGCCCCTCAGCCACGATCGAAACCGAAACAACAAACAACAGTCTGGAAAAAAACCAGAACTCTCGCACAAGCCGCGCCTTCGGCCCCCGTATAGGGCGAAGTGCCAGGGAGGACCCAAAACGGTCGGCCAGGGCAGGGCGGGGCGGAGGTCAATGGCGATCGAACTCGGTTCGTCGCATTTCGCCCTGCCGCCACCCGAACGCCAGCGCCCAGCGTGCCGTCAGGCATACCCCTTTCGGCCCCAACCAGCGACAAAGCTTTTTGCGAGCCGCTCACATTCCCCCCCTTGACACGTTCCTCTTGCGGTTTTCTGCGGCGTTCAGGCCCTCGGCGATAGCACGCAGCGCGGTGCGGTATCGCTTGGCGAGCCCATCCTTGCCCCGGCTCACCCCCATGAACGGCATGATCTTCGACCAAGGCAGCTGTGTGTAGCCCCGCGCATGGAAGTCGAGGCACACCGCCAGCAGCCGCCGATCGGCAGCGGCAGGCACCAGCATCAGCCACTCGCTGACAGCATCGCGCCGGTCCACATCATCGCGCGAGAGCGGCAGCGGACGCACCGCCACATCGCTGGACGTATGGAAGCCCCCGCGCGCATCATAGTCGCCCGAATGCACATCGCGGCTCATAAGGTGCCAAGGCCCATCCGATGCGAACGGCCAGCGCCCCGAGCCCGGCGAGCGACGCCACAGCATCGTGGTCTCGACCAGCGCCTCACGCACCAGCTCGAACGTCCACCAATCGACCGCATCGATATCCATCAGAGCCAAAGTATCATCTCCATTTGAAAGTCTTTCAGGGAGGAAGGGAGGATTGATGTAGTTACAGTCACACATGCGCACGCACATATGACCGGCAACCGCAACACAATCCTCCCTTCCTCCCCAAACGTCCCTAGCCCCTGCAAACTCAATCACTTGGCGCGGGGAGGATGCGGGGAGGAAGGGAGGATGTTGCCTCAACCCCATCGCCTGCATCGATCATCACGCACCTATTGATCGCCTCGCCCGATTGAAGGCCAGCAGGAAGGGAAGCCAATCCTCCCCGGATCACGCAATCGTCCCCGCAATCCTCCCCGGACCTTCTAGCCTGTTCGACAGCTCGAATGGCATTCATTGCCGCCTGAACTTCCGGCAGATCATCAGCTCGCCAAGCTCGAATGCGCGCAATCCTACCCTTCAATCCGTCCCGCTTAGAAGTTTGCCAATCGGACAAGGCCAGAAGGCGCGGCATCAGCGCATCGACAGCTGCCTGCCGCGCAATTTGCTTCTGCTGGTCGCTAAGCTCAATCATCGCCGGGCACCCAGTCCTGCGGTCTCGGAGCAGGCCCGCGCCGATCCGCCGCATCATCGCGCGCCACCTTGGCCGCATCGCCAGCGTCCAGCTCTGCCTCGGTCTTCAACCGGATGCCGAGCCGCACCTTCACCCCGTTCGACTTGCGCGACCGGTGCTGGCGTTCGTCCAGCTGGGTGCCGAAAGCGCGCACCTTGGGTATCTTGTCCTCGTCGACGCCGATCTCGTCGCGGCAATACCGCATGAAATCCTCGTGCAGTTCGGAAATCCCGGCGCGCAGCTGCTCAGGGTTGCCCACCACGCAGCGGGCGCGATACCATTCGCCAAAAGGGTCGGAGCTGTTGCGGTAACTCTCGCGCACCTCCGTCGCTCTGGTGCTTTCGCACAGATCACGCTCGGCCAACCACGCCAGCGCGCCGCCGATCATCCAGTTGAGGATGCCGCTGCGCTCCTGCAGCATTTCGGCCTTGATACCCTCGAAATCGCCCTGCTGACTGCGATCGAGCTGCACCGGCCATTCCAGCACCTTGCAGCGCCGCCAGAAACCATCGTCGGACGTCGGCACCTTGGGAAAGGTGTTGCACTCGACCACCAGCAGCCAGCCCGGCCTGATCTCGCGGCTCGCCTCGCGCAGGCCGCGCACGGTCATCTTCCCGCCGCCGGTCATCTGCTTGATGACCTTGCTGTTCCAGGTCGAGAACCGCTCGGGCTCATCGCAGGTGACGAGCCGGGTGTCCCCGGCAAGCCGCGCCAGATCCTCCGAGTGATCGGAGCCGGACTTGCGCCCGCCCTGCAGGAAGCTGGCGACATCGGCGTGCTTGTAATAATCGCCGAGGATCGCGGACAGGATGACATGGGTGAGCGATTTCCCATCGCCGCCCTTGCCCTGGGCGACCACGAAAACCTGCTCTGATCTGAGCCCCTGCAGCGCGTAACCGAACACCCGGCGCATGAATTCGCGCTGATCGGCCTCAGGCTGGAGGCGTTCGAGGCGCTTCAACCACTTCGGGCAGCGGGCGGTCGGATCGTAATCGACCACCGCCATTCGGCTGATCATGTCCTCGGGGTTATGGGCGTCACGCCGGACGGACCAGCCATCCGGCCCCTCGATGAAGCGGAGCGTGCCGTTGCGGACGTTCACGCAGAGCGGATCGCTGTCGAACGCCTCGATCCCGATCGAAAGCAGCGCGCGCGCCTTGTCCAGCATCCCGCGCGCCTTGTTCGAATTGCCCGAATCGCGCGCCCATTTGCGCAATTCGGTCAGACGCTCCTGCGCCAATTCCTCGGACATCCCGCTCGGCAGCTTGCGATCGGCGATCTGCTGGGCGAGCGCCTTGGCTTCCTCACGCAGGCACTCGGACACGTCATCGGTCGCAAGCCGCGCCTCGCGCATCCCGATATCGCGCCGCCAGCGCCCGTCCTGATAGGCGATCCAGTAACCTTCGTCATCGCCCAGATCGACCCAGCGCAACAATCCCTGCACCCGCGCGACAAGCCGCTTGGCATTGCCGAGGTCGCTGGTCGGATACCATGCCAGTTCAAGCGGGTCCGGCGGTGTCATGATGTGAAGTTCGCCCATTACAGAAGAGCCACGTCAACAAGCTTACCGCCGCCACTAGCGGCGACGCGGGCCTTATGGTCGAGCCGCTGTTTTTCCATCTCAAAGGCAATCGTTCTAGCTGTCAGCCCTCGATGTTGGCCCAGACGATCAATCTCCGCGAGTATGTCGGCGGCAGGCTCGAACCACTCGCCCTTCAAGCGCCATTGCTTAAACCGACGATGGTATGCCATCTCCTGCGCGCGCCCACCCTCAGTGATGGCCAAGACATCGACCAGATACGCATTATGCGACTGAACCTGAGCGAGGCGATTGGGCACGTTTCGCGCTATCCCGATTTTTATTGGACCGTTCGCTGCCTGGAAGAAGTAAACATAACAGCTGGGCTCTGTCTCACGTCGCATTCAATCCCCCATTCCAGACTGCAGCCAAGCGGCAGTGCGCGCAGCGGCCTTTGATTTCGCTGCAGCAGCGCGGTTCGTTTTCTCGGTCGCGGGATCGAACTTGACCGGAGCGGAGGCAGCGCCGCCGCGTCCCTCGACCGTCCCGCGATAAAGCATGAACACCGCCTCGCCCGCGCGCATCGCGTCGGCGCCGTACTTGGCGCATTTCTCGATCCAGCGGACCACGCGGGTCAGCGCGGCCTTGTCGAACCCCTCACTGGCGGCCACAGCCTTGCGGGCGCGCTCCATGGCGCGCAGCTCGTTGATCTCGGCGCGGATATCCAGCAGCACGGTGACATGCTCGGCCAGCAAGGCCGCCTGCACCGGATCGCCGATCCCCTCGATCTGCTCGGCGAGGATCGCCAGGGCAAGGTCGCGCGAAGCCTCATCGGGGTCGCGCGCCGGATCGGGGGCAAGACCGCCCAGCGCCGCCTCGTACGTTTCCAGCAGAGCGTCGGCCTCGGCCCGATCGCACGGCGCCATCCCGCGCCGCGCGACCACCTTGCGCAATGTGGTCGCGCAATAGCCGACCGCCTTGGCCTCGGCGTAAATGTCCTTCCTGTCCTGCTGCAGCCCGGCGATTTCCTCGGAAATCCGCTCGATGCGCTCGACATAAAGACGCAGGCGATCGTCGCTCATGCTGCACCCAATCTCTTGGTCGCCTGCCACGCCTCAAATGGGTCAGCGTTGGCAACAGCGAAAACTTCAGATGACGTTATGCATAAACGCGGGTTTTTCGGCCTAAAAGTATTCCTTAAATATCGAAGATGCCTCTGATTGCAGAAAAATTCGACGGTCTCTGCGAACCTTTCGTTGAAACCCTTTGACAATAGAAGTTTTGCAACATCGATAAGTTGGAACCATTCACCTCTTACATTTGCCTTGCAAAGCTCGCGATGCAATTCGAACTCAATTTGCTGGTCAGCAACATGAAGGTAGGCCAATTTCGCCAACATGTGCGGATTTGCCGTCTGCAAAGATATTAGGCGAGCGTCAGGATTAACCGCCCATCCTACCTTGCAAAACTCAGTTCCCGACGCTGCGACAAAGTAAACCGCCATCACGCAGCCCTCCCAATCCGCTCGGCCAGCGTCAGCTTCGTACCTTCGGCCACCGCGCTGGCGACCAGCGGCAACCCGCCGCGCTCCAACCGCGCGCGCAACACCGTGGCCAAAGCAGGCGGCGCCTCGATCGTCACTCTCTCACCCAGATCGCGCAGCTTCGGCACCGCGCGCTGCCAATCGAGCACGCACACCGCCTTGCCGCGCGCCGCGATCCACGCCAGCGGATCAGCCACCAGGCGCAGCCGCCCGCCTCCTTCGACATGCCGATCGCGCAACAACCATTCGCCGAGGAAAGCCGACTGGCCCAGCATCAATGCAAAGTCGCCCGGCGCATCGAGGCGGAAAGCCACCGCATCCTCGCGCGCGAAGTTCTCATCGCGCACCGCAAGCACGATCCGGCCATCAGGGCCGCCAAACTCAAATGTCGCGGGCTGATGCCGCCAGGACTGGGTCACCCGGCCCTTGACCAGATCGCCCGCACCCAGCAGCGCGAAAGCAAACCCCAGATCGCCGCCAGCATCGCGGATCCGGTGCAGATCGGGCAGGCCGAGCTGACGCCCTGCCGACATTCGCTCTGCGATAGGGCAGGGATCGCCCCCGGCGAACATCGCGCAGGTAATCTCGTCATCGGCCTCACCCGCGCGCTGGCCATATGTCAGCGGCGCGCGAATCCCGGCGCGCTGTCCGGCGACCGCATCAGCCGCGGTGCAATCGCCTCGCTCAGTCGCATCATGCCACTCCTGCGCGCGGGCCGCGCGGTGGATTTCCGCCCACTGCTCGCGCAGGGCAGCCAGATGATCCGCCAAACCCATCATGCTGCCCGCCTTTCGGGATTCTGTGTTCCGCCTATCGCTGCGCTGCTTGAGGCGGTCTCGCGGCCTGCCGCTGCGCTACTTGAGGCCTGACGCACCTTCACGCCGCAGAACCGGCTCTTGCAGGACACTGCCGCGCCCAGCGACACGCTGGCATCGCACTGGCCGCACCAGACCCGGTCCGGCTCCACGAATTCGGCCAGTTCCTCGCCCAGATCGGGCCCGGCGGCCGACGCCAGCGAAAGCACCTTGGACTGCGCCTCCCGGTAAGCGCGCCACTGCTGGATATGCGCGTCCTGCGCGACCGCATTGACCCGATCGTGCAGCAGCGCGAACACCTTGCCTGCCAGATCGGGATCGTGCGCAATCCGATGCTCGATCTGCCGGTATCCGTAAATCACGCTCGAATGATCGACCCCGCCCAGCAGCCGCCCGATCACCGGATAGGAAAGGTGCGGCAGCCGCTGCTTCAACACGTAATAGGCCGCCTGCCGCGCCCGCGACACATGGCGGAAGCGCGAACGCCCGGTCATCACGGCATGATCGACATCGAACACCCGCGCGACGGCGAGCAGGATGGTCTGTGCAGCCGAATGACCGACCGTGCCGATCTCGGCAATATCATCGGGTGCGCCCATCATTTTTGGCCATCCCTCGATGAGAGACCAAGCTGCCTGATCCGGCGCGCCACGGCACCGGGCGACACGCCGAGTCGGGGCGCGATCAGCTTCGGCCCCATCCCCTGACGATGAAGCGCGCGTAGCTTTTCGTCCTTCGCGTCCCAATCGATGCGAAACCGGCTCATCTCGAAACCTCGACCACTGTCGTCAGCGCGATCATCCCGGCCGCCTCAAGAAAGGCGAGCGCATCGACAGCCTCTTCGCGGGTCAGGCCATGCTCGTCAGCCAGCGGGAATATCTGCCGCAAAGGCGTAGCCGGACCCTGCGCGGCGATGCTGGTGAACAGCTCCGCCGCACGGTCCACTGCCGATCCCTGAGCCCGCGCAGCCATCAGTCCACCGCCAGCATCGGTTCGCTGGCACTGAACACCAGCGCAGGCGGCACATTGCGCTCGCACACCGGCTCGACATCCTCGATATCGAAGGTCGGGAATTCCAGCGCGAACAGCCCGTCGGCAGTGCTGGCGTTGATGGTGAAGGTGTAGCGGCCCTGCTGATCGCGCTTGGCGACGAACTGTCCGGAGGAAACATTGGTCGATGCGCGGATTTTGCCGCCATCCCTTCCCGTACCGAAGGCCAGATCGATCCGCTGCGCTTCATTGCGCCACACCAGCTTGGCAGCGAGGCGCGCACCCACCGTGACCTTGATGTACCGGACGAGAGCGCCCCCCTTGCGCTTCAAGGTGCGCCCCTCGACGCGGACACCATCGGAAAACACCGCGATCTGCGATGCGATCCGGCTGACATTCTCGATTGTCTCAAACGGCATTATCGGCCTCCAGGTCTGCAAGAGTGCGGTGATCGCGGAACGGGTAGGGGCCGCTGGCGGGGCGCGCGGCGAATCCCTCGGCCATCGACTCGGCCATGCCGAACGCCCGCAGCGCGCTGTCCAACTGGTCGCGAAGCTGCTCGGCCTCGGCCTTCGTCAGGATCTTCGGACGATCGACACAGCCGCCGCGCTGCTCGGAGAGGAACACCAGCGGCCCCTCGACACCGAACCGCGCATCGCCATTCGGCATCGCCGCCGCCGCGAACTTGCGCGGATTGCCCGCGTAGGGGTGGGAACTGTCCTTGCCCATCACACCATCCTCTTCGTTGATTTTCCGGAATGCCGCCCGGTCAGGATCGTCACCACGCGCGGGGTGTTGGGGCCGTGATCTTCCACGGCGATCCGCCCGCGCTTCACCAGCAGGCCGACGCGGTAGCGGGCAGCATCTTTGCCGCTCAGGTGGCACCGCTTGGCCAGCTCCTCGTTGCTCGGGCAGGGTTTGCCGGTCACCGCCGCCAGCGTCAGGCATTGCAGAACCATCGAAAGGCTGGATCGCCGCACGCTCTGGCGCCGGGTGTAGCCGCGCGCCGCGCGCCGTTGATCGGCCGCGCTCATCGGCGCGCTGCCGCGTTCGACCAGGAACAGAAACTCCGCGCCTTCGCGCTTGCTCTTCGGGCACAGCACGCCCGCGTCGACCAGCGTGCGCATCGCCTGCACCAACTCGGCAGGCGGACGCTCGCCCCGGCCATACGCAAACTGCGCACCTGGCTGCGCGCTTTCGGCAAAGCGCATAATGTCCCCCGCCCGGCAGAGCATTACTGGTCTGCCTCAGGTGTCGCCGGCGAATCCGCTTCCGAGCTAAGCTCAGCTATCAGGCGATATCGCTCGACCAACAGGTCGCCAATTTCGCAGACCACCTGCTCAATCTCATCATCGAGTGCCTCCGAATCCTCGCGCTTCACCCGCACCAGCGAGCTTTCGGGAATGAGACGGTTCCCTTCGCGCACGAAGCGCGGGGCGGTCAGCATCCGGTTGTCATATCCTTCGATCATGTCGCCCCCTGCTTTTGCTAATCTGCGGCCAGCGCTTCGAGGTCGGCGATCAATCGCCGCGCCTCGCTCTTCACGTGTTCCCGGTCGCGGTGGCAGAACTGGCCGTCCGCGTGCCGCTCGGCGATGTCGCCCGCCAGCTCGGCCGCGCGAGCGGCGGCGATCAGTGCGTTGGGGCGATCGTCATGATCCTGCGCGATCAGGCGCAGCCCGGTCGGGCGGATCAGTTCGTCGGCCAGATGGCGCGGCAGCTCGCCCAGCAGGGCGGAGAAGACATGGCCGGGCAGCTTGGTGCCCTCGGCCCACCGGCGCAGATCGCGCGGGGTTTCGCCGACGGCATCGGCAAGGCTCTCGATCGCCCCGCCTTCATGCTCGAACCGGCGGATCACCGTGGCGAGCCGCTCTGCCAGCTTTTGCTGGGCGCGGAGGTTAGACGACATGATCCTGCGCCTCCTTTGCGGTAACACCGACACGATGAGCCAGATCGAGCGCCTCTTGCGGCACCGAGCCCTCGGGCCAGTTGCCCGGATCGCCCAGAAACGCGGCGAACTTCTCCAGCGTGGCCGTGGTTACGCTGGCGCCGGGCTGGGCGATGCGCTGCACAAGGCCACCATCATTCACCACCACGCGGCCAATGCGCGTGGGCGCAGCACCGTGTGTATCGGTCCAGATGACGGCGCAGCGGTGAAGCTGTTCGGTCAGCGAAGAATTGATCTTGGTTTCCATCACGCGCCCTTATCATGGATTAATCCATGCTAGGTCAAGTGGAAACTTCCACAATTCTTTTGCCTCCTGCGGTGTGGAACAACCCACGCATGGAAAAGGATATTCTTCGCGCGCGCATTCAGGAGCGGCTTTCCGCCACCGGAAAGAGCGCGCACGCTGTCTCGCGAGAGATCAAGGCGGGACTGGGCTATGTCCGCGACCTGCTCGATCCGGATAAGGGCGGCTTTCCGCGCGCCGACAAACTCAACGCGCTGGCTCGCGCCCTCGACACCACCACCGACTACCTCACTGGCGAGACTTCAATTGCTCGCCCGGTGCTCAGCGAAGTGTCCTTTGCCGATCGCCGTCTGAACTGGCGCGGCCCACCATCGGATCTGCCGCCGATCCCACTGGTCGGCACCGGCGACTGCGCGACGATTGAATTCAAAGACGAAAGTGGACACATGCTGGAGGTCGAGCGCTGCAGCTTCGATTCCGATCACACCGTACGCATGATTGCCCGACCGCCAGCGCTCGAAGGCGCGCGCGATCTCTACGCGATCTATTTCCACGGTGAGAGCATGATGCCCCGGTACGAGCCGGGCGAAGTGGGGATCGTCGATCCGACCCGCCCGCCCGGACCAGGCGACTACGTTTTGGTGCAGATCAACAGCGGCGAAGACGATCACGTCACCAGCGTGTTGGTGAAGCGACTGGTCCGGGCGAACACCCGCGAGCTGGTGCTCGAGCAGTTCAATCCGGCGGCGACATTTTCTGTCCCGCGAGCTCGCGTGGTGCGGTTTCATCGCATTCTACAGCAGACCGATCTGCTTTTCGGATAGGGCGAAATCGGCTCATCATGGAATAATCCATGTTTTTAACTTGACCATGGAATAATCCATGCGCTACTTCCTCCCACATCAAGGAGGAAGCAATGTCCAAACCCCTTTCAGAACTGGCCACCCTTGCGCAGGAAGCCATCGAGCTGGCTTGTCAGGATCGCGCCGCCGCGCGGGCCACGCTGGTTGCCACCGTGCTGGCCGACGCTGCGCTGCAGGCGCGGCATCTCGAATACATCGTCGGCATCTGGGCCGAGGCCGAGATTTCCACCGCGATCACCAACCGCCGCGCCACCGTGATGCGCGAAGTCACCGCCTCGGTCGAACGCGTGAACGGCACAGCCTTCCAGTCGGCCTTGCGCGAAGCGGCGGCCAATAACCTCGCCCGATTTGCCGACATGCCGATCTGGGGCGGCAAGCGGCTTGCCGATGCCACCCCTGCCGAGCTGCGCGAAAGCGCGCGCCGCTATGCGCTGCTGTCATCGGACGCTGCCCGCAAGTCGCGCTGGCAGGAACTGGTGGCCGACGCTGCCGATGCCAAGGTTAGCGCCAAGCGCAAGGCCACGCCCGAAACCCCGATCGGCACCCTCCTCGACGAGGTGACGCTCCGCAATCTGTGGGAGCAGGCCGATGCTTGACATCAACGAAACATACGAATTTCCGCAGGCCACCATTTCCTCGACAGCCATCGATATTCCGCCTGCGGAAACCAAACAGCGGCAGGCCATTAGCACTCCGAACACCAAGTTCGCCGCGCCTGCCGCAACCCCTTTGGTCGGCCAAGCTCCCACCGAGCACCACCAGCAACTCGCCGACCAAACCCAATTGCCGGGCCGGAAGATCATCGCAACCCAAAAGGTGCGCGCCCGGCAACCCCTTCCCGACAGTGGCCAGTCATATCGCGATAACCACTTGGCCGTCGCCGCTGTCGGGGAAATTGTCGCGGTCTATCGTCGTTACGAAGACCTTCGCCGCGCGCGCCAGCGCATCGAACTGCAAGCCATCGCCACCTGCCGCAACTATGCGGGCGGGGACAAGGTCGCGGGCATGAAGCTTTACAAGGCACCGCCCGCCGATCTGGCGATCTGGCTGGTGCCGTATGATCTGGCGATGCAACCGCTCGGCGATGCGATCAGCCAGCAGGAAAAGCTGCTGACCAAGCTGGGCAAGGCGCTGCCGGTGGCGGGCTGGGCAGACGCTGTCCCCGGCCTCTCGCCGCGCTTCCTTGCCGCCATAATCGGCGAATGCGGCATCGGCCCCGGCGAATATCGCAGCGTCTCCGCGCTGTGGAAGCGCATGGGCATGGCCGTGATCGGCGGGCAGCGGCAGCGCCGCGTCACCGGCGATGCTGCGCTCGAACACGGCTATGTCGCCCGCCGCCGCGCGCTGATGTGGAACATCGGCGATCAGGTTGCTGTGCGGCAGGGTATCCGCAATCCCAAGGATGCCGAGGGCAAGCCGACCGGCGCGGTCGCGATCAACCGCTGGGGATCGCTTTACCTCGAACGCAAGGCTTACGAACTGGCGCGCAGCACCGAAGACGCGCCGATCACCCCGATGCACGCCCACAACCGGGCGAAACGCTATGTCGAAAAACGCCTGCTGCGCGAGCTGTGGCAGACGTGGCGGGCGGCCAGTATCCCTAAGGAAACCAGTGTATCCCTGCTGCCCGCCTTCGACCCTGAAACCGGGGAGGTGTTCCAATGAACGGCTATGATCCGAAAATCATCGCGAAGATCGCGGAGGAGCAATTCAGGCAGCGCACCGCTGCATTGAAGCGCGCCTATGAAAACGGCGACTGGCCCGGCGATCCGGCCAATGAAACTGCACGACTCTGGCTCGCCATTGCTGCCGCTGCCGGGGCGAAGCTGCCCGAACTGCAGGTGCCGCTGATCTTCCCGATCGGCCGCACCGGCAGCATCAGCGCCCACCATATCGCCGAGCCGCACGCTTACCTGGGCGAACTCGCCCGCGCCCGCGATGTCGCCATCGCTCGGGCCGAAGCCCGCCCCAAGGATCTGCGCGCAGACCAACGCGCCCGCGACCTGATCGCGCTCGCCGATGCGCTGGGCGCACCCGGCTTCGACCACGCGCCACGTGAAGCGAAGGCGGCATCGTGAGCGGGGCTGTGCATACGCCGGGGCCTTGGGTGGTTCGGACGCTTGAAAACTTCGGGTGGAACATCGTCCACTACGTCGGCGGCGACAAGTTCGCGATTGCCCGCGTAGCAAAAGTTACATCCGAGGCTGACGCCCGCCTGATCGCCGCTTCGCCGTGTCTACTCGACGCGCTCAAATTGGCCGAGAACTTCATGGCTGGCTTCGAGGGTGACGAGCTGCAGGAAGACGTCGACGATCGCCTGACTAAAATTCGGGCTGCCATCGCGAGAGCGGAAGGCGGTGCAGCATGACCGCGCCCGTGACCGGGACGCCTGCCCGCGCGATTGAGCTTTGGTTCTTCCGCGACCTTTCCGATGAGCAGCGCCGCGCCCTTATCGGTCTTGCGCTTGGCAAAGGCTGCGCTGACGAGGCGACCAATCACTCATGGCAGCGGCTTTGCTTGCGCCGCATCCTTGCAACCCACCGCACCGCAGCCGAGGCATCGAGCGGGCCGGTTGTGGCGTGCCTGATGCACGCGCTCGACTTGGCAAAGCGCGAGATCGAGAACCTTGGCGCACTGCCCGAGGACATTGAGCGGGCATTGCAGCGCATCAATCTGGCTGCGTTCCCACCCGCCAGCGCAGCCATCGCCAAAGCGGAAGGCGGTGCGGCATGACGGACGACACCTTCCGCCGCCTCGTCTGGTCGGCCGCGCTGCTGTGCGGCGTCACGGTGTGGGCGCTCGCCATCATCGGCCTTCGGAGCCTGCTGCCATGAAGCTGCTCGCCCTGACGCTCACCGGCCTCGGTGCCGGTCTCGTTTTCATCCCGGCGCTTGGCGCCATCATCTGGAGGTTTGCATGAAGCCGATGGAACACAGCCGCAACAAGCGCCCGATGGACCCCTGCCAGCGCCGCCGCCAGTTCGGCCCGGTGCAGCCGATGCAGGGCGAAGACATCTTCGAAGCCCTGTTCACCCGCCTGCTTAAGAAGGTGGGGCGGTAATGGGCAGCGGAAAATCATGTCTTGGCTATCCCAGTCGAACCGCAGCGGTCATCGCTTACCGACATGCTGGGGCGTCGACTGCAGAGATCGCCAACCTGATTGGCATTAGCCCGAACACCGTCACAGCACTTGAAGCATCCGCCGCAAGATCGCAGCGCCGGGCTGTTTCAACAGAACACCCGGGTCGCGCAATTCTGCTGCCAGTCGAGATACACGATGCGCTCGGGCCTCACGCAGCCAAGCGGGGCCGTTCTGTCAGCTACCTAGTCCGATTACTCATCCAAACGGTGGTGAACGAAAACATGGTCGACGCCGTGCTCGACGATGGCGCCGAATGGGGGAATGCATGAGCCTCACCCCGCGCGAAGCCGAGGTCATGGACCTTTGGGACGCTGGCTGCACCGTCGAGGAAATCGCCATCGCGACCGGTAAAAGCCAAGCAGGCGTCGCGGCCCTGACCTCGACCTACAGCTTCGAAGGCCGCGACATCACGCACGAAGCCGCCGTCCGCAAAGGCAGCGCCGACTTGGCGGCTGCATTGACGGACTTCTTTGCACAAAACGCAAATTGCTCGGAGGCAGGATGACCAAGATCGAATGGACCGAGGCGACATGGAACCCGATTGTCGGCTGCTCGCTGGCTTCGCCGGGCTGCACCAATTGTTACGCGATGAAGTTCGCCGGCACCCTGCTTGCACACGTCCCGAAATATGACGGGCTGACGCAGGAAACGAAGGCCGGTCCGGTCTGGACGGGCAAGCTGCACTTCGACGAGAAGGCGCTGCTCGAACCGCTGCGCTGGAAGAAGCCGCGCCTGGTGTTCGTCAACTCTATGGGCGATCTGTTCCATGAAGATTGCCCGGACGACTGGATCGACCGGGTGTTCGCGGTGATGGCGCTCTGCCCGCAGCACACCTTTCAGGTGCTGACCAAGCGGTCCGCTCGGATGCGGGAATACTGCCTTTCCCGCTATTGCAGTGAAGCTGGGTCGGACAACATTGCCGACGCAATCGAGGATCTGAGACCTAACACTAGCTGGGAGTGGGATGCGCCCCTCCCGAACGTCTGGCTCGGCGTGAGCGTCGAGGACCAGCAGCGCGCCGACGAACGCATCCCCGATCTGCTCGCCACCCCCGCCACCGTCCGCTGGATCAGCGCCGAACCGCTGCTCGGGCCTGTCAGCATCATCGATGCCATGTGGGCACGCGACCACATTGTTGGCCTCGACGAAACGATCGACTGGGTAGCGGCAGGCGGCGAGAGCGGCAAGGGATCCCGCCCGATGCACCCCGACTGGGCGCGGAGCCTGCGCGACCAATGCGCGACCGCCGCCGTCCCATTCTTCTTCAAGCAATGGGGTGAGTGGGAAGTCTCTCTCGATCGCGAGCGCGACGATCCTGATTGGCGTGCCGATTATTCGAACAACTATGTCGACCACGGAAAGTCTCGCTGGCTGAATATCGAAGGCGGACGCGGCTTCCACGGCGATCGCTTTGTCGTCATGCGCCAAGTCGGCAAAAAACGCGCCGGTCGCCTGCTCGACGGCGCGCTGCACGATGCGATGCCGGACTTCTTTGCACAAAACGCAAACAACCCGGAGGCAGCATGAAACCGCAGCGCATCCGACTCTCGCGCCGCAAGGGCTGGCGGATGCCGCCGAACACCGTGAGCGTCGCGCGCCCAACCAAGTGGGGCAATCGCTGGACAGTGCAGGGCTATCTTGATGCGGGATTCCGACCTTCGCGCGAGGACGCTCTTCAAACTTGCGTCTCTGCTTTCGAGGCATGGATGAAGGGCGAGAAGCATTGGGCGCACGGGCAAAATGAAACCGCCCCACCTGACCCTTGCGAACTGCGCGGCAAGAACCTCGCCTGCTGGTGCAAGCTGGGCCAGCCATGCCACGCCGACGTTCTGCTAAAACTGGCCAACCGCGAAGGGGAAGGGTGATGGGCTTCTATCGCGAAAGGCCGGTGAAGGCTGTCCGCAAAGCCCGGTCGTGCTGCGGATGCGGAACGATCATCGAGGTCGGGCAACCAGCGCTTGATTGCGCCGGCCATTATGACGGCGATTTCTGGGCGGACAGCTATCACATTGGATGCCGCGCTGCCGAGTGTGACATGAACGAAATTCATGGTGCGGAGGAATGGATTCCTCTGAGTGAAATCGACTGGGAAGACTTCCCATGGCTGATCGAGGCTCATCCGATCGTCGCCAAGCGGATGAACATCACGCGCGAGAGGTACGATCGGATCGCTGAAGAGCAGCGCCGCTGCCACGAGGCATGGCGCAATCGAGTACCGACCCGATGACCACCGGCTGCCCCACGCTTGACGATGCCCGCTCTCCGGCCGATTGGTGCGAGCTGCTCGGCCAGCGCGGCGTCGTGCTGTCGGAGCGCACCTTGCGTGAGCGTGCGAACCGGCTCGGCGCGCGGATCAAGATCGGGCGCGCGATGCTGATCACGCCCGCGCAGATGGAGACCATTCTGCACGGCCAAGAGCAAGGACGCCATGAAGGAGAGACGGCATGCCGCTCGAATACTACCGCCGCGGCGCGACCTTCTGGGTCCGCGGGCGCATCGAACACCAGGGCGCGCCCGTCAGCGAATACTACCGCTGCAGCACGGGAACATCTGATGAAGCAGGCGCGCGCGCGTGGATCCGCGAAGAGGAAGCCCGCCGGATCCGTCGTCACCTTCTCGGGGACGAAGCGGGGCTGACCTTCGCCGAGGCAGTGATGCTTTACGAAGCCGACCCGAAGACCGCCGAATACCTGCTCCCCATTCTCGACAAGATCGGCGGTATGCTGATCACCCAGATCACTCCGCGATTCGTGCGCGAGCTGGGCGAGGCGTTCTATCCCGACAGCGGCACTGCGACCTGGACAAGGCAAGTGATCAGCCCGATCCGCGCGGTGATCAACAACGCGCACGATCTGGGCAAGTGCCCGCCGATCCGGATCAAGGGCTATTCGAAGGCAGAGGCAACCGCGCAGGACAAGGCGCGAGGGCGCACCGGGCGCAAGCGTTACCCGCCCGGCAGCTGGGAATGGCTGCTCGCGTTCCGCCAGCACGCCAGCGCCCGCCACGGCGCGCTGGCGCTGCTGATGTTCTGCACCGGCGCGCGGATCAGCCAGGCGTGCGAGATGCACCCCGGCGATCACCTTGATCTGCAGAACGGCAAGGTCTGCATCCCCGGCGCGAAAGGTGCGCCCGATCGCTGGCTCGACATTCCCACCGAACTGGTGGTCGAGCTGGCGAACCTGCCGCTGCTCTACCCGCGCGGATGGAAGCGGAAGAAGGAGAACCTGCGCGTCTTTGGATGGAGCAGCCGCAGCGGGCCGAGGAAGGGCTGGGAAACCGCCTGCAAGCGCGCCGGGATCGAGTTCATCCCGTTCCACAGCGCCGGGCGTCACGGCTTCGGTCAGGAAATGAACGTCCGCCAGCGGCTCGACGAAAAGGCAGCAGGCGCGTTCGGAGGCTGGGCCGACACAAACCTGATGCGCCGCACGTACACTCACGCCGAAGGCACCACCGCCAAGGTGCACGGCGCATTCTACGCAGGCCTGCGCGCCGCCGAGGAAGCCACCGGGCTGCAGCTGCAGGACGGCACCGGCGGGAAGCTCAGCACCGCAGCCCCGAAGAAGAAGGCGGGCTGAGCCAACCGACTTCAATAGGGTTTGGTAGAGCGCGCAGGGCTTACTGCGCAGCTTATCCCCATTTGCGTCGAACATCTGTGGAACACCGGCCTCGACTCGATTCGTCGCAGCCACTAACAGTAAAGCCCTCAGATGTTAGCGCATCTGAGGGCTTACTGTGTGAATGCAACAAGCGTGGGAGCAAGTTGCGGGTGCTAGCAAGAGGATGAGTACACGCTCGAACTGGACGGGTCAACCATCTCCCACGCTCCATTTTTGGAGCAATACCAATGCTATACGATGAGAGCCGCATTTTGTGCGGCAAGTGTGGAGCCGATGCATCATCGGTGATCGATCCGCAGTCCAAAGACATAGTGACCTGCACCGGCTGCGGTCGGCAGGACCGGTTTGATTCGGTCGTGAAGGCAGTCGCTGGCTTCCATCAGGAGGCGATGAAGCAAGCAGCAGCGGATGCCATGGCAAGGGCGTTTCGAGGATCAAAAGGCGTCGTCTTCACACCTGGACGTATCGAGAAGATGTCCTTTCGCTGGGTGCCCAGCAGGAAGGTGAGCTAACATGGCGCATTATCTGATCACCTACGACAATCGCCCGCCGAGAAACTATCAGGCACTTTATAAGCTGTTGGAAAGTTGGCGCGCAGTCCGCCTTGCCGAATCGGTGTGGCTGGCCGAGCTTAAGGGGCCAGCCTCCACCATTCGCACCTTCGTAAAACAGGCGCTTCAGAAAGGCGACCTGGTGGCGGTGATTGAGCTCAAACCCGGGTCCGATTGGGCGACAAGCTGCGCGAAGCCGACAGCGACACTTTGGCTCTCGCGCAACATTCACGCGGCAGAGACCTCGTCAGGCTAAGGCTAAGGCGAGCTCAAAGCGTCGGGGTCGGCCGAGGTCGGCCCCGACTACGCCCTTGGCTCTAGCTTTGCCATGCGTCTGGCAGAACAACCGGCGAACAGTTGTACGGGATTTGTACGGATTCGGCCCGCATCGGCCTGCATTTTCGCGTAATGTTCTGCATCGAAGGAAAAGGCCATCTTTCCCGGCAGAGATAAAAGCCTCTGAAACCTAGGGAAAAATGGTGGGCGCGACAGGGATTGAACCTGTGACCCCACCCGTGTGAAGGGTGTGCTCTACCGCTGAGCTACGCGCCCGTCCCGATCGGCCGTTTGGCCCGGACAGGGGGGCGCCTTTACTGTGGTCCTGCGTGCTTGGCAAGCATTGCCGATGCGGAGTGGGACGACTTTTTCGTCGGCACTCAGTCGGCAGCCAGCAGCAGCCGGAGCAGCGTCGCGATACCGCCGGACGAAGCGGCCGGGCGCCCCTGCATCGGCGTACGACCCGGGCATTCGAGGCAGATCGCCTGGACGCCTTGCGCGTTCATCAGCCGCTCGACATCGCCGGTCAGGCGTGCTGCCAACTCGTTTTGGCGGCGTGCCACCAGCGCGAAAGGACCGCCGCTTCGGGTCGCGTTTGCGTTCTCGGCTTCGCTGGTGAGCAGGCGACGGATCAGGGGATCGAAATTGTCGGCGCTTTCGCCGAGATAGACCGGGTGCCAATCATCGCCCTCGGCTCCCGCCTTGGCCGCAGCCCATGCCAGCGCGTCCTCGATTCCGCCGAACTGGTCGACCAATCCGACCTGACGCGCCGCGCCGCCATCCCACAGCCGGCCGCCGCCGAGCATATCGACCCGCTCGACCGGCATGTTGCGCGACTTGGAGACCCGCGCGAGGAAATCGCGATAGGTCGATGCCACGCCGGCCTGAAGAACCGCATCGATTTCCGGCGAAAAGCCGGCGATGATGTCAGGCTGCCCTGCAAGCGGCGTCGTACGGTAGCCGTCGGCATTGACCCCGATCCGCGCTGCCGCCTGTTCGAAGGACGGGATAACCGCGAACACGCCGATCGAACCGGTGATCGTTTCCGGCTGGGCGAAAATCCGGTCGCTGGAGGTCGCGACCCAATAGCCGCCGCTCGCGGCGATATTGGCGAAGGATACCGCGACCGGGATCTTGCGGTCGCGGAAGCGCTGAACCGCGCGGCGGATTTCCTCCGAAGCGATGGCCGATCCACCGGGTGAATCCACCCGTACCACCAGCGCGGCGAGATCATCGTCGAGCGCGTCGTCGAGCAGGTCGGCAATCCGTGTGCCTCCGGCAGTTCCGGGGCCAGCCTCTCCGTCGACGATCTCGCCCGCGATGGTGACAACGCCGATTTTTCTGCCGCCACGTTTTTCAGGCGATGCGGCGAGAAACGCGTCGAATTCGCTCGCGGCAAAGGCTCCGGGCTTCTTGTCGAAGCGATCCTCGCCCGCAATGTCAGCGACTCTCGCGCCGAACGCCACTCTGTCGCCAAGCTTGTCGATCAGCCCGGCCTTCAGCGCAGCGGTGGCAAGGTCGCCGCCGCCCGCCGCGATCCAGCCCGTGACGTCGCCTGTGACCTGCGCCAGATCGGCTTCGGGCCGGGCCTTCTTCACATTGGCCTGCCATTCTTCCCACAAGGCGCCATAGACTGAGCCGATATTCTCGCGCGCTTCGGGCGACATCGAATTGCGGGAATATGGCTCGGTCGCCGACTTGTAGTCGCCTGCGCGATAGACCCGGGCATTGACCCCGACCTTTTCCAGCAGCTCCGCAAAATAGAGGAAACTGCCGCCCGGCCCGGTGATCAGCGCCGCGCCCTGCGGGTCGAGCCAGACTTCGCTGGCGTGGGCGGCCAGCAGCATGTGATCGTCGGCATAGCCCAGCGCGAAAGTCAGCACCGGCTTTTTCGCTGCGCGCACCCGGCCCATCGCCTCGCCGATTGCGGTGAGGTGCACCTGACCTCCGCCAACGAAGGTGGTGAGGTCGATTACGACTGCCTTGATCCGGTCGTCGGTGGCTGCGGCATCGAGCGCGCGGATAATGTCGCGCGCCTGATATTCGGCGATCGGGGCCGATCCGCTCAGCAATGCGGTGATCGGATCGATCGCCGATTTTTCCTCGACCACGGTTCCCGAAAGCTCGATCAGCAAAGCGCCTTCGCGCACCTGTCCGGGGCTGGGGCGGGCCGAAAGGATGCCGAACAGCGCCACGAAGAACAACAGCATGAACAGCAGGACGAGCCCGTCCTTCACCCCGACGAGCAGCTTCCACACCTTGCCGACAAAACTCATTCACTGTCCCTTTTGCGTACGCTGCCCCGATCTAGGGAGTTTGTGTCGCAACTTCCATGAGAAACCGGTGCAGCATGGGTTGAGCGACGCACCACGCTCGACTAAAGGCATCGCTTTAATGAGTGCGAACGATCTTTCAGCGCCTTCGGGCCGCTTTCCGGCGGGGCGCATGGCCTTTCCGCACCGCGACCTCACCGCCATCAGCCAGCTTGAACGGCACGAGATCCTCTACCTGCTGGATCAGGCCGAACAGTGGGTCGAACTGAACCGGCAGAGCGCCAAGCACACTGATCTGCTGTCGGGCCTCACCATCATCAACGCCTTCTTCGAGAATTCGACCCGCACGCTGTTATCGTTCGAAATCGCGGGCAAGCGGTTGGGCGCGGACGTGGTCAACATGCACGCCGCCACCTCCAGCGTGAAGAAGGGCGAGACCCTGATCGATACCGCGATCACGCTGAACGCGATGCGCGCCGATGCGATTGTGATCCGGCATGGTTCGTCCGGCGCGACCGGGCTGATCGCCGACAAGGTCGATTGTCCGGTTCTGAACGCAGGCGACGGCAGCCACGAACACCCGACGCAGGCGCTGCTGGATGCGCTCACCTTGCGCCATGCGCTCGACGAACGCGGCGAGGCGTCCGAGGATTTCACCGGGCTCAAGGTCGTGATCTGCGGCGATATCCTGCACAGCCGGGTGGCGCGGTCGAATATCCTGTGCCTGACCGCGCTGGGGGCCGATGTGCGGGTCTGCGCGCCGCCTGCGCTGATGCCCGGCGGGATCGAAGCGATGGGGGTCAGCGTGTTCCACAACTTCGATGCCGCAATCAAAGGCGCGGACGTGGTGATGATGCTGCGCCTGCAAGCCGAACGAATGAGCGGGCAGTTCATCCCCTCGGCGCGCGAATACCGCCACCTTTACGGCCTCACGAAAGCGCGGCTGGCGCTCGCCGATGCCGAGGCGCTGGTGATGCATCCCGGGCCGATGAACCGAGGTGTGGAGATCGATAGCGAGGTTGCCGACATGGACACCCGCTCGCTGATCACGCGGCAGGTGGAGATGGGCGTGGCGATTCGCATGGCCTGCCTCGATATCCTGACGCGCGGGGCGCGCGGCGTGGAGGGCTGGACATGAAGCAGGCACAGCCTCTGACCATCACCAACGCGCAGTTAGTCACGCCTGCGGGCATTGTGCGCGGCGCGATCCGCTGCGCCGACGGGGTAATCGCGGCGCTTGGACCGGACGTCACCGCGCAGGATGGCGACGCGGCGCTGGACGCGCGCGGCAGGCTGATCGCGCCGGGGCTGGTCGATCTGGGCGTGTTCGCGGTCGACAAGCCCGCGTTCCATTTCGGTGGGATTACCCGTGCGGCGCTGATGCCCGATCAATCGCCCCCGCTCGATCTGCCGAGCCGGGTCGGCTTCATTGCCAAGAGCGGCAAGCCCGATCTGTGGGTGCATCCGCTGGCCGCCGCGACGCGAGGGCTGGAGGGCGCAGAATTGGCCGAATTGGCGCTGATGCAGCAAGCTGGCGCGCGCGGGATCGCCACCGGGAGGCGCTGGATCGCGGATTCGGGCGTGATGCTGCGGCTGCTGCAATATGCCGCGATGCTTGATCTGGTGGTGGTCGCCCATGCCGAGGATTCCGGGCTGGCGGGCAGCGCCGTGGCGACCGCGGGCGAGATCGCGACCCGGCTCGGCCTGCCCGCCGCGCCTGCCGAGGCCGAGGCGCTGGCCATCGCCCGCGACATTGGGCTTGCCGAACTGGCGGGCGCACGGCTCCACTTCCGGCAGGTGACCACTGCGCAAGGGTTCCATCTGGTGCGCGCTGCCAAGGCGCGGGGGCTGCCTGTTACTTGCGGGATCACGCCCGCGCATTTCATGCTGTCCGACCTTGCGACCGCCGATTACCGCACCTTCGCCCGCATTGCGCCGCCCTTGCGCAGTGAGGCTGATCGGCAAGCGGCGCGGGCGGCAATCGCCGATGGCACGGTAGACGTGATCGCCAGCGGCCACGATCCGCGCGGGCCAGAAGACAAGCGCCTGCCTTTCGCCGATGCCGCGCCAGGCATGGCCGGGGCCGAGACGTTGCTGGCGATGACACTTAATCTGGTGCGCGACGAAGTGATCGACACGGCCCGCGCATTCGATCTCACCGCCCGCAATCCTGCCCGCCTGCTCGGCGTTGCGGCCGGCGTGCTTGCGGAAGGATACGAAGCCGATCTGGCGCTGATCGACGCTGATGCGCCGTGGATCATCGACCGCCGCAAGATGGAGGCCACCGCCGACAACACCCCGTTCGACCGGCAGGGCGCGCAAGGCCGCGTGCTCGGCCTGTGGAAGGGCGGGGTGAAGGTCGCCGCCTGAGTTTCGGCAGAGATGGCATGGCAAAACGCCCCCGGTGAGCCGCTGCTCCCCGGGGGCGTTTCACTGCGTGATCGCAGGGGAAATCAGCGCGTGCGCGAGGCCATCCGCACGCCCTTGTCGACCGCGCCTGCAGGCGGGTTGGTGGCCGCGTAGGCAAAGCATCCGCGCCCGGCCGATTTGACCGAACCGCACATGCTTTTCGCGCTCATCGCGCCGAACCCGGCAGCGGCCACGCGCCAGAAGGTGCGTCCGTTCACCACCGCTTCGGTGATGACGACATCGTGGTCCTTCAGTTCCGGGAACTTGCGCTTGAGCACGGTCCAGCCGCGGGTTGCCTCGACCTTGTTGTCGTAGGAGCCGAGCTGGACGAGGTGCGTTGCGGCAGCCTTGTCGTTCACCACGCGAGCAGCCGGCGCCGCAGTCGCGGCCATGCGGCGCTGCGAGGATGCGGCGGCGCGCGGTGCGGCGCGTTCGCGGCCGGCGGGCAATTGCTGCACCACCGGATTGGAGACAAAGCGAACGCCCGATGCACGGGCAACCGGTGCCTTAGCAGCAACGGGAGCCGCGGTAGGGGAGGGGGCGAAAGCTTCGGCAAAGCTTGGCTGCTGTGCCGCCTTGCCGGTGTTCGAAGCCAACGCTGGCGCTGGCGCAGAGGCGATTTCCGGCACCACCGGCAGATCGGCCTGCGCGGCGGCTTCGGCAAACATCACGTCCTGCGCCGGGAAGTTGGCGAGCGCGAGTTGCTGAGGCTGGCCATCATCCGCGCGCGGCGTGACGTCGAGCATCGCAGCGACGCGCCGCTGGAAATGTTCAGGTGCGGCCATGGTCGCCCATTCGGCCAAGCGGGCATCGAGCTGGTCGGCGGGCACGTCTTCTGCCGCCATAACCTGCGCCATGCGCCAGTCACCGGCCAGCGCATAGGTGTAGGCGAGGTTCTGGCGCAGCTTGGGAGTCGCCTTTTCGCTGCCGCGCACCGCGTTGAGCAGCACGTGCACGCCGCGTTGCGGCTGACCGGCCAAGGCGTAGGCAAGGCCGAGGTCGGCCGGATCGATCAGGCGGGCATATTCGTCCAGCACCTGGACCGACGCCTGGCTTTCACCAAGCGCGGCCTTGGCGAGCGCAAAACTCAGCACCGTACGCGGGTCTTCGTCGCCAAGGTCGAGCGCATCGCCGAAGCTGGTCGCGGCGGAATCGAAGCGTCCGGCCTCCATGTAGGCAGCACCCAGCAGCGCCCGGAAACCGGGGTTGCGCGGTTCGGCCAGCACGGCGGCTTCGCCATGCGCTATCGCTTTGTCGGTCTGGCCCTTCTGAAGTGCGACTTGCGCATTCGAGAACGACACGTCGGCGCGCGGTGCAGTAGAAGTGCTGCATCCCGCGAGCGCGAACCCGGCCAATGCGGTCGTGACGGCCAGCGCGAGGCGCGGCGTGGTGAGGCCGGTCTTGATGCTGCGGTCCATGGTCTTGCTTCCCCTGTTCAATCTGCTGGGTCGGTTGCGGTCGGTATCAGTGGCGTTTGAGGTGGGCGGCGATCACGTCGAGGTCGTCATATTGAGCGAGCATCGCGTCGAGCGCCTCGGTCAGCAGCACCTGCGCACTGACGCCCTGCATGGTGGCGGCGAGGCGCAACTTGAGATGGCGTTCCGGGTCGAGCCGCAAAGTGAATGCGGCGCGGCGCTCGTTGGTGCTCTGCGCCGTGCGATTCAGAACGCGCTGGGCTGGCACTTTCCGCACGACAGGTGTTGCAGCGGGAGTGGGTGCGATGGGCGCATAAGCGGCTTCACTATATTCGTCGTCGAAAGCCTCGCCGTCTTCTTCCGCCTCGTCGTACCCCTCTTCCCCCGCGTTATCGTAGTCGGCGTCTGTGGCAGAGAGATCGGATGTTTCTTCCGATTCGTCCTCGGGGCCGGTCATCACGGCTTCGGCCAGAACGCGCTCTTCGAGTCGACGTTGCTGACGGCGGATGATCGGGCTTTCTGAAGTGGCGGATTCGGAAGCGGCCACCGCAGCATTGATCGGCACCACGTCGGCGCCGTTTTCGTTATCGCTGTCGTCGCCGCCATCGCCCATGTCGTTCCAGCCGAGATCTTCGAGCTGTTCATCGGCGAGCGCTGCGATTTCCGCTTCGTCCGCAACCAGCGGCGCGACCTGCGGACGCATCGCGGGCTTGGCGCCGCCCTTGCGGGCCAGCAGCATGGGACCAAGAGAGGCAAAACCGGCTTCGGACATTGTCCTTGTTCCTCTATCCCGCGCTTACTGCGCCACCCGGCGACCGAAGCCCCCGGCCGGACGCGGGACGCCGCCCATCTGCACCGCGCCATTGGGGGCGGGCGCAAATACGGTGCGGCGGAAATTCTTTTCCAGCCGATCGGCAATATAACGCCACAATGCGGCGATCTCGGCGGCGCTGCGGCCTTCGGGATCGACTTCCATCACTGTGCGACCATCGATCATCGAGGCGGCGAAATCGGTGCGGTGATGCAGCGTGATCGGCGCAACCGTGCCGTGCTGCGACAGCGCGACAGCGGCTTCGGACGTGATCTTGGCCTTGGGCGTCGCCGCATTGACGACGAACACCAGCGGCTTGCCCGCGCGTTCGCACAGGTCGACGGTGGCACCCACGGCGCGCAGATCGTGTGGAGAAGGCCGGGTCGGCACCACGATCAGTTCGGCCACCTGAATGACTGACTGGATCGCCATGGTGATCGCCGGCGGGGTATCGATCACCGCCAGCTTGAAGCCCTGCTGACGCAGCACCTGAAGATCGTTTGCAAGCCGCGAGACGGTGGTCTGGGCGAAGGCGGGATATTCCGCCTCGCGCTCGTTCCACCAGTCGGCCAGCGAGCCCTGCGGATCGATATCGATCAGCACGACCGGGCCTGCGCCCGCACGCTGTGCCTGGACGGCGAGATGTCCGGACAGGGTGGTCTTCCCCGATCCGCCTTTCTGCGATGCCAAAGCGAGTACACGCAACGCCTGGGTCCCCCTGGATAAACTCCGCGCCGGATCACCCTATTGCGACCTCGACTAGCGGCTGGATGTCCAAGGGATCGCAGGATACCCCTAATTTTGGGTTAAGGCCGCGCGCTTTGCTGTGATCGGGACAGCGAGCAGGCCGTACTTCCACGCGCCGCAGGGGGCGTCTGGCCGCCCGGCAAGCATTTGCTAACTCTATTGTGCTTAATAAAGCGCCAGCAAGGACGCACAGGATGTTGCGAGGAGCGTGATGACTATGAAGACGTCAGGAACGAAAGCGATGATGGCAACAGCGCTGCTGGCGCTGGCTGCCGCCCCGTTGCATGCCGATGTGAAGGCCGGGGTTGATGCCTGGAGCGATGGCGATTTCACCCGTGCGGTGGTCGAATGGCAGGAGCCTGCAGCTGCGGGCGATGCCGATGCGCTGTTCAATCTGGCGCAGGCCTATCGCCTCGGACGCGGGGTCGATGCCGATAATGCCCGCGCACGCAGTCTTTACGAGGAAGCCGCGAGGCGCGGTCACCTGAAAGCCGCCGACAATTACGGGCTGATGCTGTTTCAGGAAGGCGAGCAGGAAAAGGCGATGCCGCTGATTCGCGCCGCATCCGATCGCGGCGATCCGCGCGCGCAGTATGTGCTGGGGCTGTCGCACTTCAACGCAGATTTCGCCCCGCGCGACTGGGTGCGTGCCTATGCGCTGATGACTTTGGCGCAAGGGCAGGGCTTGCCGCAGGCGCAGGATGCCGTGGCCCAGATGGACCAATTCGTTCCGCTGGTGCAGCGCCAGCAGGCCCAATCGCTCGCCCGCCAGCTCGAAGCCGCGGCGCAAGCCCGGCGCAGTGCCGATTTGACCGCGGCCGAACTCGGGTCTGGCCAGGCGGCGCCGGTTGCAGCCCAGGCGCGCCCGGCGGTGCTGACCACTTCGGCTCCGGCTGCGGCGGCGGTTCCCGCGCCGGCACCTTCTCCTGTCCCGGCATCGGTCACTGTGGCCGCCGCCGCTCCGGTTCGGACGGCCCCTGTTGCTGCCTCCGCTTCGGCCCCGGCCAACCGGCCGGCCGGCAACTGGCGGGTGCAACTCGGCGCGTTCGGGGTGGCGGGCAATGCCGATCGCTTGTGGAACCGGCTGTCCGCAAAGCCCGCACTTGCCGGAACGACCAAAACTCTGATCCCGAGCGGCAAGGTTACCCGGCTGCTCGCGACCGGCTTCGCCAGCAAGGCCGCCGCCCAGCAGGCTTGCGCCAGCCTCAAGCGGCAGGGGCAAGGCTGCATGGTCGCCGGGCAAGGCTGAGCGGGCTTTCCTTAAGATCCTGATTTGCTAGATTGCCCCGTTCCAAGAAAGGCGGTGCGATTAGCCATGAGCGATGCGGCAAGCGCGCAGGCAAAGCAGGAAATGCCCGGCAAAGCGCAGTTGGCTGTCGCCCCGGTCCCGCTGGGTGAGCGCATAGCCGCGCTCGACTTCATTCGCGGCTTTGCCGTGCTCGGCATCCTTGCCGCCAACATCGTCGGCTATGGCCAGCCGTTCGACGCCTACATGTATCCCTCCGCGTTCCAGACCGATCCGGGGGATCCAGGCGGGTGGATGTGGATCGCGCAGTTCATTCTGATCGACGGCAAGATGCGCGGGCTGTTCACCCTGCTGTTCGGTGCAGGCCTGTACCTGTTCATGGAAAAAGCTTGGGCGCGCGGGGCCACTCGCAAGCTGCAGGCGTGGCGATTGTTGATCCTGATGATTTTCGGGATGGTGCATTTCTTCTTCATCTGGCCGGGCGACATCCTGTTCTATTATGCGCTGTTCGGCTTCGTCGCGCTCGCCTGTATCCGCTGGAGCATCAAGGCCCAACTCGGTCTTGGCTTGGCGGGCTACATGGGGGGTGTTTTGTTCTATGCCGCCGCGATGTCGATGCCATGGGTGGTCATGTCGGGCGCGCTGGGGGACAGTTCCGAAATGGCGGATGCGCGCGCCGGGCTGGAGAGCGGCATGCAGGAAACGCTCGCTCGCGGCGAAGTGCCGAACGCCGCGATCGCTGCGGGCGATTACGGCACGTTGGTGATGCACCGGCTGACCGAACAATGGAGTGAGCCGCTGACCAATGCACTGTTGTTCGGGTTCGAAACGTTGCCGCTGATGCTGCTGGGAATGGCGCTGTACCGGATGGGCTTCTTCAGCGGTGGATTCGCCCGCAGCAAGCTGCTGCTGTGGGGCTGGGTAGGGGTGCTTCTCGGCGGGCTGGCGCATCTGGCGATCGGATTGGCGATGCAGGCAGATGGGTTCAGTTACTACGGCACGCTGGCCGCTTTCGTCGGCTGGAGCCCGCTGCCGCGCCTCTGGATGGTGCTTGGGCTGGCGGCGCTGCTGGTGGCTTATGCGCCCTCGGCAACCGGCTGGTTGGGCGACCGGGTGCGCGCTGCGGGACGGGCCGCGTTCACCAATTACCTCGGCACGTCGATTGTGATGATGTTCGTGTTCCACGGCTGGGCGCTGGGGCTGTTCGGCGAATTGAACCGCCCGCAGCTCTACATCGTCGTGGCGCTGACCTGGGTGTTGATGCTGGCCTGGTCGAAGCCATGGCTCGACCGCTATCGCTACGGCCCGCTCGAATGGCTGTGGCGCTGCCTGACCTACCGGCAGATGTTTCCGCTGAAGAAGTGAGGGTCAAGCGCCCGAGGAAGACCCCCCCGAAAGGTACTGGAACAGTCGCCGAAGGCGACTGCAAGCGCGACCGCGCGTCCGCAGCGACGCGGCCTTCAGGTCGCATGAGCGAGGATTTCGCATCGCGGATGCGATGCGGCGCACAAAACAGTTGTTATTGAGAATAACTCGCATACATTGCTTCTGCAAACGCCTCGCAGGAGTGATTCGGCGGCCATGTACATCTGTATCTGCAATGCCATCCGTGAAAC
The DNA here is from genome assembly GCF_040148725.1 of Erythrobacter sp. NFXS35. Taxonomy (NCBI): domain Bacteria; kingdom Pseudomonadati; phylum Pseudomonadota; class Alphaproteobacteria; order Sphingomonadales; family Erythrobacteraceae; genus Erythrobacter; species Erythrobacter sp. NFXS35. The sequence goes on along the minus strand of NZ_JAGDEB010000003.1, from coordinate 555,887 downwards.
TGACTTGCGTCAGGCGGCCGTCAGTTGCGAAGGCGACGCCGAAGCGACTTACGCCACGCTCGGCAAGCGGCCCAATTGCGGCCAATGTCTTGACGAAGCACAGGAAATTATCGACGAGGAGCGCGCAGCCGCCTGCTGCAAGGAATTCGCACTATAGGCTCCGCCACCCGCGATTGCGAACCTCTCGCAACCCGCTGATTCACAAAGAAAAAGTCTTTGCCGCCCCTTGCGGACACAGCCCTGCAGCGCCTATCTAGGGCGTAACGCCACAAGGCGCTTTGATCTGTCGCAAGGAGGAACCGCCATGAAGGGCGATCCCAAAGTCATCGAATATCTCAACGCGGCGCTCACCAACGAGCTGACCGCGATCAACCAGTACTGGCTGCATTACCGCGTGCTCGACAATTGGGGCCTCAAGAAGCTGGCGGCCTATGAGCGGCATGAATCGATCGAGGAGATGGAGCACGCCGACAAGCTGGCCGAACGCATCCTGTTTCTCGAAGCGCTGCCCAACTTTCAGGCGATCCACAAGCTGAAGGTGGGCGAGAATGTCGAGGAAGTGCTGCGCGCCGACCTCGCACTCGAACACGAAGCGATCCCGCTGCTCAAAGATGCGGCGGAATATGCCCGCAGCGTCAAGGATCACACCTCGGCCGGGCTGTTCGAGGACATCCTCAAGAACGAGGAAGAGCACGTCGACTTCCTAGAGACCCAGTTCGAGATGATCGATCGCATGGGGCTGCACAATTACGTCCAGCTGCAAAGCGCACCCGCTGGCGACAGCTGAACCGGTTTGCCGCCTCTGCGGCCTTTCGATCCAGACGGCCCGCAACCTGGTTGCGGGCCGTTTATTGTCAGGGGCTTTGCAGCGGTTACGAATTGACGCTTTTTTGACGGTTCTGACCCGGTCCTGCATTTGACCACGCTTTGTCGCTCCCACACTATTGCCGTGGGGGTGGAGATTGGATCAGACCTGAGTCCTGGATCAGCGCCGTGCCCCGAAGAAGGTGTGCGGCGCTTCCCGATTGACGGGGCACCTCCTCTTGCCACCAGACACGCAAGTAGGGGAATACCAATGAAAGCTATCAAGAACATGATCGGCGGCGGCATCGTCGCGGCAGCTTTGGCGATGGCGGTGCCCGCCGCGGCGCAGATGGAAGTCTACGAGGATTACGAACCGGCCGAGGAAGTCATCGAACTGACCTTCGTGAAGGTCGATGAAGGGCAGTTCGACACCTATCTCGAAGGGTTGAAGTCGACATGGGTCGCCGCCAACGAGATGCAGAAGAAGCTGGGCTACGTCAGCAGCTACGGCATCTACGGCGTTCCCTATGGCGAGAACGAGTTCAACATGGTCTTGCGGGTCACCTTCCCGAACACCGAAATGATGGGACCGAGCAAGGCGCGCTACATGAAGTTCATGGAGGAATACGGCAAGACAAAGATCGACCAGTCAAACAAGACCGTGCTCGATCTCTACAACCAGATCCGTACGATCCAGGGGACTTACCTTCTGCGCGAAGTGAAGATGATCAAGTGACGAACGCACGTTGACCGGGCCGGGGCGGAGCAGCGGTGCTCTGCCCCGGCTTCATGCGCGGTCCCTTTCCCTGTCGCGGTGTCCCAGAGCGGCAAGCCGGGTTTCCAGCAGGAAAAACGCAAGACCGGATACCAGCAGCGCCATTGTCAGCACCCACAGAAAGGCGATGAGCGTGCCAATCTGCGCGGTGATGTAGGCCGAGACGAACAACAGGCCGATGACTGCGCTGATGATCACGGCAGAGGCGGTCGAGAACATGATGGCTGCCTGCGCCAGACGGCGGCGGCGCGTCAGCCAACCCAGTTCGCGTGTCAGCCGGTCGGTCGGCTGGCCTTCGCTGGCATCCTCGATCTTCTCGATCCTCTGGGCGATCCAGATCATGCGGCTCATGATGACGTTCATGATCGCGCCGATGCCGGACAATAGGAATGCCGGCGCAAGGCTCAGCTGCACCACCTGCTGCACGCGGGGGGTGGAGGCGGTCCGCTCAAGGATTTCGAACGCGAAGGGCGATTGCGCGGTGGCGGCTAGGAGATCGAGCAGCATCAGTCTTTGGCGTAAGGGTTCTTGGCGGATTTGAGCGTCACCCGCACCGGCACTGCATCGAAACCGAGCTTGGCGCGGATGCCGTTGACGAGATAGCGTTCGTAACTGGTGGGCAGTTGATCAAGACGGCTGCCGAAGATCACGAAACGCGGCGGTCGCGTGCCCGCCTGCGTGATGTAACGCAGCTTGATCCGCTTGCCGCCGGGTGCGGGCGGCGGATTGGCTTCGAGCGCATCATCGAACCAGCGGTTGAGTGCGGCGGTCGAGACGCGCTTCGACCAGCTGTCCCGCAGTTCGAACGCGCCGCCGAGCATCTGGTCCAGCCCCTTGCCGGTCTTGGCCGACACAGCGAACAGGGGGAGTCCGCGAACCTGCGCCAAGCCATCATCCAGCGCGCCGCGGATGCCGTTGAACAGGCCGCTCGCGCCTTCGGCCACGTCCCACTTGTTGATCGCGATCATCAGCGCGCGGCCTTCTTCGAGGACGTGGCTGGCGATCTTGAGATCCTGATGTTCCAGACCCTGCGTCGCATCGAGCAGCAGCACCACGACCTCGGCGAAATCCACCGCGCGCTTGGCATCGGCGACCGAGAGCTTTTCGAGCTTTTCGGTGACATTGCGCTTCTTGCGCATCCCGGCGGTGTCGATCAGGCGGATATCGCGAACCTCGCCGGTCTTCGGGTCGGTCCACTTCCAGTCGATCGCAATCGAATCGCGGGTAATGCCCGCCTCCGGCCCGGTCAGCAGCCGGTCTTCGCCCAGCAGGCGGTTGATGAGCGTCGATTTGCCCGCATTGGGCCGGCCGACGATGGCGAGCTTCAGCGGGCCGGACGGGCGGTCATCCTCGCCCATCGACGCGGCATAGGCCGCTTCGATTACCTGCGCTTCTTCATACAGGTCGGCCTGGTTGCCGATGATAGGAAAGAGGCCGCCGAACAGGTCGGCAATGCCTTCGCCATGCTCCGCCGACAGCGGCACCGGATCGCCGAGGCCCAGCGCGTAGGATTCGATCACGCCGTGTTCGCCCGCAGACCCTTCGGCCTTGTTGGCGACGACAACGACAGGCACGGATTGTTCGCGCAGGTAGCGCCCGATTTCCTCGTCGAGTGGGGTCAGCCCGGCACGCGCATCGATCACGAACAGCGCCGCGTCGGCGCCTTCGAGGCTGGCCTCGGTCTGCATCCGCATCCGGCCGGGCAGAGTGTGGGCGTCCTCGTCCTCCCACCCTGCGGTATCGACCACGGTGAATTGCAGGCCGGCAATATCGGCATCGCCCATCCGCCGGTCGCGCGTGACACCGGGCTGATCGTCGACGAGGGCGAGCTTCTTGCCCACCAGCCGGTTGAACAGCGTGGACTTGCCGACATTTGGTCGGCCGATGATGACGACTTCGGGCTTCTTCAGGGAGGACATATCGCCGCCAAGTGGGCGCAAATCCCCGATTTGGCAAGCGGCGCGGACGTGTGGGCCAGCGCCTGACCTTCGCGACCTAATTCTTGCGGGCGACCGGCGGGTTGTCGCCGAGATCCTCGTACCATGCCTCGACCGGGCCGGTGAGCTTGATCGTCAGCGGCTGGCCCTTGCGATCGACCGCCTTGCCCGCCTGCACCCGCACCCAGCCTTCGGAGATCGAATACTCCTCGACATCGGTGCGCACCCGGTCCTTGAACCGGATACCGATACCGCGCTGGAGTTTCTCAGCGTCGAAGAACGGGCTCTTTGGGTTGACCGAGAGGTGATCGGGCGGGACATCCGGGCCGGTGTTCGCCGCGGGTGTGGTTTGGGAAGGTTGATCGCTCATCGCTGCGCCTTTAATCGCCAATCTCCCCGCCTTCAAGCGCCTTCAGGCGTGTTGCGCTTGCCCTTTTGGCTTGAGGGGGATAAGGGCGGCGACTGATACGCGCGGGTGGCCAACGCTTCCCGCGCGGCTTCGTTCGGGCATGCGGGCGTGGCGAAATTGGTAGACGCGCCAGATTTAGGTTCTGGTATCGCAAGATGTGGGGGTTCGAGTCCCTTCGCCCGCACCAAATTCGCCCCGGAATGCATTTGTCATGGATGGGGCCGTACCCACGAATTTTTTGGCAAGAAGGCTTCAGACCAGTCCCTATGCAAACCAAGCAGACCGTCAATGAAGGGCTCAAGCGCGCCTATCTGATCACGATTCCCGCCGCCGATCTCACCGCGAAGATCGACGCCGAGATCAAGAAGGTGGCACCGCAAGTGCGGATGCCCGGCTTTCGTCCGGGCAAGGTGCCCGCCAACCTCGTCAAGAAGATGCACGGCGAAGCCCTGCACGCGCAGGTGGTGAACGACACCATCAGCGAATCGGTCGACAAGCTGATGCGCGACGAAGCTTTGCGCCCCGCGATGCAGCCGCAGATCGCGCTGGGCGACGATTACCAGCAGGGCAAGGACGCCGAAATCACCGTCAGCCTGGAAGTGCTGCCCGTGATCGAAGCGCCGAGCATCGACGGGATCACGCTGGAAAAGCTGACCGTGCCGGTGACCGACGCGCAGATCGAGGAGGCGCTGGCCGGGATCGCCGGACAGAACAAGAGCTACAAGGACGCGGCCAAGACCAAGAAGGCGGCGGACGGCGATCAGCTGATCATCGATTTCGTCGGCAAGCTGGACGGGGTCGAGTTCGAAGGCGGCAAGGCCGAAGATGCGGCTCTGGTGCTGGGTTCGGGCACCTTCATTCCCGGTTTCGAAGAGCAGCTGGTGGGCGTGAAGACCGGTCAGGAAAAGACTATCACCGTCACCTTCCCGGCCGAATATCAGGCCGAACATCTGGCGGGCAAGGATGCCACCTTCGATATCACCGTGAAGGCGGTGAAGGTCGAAACCGAAACCCAGATCGACGAAGATTTCGCCAAGAGCCTCGGCCTCGACAGCCTCGAAAAGCTCAAGGACATCATGAAGGCGCAGCTGGAACAGCAGACCGCCGGCCTCACCCGCACGCAGATGAAGCGCGCGCTGCTCGATCAGTTGGCAGCCGGCCACAGCTTCGAAGTGCCCGGCACGATGGTCGAGGCGGAATTCGCCCAGATCTGGCAGCAGCTTCAGCAGGAAGCCGCGAATGACGAGGATCCTGCGGCTGCGCTGAAGCAGATCGAGGACGAGAAGGACGAATACAAGGCAATCGCCGAGCGCCGTGTGCGTCTGGGCCTGTTGCTGTCCGAAATCGGTCAGGCCAATGGCGTCGAGGTGAGCCAGCAGGAAATGTCCATGCTGATCCAGCAGGGTGCCCAGCAGTATCGCCCGGAAGATCGCCAGCGGTTCGTCGAATATATCCAGTCCGAGCCGATGGCCGCCGCCCAGCTGCGCGCGCCGCTATACGAAGACAAGGTCGTCGACTTCCTGTTCGACAAGGCGGAAGTGACGGAACGCGAAGTGACCGTCGAGGAGCTTCAGGCCGCGATCGAGGCGGAAGAAACCGCCGAACCCGCACCTGCGCCCAAGAAGGCTGCTGCCAAGAAGAAGGCTCCGGCGAAGAAGGCCGAACAAGCGGCTGCCGAAGACAAGCCTGCTGAAGAAAAGCCTGCTGCCAAAAAGGCCCCGGCGAAGAAGGCTTCCGCCAAGAAGTCGGAAGACGCAGCGGAAGCCAAGCCTGCGGCCAAGAAGGCCCCGGCCAAGAAGGCAGCTGCTGCCGAGCCTGCGGAAAAGCCCGCAGCCAAGAAAGCGCCTGCAAAGAAGGCCGCTGCCAAGAAGTAATCGCGCGAAAGGCGGAGCGTTTACCGCTCCGCCGGTCGCCATGCACGGAATGTGGGCGCGGGCAGTTTCGCTGTCCGCGCCCTTTCGTATGCGGCGCCCGCTTTCAGCACGCCGTGATCGTCCCACTTTGCGCCCATGACGCTGAGGCCGACCGGCAGCCCTTCGATCGCGCCCATCGGCACCGTCAGATGCGGATAGCCTGCGATCGCCGAGGGACTGCCGAAGCCGACCGAGCCGTTGAAGTTGTCGCCATTGACCAGATCGGTGGTCCATGTCGGGCCGCGCGTCGGGACCACCAGAAACTGCACGTTGTTGTCTGCCAGCAGCGTGTCGAGGGTTTCCGGCCCGGCAATCCGCAGCGCATTGGCGCGCGCGGTTTCGTAGGCTTCACGGTCGGTGGTGGTCTCGGCCAGTTCGAACAATTCCTGCCCGAACCAGCGCATTTCGGCATCGGCGTTGGCCGTGTTGAAAGCGATCAGATCGGCAAGGCTTCGCGGGGTCTGCTCTCCGGCGAAGGCGGGCAGGGCGGCGAGATATTTGTCCATCTCCTCGCGCAGTTCGAACATCAGCACGGTGAAGCTGTCTTCGTACATCTGCGCGTTCGGCTTGAAGTCGATGTCGACCAGCACTGCGCCCGCACGTTCGAGGTCGGCAAGCGCGGTTTCGAACACGCCCTTCAGGTCTTCGCGGTTGCCCACCTGTCCGCGCATCACCCCGATCCGGACGCCTTGCAGCGATGCGGTGTCGAGACCGGCGGTGTAATCGGCGACCCGCTCCGCCTTCAGCGTCACAGCGTCAGCCGTGTCTTCGCCCGCAATCGCAGTCAGCAGCAGGGCGGCATCATAGACCGTCCGTGTCATCGGCCCGGCGGTGTCCTGCGTGCTGGAAATCGGCACCACATGCGTGCGGCTGACAATCCCGACGCTGGGTTTGAATCCGACAATACCGTTGATGCTGGCAGGGCAGGTGATCGAGCCGTTGGTCTCGGTACCGATCGCCCCCCACGCGAAGCCTGCCGCCACCGCCGCGCCGCTGCCGGAGGATGATCCGCAGGTGTTACGATCGATCGCAAAGGGGTTTTTCGTTAGCCCGCCGACGGCGCTCCACCCGCTGCTCGAATTATCGGAGCGGATATTGGCCCATTCGGAAAGGTTGGTCTTGCCCAGCACCACGCCGCCGCCTGCGCGCAGATTGGCGATCAGCGGCGCATCGCGACCGGTCATGTTGTCTTTCAGCGCAAGGCTGCCGGCGGTGGTGGGGAATTCAGCCGTTTCAATATTGTCCTTCACCAGTACGGTGCGCCCCCGCAGTGGCCCGACGCCAGCCTGCTGGCGCGCCTTGACCGAAGCGGCGGGATCATAATCGATCACTGCATTCAGCCGCGGGCCGTTATCGTCGAGCGCCTGAATGCGCAGAATATATTCGTCGACCGCGCGCATTTCCGCCGACGCCTCACGATCGGGCGGGGTCTGGTCACTTTGAGCAAACGCCGCGACGGAGGAACCGGCAAGCAGCAACGGAAGCGCGCGGCGCGCGAAGATGAGCATGGTCATGGCGTGCAGGTTTGCCCGATCTGCGCCGTAACGCAAGTGCGATGCATGCTTTGCCGATTGTGACGCGGGGCTCGCGACGGGTGGCAATTCACAGCCGACAAGGTAAACGCTCTTGAAATTGTACACCCGCCTCCGACATAGCCATTTCGACACTGACGAAGGACACCCACCTCCCATGATCGACCTGCTCGGCAATTCCGGCGAAACCTACGGCACCCAGGGCCAGTTCACGCGCGACCCCTACACGGGCGCGCTGGTGCCGGTGGTGGTCGAACAGACCAGCCGTGGCGAACGCAGCTTTGACATTTTCAGCCGGTTGCTGCGCGAACGCATCGTGTTCGTCACCGGGCAGATCGAAGACGGCATGGCCAGCCTCGTGACAGCGCAGTTGCTGTTCCTCGAGAGCGAAAATCCATCCAAGCCGATCAGCATGTACATCAACTCGCCCGGCGGCGTGGTGACCGCCGGTCTCCAGATTTACGATACGATGCAGTATATCAAGCCGCGCGTGTCGACCGTGTGCATGGGGCAAGCCGCCAGCATGGGCAGTTTCCTGCTGGCCGCGGGCGAGCCGGGGATGCGGATTGCGCTGCCCAATGCGCGAATCATGGTGCACCAGCCTTCGGGCGGCGCGCGCGGGATGGCGTCGGATATCGAGATTCAGGCGCGCGAAATCCTGCGCATCCGCAGCCGCATGAACGATCTCTATGTGAAGTTCACCGGCCGCAGCCTCGAAGAAATCGAAAAGGCGATGGACCGCGACACCTTCCTTGAAGCCGAGGAGGCCAAGGCCTTCGGAATCGTCGACAAGGTCTTCGAAACCCGCCCGGAAAATGATGAGACCGGGGACGAGAGCGGGTCGGGCGGCGCGCCTGAGTAAGCTGCGCAACCTTGACCTGCCCCGAGCCGGGACAGCGACCGAAACGCCGCGGCTGTTCCGGCATTTCACCACTGCTGGCACCATGCCAGCGGCATTAAATCTTGCGCCATGTGTTGATTCATCTGGTGTCATAGATACATTTACCGAATCCGCAGGCGGCATCGCCATGCGCTCGCGTGCGGATTTGAGGACACAGGAATGACCAAATTGAGCGGATCCGACAGCAAGAGCACCCTCTATTGCAGCTTCTGCGGGAAGTCGCAGCACGAGGTGCGCAAGCTTATCGCAGGCCCCACCGTGTTCATCTGCGATGAATGCGTCGAGCTGTGCAACGACATCATCCGCGAGGAAACCAAGGCAGGGATCGCCGGCAAGAAAGAAGGCGAGATCCCGACGCCGATGGATATCTTCACCACCCTGAACGATTACGTGATCGGTCAGGATCGGGCCAAGCGCGTGCTCTCGGTCGCAGTGCACAACCATTACAAGCGGCTGAAGCATTCCAGCAAGTCGACCGACGTCGAGCTGGCCAAATCGAACATCCTGCTGGTCGGCCCGACCGGCTCGGGCAAGACGCTGCTGGCGCAGACGCTGGCGCGCACCTTCGATGTGCCTTTCACCATGGCCGACGCGACCACGCTGACCGAAGCGGGTTATGTGGGCGAGGATGTGGAGAACATCATCCTCAAGCTGCTGCAGGCGTCCGACTATAATGTTGAGAAAGCCCAGCACGGGATCGTCTATATCGATGAGATCGACAAGATCACCCGGAAGGCCGAAAACCCCTCGATCACCCGCGATGTTTCGGGCGAGGGCGTGCAGCAGGCGCTGCTCAAGCTGATGGAGGGCACCACGGCCTCGGTGCCGCCGCAAGGCGGGCGCAAGCATCCGCAGCAGGAATTCCTGCAGGTCGACACAACCAACATCCTGTTCATCTGCGGCGGCGCGTTTGCCGGGCTGGACAAGATCATCGGCGACCGTCTGCAGAAGCGCAGCATCGGCTTCGGCGCGCATGTCGCCGATCCGGACAAACGCCGCGTGGGCGAACTGCTGGAAAAGAGCGAGCCTGAGGATCTGCTCAAGTTCGGCCTGATTCCCGAATTCGTCGGCCGCCTGCCGGTGATCGCCACACTGCACGATCTCGATATCAGTGCGCTGGTGACGATCCTGAGCGAGCCGAAGAACGCGCTGGTCAAGCAGTACCGCAAGCTGTTCGAGCTGGAAGATGTCGAACTGACCTTCACCGACGATGCGCTCCAGGCGATTGCCGAGCGCGCGATCAAGCGCAAGACCGGCGCGCGCGGCCTGCGCTCGATCGTCGAAGGCCTGCTGCTCGACACGATGTTCGACCTGCCCGACATGGACGGCGTGACCGAGATCGTGATCGACAAGGAAGTGGTCGAGGGCAAGAAGGAACCGATCCGCGTGATCGGCGGCGAAGAGAAGAAGGAAGAAGCGGCGTAATTCGCTAGACGCTTCTTCAAGGTGCCTCCCCGTCCCGAAGGGATGGGGAGGTGGCAGCCCGACAGGGCTGACGGAGGGGTCAGACCAGCCCCTCGATAATACCCTTGCATAACGCCACAATTTGCTCCGCCACCACAGCCGGCTTTACCAGCACCTCGCGCGCTGGAATCCGTGTGATCGTGTTTCCCTGCGCGGTCAGAAATGCATCCCGCTCCCGATCCGCCTCGGGCCTTACGCCCATGTCGTGGGCGATCCCGTCAATCTCGATCCCGCATTTTGCTGCTGCGCAGTAGAGATCGATCACATGGCGACCTACCGGGTGCTGGCGGCGGAACTTGAGCCCGGAGCGTTTGGCGCGCAATTCGCGCCACAGCAGCCCTTCAGGCAATGTCGGCGCTTTGCGCAGAACGCGGGCGGCGGCGTAGTTGTGGCCCATGCTATTGGCACGGGGAGGGACTTAACGGATCGCTCGCAAATCAAAACCCCGCCCGGCCCATGGAGGAAGGCCGGACGGGGTCGGGAATAGCGCCGCCCCTCAGGGGGGAGGGGATGGGGAATCGGAGCGACGCTAAACGTTGGTCAATTTTTCCGATCAGGCGGGCAGGAACACGCCGTCGGTGACGTGGATCACGCCATTCGACGTCATGACGTCGGCCTTGACCACGGTCGTCTTGCCGCCCTTGGCATCGGTGATCACCACATTGCCGCCTTCGATCGCCGCGCTCAGCGTGCCGCCTGCGACAGTCGGGATCGTGGCCTTGCCGCCATTGTCGTTAATCAGCTTGATGAGGTCACCGGCGGTCACTTTGCCGGCCACTGCGTGATAGGTGAGGATCGCGGTCAGAGTGCCCTTGTTTTCCGGCTTCACCAGCGTTTCCACGGTGCCGGCGGGCAGCTTGGCGAAGGCGGCGTCGGTCGGCGCGAAGACGGTGAACGGGCCGGGGCTCGAAAGCGTGTCGACCAGACCAGCGGCCTGCACGGCAGCGACCAGCGTGTTGTGCATGCCGGTGCCGACAGCGGTTTGGACGATGTTGGCTTCGGCCTTCATTTCCTTGTGATGATCGGCCAGCGCCGGCGCGGCGATCATGCCGGTGGTGGCAGCGAGCGCAGCGGCGAAGATGGCGGTAAACTTGGTCTTGGGGGTCACAGTGGGGATCTCCTTATGGGGAATGTCTCGTCCGCAAGCCCCTCCCGCTTGCACCCGCAGCTACGGCGCTGCGGACGCGGCGGATGCGCGATAAATCGTCAGTCCGGATGAAGTGCCGCATTGCTGCGGCAAAGCGAGACCGCCTCAGACGCGGGTAAAGGCGCCTTCGGCCACCACTGGCCCGGCATCGATGCCTTCGGGCTTGCCGCCAATCGGTTCGCGGGTCAGCAACACGCGCGCGCCGTCATGCATCTGCACGGCGATATCCTGCGGCAAGGTCATGCTGCGCACTTCGCCCGGCGCGACCACGCCGAGCGACCTTGCCGCGCTGCCATCGTCGGGCACCAGCCACAATTCGTGGTCGTGCACGCCGTCGGCTGTCAGCCCGATCGCGGCCACCAGCATCCGTTCGCTTTCGGGAATATAGGTCACGTCGAGCCGCAGCCCGGTGTCGCCGATCGGTACGGTCGCGATCATCGGATCGGCGGCAGCAACCTGCGGAGGTGCTTCACCCGGAGCATTGCCGGGGGCGAAGGCGAGCAGCGCGAGCGCGACCGCCGCAGCCGCTGAACTGAGCCCGGCGATCCAGCGCCAGCGATGCAGCCGCGCCTTGAGTTCGATCACTTCGCCGCCGCGCGCCGATGGGTCCGCCACCGGCCCGCTGCCTGCTCCCTGCTGCGAGCCGACCCGCGCGGCGATGCCATCCCACACATGCGCGCCCGGTTCCGCCGCCCCGGCCATGTCGTCGGTCCAGGGGGCGAACCAGTTGTCCCACCATTCCTTGCGCCATGCAAAATCGGGATCGGTCGCATATTTGCCGTGCGCGGCGAGCAGCTCCTCGCCCTCCAGCAGGCCCAACGCCCACTCGGCGGCGATCATCGGATCGTCGCGCTTCACGTTGTTCGGCCCCGCGTTTTCGGGCATGGTTTCGTCGGCGCCGCTCATGCCTTCTCACTCGCTTCAAGGCAGGCGCGCAGGCGTTGCAGCCCGCGGCGGATCCAGCTTTTCATCGTGCCCAGCGGCACATCGGCCTGTTCGGCCAGTTGGGCATAGGTCTGCCCGTCGAAGAACGCTGCCCGGATGTGGGTCTGCGTACGCTTGTCCAGTCCGGCGATGCATTTGTGGATCTGTGCCGCCTGCTCCGCATCGACCAGCAGTGCGTCCGCCAGCGGGGATTCGTCGGGCAGGGGGGCGGCTTCCTCGATGCCGACCGATCCGCCGCGCACCTTGCCAGTGCGCAACCGGTCGATCGCGCGATTGCGGGCAAAGGTCGCCAACCACGAAATCGGGCTCGCCCGCGCGGGATCATAGCGGTCGGCCCGCTGCCAGAGATTGATGTAGACGTCTTGCAAGGCGTCCTCGGCTTCCTTCCTGTCGCCCAATATACGCAAGGTGATGCCGAACAGCTTCACCCGCGTCATGCGATAGATTTCTTCGAGCGCCGCCTGATCGCCCGCGGCGAGGCGCGCCATGGCATCGCGCAGGGCATCGCGCGCTTCGGCGCTGGCGGGGCGGGGGCGCGCGGCCATCAGCAACCCTGCTCGCACAGGCTCTCGCCGCTTTCGATCTGAAGCGTGGCGTGATCGACCCCGAACCGTTCCCGCAAAGCCGCGGCGACGTCCTGCAGGAAGCCGTCAGAGGCCGGGCGCTCGGGCATCACCAGATGCGCGGTGAGCGCGGTTTCGGTGGTCGACATCGGCCAGACGTGAAGATCGTGCACGGCGGCCACGCCGTCCAGCCCGGCAAGGTGGCGGCGTACATCGCCGAGGTCGATGCCTGCCGGGGCAGCGAGCATGCCCATGGCCACGCTATCGCGTGCCAGCCCCCAGGTGCTCCATGCGATCACCGCGACGATCACAAGGCTGACCGCCGCATCGATCCATGCGAGGCCCGTCAGCAGGATTGCCACGCCCGCCAGCACCACGCCGAGCGAAACCAGCGCATCGGCCACCATGTGGAGATAGGCTCCGCGGATATTGAGATCCTGTTGACCACGCACGAACAGCATGGCCGTCAACGCGTTGATCGCGATACCGATCCCGGCGACCACGATCATCGCCATGCCCTCCGGTTCGCGCGGCTCCATCAGGCGGTGGACAGTCTCAAACAAAATCGCCCCGATCGCGATGGCCAGCAGCAACGCATTGGCAAGCGCGGCGAGGATGGTGGAGCTTTTATAGCCGTAAGTGAACCGGCCCGAAGGCGGCCGGCGCGCGGCAATGGCGGCGATCCAGGCGAGCGCCAGGGCCAGCACGTCGGACAGGTTGTGCCCCGCATCGGCCACCAGCGCCATCGAGCCGTAGACAAAGCCCGCGCCCGCTTCGACCACGACAAATGCAAGATTGAGCGTGATGCCGATCGCGAAGGCGCGTCCGAAATCGGCCGGGACGTGGTGATGTGCATGGCTGTGCGCGTGATGGTGGGCGTGGCTGTGCGTGGGGCCGCCGCCCGCCCGAGAATGGTCATTATCGTGATCGTGCGCGTGGGCCATGCTGGGTCTAGTTGTAGACGCAGGAATCGAGGCCGTCACGCCTGACGATGCCGATCCGGCGTTCGATGCTGTTGCCGTGGCGCGCCAGCCACCCGCCGGGGTTTGTCACCGCGCGCTTCTTGGGGCTGGGCAGGGCGGCGGCCATGCGGCTGGCCTCATCCGGGGTCATGCGTGCTGCGGAATGATCGAAATAGCGCTGCGCTCCGGCTTCTGCGCCATAGGTGCCGATGCCGGTCTCGGCGACATTGAGGTAAACCTCCATGATCCGCCGCTTGCTCCACAGCGCTTCGATCCAGAAGGTGAACCAAGCCTCCAGCCCTTTGCGGAACCAGCCGCCGCCCTGCCACAGGAACACGTTCTTGGCGGTCTGCTGGCTGATGGTCGATCCGCCGCGCTGGCGCGTCCCTGCCAGCCGTTCCTCCAGTGCCTGCTCGATCGCTTCGGCGTCGAAGCCGAAATGCTCGCAAAACCGCGAATCCTCCGCCGCGATCACCGCCGACACCATATTGCGGTCGATATTGTCGAGGCTCTCCCAGTCCTTGGTGATGCCGTTTTCGTCCATCACCATGGTCGCGGTGACGGGCACGGGCAGCCACTTGAAAGCGACCACCAGCACCACGGTGATGCCGACGAACCACAGGATGATCTTGCCGACAATGCGGGCGATGCGAAGGGCCATGCGCGCAGCCTTAGCGAACTCGTCGGCGGCGGGGAAGCATCGCCGCTTGCACGGCAGGCAGCGGCAGGGCTACCTGACTGCAAAGCAACGAGGGGAGACTATCTGATGCGCCTGTTCCATGCCGCTGCCGCCAGTGCGGTCGTGCTGGCCGCCGCCATGTCCGCAAGCCCGGCCTGGGCCGAAGATGCAGGGACGGTGCGTGCGGTCGAGGCGGATTACGACAGCTATCTTGCGCCGCTGTTCACCCATTTCCACCAGAACCCGGAACTCTCCTTCCTCGAAAACGCCACCGCGGCGCGCATGGCCACCGAACTGCGCGCCGCCGGGTTGGAGGTGACCACAGGCGTCGGCGGCACCGGCGTGGTCGGGTTAATGAAGAACGGCGATGGCCCGCTGATTCTGCTGCGCGCCGACATGGACGGGCTGCCGGTGCAGGAGAAATCGGGGCTCGAATATGCGTCCAAGGCATTGCAGATCGGCGAAGACGGCAAGGAATATCCGGTGATGCACGCCTGCGGACACGATGTGCACATAACCTCGATGATCGGCACGGCGCGGCGGCTGATGGCGATGAAGGACCAATGGCGCGGCACCTTGATGTTCGTCGTCCAGCCTGCCGAAGAACGTGTCGGCGGGGCCAAGGCGATGCTAGCGGACGGGCTGTACGATCGGTTCGGCAAGCCCGATTATGCGCTGGCCTTCCATGTCTCCTCGCAATTGCCCACGGGCAAGGTCTCCGCGGCCGAGGGTATCCAGTATTCCAGCTCCGATTCGGTCGATATCACCGTACCGGGCGTCGGCGCGCATGGCGCCAGCCCGCACATGGGCCGCGATCCGGTCTACATCGCCTCGCAGATCGTGACGGCCCTGCAGAGCATCGTCAGCCGCGAGGTCATGCCGCTGTCGCCCGCCGTCATTACCGTGGGATCGTTTCATGCAGGGTCGAAGCACAACATCATTTCCGACCGCGCCGACCTGCAAGTGACGGTGCGATCGAACGACGAAGCCGTGCGAGCGCAACTGCTGCAGGCGATCGAGCGGATCGCGGTCAATACCGGCAAGGCGCATGGCCTGCCCGACGATCTGCCGGTCGAGGTGAAGGTGGTGGAAGGCACCCCCGTGACCTATAACGACCCCGGCCTCGCCCGGCGGCTCAACGGCGTGATGATGCGCAATCTGGGCGAATACGCCTTCATTCCGTTCGAACAGCAGGGCATGGGCGCGGAAGATTTCGCCTATTTCGTCGCGGATGAACTCGGCGTGCCGGGATATTACTTCGCGGTCGGCGGCACCCCGCAGGCAGCCTTCGACGCGGCGGAGAACGGCGGCCCTGCGGTGCCGAGCCACCATTCCCCGCTATTCAAGATCTCGCCGAAGGAGAGCGTCACGCTTGGCACGCGGGCGATGGTGGCGGCGGTGCTCGATCTGGCGGGGCCGAAGTAGGCGGACAGCAAAAAGCCCTTCCCGACCGGATCGGGAAGGGCTTTTTAGTTCCATATCGGTAGCCAATCACCGGATCGCCGAAGGCGGACCGTAAGGCCGGAGTCGAAGCCAAAGGCGCAGACGTGCAAAGCACACCCGCAAGGCCGCCGCGCCTAATGGCGCGTAAGCCTAAGGGGCCGGATGGCCCCGCCGGCGCCTGAGGCAAAACAAATTACGCCATCCCCGGCAGCAGCCGCTCGCCCGCGATCCGCTGCATTGCCTTCTGCAGCTTTTCGAATGCGCGCACTTCGATCTGGCGGATGCGTTCGCGGCTGACTTCGTAGACCTGCGACAGTTCTTCCAATGTCTGCGGCTTGTCGGTCAGGCGGCGTTCGGTGAGGATGTGGCGTTCACGCTCGTTCAGGCTGTCCATCGCTTCGGTCAGCATCTGGTGGCGCATCTGCGATTCCTCGGCGTCGGCGACCGTTTCGTCCTGCAGCGGGCGATCATCGGTCAGCCAGTCCTGCCATTCGCCCGAGCCTTCCTCGCCGCCGCGCATCGGCGTGTTGAGCGAGCCGTCGCCGCCCATCATCATCCGCCGGTTCATGTTGACGACTTCCTGCTCCGGCACGCCGAGATCGGTCGCGATCTTGGTCACGTCGGCGGGGCTGAGATCGGTGTCCTCGTAAGCTTCGAGCTGCTTTTTCATCCGGCGCAGGTTGAAGAACAGCTTCTTCTGCGCCGCGGTGGTGCCCATCTTCACAAGGCTCCACGACCGCAGGATGAACTCCTGGATCGACGCCTTGATCCACCACATCGCGTAGGTCGCCAGGCGGAAGCCGCGATCGGGCTCGAACTTCTTGACGCCCTGCATCAGGCCGACATTGCCTTCTGAAATGAGATCGGAGACCGGCAGGCCATAGCCGCGGTATCCCATCGCGATCTTCGCGACGAGCCGCAGGTGGCTGGTCACCAGTTGAGCAGCAGCTTCGGAATCCTCATGTTCCTGATACCGCTTGGCGAGCATGTATTCCTGCTCGGCGGTAAGGACCGGGAACTTTCTGATCTCCGACAGATAGCGATTGAGGCTCTGCTCACCGCTGAGGGCCGGGACCGAAGGGGTTTTTGCTTTGGGCACTTGTTTCCTAACCTTTCTGGTGTCGACCGCTTGCGCCGGACCCCTGATGGGCATCCGGCGAACTGGGCCACGTGGTTACATATACGCGAAAACCGGGCCGCTGTATGCGCATTTCATCGATAAGAACGTCCAAGTTGGTCGATGAGTTCCGCCATGTCAGGGGGCAGATCGGCCGCGAATCGGAGCGTTTCGCCGCTTTTCGGGTGAACGAATCCCAATTCCGCAGCGTGAAGCGCCTGACGTGCAAAGCCGAGGCTTTCGAGCAGCGGGCGGAGCGATTTGGGGGTGCGTCCATAGACAGGGTCTCCCAATAGCGCGTGACCGATTGACGCAAAGTGAACGCGGACCTGATGGGTTCGCCCGGTTTCCAGCCGGCATTCGATCAGCGCGGCCTCATCCAGCCGTTCGATCAATTTGTAGTGCGTGATCGCGGTTTTCCCGCGTGAGGAATTGTTGGGGAGCACCGTCATTTTCTTTCGGTCGTGGTCCGACCGGCCGACGCGCGCGTCGATCGTGCCTGCAGCGGGCGAAGGATGTCCGGCGCATACCGCGAGATAGCGGCGGTGCACTGTGTGTGCGGCAAACTGCACGGCAAGGCCTTCGTGAGCGGCATCGGATTTGGCGACCACCAGCAGGCCGGACGTGTCCTTGTCGATCCGATGGACGATGCCGGGCCGTGCGACGCCGTTGATCCCCGACAATCGCCCCCGGCAGTGGTGCAGCAGGGCGTTGACCAGAGTTCCGGTGACGTTGCCCACCGCCGGGTGGACTACCATGCCCGCCGGTTTGTCGATCACGATCAGGTGCTGATCTTCATAAGCGACGGTCAGCGGAATGTCTTCGGGCGCAGCCTCGGCCGGCATCGCGGCGGAGACGATGATGCGAAACGGCGTGCCGGCTGCTACCTTCATCGAAGCCGCCGTGGCAGTCTTGCCCGCGACATCGACCCGCCCCTGATCGATCAAGCCCTGCACCCTTGAGCGGGTAAAGCCCGTCGCCTCGGCCAGCGCCTTGTCGATGCGGGCGGAAGATGTAATGATTCCGACAAGGTTTTGAATTGCTTTTCTCACTTCTGGCGGAGATACGGCTTGGACAGGCACGAGTATTGCGGCATCAATATCCGAAGAGCTTACGAACGCGACATCCGCTGCGATATCGATGATCCGCGCTACACGAAAAATGCTCTGAAAAAGGAGTTCAAGGCTGAGGTTCCGGTGGAGAACGGGGTCAAGCAATATCACAAAATTCCGCCAATGTGGCCCCAGGGAATGATCTGGCGTGATGCGAACGGACGCCAGATCCCTGATGTGATAAACCAGTATTACACGTCCTATTCCGCGAGGTTGAGGGACATTGTCGAGCAATTCCAGCCTGGCGTGCTTGGCTGGATACCGGTCACTTATACCTACAGCCGGGGCAAGCGCACCGAAGTACGTTTCTTTGTCGATAATCGCTCGGTTCCGCGCATCGATCTGATCGACCCGGTCGCCTCCAACATGGTATGGTTCGAGGATGTTCGCTCGATGCTGCCGGCACGCGACATGGCGCGGCGCGGCCGACCCCTGCCGCCGCATGCTGATCCGGCGCAGCCTTCGGTCCTCCATTTCCGCGACGACGCCGCTGTGCCCTACCACATGTTCGGGGTGAACGGGCTCAGTTTTGGGGCCGACTGGGTCTCACCGGAATTGCGCGATGCCTTCGTGGCGGCAGGCCTGTTTGGCGTCGAATTCTCGCCGGTACCTTTCGGCAAGCCCGCAAGCGAAGCCCCGTCGGGGGCGCTGCGACCTTGCTGATGGCGTTGAGGTTGCCGTGATCGCGGTGCTGCGGTCAGCAATCGAAACCGTGCGCGCTGCCGCCGCCGCGGCGCACCCGCGCGAGGCCTGCGGCATTCTGCTGGGCGAGGACGGGCGCATAACCGAGGCCCGCGAAACCCGCAACATCCACCCCTCGCCGCACACCCATTTCGAAATCGATCCGCAGGCCCTGATCGACGCGCACCGGGCCGCGCGCGCAGGCGGGCCGCAGGTGATCGGCTATTTCCATTCGCATCCCACCGGCGAACCCGTTCCCAGCAGCACGGATCGCGCTATGGCCGCAGGCGATGGGCGGGTGTGGGCGATCATCGCTGCGGACGAGGTGAGGTTCTGGCGTGACGGGGGTGGTTACGCAGGCGAAGGCTTTGCAGCGCTTTCCTACCTGGTGATCTGACCGTAGATTGCACTGATGCCGATGCATTTTCCCGTCTTTTCCGCCCATTCTGTCGGCCCCGTGCAGGTGAGCGGTTGGCAAGGCGGGTTTTTTGGCCTTAGACAGTGTCTCATGTGTCTCCTACAAGGCTGGGCCATCCTCTTTCTATGACTTCGCAGACCGATCTTGCCGCGCTGCTGTGTTCGCGCCTGTGCCACGACATGCTCTCGCCTGTCGGGGCGCTGGCCAACGGGCTGGAATTACTCGCAGAGGAGCAGGACCCCGAAATGCGCGCGCGCTGCATGGAACTGCTCGAACAATCGGCGCGGGTCAGCACCGACAAGCTGAAGTTCTTCCGCCTCGCCTTCGGTGCAGCGGGCGGGTTTGGCGAGGCGATCCCGATGGACGAAGCCAAGGCGGTGATCGATGCGCTCGCCGCCGGGGGCAAGCGGGTCGAGATCAACTGGGCGATCACCGATCCCAGCCTGCCCAAGCCTGCGGTCAAGGTACTGCTCAACCTCGCGCAGATTGCACTGGATGCGCTGGTGCGCGGGGGCACGCTGGATATCGGGGCCGAGCGGCGCGACGGGGCGGTCGAGATCGTGGCGCGCGCCCGGGGTGACCGGATCGCCTTCGATGAAACCATCGGCCGCGCGTTGCAGGGCGATCTGGCGCAGGCCGAGATCACCAGCCGCACCGCCGCCGCGCACATGATCGCGCTGGTGGCCGAGGAACTGGACGGCGGATTGCAATACAAGCTCGGGGAGGGGGTGCTGGTGCTTGGCGCCGTGCTGCCCGAGCCCGATGGCTTGATAGGCTAAGGCCGGGTCGATGCTGGGGGGCAAAGGACCGGGAGGCGACGAGGAACTGGTACACCGTGAGGTTCCCTCGCCCAATCACAATGAACGAAACCTGCCCATCAGTATGGTGGTGCTGCACTACACCGAGATGAAGCCGGTCGAGACCGCGCTTGAACGGATGTGCGATCCCGCCGCTTCGGTCAGCGCGCATTACTGCATTACCGAGGAAGGCGAGGTGATCCGGCTGGTGCCCGAAGAGCGCCGCGCCTGGCACGCGGGCCAGAGCTTTTGGCGCGGCCTGCCGGATGTGAACTCGGCCAGCATCGGGATCGAGCTGGATCATCCAGGCCACGCGCTCGGCTACCGATCGTTTGCCGAACCGCAGATCCTGGCGTTGATCCCGCTGCTGTCGCGGATCGTGCGGCGCTACAACATCCCGCGGGCCAATGTCGTCGGACATTCCTGCGTCGCGCCGATGCGCAAGATCGATCCGGGCGAACTGTTCCCGTGGGAGCGGCTGGCTGAATACAAGCTGTGCCTGCCGCGCCCCACAAGCCTGGCGGCGGGCGATCCGTTCCACAACGAAAGCGCGTTCTTCCTCGCGCTCGAACGGTTCGGGTACGACATCACCGATCAGCGCAAGGCGGTGGAAGCGTTCGAGCGGCGCTGGCGGCCCGAATGCATCACCGGCGTGGTCGACGGCGAGATTGCCGCGATCCTGTGGCAATTGCTGCTCGACCGCGATCAGGGGCGCACGCGATAAGGCGGGGCTTTCCTACGGGGTGAACAGCGCCTATATGCCCGTTCGTCAGGGGGCCTGAGGCAGCCGCGTGTCCGTTTTGCGAAAGCAGGGGGACGCCGAGGAAAGTCCGGGCTCCACGAAACAAGGGTGGCGGGTAACGCCCGCCGGTCTCCCTTCGGGGAGGCAAGGGAAAGTGCCACAGAGAGCAAACCGCCGATGGCTCCTCGCAAGAGGCGCACAGGCAAGGGTGAAAGGGTGCGGTAAAAGCGCACCGGGGGGCTGGCAACAGCAACCGCATGGCAAACCCCACCCGGAGCAAGGCCGAATAGGGGCCGCGTGCTCGCCGCAAGGTGGGCAGGGGTGTTTCGCCCCGAGCAGGCCCGGGTTGGCTGCTAGAGCGCAGGAGCAATCCTGCGCCCAGATGAATGGCTGCCACCGCGCGGCTGATGCCCCCGAAGTGATTTGGCGGGCAAATCGCGCGCGGATACAGAACCCGGCTTATGACGGCCCCCTGATATGGGTTTTGTGTTCCGCAGCCCTCCGGGCTGCGAAATCCTCGCTCACGCGACCTGAAGGTCGCGCCGCTGCGGGCGGCCTTGCAGGTGTGCTTTGCACGTCTGCGCCTTCGGCTTCGACTCCGGCCTTGCAGCCCGCCTCCGGCAGGTCGATCTGCGAATGCCTTCCCGGCGGTATGCGTAATTACACCCTACCTACGCTCACGTAGGTGAAGCCCGCTGCCTTCATGTCATCAGGCTTGTAGACGTTCCGCAGGTCGACCATCACCGGAGCATTGGCCAGATCCTTGACCCGCTTCAGGTCGAGCGCGCGGAAGGCATCCCATTCGGTCACGATCACCACCACGTCCGCGCCTTCGATCGCCTCGTAGGCATTGTCGCACATGATGACGTCAGGCAGCAACGGACGGGCCTGCTCCATGCCTTCAGGATCGTAGGCAGCTACCGCCACGCCTGCGTCCATCAGGGTCTGCGCCACCGCGATCGAAGGCGAATCGCGCATGTCATCGGTGTTGGGCTTGAACGTCAGGCCGAGCAGCGCCGCCTTCTTGCCGCGCGCCGCCTCGACCCCGCCGAGCGCATCGACCACCTTGCGGCCCATCGCCCGCTTGCGGCTGTCGTTGACCTTGACCACCGCCTCGACGATCCGCGTGGGGCTGTCGTAATCCTCGGCGGTCTTGAGCAGGGCGAGGGTGTCCTTGGGGAAGCACGATCCGCCGTAACCGGGGCCGGCATGGAGGAACTTGGAGCCGATGCGGTTGTCCATCCCAATCCCGCGCGACACGTCCTGCACGTTCGCGCCGACCTTCTCGCACAGATCGGCCATTTCGTTGATGAAGGTGATCTTGGTCGCAAGGAAGGCGTTGGCGGCGTATTTGATCAGTTCGCTGGTCCGCCTGGAGGTGAACAGTATGGGAGATTCGTTGAGGAACAGCGGGCGATAGACTTCGCGCATCACTTCGCGCCCGAAATCGTCCTCGGCCCCGATCACGATCCGGTCGGGTCGCTTGAAATCGGTGATCGCCGCGCCTTCGCGCAAGAATTCGGGGTTGGAGACCACGGCGAACCGATACGCGGTGCCGGTGTCGCCGATAATCCGCTCCACCTCGTCCCCGGTGCCGACGGGTACGGTCGACTTGGTGACGATCACCGCATCGTTCGCGAGGCTCTCTCCCACTTCGCGCGCGACCGCATGAACGAAGGTGAGGTCGGCATGGCCGTCCCCCCGGCGGCTGGGTGTGCCGACCGCGATAAAGATCGCATCGGCGCCCTTGATCCCTTCGGCCAAGCTGGTGGTGAAGGCCAGCCGCCCGGATTTGACGTTGCTTTCGACCAACGCATCGAGCCCGGGTTCATAGATCGGCATGACCCCGGCATGCAGACGATCGATCTTCGCCTGATCCTTGTCGATGCAGACGACGTCATGTCCGAAATCGGCAAAGCAGGCTCCCGAAACGAGCCCGACATAGCCCGAACCGACCATCGCAATCTTCATGAAAAGCTGTCCTTGTGCGAAACGTCACCATATCGCCCGCGACCAGAGCGGCGCGGCTAGATTGCCCGATCACCGTGGAAGATTTCCACAGGTCCAACAGTGCTGGAACAGGTCTGAATAACCCGCCGCTGGTCGCCTTCGAGCACGAGCGCTGTAAGCACACCCGAACGAAAAGCGCCAGTATCAATTCCGATGCGATTACCGCAGTCCATCACCCGGTCGAAGATCGTATGACCATGCACTACCACCTTTTCGAGCGGGCCTTCGTGGTTGAGAAAGCGCTCGCGGATCCACAGCAGATCGCTGCGCTTCTGTTCATTAAGCGGTCGGTCGGGGTCGATCCCGGCATGGACGAAAACGTAATCGCCCGCTCGGATCATCGTTTCGAAATTCGCAATGTATTCGCGTTCGGATTCCGGGACTAGCGCGGGCAGCCGCTCGAACAGCTCCTCCAGCGAAAGCGTGGCATATTGCTTCTTCGACAGGCCATAGCTCAGCACGGTTTCACGCCCACCATGCTTGAGGAAATGGCGCAGGGCCTCGGGCTTTTCGAAAGCGGCGAGGAACATTTCCTCGTGATTGCCCGCCAGCACACGCACCTTGCGGGCTTGCTGCCATTTGCGGGTGCGGGCAATCACTCCGGCACTGTCGGGGCCGCGATCAACGAGATCGCCGAGCAGCACGATCCGGGTATCGGCCGGGCTGGCGTTGCAGTCGTCGTCCTCGATCGCATCGATCATCGCCCCGTAAAGGTCGATCCGCCCATGAATATCGCCGATGACATAGTAGCGCGTGCCATCTGGCACCGCGGGAAGGCGCGGTGCCTGACGGGGACGGAACATTTCGCGTAGCCGTTCGAACATTGGTTCGCTGGTGACCCTGTGAGCGGAGGCGGCAGGATGGGATCCGGTGCGTGCCAGCCCGCCTGCCGCGAGACGCCGGCCTCTACCGCCGGAATCGCCGATCCGCAACCAAACGACCGGCCATTGCGCCGGAGAGTGGCAATTGTGCGTCAAAGGCAGCAGTGGCGCAATATGCAGGAACCATCTTGCGTCACTGAACCTTCATATGTATGAAGATTGCAATCCGGTGGGGGTTGTTCGTAACAAAGAAACGACGGCCGGATTCGCAGGCGGGACAGCAAAACAACACAACAGGAAGCTGTCATGTCCAAAATCGCACTCCGCGGCCTCTCCGCCGCCACTCTCGCATATTGTCTTTGTTCCGCGCCAATGGCGTTCGCCCAAGAGTCGGGTGATGCCGCGCCGGAGTCCGAAAAGACTGAGGCCGTATCGTCCGATACGTTTGCTCTGGAATCGTCTGGATCGTCCGCTTCGGCGGTTCTGGTGCCGCTGCCGGCGCTTTCCGGGACGCGGGCAATCGCTCCGATTCCGGCAACCGTCAGCCACGCCGCAGATGAGGACGCTTCATCCGCGATCACCGTTTCGGGCAGCGCGACGCTGACGTCCGATTACCGGTTCCGTGGCGTGTCCCAGACGGATGAGGGCATGGCCGTGCAAGGCGGGATCACCATTTCCCACGAAAGCGGGTTCTATGTCGGAACCTGGGGTTCGAACCTGGCCGGCTGGGGCACCTTCGGCGGCACCAACATGGAACTCGATCTCATCGCCGGATTTGCCTTCCCGGTGGGTGAGGGCACGCTCGACACGGGGGTCGTGTGGTTCATGTACCCAAGCGGTGCCGACACCACCGATTTCGCAGAGCTGTATGCCCGCTTGTCGGGCGACGTCGGGCCGATTTCGCTGACGGCAGGCATTGCCTATGCGCCCAATCAGGAAGCCTTGGGCAAGGTGTTCCTGACCGGCGCCGCCGCCGCTGCCGGCCTGCCCGACGATCTGGGTGACAAGGAAGACAACCTCTACCTGTCGGGCGACGCGGTCTATGCCATCGGCGATTCGCCGGTCAGCCTCAAGGCGCACCTCGGCTATTCGGACGGCAATGCAGGGCTTGGCCCGAACGGCACCAGCATCGCGCCCACCGGCACCTATTTTGACTGGTCGCTGGGCGTCGATGTCGCACCGATCGAGGGGCTGACCTTGTCGGCCTCCTATATCGATACCGACATTTCGGCGGCTGACGGGGCCTACCTTCTGCCCAACTTTGCGACTCTGGCAGGCGGTCAGATCGCCGATGCGACGATCGTGTTCTCGGTCACCGCTTCGTTCTGATCAGATGTGGGGGCGCGGCAGGCACGCTGCGCCCCTCCTCACCTATCTCAATCGAGCGAGAAGCTGACGGTGGTGACCACCCGAACCTTCTTGTAGGGGCTGTCCGCCATTCCCCATCCCCCAGCCTCGCCGTCGCGCGCTTCGATGGTGAAATACCCCTGCGTTGCGTCACGGATCTTGCCGACGCCCGACCCTGAATCCTCGGCGAATTGCTGCGCCGAAGCGCGTGCATCCCTGGTCGCCTCGGCCACCATTTCGGGCTTGATGTCGTTGAGGCCGGTGAAGGTGTAGCTCATCCCCGAACCCTCCTCCAGAAACACGCCGCGCCCGACCAGATCGAACTGGCGGGCCACCGCCCTTTGCGCGCGGGCGATGTCTTCGCTGCGCAAGGCGAGCCGCTGGCGCACGGTGTAGGTCGTCACGCCTTCATTGGTGTAGCTGGCGACATTTGCGCCGGTCGGTTGCAGCGCTTCGGCGGGAAAGCCCAGATCCTTGAAGAAGCCCTCGATCGCCTGCGTGTCGCGGCGCACCTTGTCCTGCGCTTGGGCGAGGCTGGTCGAACTGGCGGAATACGCAATTGTCCAAGTGGCAAGATCGGCGGTAACATCGCGTTCAGCAAGGCCGCGCACCGTCACCGCTCGTTCGGCATCCTTCGCGCGCAATAGACCGTTACCGAGCAGGTATCCGCCCGCAGTCATGCCGATCGCAAGGATGGCCGCCGTGCCCAGCCAGCGCAGCGTGGCGGGCTCGCCCATGGCACGGCCCGGCCCATTCACCGGTTGCACTTCATCGCTGCTCATCGCATGATTCCCCTCATGGAGTTGATGCGACGAGTTGTGCATTAGCGTCGATGAACCGTTTTTGAATGGAAATACTCATGGTCAAGTTTCTCCACGCGATGATTCGCGTCGCCGACCCGGACGCGGCGGTTGCATTCTTCAGGCTCATCGGTTTGGAGGAGGTGCGGCGCTTCGATGTCGAGGCGGGGCGGTTCACGCTGATCTTCCTCGCCGCGCCGGGGCAGGAAGGCCTCGCCGAAGTCGAACTGACCTACAACTGGCCCGCGCAGGACGGCGCCCCGCCAGAGGAATACACCGGCGGCCGCAATTTCGGTCACCTCGCCTACCGGGTCGATGACATCTATGAGACCTGCCAGCGATTGAAGGATGCCGGACACACCATCCACCGCCCCCCGCGCGACGGACACATGGCCTTCGTGAAATCACCGGACGGGGTTTCGGTGGAGTTGCTGCAGGAAGGGCATCTTGAGCCGGCCGAACCTTGGGCCAGCATGGAGAATGTCGGCAGCTGGTAAGCAAGCGGCATAACGCGCTCGATCAAAGTAAACGCGCCCTAAACTATCAAAATACATTTCAAAAGTGCACGCTTGTTGCCAGCTGTGGACGGGCGCGGTAGTCTGATGACTTACGCGGGGAGAGGGGGTCGCCTTGTCCATCGGAGATCTTGGGCCGTGGCAGCTATTTGCGCTGCTGCAGCACGAATTATTGCTTTTTGCCGGGATCTTTTCCTGATCGGTGCGGCCGACGATCTGGTGGTCGACGGGCTCTGGCTGTGGCTTCGGTTCAGTGGCAGGGCAGTGACCGGGCAGCGCCCGCGCGAAGTGCTCCGCCATCGACCGCTTCATGCACCGGCAGCCGTGCTGATCCCCGCTTGGCAGGAAGCCGCTGTGATCGGCGATACCATCGCGCACCTTCTGGCAAGCTGGCCGCAACGCGAGCTACGCGTCTATGTCGGCTGTTATCGCAACGATCCCGCCACGCTTGCCGCTGCCATCAGCGCGGCGGCGGGCGATGCTCGCCTGCGGTTGGTGATCCACGATCGCGACGGGCCGAGCACCAAGGCCGATTGCCTCAACCGCCTGTATGCCGCGCTGGTGACGGACGAGGCCCGTTCCGGCCGCCGGTTCGCCATGGTGGTGTTTCACGATGCCGAGGACATGGTCGATCCGGCGGCGCTGGCCTTGCTTGACGAGGGCGTGGCGGGCGGCGCCGACTTCGTGCAGCTTCCGGTCGAGCCGCTGGTGCAGCGCCATGGCACATGGCTGGCGAACAATCTGGGCAGCCATTACTGCGAGGAATTCGCCGAGGCGCATGGCAAGGCGATGGTGGTGCGCGATTGGCTGGGCGCGGGATTGCCGGGGGCGGGTGTGGGCTGCGCTGCGGCGCGCGGCGCGCTCGAACGGCTTGCACGAGCGCGGCCCGACGCGCAGCCCTTCGCCAGCGAATCCCTGACAGAAGATTATGAACTCGGGCTCGGCATCGCTGCGCAGGGCGGGCGTTGCCGTTTCATGCGGGTGCGCGGGGATGATGGGCGGCTGGTGGCGACGCGGGCGCTGTTCCCCGATCGGTTTGATCACGTCGTGCGACAGAAAAGCCGATGGGTGCTGGGAATCGCCTTGCAAGGCTGGGACCGGGTCGGCTGGAGCGGCGGCCTGCTCGAAGGCTGGATGCGCGCGCGCGACCGGCGCGGGCCGCTGGCGGCGCTGGTGCTGCTGACCGGCTATGCGCTGGTGGTGCTGACCATGCTCGGCGGCGTGGCGATCCTTGTCGGCGTGGGCGAGCCAGTGCCGATCAGCCCTTTTCTGGCGTTCCTGCTCATTGCCAATCTCGCTGCATTCGGCTGGCGTGCAGTCATGCGGTTCGCCTTTGCCGCACGCGAATACGGGCCGGCAGAGGCCTTTCGCGCAGTGCTGCGTCTGCCGCTGGCCAATGTCGTGGCGATCATTGCCGGACGCCGCGCGGTGTTCGCCTATGCCCGCACGATCGGCGGGCGGGCGGCGGCATGGGACAAGACCGAGCACGACGTGCATCCGCTGCGGCTGCGTCTGGCCACCGGAGCGGCCGCGCAGTGAAGCCTGCGAACGGAGCTGTTCAGGCACGCGGCGCACCATTGGCGATGATGGCGCTGCTGCTGGCTGCATGGATCGGCGCGCGGGTGGTGGTTTGGGAAAGCCCGTTTCCGGCAAGTGCAGCATTGCTGCCTGCCGCGCTGATGCCATTTGCCGGGGCTGAACCGCCGACCATCCGGCAAGCCTCCCTGCCGGTCGCTCAGGACGAAGACACGGATTTTGCGGCGAAGCTTGCGGTCTCGACTGCTCCTGCTCGACTCGCGCGTTCGGACAGCGCGTTGATGCTGCTCGGCAGCGGCCTTTCGGTCGGCATGGATCCGGGCTTTGCCGCAGGCCACCAACTGCTGTGGCGCAAGGGAATGGGTACTTCCCTTGCGCCGACACCGCGCCTGTCTGCGTTTGCGGGCGAAGCGGGTGGCAACAATCCGCCGTTTCTGCCGCCGGGTCCGGCCCTGACCGGCGCCCCGCGCGCCGGGCGCTGGTCGCTGGATGCCTGGGGCTTTTGGCGGCAGGGTTCGGACGCGGCGCCGATCTCTCAGGGACGGGTGCCGATCTACGGCGCGAGCCAAGTGGGCGCGGTGCTGCAATTCCGCCTTGCCCCGGCGAACGCGCGTGATCCGACGCTTTACGCGCGCGCCTATCGCGCTTTGGTGCAGCGCGGGGAGAGCGAACTGGCGCTGGGGACATCGGCCCGGCCGCTGGCGCACGTGCCGGTGCGGGTGTTCGGCGAGGTGCGGGTGACAGATGGCGCGTTCCGCAATCAGGTGCGCCCTTCCGCCTTCGCCGTAACCGAGTTCGCGCCGCTTACGCTGCCGCTCGGCACCCGGCTCGAAACTTATGCCCAGGCAGGATGGGTCGGCGGGGTGGACGACACCTTCTTCGCCGATGGTCAGGCAAGCGTGACGCGCGAGATCGACGCAATCGCCAATGCCGCCGACAATGCGGTGAGGCTGAGCGTGGGCGCGGGCGCATGGGGCGGGGCGCAGGAAGGTGCGCACCGGGTCGATCTCGGCCCAACGATACGGCTCGACATGACCTTGGGCGAATTGCCTGCGCGCCTCTCGGTCGACTGGCGCGAGCGGGTGGGGGGCGATGCCGGGCCGGGCTCGGGCGTGGCCGTGACGCTATCGACCCGGTTCTGATCGGCGACAATTCGGCAACGCGGCGCCGATAATCGACGGGGATGCGCATCCAGCGCGGCTTTTATCCACGGCCCGGCTCGGCTAATCGCACGGGCATGGACGTTTACCTGCCCATCGCGAATCTATCGGTCAACGGCCTCTTCATCGTGCTTTTGGGCGGGCTGACGGGCATTCTTTCCGGCCTGTTCGGCGTGGGCGGCGGATTTCTGACCACCCCGTTGCTGATTTTCTACGGCATCCCCCCCACGGTCGCCGCAGCTTCGGCTGCGACGCAGGTGACCGGGGCGAGCGTTTCGGGCGTGCTCGCCCATTCGCGCCGCAACGGGGTCGATTACCGGATGGGCACCGTGATGGTCGGCGGCGGCGTGGTGGGCGCGCTGATGGGCGCTGTCCTGTTCCGGCTGCTCCAGGCGCTCGGCCAGATCGATGTGGTGATCAACATTCTTTATGTGCTGATGCTCGGCTCGATCGGCACGCTGATGCTGCGTGAGGCGATCGGCACGCTCCGCCCGTCCAGCCCGGGCAAGGGCGCCGCGTCGGCGCGCAAGCGGCGCCATCACCCGCTGGTGGCGAGCCTGCCCTATCGCTGGCGGTTCTATGCTTCGGGTTTGTATATTTCGCCGCTGGCGCCGCTGATCCTCGGGATGCTGGTCGGCATTCTGACCATGCTGATGGGGGTGGGCGGCGGGTTCCTGCTGGTCCCGGCGATGCTCTATATCCTCGGCATGAGCGGCAATGTCGTGGTCGGCACCTCATTGTATCAGATCCTGTTCGTGACGATGGTCACCACCATGACCCATGCGCTGACCACCAAGGCGGTCGACATCGTGCTGGCCGCGTTGCTGCTGCTGGGTTCGGTGCTGGGCGCCCAATTCGGCACGCAGATCGCATTGAAGGCCCGGCCCGAATACCTGCGCCTCGCGCTTGCCACGCTGGTGTTGGTGATCGCGCTGCGGATGCTTTACGGGCTGGGGGTGCAGCCTGACGAAATCTACACGGTAGCCCCCCTGTGACGCGTTTGTTGACCGCGCTGCTGTTGCTGGTTGTGTTGCTTGCTGCGCCGCCGCTCTCCGCCCAGCGCGAGCCGATTCTGGTGCCCGAAGTGAGCCAGTCGCGGATCGAGGTGCGGCAAGGCTTCACCGGCGCCAACCTGCTGCTCTATGGCGCGGTTATCGCCCCGCCAGGCGCTGCGGAGGAGTACGACATCGTGGTCGTGCTCAAAGGGCCGGCCGAACCGGTCCGCATCCGCGAGAAGGAACGTCTCGCAGGCATCTGGATGAACGCCGGCGCGAGCGATTTCCGGTCCGCCCCTTCGTTCTTCGCGGTCGCCTCCTCGCGCCCCATCGACGAGATCGTGGATGAACGCACGGCGGCGATTTACGAGCTGGGCACGGATTTCATCCAGCTATCGCCCTCCGGTCAGATCGATCCGCAAGAACAGGCGCGCTTCGCCAGCGGTCTGGTGCAACTGCGGCAGAAGCAGGGGCTTTATCAGGAAGACCCGCAGGGCGTGCGGATCAGCGAAGGTGTGTTGTATCAGGCGCGGATCGCACTGCCCTCGAATGTGGTCACCGGGCGCTACACCGCCGAAACCTTCGCGATTGCCCGTGGCCGCGTGCTGGCGAGTGCGACCGCACAGATCGAAGTCGAGAAAGTCGGGCTGGAAGGTCAGGTGGTGGCTTCCGCTCAGCGCTGGTCGTTCCTTTACGGGCTCGGCGCGATCGCCCTTTCGCTGGTGATGGGCTGGCTCGCCGGAAGGCTGTTCGCCCGTGGCTGACAGGTAGCAGCGTTGACCCGATATTAACCCCGGTCCCCGTATCTGCGCAGTCAGTTGTTGCAGTTGGTGCAGGGAAGGGTAGGCATGGCCGATCTTGGCGGGCAGAATTTCGAACGCTCCACCGGCCCGGCGCTGGCGGCGGAGGATGACGCCCCACCCGCGAGCGGTGCGCTGGTCGACAATTCCCGCTTGCCGATCGGCGTGGTGCTGGAGATTTCGGGCTCCGGCTCGCAGATCGCTTTCGACCTGCAGCGCATCAACGAATGCATGCAGGATGCCGATCCGTCCGTGGCATTGGCCGGGCAGGTCGGCAGCCAGATCAAGATCCGCGTCGGCGATGCATGGCTCCTCGCCAATGTCCGCGATCAGCGCAAGGATCGCCGCACCGATGGCGGGATCATCGCCCATATCGACTTTCTGGGCGAAGGCGGCGAGGAGAAGCTGACGGGCCGCATCCACGGGTTCAAGCGCGGGGTGACGCGTTACCCGGTGCCGGGTGCAATGTGCTATCCGGCCACCACCCGCGATCTCGAACAGATCTACGCCAGCGACGGGCGCGCCAGCATCACCGTGGGCAAGGTGTTTCCCACCCGCGATATCCGCGCCGGACTGTACATCGATGCGATGCTGGGCAAGCATTTCGCCCTGCTTGGATCGACCGGCACCGGCAAATCGACCAGTGCTGCGCTGATCCTGCACCGCATCTGCGAGGCCGCGCCCAAGGGTCACATCGTGATGATCGACCCGCACGGCGAATACGCCGCCGCGTTCCGCCAGACCGGCCAGATCCTCGACGTGTCCAATCTGCAGATGCCCTATTGGCTGATGAACTTCGAAGAACACTGCGAAGTGCTGCTGTCGGGCAGCGGCAATGACCGTCAGACCGACACAGATATTCTTGCCAAGTGCCTGCTGGCCGCCCGGTCCAAAAACCGGCTGGCGCAGACGATGGGCAAGATCACCGTGGATTCGCCGATTCCCTACCTGCTGTCCGACCTCGGCAACATCATCCAGGACGAGATGGGCAAGCTCGACAAGGCCACATCCTCCGCACCGTTCATGCGGATCAAGGGCAAGCTTGACGAGATCAAGGCCGATCCGCGCTACCAGTTCATGTTCTCAGGGATGCTGGTCGGCGATACGATGGCGGATTTCATCGGCAAGGTGTTCCGCATGCCCGGCAATGGCAAACCGATCTCGATCATCGACGTGTCGGGCGTGCCATCGGACATCACCTCGACCGTGGTCGCGGTGCTTTCTCGTCTGGTGTTCGACTTCGCCATCTGGGGCCGCGAGGAAAAGACCCGTCCGGTGCTGCTGGTGTGCGAGGAAGCGCACCGTTACGTGCCCAACGAGAAAAACGCCGATGGTTCCTCGGTCGGCAAGATTCTCAGCCGGATTGCCAAGGAAGGGCGCAAATACGGCATCAGCCTCGGCCTTATCACCCAGCGTCCCTCCGATCTGGCCGAAGGCGTGCTGTCGCAGTGCGGCACGATCATCTCGATGCGCCTCAACAACGACCGCGATCAGGCTTTCGTGAAAGCCGCCATGCCCGAAGGCGCGCGCGGGTTTCTCGATTCGATCCCGGCGCTACGCAACCGTGAATGCATCATTTGCGGCGAGGGCGTGGCGATCCCGATCCGCGTGACCTTCGATAACCTCGAGGAACACAAGCGCCCGGCATCGGAAGATCCCAGCTTCTCCGAATTGTGGAGCAAGGACGGCGGCGAGGAAGAACTGGTCCAACGTGTGGTGATGCGCTGGAGGAGTCAGGGTTGATGCCCTTGTGTTCCGCACCGCGTCCGCGGTGCGAAATCCTCGCTCACGCGGCCTGAAGGCCGCATCGCTGCGAGCGCGCAGTCGCGCTTGCGGTCGCTGACGCGACCGGAGTTGCGCCAATCTCGTGCCCAAGAGCCGGCTCGAACCCGAAGGGTTCGCAAGGGCGACCGCCCGCCCGCAGGCGCTCAAGCCTGCAAGGCTTGAAACGCGCCAAGGACGCTCGCCCGGAGGGGCGGGCGCAAAACAAACTACGTCCCGCGGGTATCCCCATACAGGTGAATATGCAGCCGGTCACTCATCCGGAAGCCATGCTCCATGCATAAAGGCGCCAGCCATTCCTGCCGTGCGCGCTGGGCGGCGCTGTCTGTGCCTTCGGCCATCAGGAACACCTGACCGGACCGGAAGCGGTAGCGGCGCTGCAGTTCCAGCACCTCGGCCACGTCCTCCGGTGCGGCGATCACGAATTTCAGGAACGCGCGCGGGTCGCTTGCCCATGCGTCCAGCCGTTCGGGGATCAGCGCCAGATCCGGCGCGTTGCCCGAATGCGAAAGCTTGGGGCTGACGTTGTATTGATCGACGCGGATATCGAGCCTCGGCGGAGGGGCGACGGTGCCGTTGGTCTCGATCTCAACGCTGATATCCGGCAGGTGTTCGAGCATCTCCGCCAGCCCGCCCGCCTGCAACAACGGCTCGCCCCCGGTGATGACGAGGCGGTTCTGGCCCAAAGCCGCGATACGTGTTGCGGTTTCGGCGGGCGAGAGCGTGACCTGATTGGCCTTGCGCTCGAACGTGGTGCCGTTCCGGTGGGGCCGGTTGTCGCCCTCGAAATGCCACGTATAGGCCGTGTCGCACCACACGCAGGCAAGGTTGCAGCGCGACAGCCGCACAAACGCGACCGGCATCCCCATGCTCGGTCCTTCGCCTTGCAGGCTGGCGAAAATCTCCGCCCCGCCGGTATCGTCGGTGGCGAGTGTGAGGTTCATGCCGCACGCTCCCCGCAAGCGGACAGTCCAGACACCCTGTCAGGTTTGAACGCTGCAATGAAATGACCCGCGAACAATGACCTGGAGCCAATCCGCGCAGGCGGACGGACATAGGGCGCCAAAGCATACAGGTTGTCACAAGCTGCGATCATGACCGGCCTATGCCACGAAATGTCGCAGCAGGAAATTCTTCGGCCTATCTGCGCCGGTGTTCGATCCGGCCAAGTGCAGGGGCCTACGCGAAAGCCGGTCATCCGGGCTGAACATGACGAAGGTTAGTGTCGGGTGATGCAGGGCAGGCCACCTTGGACGCCAAACCTTTCCCCTGTCGGATCAGGACGTCAGATCAGGATCAAAGCCATGGCCATTTCAATCAACGGGCAAGATTACGCGCTGCCCACGGACCCGCGCACCAGCCTGCTCGACTTCATTCGCCGCGAGGCAGGGCTGCCCGGAACGAAGAAAGGCTGCGATCATGGCCAGTGCGGCGCCTGCACCGTTCTGGTGGACGGGTTGCGGATCAATTCCTGCCTGTCGCTCGCAGTCACGAATGATGGCGACGAGGTGACGACCATCGAAGGGCTCGGCACGCTGGCCGCGCCCAGTGCGATGCAGGCTGCGTTCGTCGCACATGACGGGTTCCAGTGCGGCTATTGCACCCCGGGACAGATCTGCTCCGCGACCGCGATGCTGCAGGAAGTGGCCGCCGGCTGGGCGAGCGATGCCACGGCCGATCTGGAGACCACGCCCGATCTCACGGACGACGAAATCCGCGAACGGATGAGCGGCAACCTGTGCCGCTGCGGGGCCTATGCGAATATCATAGCCGCCATCCGCGACGTGGCGGAAGAGCGCGTATGAGGCCGTTCGATTACCAGCGCGCCGAACGGCTGACGCACGCAGCCCAACTGACCGCAGATCCCGATACGCTGGCGCTGGCAGGCGGCACCAATCTTGTCGATCTGATGAAGCTGCAGGTCGAAACGCCGCAGACCTTGGTTGATATAGGGCGGCTTTCGATGAGCGCCATCGACGGCGCGGGCGAGGGCGATGGCCTGCGGATCGGCGCGCTGGCGACCAATACCGCCACCGCCGCCGATCCGCGCGTACGGGCCGATTACCCGGTGCTGGCGCGGGCGATCCTTGCCGGAGCGACGCAGCAACTGCGCAACAAGGCGACCACCGGCGGCAACCTGTGCCAGCGCACGCGCTGCTATTACTTCACCAATATCGATCAGCCCTGCAACAAGCGCGCGCCTGGTTCCGGCTGCGGGGCGATCAAGGGCATCGCGCGCATCCATGCCGTGCTGGGCACCAGCCCGCACTGCATCGCCACCTATCCGGGCGACATGGCTGTGGCGATGGCCGCTCTGGATGCGACAGTGGAGATTGCGGACGGCAAGGGCACCCGCAATGTGCCGGTGCGCGACTTCCACCGTCTACCGGGCGACACGCCGGAACGCGACAATGTGCTCGAACCCGGGGAGATCATTACCGCCGTCACCTTGCCCGCGCCGGTGGGCGGCACCCAGCTCTACCGCAAGGTGCGCGAGCGATCGTCCTATGCCTTCGCGCTGTGTTCGGTCGCTGCGGTAATCGAGCTGGCAGAAAACCGCTTCACTCGCGCGGATCTTGCCTTCGGAGGATTGGCGCACAAACCGTGGCACGATCCGCGCATCGCCGACCTGTTGATCGGCAGCGAACCTTCGCTCGCGCTATTCGACAAGGCTGCCGACCTGCTGCTGGAGGATGCGCAGGGTTACGGCCAAAACGATTTCAAGATCCCGCTTGCGCGCCGGACGCTCGCTGCCGTGCTGTGCGGAGCGACAGGAGTGGAGCCATGAACGTGCATTGCAAGCAGGACACGCCGGACGAGCGCAATGTACTCGATGCGACCGGGCAGGGCGTGATCGGCAAGCCGCTGCCGCGTCCCGAAGGCCTGCTCAAGGTCACCGGCACCGCCACTTATGCCGCCGAATATGAGGTGGAGGGATGCTGTGAAGGCGTGCTCGTCACGTTGCCGGTCGTGCGCGGAGAAGTGCTCTCGATCGATGAGGATTCGGCGCTTGCCATGCCCGGCGTCATCGCAGTGCTTTCCGACGAGCGCATGACCGGGCGGCCTGCGCAAGGGATGGCGGGCGAGGCGCCGTTCCAGCCCGCGCAGGAGGTATGCTACTGGGGTCAGCCAGTCGCGCTGGTGGTGGCCGAAACCTTCGAGCAGGCGCGCGACGCCGCCAAGCACCTCGCAATCGAATCGCGGGGCGAGGATGCGCCCCTCGATCCCGCTTCGGCAGAGACGGAGGAAAGCGAAAGCAACCGGCAAGGCGATCTTGCGCACGCCATGGCCGCGGCCGCGCACAGCGTCGACGTGGCGTTCTCCACCGAAGGCCATGCCTCCGCCGCGATGGAGCCCCACGCCGCGCTGGCGCAGTGGGAGAATGGGCAGCTGACAGTTCATGCCTCGTTGCAGATGCTGAAGTTCAACCGCGCCGAGCTGGCGGACTCGCTCGGGCTCGATGAGGCGCAGGTGCGGCTGCTGTCCCCCTATGTCGGCGGCGGGTTCGGATCGAAACTCGGGGTCAGTCAGGAAGTGGTGGCAGCCTCGCTCGCCGCAATGCATCTGGGCCGTCCGGTGCGCGTGGTGATGAGCCGCCAGCAGGTGTTCCAGATCGTCGAGCGCCGCTCCGAAACGCATCAGCGCATCCGCCTCGCCGCCGATGCCGATGGCAGGCTGACCGGCTTTGGCCACGAGGCGCGCGTCTCCAACCTGCCGGGCGAGACCTTCGCCGAACCGGTGCTGCAATCGAGCCATTTTCTCTACGCGGGCGAGAACCGCCTGCTGCGGCTCGAAGTCGCGCGTATCCACCGCATGACCGCCGGATCGGTGCGCGCGCCGGGTGAGGCGGTAGGCGTGCAGACGGTGGAGCAGGCAATGGACATGCTCGCCGAAAAGGTCGGGATCGACCCGGTCGAACTGCGCCTGCGCAACATTCCCGATAAGCATCCGGCGAGCGGCAAGCCGTTCAGTTCGCGCAAACTGGCCGACGCCTTGCGCCAAGGGGCCGATGCGTTCGGTTGGGAGCCGCGTCCGCGCAGCCCCCGCCACACGCGGGAAGGCGAATGGTGGATCGGCACTGGTATGGCGAGCGCGGCGCGGGTGCACTCCGTCGTCGAGGCGAAAGCGCGGGTGACGCTGCGGCCCGGCGGCACTGCGCTGGTCGAAACCGACATGACCGATATCGGCACCGGCAGCTATGCAATCCTCGGGCAGGTGGCGGGCGAGATGCTGGGCCTTGTCCCCGATGACATCGAAGTGCGCCTCGGCGACACCGATCTGCCTCCGGGATCAGGTTCGGGTGGCAGTGTGGGTGCGGCGTCCTGCGGTTCGGCGGTTTTCCTTGCCTGCAAGGGGCTACGCGAGGAGATCGCCAAGCGGCTCGGCATCGCGCCGGACGAACTCGCGCTGAAGGATGGCTTTGCGCGCTGGGACGGCGGCCAGAAGGCGCTGACCGAACTGCTGAACAACGAACCGATCGGATGCACCGGCCATTTCGAACCCGGCGCCTCGACCGAGAATAAGGCGGTCTCCAGCTTCGGCGCGTTCTTCGCGGAAGTCGCGGTCAACCGCTGGACCGGCGAAACGCGGGTGCGGCGCATGACCGGCGCATTCGGCTTCGGACGGGTGCTCAACGCCCGCACCGCCCGTTCGCAATGTCTCGGCGGAATGACGTGGTGCATCGGCAATGCATTGACTGAAAGCCTGCTGTTCGATCCTGTCGACGGGCACCTCGCCAATTGCGATCTTGCCGAATATCACGTGCCGGTGAACCGCGACGTGCCCGATCTCGACGTCCTTCTGATAGAGGAACGCGATCCCTCAGCCAGTCCGATCCAGGCTAAGGGCGTTGGCGAACTCGGCCTGTGCGGCGGCGCAGCGGCCATCGCCAATGCCATCTACGATGCCTGCGGTGCGCGCGTGTTCGCCTATCCGATGACCCCCGACCGGGTGATCGCCGCAATGCCGGAGATATGATCAGCGCGCGTCCATGA
This sequence comes from Erythrobacter sp. NFXS35, assembly GCF_040148725.1. Classification (NCBI taxonomy): domain Bacteria; kingdom Pseudomonadati; phylum Pseudomonadota; class Alphaproteobacteria; order Sphingomonadales; family Erythrobacteraceae; genus Erythrobacter; species Erythrobacter sp. NFXS35. The sequence continues at coordinate 518,786 of NZ_JAGDEB010000003.1, read as the reverse complement.
CACCTTGCAGCGCGGCGATAACCTGCGACAGCGACACCGGCTTCACGCAAGCCTGAACATCGGCAAAGCGCACGGGCAACGACACCGGGTCGTAGCCGGTGGAAAAGATCAACGGCACCCCGCGCGCGGTAAGCAGGTCGGCGAGCGGAAAGACCTCGTCCCCGCCGAGATTGAGATCGAGCACGGCGGCGTCGATCCCGCTCTGCGCGCTGGCCAGCGCCATTGCGCCCGCCAGGTGGCCGATGGGGCCGACAACCTCGGCTCCGGCTTGCTCAAGCTCGCCACGCAATTCGTCGGCGAGCAGGAACTCGTCCTCCACCACCAGTACGCGGCAGCCTTGCAGCGGCAGGTTGCTCATCCCCCGACTCCTGTTGCTTCGTGTTGTTTCGAAACGGGTATCCAGATCGTGCAATCGACCCCGTCGGGCCCCAGTTCATAGGCAGTGCGCGCGCCGAGCTGGAACGGCAGGGACTTTTCGATCAGTTCCCGCCCCTGTCCCGATCCCTTGCTTTCGCCGTCCTGCATCCGGACCCCCGTTTCACGCCACGCAATACGTAGCCACGGCTCCTTCTCGCCGGGCTTCCCTTTCGCTTGCTGTTCGAGCGCCCAGTCCACCTCCAGCCGCGCTCCGTCCTGACCGAGCGCACCATGCTTGAGCGCGTTGGTGGTGAGTTCGTGCAGCGCCATGGCGAGCGTCTGCACTGTCGACGAGCGCAGCCGCACGCCGCGCGGGCCGGTCATCGTCACCTTCCCCGCAGTTTCGTCCCCGTCGAGTGCAGCCAGTTCGGTCTCGATCAGCTCGTCGAAGGTGATCCTGTCGTCGGGACTGAGGCGGGATAGCAGCCCCTGGACCCGGGCCATCGCATCGAGCCGGTCACGATACTTTGCGCGAAACTCGTCAAAGTCGCGGCTGCTGCGGGCGGTGCGATCGCACATTGCATTGATCACCCCGATCAGATTGCGGGTGCGGTGCTGAAGCTCTCCCACCAACACACGCTGGCGTTCCTGCAACTGGCGCAGGTCATGCACATCCGTGCAGGTGCCGAGCCATTCGCGGATCGTCCCGCCCGCATGGTGCACAGGCAGGGCGCGGGTCTGGAACCAGCGGTATTCGCCCGCAGCCACATCATGCACGCGGCAGTCGAATGCGAGGCGCTGGGTCGCGGTCGCTTCCGCCCATGCCTGCCGTGCTGCGCCGCGATCGTCGGGATGCAGCGCTGCCAGCCAGCTGTCGCCGCGGCTCGCCTCGCGCGGAAGGCCGGTGAACTTTTCCCATTGCGGGCTCGCCCAAGTCCAGCTGCCATCGGGAGCGGCACGCCAGACCAGTTGCGGGATGCCCTCGATCAGGGTTTGCAAGCGCCCCTCGCTCGCTCGCAGCGCCGCCTCGACCGCTTTACTTTCGCTGATATCGGTGATGACGGTGACAAGTCCGGTCACGTCGCCCTGTGCGTCGCGGGTGGGCACGTTGGCCACACGGAACCAGGTTTCGACACCATTTTCGTCCGTGTGGAGCAATTCCTGCCCGGGCAGCACGATTTCGCCCCGCAGCGCCCGGGCGCCGGGGTATTCTTCCGGCTTGAGCGGGCGGCCTTCGTCGTCCCAGCCGCGCCAGCGGGCAAACGCCTCGAGATCGCGTGAAGGTAGCATGCCGCTGGGGATCAGGCGGAGATAGCGCTGATTGGCGAGCACCGCCTTGCCGCTGCGGTCGATGGCGGCGATTGCGGCAGGCACGCTTTCGAAGGTGGCGATCAGCCGCGCCTCGCTTTCGCGCAGTGCATCGATGGCAGCGCGGCGTTGGGTAACGTCGCGCCAGAACACTGCAAGGCAGCCGTTGTCCACGGGATAGGCGCGCATCTCCAGCCAGAGAGAGCCGGTCGGCAAAGTAATAAAATGTTCAAGTGTAGCCGGCGTTTGTTCGGCCATCGCTTGCTTCAGCACGCGGCCCACCTCTGCATCCTCGGTGCCGGGATAGGCCTCCCAGTGCGAGCGGCCAACGATCTCCTCCCGCAGCCGACCGTCCATTCGGGCGGCCTCGCGGTTATGTTCGAGAATGGTGAAGTCCGGCGCGAGCACGCCAAATCCCTCGCCCATCGCGTCAATGATGTGGTGCAGCCGTTCATCGCGCTGGAGCACTTCCTTTCGGATATCGTCACGTTCGGCCACCACCCGCAGCCGGTCGATGACCGGGCCCAGCGTCATTGCGTAGGTTTTCAGAAAATCGATGTCATCGCCGTCGAAGTCGCGTGGGCGGCGCGCATCCACCTGCAATATGCCCCATGGTGTGCGGCCGGGCAGGAAGATCGGCACGTTGATCAGCGCGACGACCCCGTGCGCACGCAGGAACTTGGGGAAATGGAAGCGGGTCTCGTCGGAAATGTCGTTGCAGATCACCGGTTTTGCAGTTTTCACGGCAAACGCTTCCGATGATTGCTCCGCCAGCGAGACACGCTCCTTCCCGACGATCCCCTCGTTCCAGCCGATGCCGGCGCGCACCAGACCGGTGCCCGTCTCGGCTTCAATTTCGATCACCTTGGCAAGATCGGTGCCGAGGGCCTTGGAAATCAGGCGGCAGCCTTCGGTGAGGATCGCGTCCAGATCATCGTGCTCGAGCACGAAATCACCGAAGTCGGCGAGCGCCCGCTGGCGCATCAGAAACTCTTTCCGGTCACCCGTCATGCCTTTACCGAATTTGCGCGGTTATCCGCCGACAATACCAGAGAAGCCAACAAATGCACCTTGTTCGCGCGTCATCGTGCACAAAGTGCAGGTTATCGGTAAGGCGACCGGAATTCATGTGAGCGCCTGAACCCGGCCGGGTTTAACGCCGCTTGATGGAAATGGGCCCGCCACCACCGTCCGAACGATGCCTAACCCAGCCGTGCCAGTGCTGCCGTCAGCCGTTCGACCTCGCCTTGATGATGGGCGAGATCAGCGCGGGCTTTCTCGACCGCTTCGGGCTTGGCTTTTTCAGCAAAGGCGGGGTTGGAGAGGCGTCCGCCAAGCGACTTGGCTTCCCTTTCCGAAGCTGCCAGCGCCTTTTCCAGCCGCGCCTTTTCGGCTGCTATGTCGATGATGCCTTCAAGCGGGATCACGAACACGTCGCTCCCTGCGGTCACCTGCATCGCCGGGCCAGCGGGCGATTCGCCGATGGTCACCGGGGTCAGGCGGGCAAGGCGTTCGATCGCGGCGCTGCTGCGTTCTATGGTGCGCGTTGCCACATCGGACGGCGCGGCAAGGAACGCCGCCAGCTTGGCCCCCGGCGGAATGCCGAGTTCGTTCTTGGCGCTGCGGGTGTTGGTGGTCAGATCGATCACCCAGTCGATCGCGTCGGTCGCGTCTTTCGAAACTTCCGCTTCGGGCGCGGGCCATTTTGCGAGGATCAACTCATAGGGCCGCTCACCCAGCTTGTGCCACAATTCTTCGGTAATGAAGGGCATGAAGGGGTGCAGCATGACGAGAATCTGGTCGAGCGCCCATCCGGCGACTTCGCGGGTTTCTGACTGGGGGCTCCAGTCCCCCTCCCGCTCGCGGGAGGGGTCAGGGGTGGGCGCGGGGCCACCATCCTCGCCTGTCTCGGGCCCACCCCCGGCCCCTCCCGCTGGCGGGAGGGGGGAAAGAACGGGCTTCACCAATTCCAGATACCAGTCGCAGAACTTGCTCCACGTGAACTGGTAGATCGCATTGGCCGCCGCGTCGAACCGCAGGTCGGCCATGGCGCGCTCGATTTCGGTCACGCAGGCCGCGACCTCGCCGATGATCCACTGGTTGGCGGCGAGGCGCGCAGGGGGCGCCTTGATCGTGGCCGACGCACCGATGCCGTTCGACTGGCAGAACCGCGCCGCGTTCCACAGCTTGGTCGCGAAGTTGCGGTATCCCTCGACGCGGCGTTCATCCATCTTGATGTCACGGCCCTGGCTTTCCATCGCCGCCATGAAGAACCGCAGCGCATCCGCGCCGTACTGGTCGATCAGGCCGAGCGGATCGACCACATTGCCTTTGGACTTCGACATCTTCGCCCCGTCCGCCGCGCGCACAAGGCCGTGGAGGTAGAGCGTGTCCCAGGGCTTTTGGCCCATGTTGTAATAGCCCATCATCATCATCCGCGCGTCCCAGAAGAACAGGATGTCGAAGCCTGAGATGAGGAGGCTGTTTGGGTAGTGCTTGTTGACCAGCGGCGCGTCGCCTTCCGGCCAGCCGAGCGTGGCAAAGGGCCACAGGGCGGAGGAGAACCACGTGTCGAGCACGTCCTCGTCCTGCGTCAGTGTGACGCCTTCACCCGCCTGCGCCTGCGCTTCCTCGGCAGTGGCGGCGACGTGAATCTTGCCGTCTGCATCGAACCAAGCCGGGATGCGGTGGCCCCACCACAATTGGCGGCTGACGCACCACGGCTGGATGTCGTTCATCCAGTTGAAGAAGGTCTTTTCCCAGGTCTTGGGCACAATGCCGATTTCGCCGGATTTGACCGCATCAATAGGCTTCTTGGCCAACTCTGCCGCGTTCACATACCACTGGTCGGTCAACATTGGTTCGATCACCACGCCGCCGCGGTCGCCGAAGGGTTGCATGATGGTCTTGTCTTCGACCCGCAGCATCAGGCCTTCGGCAGCGATATCGGCGACCACCCGCTTGCGCGCTTCGTAGCGGTCGAGCCCGCGATATTCGTCGGGCACGAGGTTGAGCGTATCGACTTCCTTAGCCGAGAACGCCGCTCCTGCAGCGATTTCGCGGGCGCGCGCCGCGGTTTCGGCATAGGGGCCGCCGTCGCTGCGCATGGCGGCGACTTCGTCCATCAGCCGGTACATCGGGATGCCGTTGCGCTGCGCCACGCCGTAGTCGTTCTCGTCATGCGCACCGGTGATCTTGACCGCGCCCGAACCGAAAGCTGGATCGGGGTATTCGTCGGTAATGATCGGGATCAGGCGGCGGTGTTGTTTCGGGCCTACCGGAATCTCGCACATCATACCAATGATGGGGGCATAGCGCGCATCGTCGGGATGCACTGCCACCGCGCCGTCGCCCAGCATGGTTTCGGGCCTGGTGGTGGCAATGGAAATATAGTTGCGCTCCTCCTCCAGCACCACGGCGCCATCGGCATCACGCTCGACATAGGTGTAGGTCGCACCGCCGGCGAGCGGGTACTTGAAGTGCCACATATGGCCCCGAACTTCGCGGCTCTCGACTTCGAGATCGGAAATCGCGGTCTTCAGCTTGGGGTCCCAGTTCACCAGCCGCTTGTCGCGATAGATCAGCCCGTCATTATACAGATCGACGAAGGTCTTGATCACCGCCTTGGTGAAGTGCGGGTCCATGGTGAACTGCTCTCGGCTCCAGTCCATCGAGCATCCGAGCCGCCGCAGCTGGTTGGTGATGGTGCCGCCGCTTTCGGCCTTCCACTCCCACACCTTCGCCACGAAATCCTCGCGCGAATAGTTGGTGCGCTTGTCTTGGCTGGCCTCAAGCTGGCGTTCGACCACCATCTGCGTCGCAATGCCCGCGTGATCGGTGCCGACCACCCACAGCGCATCCTTGCCGCGCAGTCGTTCATAGCGGACCACCACGTCCTGCAAGGTGTTGTCGAGCGCATGGCCGATATGCAGGCTGCCGGTGACGTTCGGCGGCGGGTTGACGATGGTGAAGGCATCGGCTTCGGGCCGCGCAGGTCGGAAACAGCCGTTGGTCTCCCAGTGCGCATACCAGCGCGCTTCGATTTCAGCGGGGTCGAAAGTGGTTGGCAGAGTGTCGCTCATGATGGTCTGCGCCATGCCAGCACCTATGTTGCGATGCAATGATACAAGGCACCGCAGTTCGCCGCGACAGCCTTGTCGGCGGCGGAAAATCTCCCCATAGCCTCATCCCGATGCAGAATGCGGCGCAATATTCGCTGGAAGACAGTGGCCAGCACGGGGAGGCGCAGGGGCCTCGCCTGGTGCTTTCCGGTGCGCTGACGCTGGCCGCCATCGCTCCGTTCGAGCGCGCGCTGCGGGGCGTTTCCGGCCCGATTGCCGCCATCGATCTGACGCAGGTGGACGAAATGGACACGGTTGGCGCCTGGGTCGTATGCCGGCTGGCGCGCGAACATGGCGCGGAAATAACCGGAGCCAGCGAAGCGGCCGAACGCCTGCTCGGCGCAGTGCGCGGGATCGACGCGGGCAGCGACATCCGCCCGCCGCGACTGCCCGTGTGGAAACGCGTTCCGGCGGAAATGGGCGAGAAAGTCTTCGCCGCCCGTTCCGGCCTGTATGGCGTTGTCGGTTTCTTCGGGCAGATCCTGATCGGCGGGGCGAGCCTTGTACGACATCCTTCGCGGTTTCCGGGACGCGCGCTGGTCCACCAGATGGAACTGGTCGGCGTCTCCGCGCTACCGATCATCGGGTTGATGAGCTTTCTGATCGGTATCGTGATCGCGCAGCAGGGCTCGGTCCAGCTCCAGCAGTTCGGTGCGGAATCGTTGACCGTGAACCTGGTCGGACGCATCACTTTGCGCGAACTGGGCGTTCTGATGACCGCGATCATGGTGGCGGGCCGATCCGGCAGCGCCTTTGCCGCGCAGCTCGGCACGATGAAGCTGACCGAGGAAATCGACGCGATGCGCACCATCGGCATTTCGCCGATCGAAGTGCTCGTGATCCCGCGCATCCTCGCGGCGACCTTCATGATGGTGCTGCTGGGCTTCTACGCCTCGGTCATGGCGATTATCGGCGGGGCGGTGGTGGGCGACCTTACGCTCGGCATCCCGTTCTGGACGTTCCTCGAACGGATCCACGACGTGGTGCCCGAATATGATCTGTGGGTCGGATTGATCAAGGCGCCGGTATTCGGCCTGATCGTCGGGTTGGCGGGGTGTTATAATGGCCTGCAGGTGCGCGGCAATTCGGAAGAGGTCGGGCGGCGCACAACCATGGCGGTGGTTTCGGCCATTTTTGCGGTCATCGTGATCGATGCGTTCTTCGCCGTGTTCTTCACCGAAATCGGGTGGGGGTAGGCGATGGTGGATAATCATCGCGCTCACAATGCGGAGCCCGCAATCGTGGTCGAGGGGCTGGCCAACCGGTTCGGCGATTTCAGCGTTCACGAAGGGCTCGACCTCACTGTCAGGCGCGGCGAGATCCTCGGCGTGGTCGGCGGTTCGGGCAGTGGAAAATCGGTTCTCATGCGGTCGATCATCGGCCTCCAGCGGCCCAGCGAAGGCCGTATCGAGGTGCTGGGCGAGGCCATCAGGGACAGCGATCCCGACAATATCCACGGCGTGCGCAGCCGCTGGGGCGTGCTGTTCCAGGGCGGAGCGCTGTTCTCGACTCTGACGGTGGGTGAAAATGTCGAAGTGCCGCTCAAGAAGTTTTATCCCGAACTCGATACAAGGCTGCGGGCCGAGGTTGCACGCTACAAGGTGATCCTGTCCGGTCTGCCCGAAAGCGCGGTGGCGAAATTCCCGTCCGAACTTTCGGGCGGGATGAAGAAGCGCGCCGGGCTCGCACGCGCCTTGTCGCTCGATCCCGAACTGCTGTTTCTCGATGAACCCACTGCCGGATTGGACCCGATCGGCGCGGCCAAGTTCGACCGGCTGACCCGCGAATTGAAGGAAACGCTGGGCCTGACCGTGTTTCTGATAACCCATGATCTGGATACGCTTTACGAAATCTGCGACCGGGTCGCGGTGATTGCCGACAAGAAGATCATTGCCGTCGGCACCATTCCCGAACTGATCGCCACCGGCCATCCGTGGATCGAGGAATATTTCAACGGCCCGCGCGGGCGTGCTGCGCAGGCCTCGCACGAGCGCGGCTCGGGGGCTGTGGATGGATAGAATGTTGGACACACCGGCCTCGCGGCGTTCATAGGAAGCGGCATGGAAACGAGAGCCAATCATCTCTGGGTCGGTGCGGTCACGCTGGTGTTGCTGGCAGGGCTGGCCGCCTTCATCGTCTGGATCGCGCGGCTGGGCGAAGGCAAGCAGGACGAATTCGATATCTTCTACGGCCAGTCGGTATCCGGCCTTGCCACCGGCAGCCAGGTCAGCTTTGCCGGGGTGCCGGTCGGTCAGGTGACCGAAATCGCGCTGGCCAAGGACGACCCGGCATTCGTGCGGGTGCGCATCAAGGTCAGGGACGATGTGCCGATGCTGGTCGGCACGCAGGCCACTATCGAAGCGAGCTTCACCGGGGTTTCTACCATCCTGCTCGACGGCGCGCGCAAGAATGCGCCGCCGATCACCTGCGAAACCACTGCGTGTCCCGAAGGCGCACCGGTGATTCCGCCCGGACGCGGCGGGTTCGGCGCGATTGTCGCCAATGCGCCGCTGCTGCTGGAGCGGCTGGCGACGCTGACCGAACAGCTGAACACGTTGCTGGGGCCGGAGAACCAGCAGGAGATTTCGGGCATCATTCGCAACACCAACCGCCTGACCGGCGGGCTGGCCGATGCTACGCCGGCTCTGGTCGCTAATCTGGAACAGTTCGAAACGACGCTGACCGAATTCAACGAGACGCTGGACGCCGTTGAAAAGCTGACGCTGACCACCGATGAACTGGTCCGAACGGAAGGATCGCCGCTGGCCGAGGAACTGCGCGGGACGCTATCGTCGGCCAATGATGCGCTCGCCGCATTGGCCGCCACGCTGGAAGACACCCGCCCAGCGGCTCGTCAGCTGCGCACCAGCACGCTGCCCAATGCCGAAGCGACCTTGCAGGATCTGCGCGCCACCAGCCGCGCCTTGCGCGCAGTCACCGAAAAGCTGGAAAGCGAAGGCGCGGGCGCCTTGGTCGGGGGCAAGTCGTTGCCGGACTATAAGCCATGAGGACAATCGATCGCATGACCTTCCGCAAATGGCCCGCCCTGATCGCTCTGCCGCTGGCATTGGCGCTGCCCGGTTGCATCAGCCTTGGCGGCGAACCGCCCGAAAGTCTGCTGACATTGAGCCCCGAAACGCGCGCGCCGGTGGGTGCAGGTGCCGCTGCCGGGCCGAACCGTCCGGTGGTGGCGGTGATGCCGATCGAAGCTGCGGCCAAGCTCGACGTGCTGCGCGTGCCGGTGGCTGTCTCCGACACCGAACTGGCCTATCTGCAAGAAGCGTTCTGGGTCGAAAAACCGGCCCGCCTGTTCCGCGGCCTGCTGGGCGAAGCTATCCGCGCACGCGGCAATGCGCTGGTGATGGACAGCGATGAAACCGTGGCGCTGGCGACGATGACCTTGCGCGGCAACCTGATCGACATGGGCTATGTCGCGCAGGATTCGGCGGTTGTCGTGCGGTTCGATGCCATTCGGATCGCAGGCGACGGCGATACCACCACCCGCCGCTTCGAAGCGCGCGAAACCGGCGTCCCGGCAGAGGGCCGCGCAGTCGGTGCAGCGATCAACCGGGCGGCGAATACAGTCGCGGGCGAAGTCGCCACGTGGGTGGCTGGGAGCTAGATCAGCCCCGCGCCAGCCGCGCGAAGCCGCAGGCGCGCAGGAAATCGGCCTCGCGCTTGGCACGGCGTTCCTCGGCCTCCCAGTCGCGGCCCCACAGATCGGCCTGCCATTCTTCCTCGAGACACACCGCCTGCCACAGCGCCAGCGGCTCGCCTTCGCCGGCAGCGTCGAACGCGGCGAGCGCGATCACCAGCGACGCGGCGAGGGTCGTCATCGCCTCCAACCCGGCAAGCGCGAACGGATCGAGTGGTTCCAGCCGCGCGCGAAGCACCGCCAGTGCCGGCGCTGGTTGGGGCCGATGCAGAATACCGCTGACCCGCACCAGCGCGATGCCGTGCTCGCTTTCGAACCGGGTCAGCAATGGCTCCCACACCTCTTGCTGACGTGTAAACAGCGGCGCGTCGGGATCGGCGCGGTAACACAGCGTATCGGTTTCAGCATAGGCGACGAGATTGTCGATCACCCTGGCCGGATCGGACGCGACCACATCGATCGCGTAATCGGTCATGTCGCGAAACGGCAGGCTGGCGGGATCTATGGTTTCGCCCTGCCGCCGCCATTCCGCCGCCAGTGCCTCGCCCAGACCCTGCGATGGCACCATTTGCGCCCGCCCGCCGACGGTCTTCACAGCGCGGCCATCGAGCATCACCTGATACCAGAGCGTTTCGGCCACCGGCACCTCGGCAAGCGTCACTTCCTTGTAGAACCGCCGGATCATGAGTGCTGATCGCCCTTGGCGCGGTCCCCGGCCTTCCAGCGCTTGGCGATGATCGCCGGCAGGAAGAAAAATTCGAGCAGGCCTAGCACCGCCAGCACCGCGCCCAGCGTCCACGGCAGTTGCACCGGCAGTACATTGCGGGTGATCGCCACGCCCAGCAGCAGCAGGCCGAGCCCGCCGATGCGTGCGGCGTTCATGATGATATAGCGGCGGCGGGCCTGCGTTTCGGCAGCGTCGCGGGCAGAGCGGCTCATCCCAGCGTCTCCTCCAGCGCCTTGCCCAGCGCAGCGGAGGTTTCAGCCACGCTGATCGCGCCGCTCGCCAGCAATTCGGCGGGCGCGTGGTATCCCCATGCAACACCGACCGCGCGTACCCCGGCGCTGCGGGCCATCAGCATGTCGAAGCTTGTATCGCCGATCATCACCGCCTCGCGCGGGGCGGCCCCGGCTTCGTACAGCGCGGCCTCCAGCATCGCGGGGTGCGGTTTGGACGGATGACGGTCGGCGGTCTGGAGCGAGACGAACATGTCGGCGATGCCATGGCAGGCAAGGCACGCCGCCAGCCCACGATCGGATTTTCCGGTGGCCACCGCAAGGCTCCAGCCCGCATCGCGCAGACTGCCGAGCAATTCGGCGATGCCATCATACAGTGGTTCGTCCAGCAGACCTTCCTCTCGCCGTGCCCGAAAGCTGGAGCGGTAGAACTCGGTCACCGCGCGGGCCTGATCCTCGGGCAGGTTGGGGGCGAGGCTGCGCACCGCGACCGGCAGGCTCAAGCCGACGATCCGACGCACCGCCTGCATATCGGGCGCGGACAGCCCGGCTCGGGCGAAGGCGCGGTCCATCGCCCAGCAGACATCGGCCTGCCCGTCGACCAGCGTGCCGTCGCAATCGAACACGGCAAGGCGCACCGCACTCATTCCCCCGCGCCCCGCACCAGATGGGCGAGCGCGGGAACGCCTGCGGTAGCAAGCCCTTCGGCAATCCGGGCGCGGTCTTCGGGCGGCTTGTTCTGTGAAAGCTTGAAGGTGGGACGCCAGTCGCGCACCGCCATGTCGAAACCGACGATGCCCTTGAACAACCCGGCCCAGGTTTTGCCGGAGCTTTCCTCCGCCCGCCACGGTTCGCCGCCCAGCCGGGCCTCGTGCTTGGCGATGGCAGTTTGGAGGAATGCCTCCAGGCCCTCATCCGCCATCCGCGTCACCGGGCCTTCGCATTCCAGCGACACGTAGTTCCACGTCGGCACGGTGTCGCGGTTGGCATACCAGCGCGGCGAGACATAGCCATCGGGGCCATTGACCACGATCAGCGCATCCGCCCCGCCGGCGAGGTGCCGGGTCAGGGCGTTGCGGGCGGAAAGGTGGAATTGCACCACCCCGTTGCCCGCCGACAGCAGCGGCGTACGGGCCGCCCGCAGGCCTTCGGGCGTGGCAGCGAAGATCGTACCGAACCCGACCTCGGCGATCAGCGTTTCGCAGGTGGCATGGTCAACGCTACGGAACTGGGGATCGGGATGCATCAGCGACCCCGGCGTTTTGGAGCCGGTTTGGGGGCGGGCCGCGCCCTGTTTGCGGCTGGCTTGCCCGATTTGGGCGCGGGTTTGGAGGCCTTGGGCGCGGGCTTTCCGGCAGGTTTGCCCGGCGCCTTCTTGCCTTTCTCGGATGCTGCGCCGCGAGCACGGCGGGGCGCGCGGGTTTCTTTCCGCGCCTGTTTGAAGTGGCGGCGGGCCGCCTGCTTCTTTTCTTCCGCCGACCGTTCCGGTGCCTCTTCGCGCAAGGGGGAGGCATCGGACAGGCCGGGATCGAAGCCCAGCACTTCCATGCTGGCGGCGAAATGATGCGGCAGATCGGCGGTGACGTCGAGCTTGCCGCCTGTTCCTTCTCCCGACTTCGGCTCGGAAATGATCAGTCGGCGGGCGTGAAGGTGCATCTTGCGGCTGACCGCGCCGGTCAGAAAGGATTCCGGCCCGCCATATTTGCCGTCGCCCACAATCGGGTGGCCGATTGCCGCCATGTGCACGCGCAACTGATGCGTGCGCCCGGTGAGCGGTTCGAGTTCCACCCACGCGGCACGCTCCCCGGCATGGTCGACCACGCGGTAACGGGTCTTGGCCGCCGCGCCGTTTTCCTCGTCGATATGCATCTTCTCGCCGCCGGTGCCGGGCTGTTTGGCCAGAGCAGCGTCGATCACGCCTTCGGACAGGGCGGGGTTGCCGACCACCAGCGCCCAATAGACTTTCCGCGCCGATCGGCTGGCGAAACGCTTGGAAAAGCTGGCGGCGCTGCCCGGCGTGCGCGCGATCAGCAGCACGCCCGAGGTGTCCTTGTCGAGCCGGTGGACGAGCCGCGGGCGGGGCGTCTTCTCGCCCTCCACGAAGGCATCGAGCAGCCCGTCGACATGCTTGGTGGTCTTGCTGCCGCCCTGCGTGGCGAGGCCCGGCGGCTTGTTGAGCACGATGGCGGACGGGGTTTCGCGAATCACCATCGCCTTGGCTTCGGCGATCTGTTCGGGGCTGAGTGTGCGGGTGCGCGGCGTGGCTTTGCGCGGGCCGGGGGCGGGCGGCTCCTCGCCGCCGGGCGGCACGCGCAGCTGTTGCCCTTCGGCTAGGCGATCCTCGGGCTTGGCGCGCTTGCCATCGACCCGGATCTGCCCGGTGCGCGCCCAGCGCGACACCGTGGCAAAGCCGATCTGCGGCAGGTTGCGTTTGAACCAGCGGTCAAGCCGGATGCCGTCGTCATCCTCGGAAACTGTGAATTGCCGGACGTTGTCGGCGGGTGCGCTGGTGTTCTTGCCTTCGCTCATGACACGCCCTGCGCTGCAATCAGACCGATGAAGATCGCCGCCATCCCGGCGCCCAGCGATACCGCGCCGTATCCCAGCGCCTCGATCATCTGACCGCGGTAAAGCATCGTCACCAGTTCGGCGCTGAAGGCGCTGAAGGTGGTGAACCCGCCGAGTAGGCCGACTCCGATTGCCAGCCGCATGGTCTCGGCAGTCTCGGCCGAAGCCGTGCCGCGCGCGAGCCAGCCGAGCAGCGCCCCCATCAAAAGGCTGCCGACGATATTCACGCTCAGCGTCGCCCACGGGAAGCCTTCGGCGGTGCGCTGGCCCAGCAGGTAGGACAGCAGGCGTCCAGTCTGATACCGGGCAAGCGCGCCCAGCGCGCCGCCACCGGCGACCAGCGCCGAAGCGGCAAGCGGAGAGAGTGCCAAAGGCATGGGGGATGTGGTCATCGCCAAGGCTCTTAGCGGGGCAGGGGCGCTCTGCCTAGGCGGTGCGGCGCACGGTCGGGCGATGGCGTGACGCTGACGGGTTGCGTTTCAGGCGGTGTTGGACTATCGGGGCCGGGTTTGGTGGGCGGTCCCTGGTGGGAATCGTCCCTCTATTATTGGTGTTTCACAGGCAATTCACCGCGTATCCCCGCATGATTCGGGCGGGCTCTGGCGTTTGGAAAAATTGAGGTAGTCGTCGTTTATGCAAATCATGGTTCGCGATAACAATGTCGATCAGGCCCTGCGCGCGCTCAAGAAGAAGCTGCAGCGTGAAGGCGTTTATCGCGAAATGAAGCTGCGTCGCCACTACGAAAAGCCAAGCGAAAAGCGCGCCCGTGAAAAGGCCGCAGCCGTTCGCCGCGCCCGCAAGATGGAGCGCAAGCGGATGGAGCGTGACGGGAGCAAGTAATCCCGTCTGCGGGCGTGTGTTTCCTCGCGGAAAGCCGCTTGAATCCCCTCTTCCGATCAGCCATCAGGGCGCGGCTTAACACCGCGCCCTTTTGTCGTCTCACACGGCTCGAAAGCGTGCCGTCACGCAGGACAACACCATGACCGAGATTACCCGCGTTCCGATCCGGCCCGTCGCAAAGGGCTCGCTGACCAAGCTGTGGATCGGCGTCATCCTCGCTATCGCCATAGGGGCGGGGCTGGCCTGGGCCGCGGTTCCGCGCGGGCTGAATGTCGACACCATCACCGCCGGCACCGGCCCGCTGCCCGAACAGGGCGACGTGTTGTTCATCAAGTACAAGGGCACGCTTGCTTCCGATGGCACTGTGTTCGATGAATCGCGCGACATTCCGCTGCCGGTGCAGGGGCTGTTTCCCGAAGGCACGCCCTTCCCGATCGAAGAAGGGGCGACCATCCCCGGCTTCTTCGAAGGGCTCCAGCAGATGCAGAAGGGCGGCAAGTACACGCTCTTCATCCCCGCCGACAAAGCCTACGGGGCCGAACCGCCTCCGGGCGCGCCGATCCCGCCCAACGCCGATCTGGAATTCGAGATCGAGGTGGTGGACGTGATGAGCCAGCAGACGTTCGAACGCAATCTCGGCATCCTGCAGCAAACGATGCAGGCGCAGATGGGCCAGGGCGGTCCCGGTGGTGCGCCTGTGCCTGTACCAGGTCAGTAAGGGGCGCTGAGCATGTCGGTGGACAAGGCAACCGTCGCCAAAATCGCCAGTCTGGCGCGGATCAGCATGGATGATGCCGAGTTGGAACGGATGGTGCCCGAACTGAACGGCATCCTGCAATGGGTGGAGCAGTTGGGCGAAGTCGACGTGACCGGGATCGAGCCGATGGCGGCGGTGATCCCCAACACCTTGCGCCTGCGCGACGACGTGGTGGATCCCGATCCGCTGACCGGCGGCGGGCGGCGCGAGGATGTGCTGGCCAATGCTCCGGCGGCGGAACACGGGTTTTTCGGCGTTCCCAAGGTGATCGAATAGCATGACTGACCTGACCCAACTCGGCGTAAAAGACATCCGCGACGGCGTGCGCGCCGGGGACTTCACCGCACGCGAAGTGGCCGAAAGCTTCAACGCTGCTGTGGCAGAAGCTGCGGCGCTCAACGCCTTCATCGTCACCACTCCCGACCATGCGCTGGCCGCGGCCGACACCGTCGATGCCGCGCGCGCCGCTGGCGAGCAACTAGGCGCAATGGCGGGTGTGCCGATCGGGATGAAAGACCTGTTCGCCACCAACGGTGTGCAGACCACTGCGGCCAGCCACATCCTCGAAGGCTTCAGCCCCCGCTACGAATCGACCGTCAGCCAGAAGCTGTGGGACGCGGGCGCGGGAATGCTGGGCAAGCTCAACCTCGATCAGTTCGCGATGGGATCGTCCAACGAGACCAGCTATTTCGGCAATGTCTCATCGCCGTGGAAGAAGGCGGGCAGCAATGCCGCGATGAGCCCGGGCGGATCGTCGGGCGGCTCGTCCAGCGCGGTGGCCGCGCGCATTGCGCCTGCCGCGACCGGCACCGACACAGGCGGATCGATCCGCCAGCCCGCGGCCTTCACTGGCATCTGCGGGATCAAGCCGACCTATGGCCGCTGCTCGCGCTGGGGCGTGGTCGCCTTCGCCTCCAGCCTCGATCAGGCCGGGCCGATGGCGCGCTCGGTTGAGGATTGCGCGATTATGCTCGGCGCGATGGCCGGGTTCGATCCCAAGGATTCGACCAGCCTCCAGATGGACGTGCCCGATTGGGAAGCGGCGCTGAACAGCGACCTGCGCGGCAAGAAAGTCGGCATCCCGCGCGAATACCGGATGGAGGGCACTGATCAGGCGATCCTCGATTCGTGGGAGCAGGGCAAGGCGTGGCTGAAGGACGCAGGCGCGGAAATCGTCGACGTGTCGCTGCCGCACACCAAATATGCACTGCCCGCATACTACATCGTCGCGCCCGCAGAAGCGTCGAGCAATCTCGCCCGCTATGACGGGGTGCGGTACGGGTTGCGCGATCTGCCCGATGGCAGCGGCTTGCAGGATATGTACGCCGCCACCCGCGCTGCCGGCTTCGGCGATGAGGTCAAACGGCGCATCCTGATCGGCACCTATGTGCTGTCGGCCGGTTTCTACGATGCCTATTACACGCAGGCGCAGAAGGTGCGCGCACTGGTCGCCCGCGATTTCGAGCGTGCGTTTGCGGAATGTGATGTGATCCTCGCGCCCACCACGCCAACGGCCTCGTTCCCCTTGGGCGAGAATGTCGATGATCCGCTGGCGATGTATCTGAACGATGTGTTCGCCGTGCCTGCCTCGTTGGCGGGCCTCCCGGCGATGAGCGTGCCTGCGATGCTGAACGAACACGGCCTGCCGCTCGGCCTGCAACTGGTGGGCCGCCCGTTCGACGAACAGGGCGTGCTGAATGCGGGCTTGGCGATCCAGCAACGTGCGGGCTTCAAGGCTGCGCCGGAGAAGTGGTGGTGATCGCCGACACCGCGCTGTGGCTTGCCGGGATCGGCATCGCCCTCGCGGTGCCGCTGACCTTCATGGCCGCGAACTGGGTGAGAAAGAACGTCGATCACGGCGAAGCGCGGTTTGGACCGGATGGCAAGGTGATCGAGGACGAGGCGAATGCCAGCCGCGAGGATTGTCCATGACGACATTCGAATGGACTACTCTTGGACTGATCCTTTTCGGGATGGTGATCCCCTTTTGGCTGATGACAGCTTTAGCCGGTATCAACTACGAGCAGAACCGCAGGCGTGCCGCCAAGCAAGACAAGCGACAATCCTTCGTGCACGAATATGTCGAACTCAGCACCAAAATGAACGAGATGCTGACTTCGGGAAAGGAAAATCTCCCCGGTCCAGCGTTGGCTGCATACCTGCGGGAGCTGAAGAAGTATCCTGAGTACAAGGATATGAGTATCTTGTATCTTGAGACAGTGACTGTCACCGGCGACGGTAGATTCGACGAAATCGCTCGGAATGAACTGAAGGCGACCGAAGAGTATTTATTGGGGCTAGATAATGACTAACTACCGCATCCAGGGTGCCACCGGCGAATGGGAGGTCGTGATCGGCCTTGAAGTCCACGCGCAGGTCAGCACCCATTCCAAGCTGTTCTCCGGCGCATCGACTGCCTTCGGGGCCGAGCCGAACTCGCAGGTCTCTCTCGTCGACGCCGCGATGCCGGGGATGCTGCCGGTGCCGAACCGCGAGTGCATTCGGCAGGCAGTGCGTACCGGCATGGCAATCGAAGCGCAGATCAACGCGTGGAGCCGGTTCGACCGCAAGAACTACTTCTACGCCGACTTGCCGCAGGGCTACCAGATCAGCCAGCTTTACCACCCGATCGTGGGCGAGGGGCATCTGCTGATCGAAGCGGACGAGAAGGCCGGCATTCCCGAAGACAAGATCATCGGGATCGAGCGCATCCATATCGAGCAGGACGCGGGCAAGCTGATGCATGATCAGCATCCGACCATGAGTTACGTCGATTTGAACCGCTGCGGTGTGGCGTTGATGGAAATCGTGTCCAAGCCCGACATGCGCTCGCCCGCCGAGGCCGGGGCTTACGTGCGCAAGCTGCGCGCGATTTTGCGCTATGTCGGCTCTTGCGATGGCAACATGGAAGAAGGCTCGATGCGCGCCGACGTGAACGTGTCGGTCCGCCGTCCGGGTGAGGAGTTCGGCACGCGTACCGAGACCAAGAACGTCAACTCAGTGCGCTTCGTCATGCAGACGATCGAGCATGAGGCGATGCGCCAGGTCGATGTGCTGGAGGCAGGCGGCACAATCGTGCAGGAAACCCGACTGTTCGATCCCGGCACCGGCACCACGCGGACCATGCGCAGCAAGGAAGACGCGCACGACTATCGCTACTTCCCCGATCCCGATCTGCTGCCGCTGGTGCTGGAGGAGGATTTCCTCGCCGAATGCCGCGCCAGCTTGCCGGAACTGCCCGATGCCAAGCGCACCCGTTACACCGATGTGCTGGGCCTCACCCCCTACAACGCGCGCGAATTGACCGCCGAGGTCGAGACCTTCGCCCGCTTCGAAACGCTGCTGGCGGAAACCGCCAAGGCGATTGGCAAGGGCGAAGCAGCGGTTGCCACGCAGGTCGCCAACTGGTCGCTTTCAGTCGCGCCCGGCGTGATGAAGGCCATCGGCGACGAAGGCGACCCCGCCAACGCCACCGCGACCGCGCAGGCGAGCATCCTTGCAATGCAGGACAAGGGCGAAATCAGCGGCGGTCAGGCCAAGGAAATCTTCGAGATCGTCCTCAAGACGGGCCGCGATCCGGCAGAGGTTGCGGATGCCGAGGGGCTGAAGCAGGTCAGCGACACTGGCGCGATCGAAGCCGCCGTAGACGCAATCATCGCCGCCAATGCCGACAAGGTCGAACAGTACCGCGGCGGCAAGGAAGCGTTGTTTGGCTTCTTCGTCGGCCAGACCATGAAAGCGATGCAGGGCAAGGCCAATCCGGGCGTGGTGAACCAGTTGTTGAAGGACAAGCTGGGCTAATGACGCTCGACTGCTTCTGCGGCGGCGTGCGGGTCACGACCGTGAAAAAGCCGGAGTTCCTCCACGCCTGCAATTGCGACCTGTGCCGCAAGTCGGGCGCGCGGTGGGGTTACTTCGACCCTTCCGAGGCGGCGATCGACGGTCAGACATCGAGCTATCGCCGCCATGACAAGCCCGAACCGGCTGTCGACGTTCACTTTTGCCCCAAGTGCGGTTCGACTACGCATTTCCGGCTGACCGAGCGAGCGGCGAGCACATTCGGCGACACGATGATGGGCGTCAACATGGCACTTTCCGACCAGGCTGATCTGGTGGGTGTCGAATTGCGTTACCCTGATGGAATGGCGTGGTCGGGCGAAGGTGCGTTCGGCTATACACGCGAAAGTCGGATACTTGGCCCTGACGGCTAGGCAGTCCAATGACCGCCATTATCCTGATCCAACCTGAAATCCCCGGCAACACCGGCGCGGTGGGGCGTACCTGTGTGGCGCTGGGAATGGAGCTGATCCTTATCCATCCGCTCGGCTTCGACATCTCGGACAAGCGGGTGAAGCGTTCCGGCCTCGATTACTGGCCGCATGTGAACCTCACTGAATATGCCAGTTGGGATGCCTTCCTCGCAGCCCGCGTGCCCCGGCCCGATCAGCTGTTCCTGTTCGAGGAATTCGGCAGCCGCAGTTTCTACGAGCCGGACTATCCGGACGACGCCATGCTGGTGTTCGGGCAGGAGACCAAGGGCATCCCCAAACCGATCATCGCGCGTCACGAAGACCGATTGTTCCACCTTCCGATGCGGTCGGACGTGATCCGTTCTCTGAACCTCGCCAACACGGTGTCGGCGGCGGCGTATCAGGCGCTGCGGGGCAAGCTCTAGGTTTCCCACCGGAAAATTCGACTCCGCCGATATTGTCCTGCTTGCCGGTTTTTGGAACTTGTGCGAATTCGCGTTCCGGGGTCGAAACAGGGAATCTGAAATTATGGGAATGGTCCGATGGACGGGCCTTGCGCTGTTGCCGCTTGCCGCGGTCGCTCATGCGCAGGCCATCAAGAGCGAGCCGGAAATGCGGATCTTCATAGCCGCCGAGGTCGAGGCGGTCGCGATGCCCAATCTCGCCTACACGCCCGATCCGACGATTGCGGCGGATTTTGACAAGTATTTCTTCTTCCACCGCGATGGCACCGATTTTGATCGCGCCTACGCCGATATCACCGAATGCGATTCGCTCGCCAGCGGGATCGACTTCTACATGGGCGGAAATGACGCGATCATGCAGAACGCGATCATGCAATACGGCGCGGCGGGTGCAATCGGCGGAGCGATCGGCGGTCTGATGGCCGATGCCATTTTCGGCAGCGCCGAGCGCCGCCGTATCAAGCGGGTCAATCTGCGCAACTGCATGTTCTACAAGGGATACGACCGCTATGGGCTGGAAAAGGACCTGTGGCAGGCGTTCCATTTCGAGGAAGGGCTGAGCCGCGAGAACGCCAAGGATCGCGAGGCTGCGCTGATGAAGCAGGCGCGCGTCGCATCAGGCCCCAAACCGCAATTCGAGGTGCTCGAACCATGAAGCGCATCCTGTCACTCGTCGCGGGCGCGCTGGCGCTCATGGCCGCGCCCGCCGCTGCCGAGAAGATCAAGCCTGACGTTGCCGAATACGAGGCAATCGAGTTGAAGAAACTCGTTTCGGGCAAGCAGACCATCGATCCGGCCAAGGCCTATATCTACATCAACAGCCCGCAGAACCGGGCCAACGGCATGTTTATCAAGACGCCCAATGCCGATGAAATTGCGAATTACGAAGCCAAATGGCGCGAGGAACTGGCTGACGAGCAGGAGGATTACCCCAAAGAGCTGAAGCGCTGGGAGGTCTCGCAGCAATCGGGCCGCGCGCGGGGCGACCGGCCCGAGGAGCCGACCGAGGCCAATTTCGCCATCGCCTCGATCGATCTGCGCATGATCGTGAATTATGGCCCGCAATACATATTCGACAAGACTGATGAGGGCGACAAGAGCTTCAGCTATCTGATCGAGGTCGAACCGGGCGAGTACAGTTATTTCGGCCCGGTCGTTTATATTCCGGGCGTACCGGTGATCGGGACGTGTTTCTGCATGGGCTCGGTCAAGTTCGAGGCCAAGGCGGGGCAGATCACCTCGCTCGGCGATTTTCTCAGCCTCGGCTGGGCGGATCGTGCGGCGCTGGAGCAATCGACCTTCGAGCGTGAATTGCTGCCAGACCGTCCGGCCCGGCCGACCGATTGGAGCGTGCCGCAATCGCTGTCGCAATATCCGCATGCCAAGGCCGATCTGCGGGCAACGGGCAAGCGCAACAACCTGATCCGCGCGCTGGTGGGCCGTATCCCGCCGGTGCCGGAAGTTCTGGCCTATGATCGCGATGTGCCGATCGATCTGGTCGGACTGGCCGAGGCAAAGGCAAGGGCGCGGGTCGAGGTGGAAATGGCGGCCGCTGCGGTTCAGGTGGCTGCCGACGAGGCCGAAGCCGCAGCCCCAGCTACACCCGAGCCTGCGAGCGCGGCCGAACCCGGCGCTATTCCAGCCCCAGCGCGTCCAGGTTCATAGTCGCCGCGTTGTAGCTGGCTTCGGCCAGCCGCCCGGCCAATTCGGCGCGGATCGCGCGGACCTGTGCGTCGGCGGCGCTTTCCTCGCGCAGGTTGACGAGGAAGAAGTCGCCCGCGCCCAGCCGGAAACGGGTGCGTTCAGCCTGCACCATGGTGGTCGCCTGCGTGACCTCCGCATCAGCCAGTTCTGCCAGCTTCTGCGCGGCGCCGAGGTTGGCGAGAATGTTGTCCACTTCGGTGGTAATCTGGTCGGCGATGCGGCGCTGGCGCAGTTCGGTCTCGCGCAGTTCAGCCTCGGCACGCTGCAGCCGTCCGCGCGCCTCGCGCCGCTGCAGCGGTACGGTGAAGGTCAGGCCAACCACCGTATCGGTTGAATCGAAGCTCGGCCCGCCCGGCCCGATTGCGCCGAAATCGCGCGACAGTTCCACGCTGGCATCAAGGCGGGGCAGCAGATCGTTGCGCCGCAATGCCACCCGGTTAGTCGCCCGCTCCAGCGCCAACCTGAAGGTCTGCAATTCCGGGCGGCTGCGGATCACGGCACTGAGCGGGGCGGCAACCAGCGCTTCCATCTCCGCCATGGCTGCGATCGTGTCGGTATCGGGCAGCTGTTCGCGGGTCGGGACATACATCTGCCCGTTCGCATCGCGCAGGTAGAACCCGAGCGAGTTTGCCGCGGTGAGGAAATTGCGCTTGGCTTCCTCCAGCAGCGTGCGGCGACGCAGCAGGTTCTGTTCGTTTTCGGTCAGCGCGATGCGCGGGCGGGCACCTTCGCGCACCTCGCGGCTGAGGCCCACCTGCCGCGCCTCGGCGATTTCGAGCAATTCTTCGAACACGCGGATTTCCTCGCCCGCCGCGACCCAGCGCCAATAGGCGCGCAGGGCCTCGTGCTGGACGTTCAATTGCACCAGCAGCACATCGAGCCGCGCCTGACTGGCCGCCAGCCGGGTATCCTCGATCGCGAAGCGGCGTGCATCGATGTCGCGGTTGCGCAGCAGCGAAAACAGGGCGCCGACCTTGGCTTCGCCCAGTCGATTGGTGAAATTGTAGTTCTCGTAAATCGGGAAGTCGCCGTCGGACGCGCGGTACGAACCGAACACCTCTGCACCGAAAGGCCGCAGGGGCTGGCGCGCTTCGACCTTGCCGAACCCGCCCGAATAGAAGCCCGAAAGCCGGTCATAATATTCGCCCTTCAGCATCAGATCGAACGCGCCGTCAGCCGAAAGCTGGTCGCTGCGTGCGGCAGCCTCGCGCTCGAACGCTTCGAGGATCGAGGGGAAGGTGAGGGCGGATGATCGCAGCACCTCGCCCGGCAGCAGCGGCCCGGTGGTGAGCGCTACTTCGAGCGGATCGCCCACCGGTGCGATGTCCTGCGCCAGCGCGGAGGCGGGCGACAGCGACAGGACCATCAGCGCCGCGCTGCAGGCCAGCCATCGCCAGCGGGTCAAGGTCAGGGCACGCGCCATTGTCACCGGGTCTGCGCGGTGTCTTCGCCCGGCGGCAGTTCGGGCGGGAAATTGTTGAGCTGACGCCAGATTTCGTAGCCGACCGGCACGGTTTCCAGCAGCACCCAGGCCTGCGCCTTGGCCCCGAACCGCACGAAGCGTTCTTCCGGCCAGGCATGGGCGTCGGACTTGTCCTCGGCGATCAGCACGCGGAAGCGTCCGCTGGGCTGGGCCGACTGGTCAACCGCGACCACGATCCCGCCGAAGGTGCCGACCGCGACCGATGGCCAGCCGGAAAACTGCACCGCGGGCCAGCCTTCGAACATGATCCGCGCCCTATCCCCGCGCTTCACCAGCGCGACGTCGCGCCCGTCGATGAACACCTCGACCACGCGTTCGGCACCGTCGGGCACGAAGGTCGCCAGCACGTCCCCGGCGTTTATGTAGGTTGCGGCGTCTCCGGCGTTGAGGCTCTGGATGAAGCCGTCGCGCGGGGCGCGCACGATCTGCACCGACTGGCGCGACAGGCTGACATCGGCGCGATTGAGAGCGGCCTGTGCGGCGGCGACCCGGCCTTCCATTTCGGCGATGCGAATCTGCGCCTGTTCGTAGTCGCGCCGTGCGGCGAGCCCGGCTTCGAACAATTCGCGCGATCGGCGTTCATCAAGCCGCGCAGTCGCCAGCGCGCTTTGCGCGGCCTGCAACTGCAAGTCGACCTGCTGGCGTTCGGCCTGCAGACGCTCGATCAGCTGCGGATCGATATCGGCGATCCGCACGATCGGGTCGCCCTTTTCCACCGCGCTGCCATCGCGCACGTACCATTCTTCGATCCGGCCCGGCACCAGCGCGTTGATGTCCTGCTTGCGCTCGTTCGGGTTGAGCGTGTTGACAGCCCCGCGTCCGGTCGCAGTCTGCAGCCACGGAGCGTAGATCAGGAACGCTAGGCCGGCCAGAAAGGCGACCAGCAGCATGTAGAAGGTAGCGCGCATCACGCGCGGCACCTTGACGGTTTCCAGCGCCGTGAAGCGGTGCGGCGTGCGTTGCGACGAGTTCATGGCCGACCTCCGCTGCCGGGCGCGGCGACCTGAGCTTGCAGGCGTTCGACATCGGCGCGGGCGACGCGGCTGTCGCGGCGTGCTTTGGTAAAGTCGGTGAAATTGTCGAACCAGGTCTGGCGATCAGCCTCCATGTGGAGGAAGGTGTCGCACCCGAGCGCGGCGTCACGCGCCGAGAAATAGACCACCGTCGTGTATGCGCCTGCGCGAATGGCATCGAGTGCGTGGGTGAGGTGTTCTTCCTCGATCAGATCGAACAGTCGGGTGAGCACGAGAACGCGCGGACGGGCGAGGATGGCGCTCGCCAGCTTGAGTTTGAGCAGTTCGATCGTCGAGAGCGGATAACCGGTCGCCGCGATCTTGGTATCGAGGCCGTGCTCCAGTCCGGCAACCGCCTCCGCCACACCGACCGCTTCCAGCGCGTCGAGCATTCGCCAGCTTTCGCCCGCCGCGCATGACAGGCCGAGATATTGGCGGATAGTCATCGGCACGAAGCTGGGCCGGTCGAGCACATAGATGCTCATCCGCAGGTGATGTGCCTCGATCTCTTTCAGCTCTGTCCCGCCGAGCGTGACGTAGCCTGTAGCTGGCAGCTCATAAAGTTTGAGGACGTTGGTGAACAATCGCTGCAACCCGTGCTGACTGGTCGCGGCCATCACGATTGCGCCGCTGGGAATCGTGAAGCCGAGTTCGGCGTCCTCGTGACGGGCCTTGCCACGCACTTGCCGGAACACCAGCGTGTGATCGTCCCCGCTAAGCGGGTCGGCCCCGCCAGGTTGTTCCTGCTCAACATTGAAGAACAACGAGACTTCTTCTCCCGCAGCGCACAGTTCGTAGAAATAGTTGAGGTAAGTGCCCAGCTGCGCCACGCCGAAGAACGCAGCTGACAGCACCAGTTCGGCGGCCACCAGCTGGCCCAGCGTCAATTCGAACTGGATCACCAGCCAGCCGCCCAGCCCCAGCAGCACCGCACTGGCCGATGCATACATCAGCAGGAACGACAGCGTCTGCGAGAAATGCTGGCGGAAGTAGCGGCGGCGCGCGTTGAGGTAATTGTGGGTCTTCCGGTCGGTTTCGGCGATTGCGTAATCGACCCGCTGCTGAGATTTGAAGAAGCCGTTGGATTCGCCGATCTCCTGCAGCCACATTGCGGTGCCGTGCTTGGCATGGCTCATGTCAATCGCAGCGCGGATGGCACGGGAGCCCCACACCAGCCAGACGATCCAGATCAGCGCGATCATAACCAGCGTGAAGATCAGGAATAGCGGGTGGTAAAGTGACACCAGCACGAAGCCGACCGTAATGCCGAGCAGGATCGAAAATCCGTCGATGACCAGGATCGGCGTGCGCGACATGATCACCATCACATCGAAATAGCGGTTGAACAGCGCGCCGCGGGTGGTGTCGGTGAAGAACGGGTTCTGCGCGTAGATCGCGATCAGCGAAATCTCGCTGACCATGCGTGCGTAGAAGCGGCGTGCAAACAGCTCCATCAGGTGAATGCGCAAGGCATAGAGCATCGAGGAGAACAGCAGCAGCACGAACAGCGTTACCGACAGCATCACCAGCGGCGCGGGCATGGCGGTGTTGGCAACCGTGTTGATCAGCATCTGCACGGATATCGGCGTCGCCAGCGACAGCAGGCTGATGCCGATGCCGTAAACTACCGCGAGCCAATAGAAACTGCTCTCGGGCTTCATGATCTCGGCAAAGATCCGGAAGAACTTGGTCAGCGAGATCTGCGAGCCGTAAGATGGGGCTTCAACCGCCATGGCAGCCTTTCTGTCCAATAAATGTGTTCACGCGATGCATCATGTAGCAGGACAGGCGCGGGTATCCGCAGCCATGAAGCGCGACCTTTAGGCGCGCTCCCCGGCTTGTCACGACCAGATGCATGCCGCGCAACACTTTTTGCGGCACAGCTTCAATCCACCAGCGTGCAGGCGGTTCCGGCGGTTGCCGTTTATGCAAATTCATGAATATACAAACCTACAGGAAGCTAATGAGAGGCATTTTCATTTTCTGGCCGCGTTAGCCTCTCAACCTTGCCGCTAGATGAACCGTGCGGTTTCGGGCATGGGCAAGCAATGAAAAAAACGGTGCAATCACTGTCGGATGGCGAAAGGCAGCGCATCGTGCTGCTGGTCGGCGGTGGTCATGCCCATGTGGCGGTGCTGGCCGACTGGATCCGATGCGGGCCGCCCCCCGGTGCCCGCACGCTGCTGCTCACGCCGCATCCCTCCTTGCGCTATTCGGGGATGGTGCCGGGCTGGCTGGCGGGGCAGCACGGACGCGATGAAGGGTTGGTCGATCTTGCGGCGCTGGCGCAGCGCGCGGGCGCCGCGCTCGTGCAGGGGCGCTGTGTCGCCATCGACCCGCAGGCGCGGCTGGTGCGCACCGATACTGGCGAGACGATCGCGTTCGATTACGCTTCGCTGGATACCGGCGGCGAAGGCCGCGCAGCTGCGCTGCTGGGCAATGACCCGCGCCTGATCGACATCCGCCCGATCGATATTTTTGTGGCTCGCATCGCCGAGCGCGCCGCGCCGCGCCGGGTGGTGGTGGCCGGCGGCGGCGCGGGCGGGGTGGAACTGGCGTTCGGGCTGCGAAACCTCGCATGGGCCGAAGCGCGGCCCGAAGTGACTCTGGTGACAGGCGAGGGGGGCTTGCTCCCCGGCTTTTCGACGGCGGCACGCGGGCGCGTGGGCAGGGGCTTGGCGCGGCAAGGCATCGTGGTGCACCCTGCCGCCGCGCATTTCGAAGCCGGCGCGATCATGGCAGGGCGGCAGTCGCTCGAACCGGCGGATCTCATTGTCGCCGCCATCGGCAGCGCTGCGCCGGAGTGGGTGCGGACAAGCGGGCTGGCGGTGGGTGATGCAGGCTTCGCGCTGGTCGACGCGCACCAGCGTTCGGTTTCCCACCCGCATATCCTTGCCGCTGGGGACGTGGCGGCCCGCGCCGACCGCCCGTTGGCCCATTCAGGAGTCCACGCAGTTTTCGCCGGGCCGGTGCTAACGGCCAATCTGCGCAGGTTGCTGGCGGGTGAGCCGCCGCGCGCTGCCTACCAACCGCGTTGGAACAGCCTGTATCTGATGAATACCGGCGACGGGCAGGCTATTGCCAGCTATGGCCCGCTGGCTGCACAGGGGCGCTGGGTGCTGCGGCTGAAGCACTGGATCGACAAGCGCTGGATCGCAAAATACGCCGCGCTCGCGGGAACTGCGTAACCTCCGGCGCGCTTCGGGCGAAAACAGGGCAAGGAGTTCCCTTGAAGAAAATCATTATCCTTGCCGCATTGGCTGCGATCGTGGCTGCCTATTTCGTGTTCGATCTGGGCCAATACCTCACGCTGAGCGGGGTGAAGGATCTCGTCGCCCAGTGGGAAGCGTTCTACGATCGGAATCCGGTCGCGGTGCTTGCCGGCTTTTTTGCGGTCTATGTCGCGGTCACCGCGGCATCGCTTCCGGGCGCGGCGATCATGACGCTGGCAGCGGGAGCCTTGTTCGGGCTGGTTACGGGCACGATCCTTGTCTCCTTCGCTTCGACCGCCGGGGCGACGCTGGCGTTCCTGTCGTCACGCTATGTGCTGCGCGACACCATCGAGGCGCGGTTTGGCGAGCGGTTGAAGGCGATCAACGCCGGGCTGGAGCGCGACGGGGCGTTCTACCTGTTCAGCCTGCGGATGATTCCCGCGTTCCCGTTCTTCGTGGTCAATCTGGTGATGGGCCTGACCCGCATCCGGATCTGGACCTATGTCTGGGTGAGCCAAGTGGGCATGTTGCTGGGCACCGCCGTCTATGTGAATGCCGGGACGCAGCTGGCGCGGATCGACAGCCTTTCCGGCATCGTATCGCCGGGCGTGCTGGCGAGCTTCGCCCTGCTCGGCATTGCGCCGTGGCTGGCCAAGCTGGTGATCGGCATCATCAAGCGCCGCAAGGTCTATGCCGGGTTCACGCGGCCCAAGTCGTTCGACCGTAATCTCGTCGTTGTCGGCGCAGGCTCTGCGGGCCTTGTCTCAGCTTATATCGCCGCGCAGGTGAAGGCGAGCGTGACGCTGGTCGAAGCCCGGGACATGGGCGGCGATTGCCTCAACACCGGCTGCGTGCCGTCGAAGGCACTGATCAAGAGCGCCAAGGTCGCAGCAATGATGCGCGGGGCGAACAGATACGGGCTGGAAGCCACGACGCCCACAGTGCCGTTCAAGCGGGTTATGGCGCGGGTGCTGGATGCCATCAAGACCATCGAGCCGCACGATTCCGTCGAGCGCTACACCGATCTCGGCGTCGATGTGGTGAAGGGCTATGCGACGATCATCGACCCGTGGACGGTCGAGATCGCGCGCAATGATGGCGGCACGCAGCGGCTGACGACGCGCAGCATTGTCATCGCTTCGGGCGCAGCGCCAGTGGTGCCGGATATTCCGGGGATCGAAGCCAGCGGCTATCTCACCAGCGAAACCCTGTGGAACGCCTTTGCAACAATGGACGAAGCGCCGCAGCGGATCGCGGTGCTGGGCGGCGGGCCGATCGGGTGCGAATTGTCGCAGGCGCTGGCGCGGCTGGGTTCGCAGGTCACGCAGATCGAGCGCAGCGACCGGGTATTGGGGCGCGAGGATGACGATGTCTCCTTGCTCGCCCGTGCGGTGCTGGAAGAGTCGGGCGTGAACGTGCTGACCGGTCATGCCGCCGTGCGCATCGAAGGTCGCACCCTGATCGCGGAGGCTGACGGCGCGGAGGTGGCAGTGCCGTACGATGCGTTGATTGTCGCAGTCGGGCGCAAGGCGCGGCTCACCGGGTTCGGACTGGAAGCAATTGGCGTGGACACGGCGAAAACCGTCAACACCGACGAATTCCTTGCCACCAAATTCCCGAACATCTTCGCGGCGGGCGACGTGGCCGGGCCATACCAGTTCACCCACACTGCCAGCCATCAGGCCTGGTACGCCAGCGTCAACGCGCTGTTCGGGCAGTTCCGCAAGTTCAAGGCTGACTACCGCGTGATCCCCGCCGTCACCTTCCTCGAACCCGAAGTCGCGCGTGTCGGTCTCAACGAAAGCGAAGCGGCGGAGCAGGGCATTGCGGTGGAAGTCACTCGCTACGACCTCGACGATCTCGACCGTGCCATTGCCGAAAGCGAGACGCGCGGCTTCGTCAAAGTCCTCACCCCGCCCGGCAAGGACACAGTGCTGGGTGCCACCATCGTCGGCGCGCACGCGGGCGAATTGCTGGCCGAATATGTGCTGGCGATGAAGTACGGGATCGGGCTCAACAAGATCCTCGGCACGATTCATTCCTACCCCACCATGGCCGAAGCCAACAAGTTCGCCGCAGGCAACTGGAAGAAGGCGCACAAGCCCGAAGGGGTGCTGAAGTGGGTCGAACGCTACCACGCATGGCGGCGGGGTTAATCAGGAGAACACGCAATGCTTGCCAAATTTGCTCTGCTCATCATGCGGATCGGCACCGGAATGCTTCTTGTCCTGTGGGGCGGGGCGCGGCTGCTGAACGAAGGCATGGGGAGCGGCCTTGCCAACAAATATTACGGCGGCGTCGGCGCGGACAATACCTTGCAACTCGCCTTCGCGGCGGTTGAAGTGGCGATCGGCGTGCTGGTGGTGCTCGGCCTGCTGCGCAAATATGCGCTGATCGGTTCGGCAATCATTCTGGTGGGCGGAGCGCTGCCGATCTGGCGGCATTTTCTCGATCCCTTCGGCCTGTACCTGTTCGACAGTCAGGAGCAGGCGAACCTGCTGTTCTTCCCGTCACTGACCGTGGCGGGTGCGGCGCTGGCGCTGATTGCGTTTCGCAGGCAGGATACGCTGGCGCTCGACCGGCTGATCGGCAAGAAGCGCTTTTAACGACGGCAATCGGGGGCGCATTTGGAACTGTTCGACCAGTTGAGAGGCGTGCTCGGGCTCGCGGTGCTGCTGGTCATCGCATGGGCTTTCAGCGAGGATCGCCGCAGCCACCCCGGCTGGCGCTGGATGCTGGGCGCGCTGGCGCTGCAAGGGCTGCTCGCGCTGCTGATCGTGCGGGTGCCGTTTGTGTGGGAGATCGTCGGGCTGGCCGACAGCGCGGTCAGCGCGGTCGAACAGGCAACGCTCAAGGGTTCGTCCTACATGTTCGGCTATCTGGGCGGAGCGCCGCTGCCGTTTGCGCTGAAAGAAGGCGCGCAGCCGCCGCTGATCATCGCATTCCAGATTTTGCCGCTGGTGATCGTGTTTTCCGCGCTCGCCGCGCTGTTGTGGCATTGGGGCGTGCTGCGCTGGCTGGTGAACGGCTTGTCGTTCCTGCTACGCCGCAGCTTGGGGGTGAGCGGCGTCGTCGGTCTTTCGGGCGGGGCGAACATGTTCCTCGGCGTAGTCGAAAGCCCGCTGGTGGTGCGCGCCTATTTCTTGCCGATGACCCGCGCCGAACTGTTTCAGGTGATGGTGCTGGCGATGGCGACCATCAGCGGCGCGATCCTGATCCTTTACGCCACCACCTTGCGCGCAACCGTGCCCGATGCGGTCGGCCACATGATCTCCGCCTCGCTGATCTCGCTACCCGCCGCGCTGCTGATCGCGCGGCTGATGGTGCCGGGAATGGCGGAGGATGCGCAGACGGCGGTGGAGAAGGATGAACCCGGCCTCAAATACGAATCCAGCATCGATGCGATCGTCAAAGGCACGATGGACGGCATGGCGCTGTTCCTTGCGGTCATTGCCGTTATCATCGTGGTGTTCGCGCTGGTGGCGCTAGCCGATCAGGTTCTGGCCTTGCTGCCCCTCATCGAAGGTGAAGCGGTGAGCCTCAAGCGCGTATTCGGTTGGTTGTTCTCTCCCTTCATGTGGCTGCTGGGCGTACCGTGGAGCGATGCTCAGGCGGCGGGCGGATTGATGGGCACCAAGGCCATCCTCAACGAGTATGTCGCCTATCTCGAACTCGCCGCGCTGCCTGCAGGCACATTGGGACCAAGGAGCCTGCTGATCGTTACCTATGCATTGTGCGGGGTGGCGAACCTTGCCAGCGTCGGATTGCTGGTATCGACCATCGGCACGCTCTGCCCCGAACGCCGGGCGGAGGCCGCGGGATTGGGGATGAAAAGCTGGCTCGCGGGCAATCTGGCGAGCGCAATGACAGGCGCGTGGATCGGGCTGGTAAGCTGGGGCGTGTGACCTGATGCTGGACGCCAAACTCCGCCCGCTGATCGATCCGCCGCTGAACAGGGCGGGGCGGGTGCTGGCCGGGTTTGGCGTGACGGCCAACGGGCTGACCTTTGCCGGTCTTGCGCTTGGGCTTGGCGGGGCGGCGGCCATTGCGTTGGGCCATATCGGCTGGGGGCTGGCGCTGATCTGCGCCAACCGGCTGGCGGATGGTTTGGACGGCGCCGTGGCACGGGTGCGCGGGCCGTCCGATCTGGGCGGCTATTTCGACATTGTCGCCGACTTTGCGTTTTACGTGTCGATCCCGCTCGGCTTCGGCGTTCTCAGCCTCGACAATACGCTGCCTGCATTGGTGCTGGTGGCCAGTTTCGTGCTGACGGGGGTAAGCTTCCTCGCCTATGCGGCGATCGCGGCCAAGCGCGGCGATACGACCGAGGCGCATGGGCGCAAGAGTTTCTTCTATTCCACCGGGCTGGCTGAAGGCACCGAAACTATCGCGGTGTTCATCTCCATGTGCCTGTTCCCGGCGTGGTTCGCTTGGCTCGCCTATGGCTATGCCGCGCTATGCCTGCTGACGGTGTTTCAGCGCAGCGCGATGGCGGCTGCCACCTTCCGCGACTGACGCGTCAGCGCTGGCCGATCTGGCCCGCGACCCTTTGACGCAATTCAGCAATCCGTTCCGCATTCGCTCCCAGATCGCTGCGCCCGACCCGGCTGACCGAGCGGAAGTCGATCTCGTTCTCGCCGATCCGGGCGACCACGTCATCCTTGAACCCGAACCAGAACGTTTCGGCCACGCCTTCGACTGTGCCGGAGGCGGCATCGGTGCGGATGTCGTTGAAGCCCATATTGCCCATCGCTGCCGCCACGGCTGCCACCGCATCGGCGCGGCTGGCGCCTGCCAGCGGTAGGGGGGCAAGGTTGGCGTAGCGATCGGTGATGATCTGCGCGTGCGATTTGATCGCCAATTCGGGCTCCACGCCTTCGTAAAGCGCCAGTTCGCCCAGCGGAGTCTGATAATCGCTCAGCGGGTTGGCTTCGGCCTCGGCCCGCGCGGCCAGCGTCTCGGCCGAGAATGCGGGCGGATCGGCTGTGTCGGTGGCGACATCGTGGATCGGATTGTCAGCGGCCGTTCCGCGCGCGGCAGTGAACATCACGAACACCGCACCGGGTATCAACAGGCCGATGATCGCTGCCCCCAGCACAACATTGCGGCGCGGCTTGGCGATCACCCCCAGGATCAACGATATCAGCGCAGCCACTGCCACGATCCCCAGCAGGATTACGCCGCCACCGAATGTCAGCGCCATCAGCCCCGTCGGCCAGCCCCACAGGCCGATCTTGGTGCCGAACGCGGCAATCGCGAAATACAGCGGAAGGAACGCCAGCAGGGCGAGGACGAGTTTTGTGTGCCAGGGCAGGTTTTTCATGCCTGCTGTTTAGCGTGCCTGTGCAACAAGGCAAATATCCGTTCATGAGTCGCGGGAAACCCTTTGGCCTTCGCGCGTTGGGAAAATACGGCAGCGGGGGCAAAAGCGATTGAGCTTGTGGAAGTCCTGCTTTTCATGCCGGAAAAACTGGGTTATGCCCCCCGCAGTTGCGGGAGGACTAAGTTGTTCAGAGGACAATCGACTATGAAGCGTAATTTCCTGATGGGTGCGGCCGCGCTGGCGGGCCTGATGACTCTTTCGGCTTGCGGCGGCGGCAACAATGCCCCGGCGGCTGAAGAAACTGCGGCTGCTCCGGTGGTCGAAGAACCGATGGCACCCGAAGCTGCGGCACCCGATGCCGCTGCCGCTGGTGCGACGATGGAGTTTGCCAGCATGACCACTGACGCCGCTGCAGGCGAAAAGGTGTTCGCCCTGTGCCGTTCGTGCCACGTGCTCGAAGAAGGCGTGAACCGCGTCGGCCCGTCGCTGCACAACATCGTCGGCCGCCCGTCGGGTTCGGTCGAAGGCTACAGCTATTCGGAAGCCAACCAGAACAGCGGCGTGGTCTGGACGACCGATGTGCTGTTCGAATATCTCGAAGATCCCAAGGGCTTCATGCCCGGCACCAAGATGGCCTTCCCGGGCATCAAGGATGCGCAGGATCGCGCCAATCTGGTGGCCTATCTCGAAAGCCAGAGCAGCTAAGATTTTGGTGTCGTCAGCGCTGCGGCGCTGCTGATCAGGAAAAACGGGCGGTGTGGGTAGCCACATCGCCCTTTTTCTTGCCTTTGCGCAGCGTTGATCAGGCGGCGGCTGTCGCCGGGTCTGCGGCCATGCAATGCTGCCTCAGATAATCCTCGTGGCTCGGCAGGCCTGCTACGGCGCGTTCGACGATGGTGCGCAGATTGGCGAGAAATTCGCCGAGCTGCGCATCGCCGATCTGGTCGGCCATCGGATCGTAATCGGCGGGCATTATGCCTTGTCCCAGCATCACCTGCACCCAACTGGCATCGCGGAACAGATCATCCGCATCACGCCCGATGCGGCCTGCGGCAGCGAACAGTTCCAGCTTGTGCGAGAGGCTGTCGGGCACGTTCATGTGCTTGCAATAGCGCCAGAAATCGGTGTCGTCGCGGTCGGTGCGGTGATAGTGGAGGATCAGGAAGTCGCGGATCTGCTCGAACTCGGCGCGGCACCGGCGGTTATACTCGTCGCGCATTGCGCCGGCATCGGGAGAGCGTGGGAACAGCTGGATCAACCGGCTGACATGCGACTGGATAAGGTGGATGCTGGTCGATTCGAGCGGTTCCAGAAACCCGCTGGCAAGGCCGATCGCGGCGCAATTGTGCGACCAGAACGCCTGCCGCCTGCCGGTGGTGAAACGGATCGGGCGCGGATCGCCCAGCGGTCTGGTGTCCAGCCCTGCCATCAGCGTTTCGGCCGCCGCCTCGTCCGTGGTGAACCCGCTGGAATAGACATGCCCGTTGCCGGTGCGATGCTGCAGCGGGATGCGCCATTGCCAGCCTGCGTCTTTCGCGGTGGCGCGGGTATAGGGGAACAGTGTCGGCAGGCGCTCGCTCGGCACCGCCAGCGCCCGGTCGCACGGTAGCCACCGCGACCAGTCCTCGTAGCCGACGCCCAGTTCCTGCCCCAGCAGCAGCGCACGAAAGCCGGTGCAGTCGATGAAGAAATCGCCCGCCACGCGCTTACCTCCGGCCAGCGTGATGGCGGCGATGTCGCCGTTCTCTCCATCGCGTTCGACGCTCTCGACGATGCCTTCGGTGCGCGTCACTCCGCGGCCCTCAGCATAGGCACGCAGGAACAGGGCATAACGGCTGGCATCGAAGTGGTAGGCATAGGCCAGCCCGGTCATCGCTGTGTTGCCCACCCGATCGAGTTTCCCGAACCGCGCCTGATCCGCTGCCACCTGATGCAAGGACCACTGCCACAGCCCGCGCGCATCGGGCTGCGCCTCGTCCATGCAACTGCGCCGCCAGTAGTGATGGAACGCGACATTGCCGAGGTTCATGCCGGTATCGCCGAAGGTGTGGAGATAACGACTACCGCGCTTGCCCCAATCGACGAATTCGATCCCGAGCTTGAAGGTGCCCGAGGTCGCCTTCAGGAACTCATGCTCGTCGATGCCGAGGATGGTGTTGAGGCGGATGATCTGCGGGATCGTCGCCTCGCCCACGCCGACAGTGCCGATCGCTTCGGATTCGACCAGTTCGATGGTCAGGCTCCGGCCCAGCAGGCGGGCGAAGGCTGCCGCGGTGATCCAGCCCGCGGTTCCGCCGCCCACGATCACCAGTTTCTGCAACTTGCCCTCTGCCATAGCTCTGCCCCTCTTGCTCTGCTCTGCCCTTGGGCCGCTTCAATCCGCCGCCGGGCGGAAGAAGGCGTTGATCGTCAGCCGTCCTTCGCGCGGATCGGAGGAAAGCGGCGCGGCATTATCGATCACCCCGCTATGCAGGATGTTGCCGCGATAGAATACGGCGCTGTTGAAATGTCCGGGAACGGCATGCGTGCGTTCGAAATGCGGTGCGCCGTCGGTGGGGTAGGCCGCAGGCGGCAGGCCGGTGCGCGCAACATCGCGCTGCAACGCCTCGCGGTATCGCGCAAACTCCGCAGTGGTTAGCGCCTCCAGCCCGGTCGAGCGGTGGCGAAAGAACGCGGTCCCGCCGTGCCCGGTGCGGTGAAGATAGAGCATCATCGCGATCTGGCGCGGATCGGTGCCGTCGACATGCGGCAAGCGCTGCATCGGAGCGAGGTCGGCGGGCGGCGTGGTGACGAGCGAATACCACCCCTGCATCTCCCAGCGCGTGCTGCCGGATTCGAACCATTGATCGAGCAGCGGCGAGAGCGCCGCAAGCCAACTGGCGCAAACCTGCCGACCCAGTGGCGCGCGCACGCCGGGATATTGCGGCGTGATTCGTGCAAAATCTTGCAAAATAGACTGGTCAATGGCGTGATCGGGTGTGTCGAGCAGGCTTTCGGCAGTGACAAGAATATGATTTGCCGAAGAAAAGTGTGAAACCTTCGCCGCCTCAGGGGAAATGGCCCATCCGGGCAGCGCCGATTTTGGTCGGGATGAGGGGGCAATCGCCATAGCCGGGAGCCTAACAAATGCGAGGGCCGGGGCCAAGTGGTAAGGCCAAGCCATTGAACCGGAATGCTTATGGCGGATTGCTGCGCACCAGGGCCGGCGCGGATTGAGGAGCGGTCTTGCGGCGCTGCCGAATGCGCCGGGGAGACTGTGACAATAGGGCAACAAGCTGTCGAAACCTTTTCCATCTGTTCAGCTATCGGAACGCTTGCTCATAACTAAACATCAGAAAGAAAACAAAAATATTGCAAGCAACAGACCCGAGCGTGCCTGCGCGATTGGCAATTTACCTCAGCCCCAGACTGCGCTATGAAAAAACCTGCAAAAGCGCACGCATGATGTCGCTTGCTGGAGGGGATTTCAGATGAAGACCAACGGGATCAATGTGAGCGCGCGCCTGCTTTGCGGGGCTGCGACCTTTCTGGCGCTGGCCGCGACCGGTGCACCGGTGCTGGCACAGGACGCCGAAGAACCGCCTGTCACCACCGCCGATGATGAAGAAAACGCGATTGTCGTTACCGGCATCCGCAGCTCGATCCAGTCCTCGCTCGATGCCAAGCGCAATGCGACCTCGATTGTCGAAGTGATCTCGTCTGAAGATATTGGCCTGCTGCCCGACCTTTCGATCGCCGATACGCTGGCGCGTCTGCCCGGCGTTACCGCCCAGCGCGTGCGCGGTCGCTCGCAGCAGATTTCGATCCGCGGTCTCGGCCCCGACTTCTCGCTTGCGCTGCTGAACGGCCGCGAAGTGGTTTCCGCGGGCAACAACCGCGGCATTGAATTCGACCAGTTCCCGTCCGAACTGATCGGCTCGGGCGTGGTCTACAAGACCGGCGATGCGCAGTTGGCCGCCATCGGCATTGCCGGCGCGGTCGACCTGCGGACCATCAAGCCGCTCGATTACAAGGAACGCCAGATCACCGCACAGGCGACCTACACGATCAACGATCAGGGATCGTTGAACCCCGATTTCGCTGATGACGGCTATCGCTTCTTCGCCAGCTACATCGATCAGAACGCCAGCGGCACACTGGGCTGGTCGCTGGGCGTCACGGCTCAATCCATTCCGACCCACATCATCCAGCGCGAGTTGAAGACCCGCAACGATCAGGTTTCGCGCACGGCAGACGGCGTGATCTATCCCAGCGACAATCCGCGTCAGGGCGTACAGAGCCGGAGCTTCGAGCGCACCTCGATCGCCGGGACCCTGCAGTTCGAGCCGACCGACAATTTTGCGCTGACGATCGACAGCTTTTACACAGACACCAGCGATTCCGGCATTTTCCGAGGCACCGAAACCCCGATTGCATCGTGGAGCGGCGCGACCTTCGATGGCGCCACCGGCAACGGCCCGTTCGCGGACACCGCGACCTATTCGGCGGTGGTGCCGATTTTGCGCACCGACACCGAAGGCGCCGAATCCTCGATCTTCGCGATCGGCGGCAACCTCGAATGGCGTGCGAACGACAATCTCGGCTTCGTGCTCGATTACGGGTACTCGACGCTCGACCGTGACGATGTCGATTTCGAATCCTACGCCGGTACGGGCCGCGCTCGTTCGGGCGCGCAGGACACGCTGACCTTCACCTTCCCCGAAAGCGGCGAATATTCCATCGACGGGCTGATCGATTACACCGATCCGGCCAACGTGCTGCTGACCGATCCGGGCGGCTGGGGCCAGGTCGGCTTCCTGCGCGAGCCGGAAATCAACGACGAACTCCATCAACTGCGCGCCGAAGCCTTTTGGGAGTTCGACGGCGGCATGATCGACAGCATCGTGGTCGGATGGCTTTACACCGATCGCAACAAGGACTTCGACAATAACGGCACCTTCCTGCGCGCCGGCGCCGCTTTTGTGGACAGCTCGCTGACGATCCCGGCCGACCTGATCATCGGGTCGTCCAACTCCAAGGGCATCGGGCAGGATATCATCGCCTATGACCCCGCAGCCTTGCTTAACAGCGGCGCCTATCTGCTGGAGCGGGCGACCGACGACACCGAATGGGTGGTCGAGGAGAAGATCCACAACTTCTACATTCAGGCCAATATCAACGGTGATCTTGGATCGGTTCCGGTGCGCGGCAATTTCGGCCTGCGCTATGCCGACACCGAACAATCATCGGTCGGCACGATCAGCGGCGGGTTCACCAATGATGTGACCGCGACCTACGACAACTGGTTGCCGAGCATGAACCTCAGCTTTGAGATCATGGAGGATACCTTCATCCGTCTCGCGGCGGCCAAGACCATCACCCGCGCGCGGCTCGATCAGCTGGCGGCGAACCAGAATATTACCGTCAACTCGCTGAGCTGTGCGGATACCGATGGCGACCAGATCCCCGATACGGTGATCGGCTTCAACCCGCCCACGCTGGTGTGCTTCAATCTTGGCGGCGGCAACCCGACGCTGCAGCCTTACCGGTCGACCTCCTTCGACATCTCGTTCGAAAAGTACTTCTCGCCCGGTTCGGCAATCATCGTCGCGGCGTT
Organism: Erythrobacter sp. NFXS35; assembly: GCF_040148725.1. Lineage (NCBI taxonomy): Bacteria > Pseudomonadati > Pseudomonadota > Alphaproteobacteria > Sphingomonadales > Erythrobacteraceae > Erythrobacter > Erythrobacter sp. NFXS35. The sequence goes on along the minus strand of NZ_JAGDEB010000003.1, from coordinate 481,178 downwards.
CCACAAGGATCTGTCCGACTGGGTGCTCGATCTCAGCGAGACGATCGACCTGACCCAGCAGATCGAGAATGCCGGGTTCCGATCGATCCTCGACACCGCGCCCGAACTGGCGACGGGCGTGTTCGGCGGCCCGGTGAACTTTGCGGATGGATCGATCACCGGGATCGAAGGCACGCTGCGGGTCGATTTTGGCGATGTCTCGAATGCGCTCGACGGGTTCGGCGGGTTCGCCAGCGTGACCTATGCCGATGCCGAGATCGAACAGCCGGGGCTCAACCCGATCCGGATCCCTGGATATTCGGATGTGACCTGGTCGGGCGACATCTTCTATGAAAAATACGGCTTCCGCGCCAAGCTGGCCGCACGTTATCGCGGTCCGTTCCTGTCGGAAGTACAGAACTTCTCCGGCGGGCTCGACGGGGCGGATGCGCAGGGCGAGACCATTATCGATGCGCAGATCGGCTACACCTTCGACAAGCCGGGCAGCGCGCTCAACGGCGTCGGCATCCTGTTCGAGGCGTTCAACCTGACCAACGAACCTTTCGTGACTCAGAACGACTTGCTGGGGGCTGGCGGCGACGTGGTCGGCACCTTCCCGAGCCGCCACGAAATCTATGGGCGGACGTTCAACTTCACGATCCGCAAGAACTTCTGATCCGAACTATGGCAACGTAGCCCCCGGGTCGCTCTAGGGTGTCAGGACGGGCTCGCCAGCAATGGCGGGCCCTTTCTGCGTCTGGGCTTTCCGCGTCAGGCTAGTCGAGACATCGGCGCGAGGTGGCTAACGCCGCCCCGTCCGCTTTCCTACTGGCGTTGCGGGTGGCAGCATCATCACGAGTCTTGCTGCAGATGTCTTTCCCGCCAATCGCTGACGCAGCCGGCGGGTGAAGATTTTCGCTCCTTGGACAGTGTCTCATGTGTCTCCTACACGCGCCGCAGTCAGGCGGTGATTGGCGGTGCGGCGCAGTGGCGGGCGATGAATTCGCTGTGGTTCGGCATCGCGGCGACCGCCTCGTCCATCGCGCTGCGGATTTGCATGAGGCGCTCGCCCACCGGCACGCCTCCGCGCATTGCGGCGAGCGCGGGCGGACGGGCGGGCACGATGCCTTGGCCGAGATAGACCGCGATCCAGCTGGGATTGGCGAACAGCTCGCGCTCGTCCGAAACCAGCATCCCGTGCTCGCGGAAATGGTCGATCTTGTATTGCAGGCTGTCGGGGATCGGCATCGCGGCGCAGTACCGCCAAAGCTCGGAATCGTCCCGCACGCTGGCCTTGTAATGCAGGATCAGGAAGTCGCGGATCCGCTCGTATTCGCTCGCGGTCTGGGCGTTGTATTCACGCCTCAGCAGCGGCGACATCGCATTGTCGGGCAGCAGCGCGATTAGCCGCAGGATGCCGTACTGGATGAGGTGCAGGCTGGTCGATTCCAGCGGCTCCATGAACCCCGCCGAAAGCCCGATGGCCACGCAATTGCGCTTCCAGAACTCGCGCCGCTTGCCGGTGACAAAGCGCAAACTGCGCGGATCGGCCAAAGGCTTGCCATCGAGGGTGGCGAGCAATTCGGCGCTGGCCTCATCCTCCGAAATGAAGTCGCTGCAATGGACGTAACCGTTGCCGGTGCGGTGCTGGAGCGGGATGCGCCACTGCCAGCCAGCCGCCTTGGCGGTGGAGCGGGTGTAGGGCGTGAATTCGCCCTTCTCACAGGGCACTGCCACCGCGCGGTCACACGGCAGCCAGTGCTGCCAGTTGTCGTAGCCCGCCTCCAGCGCCTCCTCGATCAGCAGGCCTCTGAAGCCGCTGCAATCGATGAAGAACTCACCGCTCACCGTCTCCCCGCTCTCCAGCGTGACATGCTCGATGAAACCATCCGCGCCGCGCACGGCAACATCGACCACGCGGCCTTCCTTGCGCACCACGCCGCGCGCTTCGGCAAAGCGCCTGAGGAAAGCGGCGTAGAGCCCGGCGTCGAAATGATAGGCGTAATCGAACGTCGACTGGATCAGCCGCCGGTCAGGGGAAGGGAGCGTGAACTTGCCGGCCTTGGCCATGGCCCAGCACATCGAGAAATCGTCGATCGGGCCGTCGGCGCGCCCCGCCAGATGTTCGCGCATCCAGTGATGATAGAACGGCACGGAATCGAATTCGGCGCCGTACTGGCCGAAGGGGTGGAAGTAGCTGTGGTCGCGCTTGCCCCAGTCGACGAACTCGATCCCGAGCTTGAACGAGCCCTGCGTCTCGCGCACGAAGGTTGCCTCGTCGATGCCGAGGCGGCGATTGAAGTTGCGGATCGGCGGGATGGTCGCTTCGCCCACCCCGACAGTGCCAATGGCTTCGCTTTCGATCAGCGTGATGGCGCAATCGCGGCCCACGACATCGGCCAGCGCGGCCGCTGTCATCCAGCCCGCACTGCCGCCACCGACGATGACGATGCTGGTGAGCGGGGCAGGGATGGCATCGGCGGTCATCCGCTATCCGCCGCAGCTTTCGCGGATCAGCAGGCTGGTTTCGAGTCGTTCGGAAATCGCCGGGCCATCGCCGCGGTCGATCAGCTTGGAGACCAGCATCCGTCCGGCCAGGTTCGCGTCCTGATCGATGGTGGTCAGCTGCGGAGTGACGAGCCGCGCTGCCGGGATGTTGTCATACCCCACCACCGAAACATCGGCGGGCACATTGAGTCCGGAGCGGGTGAGCGCACGGATCGCGCCGATCGCGATGAGGTCGCTCGCGGCAAACACAGCGTCGAATGTCAGCCCGCGTGCGATCGCGCTGCGGGTCGCAGCCTCGGCGGAATGAACCTCGAAATGGGCCGGAACGATCAGGCTGTCGTCGACGGCGATCCCCGCTTGTGCGAGCGCCTGACGATAACCGCGGCTGCGCTGCTCGGCCTCGGGCGCTTCGGTATCACCGAGGAACAGGATGCGGCGGCGGCCAAGGCGGACGAGGTGCGAGGTCGCGCGCCGCCCGCCCGCGACATTGTCCGACCCGATGGCGCAATATTGCGCATCGGGAAACTCCGCGCCCCACACCACGAAGCGATTGTCGCGCAGCGCCAGCGCGTTGAACGCGTGGTGCAGCGAGCTTTGCCCAATGAAGATCACGCCGGTGGCGTGGCTGGTGCTCATCGCGTAATCCAGATCCTCGCCAGCGCGCGGGGTCAGATGGCTGATCAGCAGGTCGGCGTTGCGTTCGCGTGCAGCTTCGGCGATCCCAGCCAGCAGTTCGAGGAAGAACGGGTCCGCCACCCGGCTTTCGCGCGCCTGCGGGGCGGGGACGACCACAGCGATCGTCGCATCCGCACCGCTCGGCCCGGCGGGCATCGACGCGCGGAATTCATAGTCATGCGCCCGCGCGATCTGCCAGATCTGCTGCTTCGTCCGCCGCTTGACCGAGGGACTGTCATTGAGCGCACGGCTGACGGTCGAAACCGACACTCCGGCTTCGCGGGCGATGTCCTCCAGCGTGGCGCTGCGCCGTGAGGCAGGCCGGGTTGCGTTCATTGGCAGGCGGGCTCCGGGTTGTTTGCAACCCAGTAACCCGAACACGGCGCCAGCACCATGGGCGGTCTCGCCCAGTTGCCGATGGTGCTTTCGTTCGCCAGCAGTTGCGCTGCGGCGAATTCCTCCGGCGGCGCCCAGCTCTGCGCCTCATTACCCAGGTTGAAGGCGCACAGCACGGCATCCTCCGCGATCCGGCGCACGAAGGCGACCATGGTATCGGGCGTGTCGAGCAGAGTGATGTCGCCGCTCACCAGCGCGGGCAGCTGCCGTCGCAGCGCCAGCAGCTTGCGGGTGTAATGCAGACTCGATTGCAGATCTTCGGCCTGCCGGTCGATGGCGAAAGCGGCATGGGCGGGGTCGAGTTTCAGCCAGGTGCGGTTGGCACTGGAAAAACCCGCCTGCGGTGCGCTTGCCTGCCACGGCATCGGGGTGCGCGCTCCGTCGCGCCCCAGCGTGTGCGGCCAGTTGGTAATAGCTTCGGGGTCGAGCAGATCCTCGAACGCGACCTTGCCCTGCGGCAGGCCCAGCTCTTCGCCCTGATAGATGATTGGGTTGCCGCGCAACGCCAGCAGCAGCAACAGATTGAGCCGCGCGGCGCGGGCGTGGTCGCCGTCTTGCACCCAGCGGGTGATGGCGCGGGGCGCGTCGTGATTGGAAAACGCCCACGAAGGCCAACCTTCCCCCGACTCACCGCTCCACTGGGCAAGACTGGCGCGGACCAGCGGGGCGGTGAGTTGCGGCGCGTAGAGGAAATCGAAATTATATGCCGAATCCAGCCTCTTGCCGCCTTGAGTAAATGCCTTCATTTCCGCCAGCGGCTCCGGCCCGCCGACTTCGGCGACGGTGAATCGGCCCGGAAATTCGTCGATCGTCTGCCTGATCCGCTCGAGGAAAGCGACGATATCGGGGTGCGACTGGTTGTAATGCTTTGCCTGCATGTCGAACGGGCGCGTTACCAGTTCCAGTGGCAGGCCGGAGGGCGGATTGTCGCGCAATTCGGGATCATGCATCGAAAAATTCAGCGCATCCAGCCGGAACCCGTCGACCCCGCGCCCCAGCCAGAAGCGGGCGACGTCCAGCAGCGCGTCCTGCACGTCGCGGTTATGCACGTTAAGATCGGGCTGACTGGTGAGGAAATTGTGCAGGTAATATTGCTTGCGCGGCCCGTCCCACTGCCAAGCGGAACCGCCGAACACCGATTGCCAGTTCGACGGGGGCGATCCGTCAGGCTTTGGATCGGCCCAGACGTACCAGTCGGCCTTGGGATTGGTGCGGTCGCTCCGGCTTTCGCGAAACCAATCGTGTTCGTCCGAGGTGTGCGAATAGACCTGATCGATGATCACCTTCAGGCCCAGCCCGTGCGCCTTTTCAATGATCCGGTCGAAATCGGCGAAGGTGCCGAAGGTCGGGTCGATCCCGCAATAATCGGCCACGTCATAGCCGAAGTCGCGCATCGGCGAGGTGAAGAACGGCGAAATCCAGATCCCGTCGACGCCCAGCCCGGCGATATAGTCCAGCCCTGCGACGATTCCGGCCAGATCGCCGATCCCGTCGCCATTGGTGTCGCGAAAGCTGCGCGGATAGATCTGGTAGATCACGGCACCGCGCCACCATGCGAGCGCAGCGGCAGTTTCGGCGGCAGGTGCAGCGCCGAGAGACGAGGCATTCACGGGATCAGTACTCCGCCTTGCAGACGACATAGCCGGTGGCTGGGATGGTAAGGTGATAGGCGCCGACCGCCGGGCTGTTAGCCGGACAATTGCCCGAAAGCGACTCCCAGTGTGTCGCCCGGCCATCGACCGGGAAGGCGAGCGTGCGCGGGGCGTTTCCGGCGTTGAAGGCGATCACGATTTCACCGCGGTCTTCAGGATCGAACCGGGAGAGCACCAACGCGCCGCCGTCATGATCGGCGTGGCGGGTGAGCTGTTGTCCGTGCCGCAGCGCCGGTTCAGCCGTGCGCACCGCCGCCATCGCGGCAATTGCGCGGTAGATCGGATGGGCGGGATCGAAATTGCTGTCCGCCACGCTGGCCTGCGTTCCGGCGAGGTCGTTGTCGGTGTAAACTGCTGTGGCCGAAGGAAACATCGTCTCGCGCGCGTCCTGATCGTTACCGTCCGAGACGAAGCCCTGTTCATCGCCGTAATAGATCGTCGGCACCCCGCGCGAGAACATCATCAACGCATGGCCCAGTTCTATGCGGCTGACCAGTTCGGCGTTGGAAATGTCGGGATTGGCCTGCTTCACGAACATCGCGAACCGGCCCATGTCGTGATTGCCGAGGAAGGTCGGAAGCTGCTTTGCCGTTTCGAAACCCTCGGCATAGACCGCATCGGTTTCGAACAGGTAGGACAACGCGGTCGCCGGCTTTCCGCCTGCCACCACATCGCGCACGCGCCCCTGAAAGGCGAAATCGAGCACTGCCGGAAGGCCTGCCTGCGTGGTGAACTTGGCAAGATGCGCCGGTTCGAATTCATAGGCTTCGCCGAACATGTGGAAATGCGGGATGCCTTCCGCGCGGGCATGATCGAGGATCGCAGGCGCGAAGACCTGCCAGAATTCAGGGTTCACATGCTTGGCTGTGTCGATACGGAAGCCGTCGACCCTGAAATCGCTGATCCACCGTTTGTAGATGTCGATGAACCCCGCCACTACGCGCGGGTTGGTGGTCATCACATCGTCAAGGCCGGAGAAATCCCCGGTGGTGCGGCTTTCGCCTTCCCAGAAACTGTCGCCGCGATTGGTGTAGTAGATCGGATCGTTCAGCCAAGCCGGGTTCTTGATCGCCTTCTCGGCATCGGGAACATAGGTGGTATAGGCCCAGTCGGGGTCGGTCAGATGCGCGAAGTTCTCCGCCGTCAGATGCTTGGGATCGGTGCCGAGGAAGCCCTGATTGATCGGTGCGCCGTTCGCCGTGCCGCGCGTGGTGTAGGGGTATTCCCCTTCGCTGCGGTAAGGGCAGGCGGCGTTGTCGCGCAATTCCTTCGGCGCATCGGGGCCGGAACATTCGGCGTATTTGATCACGTCGGCGGTGTGGTTGGTGATGATGTCCATATAGACCTTCATCCCGCGTGCGTGGGCGGCATCGACCAGCGCCTTGAACTCCGCGCGCGTGCCGAAATGCGGATCGACGTCAAGGAAATCGGTGATCCAGTAACCGTGATAGCCCGAACTCTCGCGGCCCGGAGGGCCTTGCACCGGCTTGTTCCTGAATACCGGCGCGAGCCAGATCGCAGTCGCGCCGAGGCCCTGAATGTAGTCGAGCCGCTGCATCAGGCCCTTCAGATCGCCGCCCTGATAGAAGCCCTTGTGGGCGGGGTCGAAGCCGTGGTCGAGCCGCGTGCCGTCGATCCCGCCGCGATCGTTGGCTCGGTCGCCGTTTTCGAACCGGTCGGGCAGAACGAAATAGATGATTTCATCCTCAGGCGTGCGGTCGGCCAGAGGCGGCAACGCCGAGGATTTCTCGTCCGCCAACGCGGTGCTGGCGCACAGCGCAGCGATAACGCTCACGAAGATTCGCATCATGACCCAACTCCCTCCGCGCGCGTTCTGGCATCATGCCAGTCTTTTTGCAAATCTTTGTAAAGGGGAGTGATGAGCGAGTTACATTAAACCAACATAATGATAAATAGTGAAAATCTGCAATTTCACTGATCCGGAAGAGAATTTTTCCGGAGAAGATTGCAAAGTTTCTTGCAAAAATTTGCAAGCTGTCCAGACTGGCGCGCCAGGGGGCGTACGCCATCGACCGCAAGAGCCGCGATGTTACAGCCCCGACGGAGCCGCGTCATCCCCGCAACACCGGGGCGCGGGGGAGAGGAAAGTGCGATCATGACGCCAGCAGGCCACAAGCCGGGCCTAAGCCCGGCGCAAATCTGGAACATGAGCTTCGGCTTTCTGGGCATCCAGATCGGTTTCGACCTGCAGAACGGCAATGTCAGCCGGATTTTCCAGACGCTCGGCGCCGAGGTGGACGAGCTGGCGATCCTGTGGATTGCCGCCCCGATGACCGGGCTGATCGTGCAGCCGATCATCGGCCATCTTTCCGATAAAACGTGGGGCAGGTTTGGTCGGAGGCGGCCCTATTTCCTCGTCGGCGCGATGCTGGCCAGCCTCGCGCTGTTCGTGATGCCCAATTCGCCGGTGTTGTGGGTCGCGGCGGGGATGCTGTGGATCATGGACGCCTCGCTCAATGTCACAATGGAGCCGTTCCGCGCCTTTGTCGGCGACAATCTGCCCGACCGGCAACGCACGATGGGCTACGCGATGCAGAGCTTTTTCATCGGAGTGGGCGCGGTGGTGGCGGGCGCGCTGCCGTGGGTGATGACCAACTGGTTCGGCCTCAGCAATGTCGCGCCAGCGGGCGAGATTCCGCAGACGGTGCAGTGGGCATTCTACATCGGCGGGGCGGCGCTGCTGGCGGCGGTGGCGTGGACGGTGTTCACCACGCGCGAGTATTCGCCGGATGAACTGGCAGGCTTTGAGGCCGCGCGGCGCGACGCACTCGGCATGGCGCGCAAGACCTCCACCGCAGCGCTGCGCAGCGCTGCGCAGTTCCGTAAGGGCGGGCTTGTATGGATCATCGCCGGGATGGCCTTCGCCGTCTTCGTCGCGCTCGCCCGGAGCGCGGCGCGTCCGGCTTTTCTCGGCGCAATCGAGGTCGCACAGGAGCTTTACGTGCTGGCCGCCTTGCTCGCCGGGTTCGGCGTTATCCAGCTGGTCGCGAGCGCATTGCGGGCCGAGGGGCGCAACCACAGCGGCTTCATGGAAGTGGTGAGCGATCTTTTTGCCATGCCCAAGACCATGCGCCAGCTGGCGGTGGTGCAGTTCTTCAGCTGGTTCGCGATGTTCGCGATGTGGATTTACGGCACGCCCGCAGTGGCTGAATACCACTTCGCTGCGCCCGATCCGGCCACGCAAGGCTATCAGGACGCAGCCGATTGGTGGGCCTTGCTCGGCTCGGTCAGGAACGGTCTGGCGGCGGCGGCAGCGTTGGGCTTCATTGTCATCGCTGCGCGGATCGATCGCATCCGCTTGCACGCGATCAACCTGATGCTGGGCGCGGCCGGCTTTGCGGCGATGCTGTTGATACGGGATCCGGCGCTGTTGTGGGTAGCGATGATCGGCATCGGCATTGCCTGGGCCTCGATCGTGTCACTCCCCTATGCGATCCTGGCCGGCTGTGTTCCACCGGAAAAAATGGGCATCTACATGGGGGTGTTCAATATCTTCATCGTCGTGCCGCAGCTGCTGGCAGCGACGATTCTGGGCTTCCTTGTCACCAACCTGTTCGGCGGCGAGCCGATCTATGCGATGGTGATCGCGGCGGCGAGTTTCGTGCTGGCTGCGATCGCCACCTTGTTCGTGGCCGATGGCGATCTGCCTGCCGAAGCGCCGTTGCTGCGCGCGGGAGAGGCGTGATGCGGTTCGGGCTCGCGCTGCTGGCGGCGATGCTGGCCTCGCCTGTGCTCGCCGAGCCGGACTACATCCCGCGCCCGCTGGTCGAAGTGACGAATGCCGAATGGACGCGCGATTCGGTGCTCTATCAGCTCAACACCCGCCAGTTCACGCCGGAGGGCACCTTTGCCGCCGCGCAGGAACACCTGCCGCGCCTTGCCGCGATGGGCGTGGACATCATCTGGCTGATGCCGATCCATCCCATCGGGGAGGTTAACCGCAAGGGCACGCTGGGCAGTCCCTACGCGGTGCGCGACTACCGCGCCGTCAATCCGGAACTGGGCACTGAGGCGGAGTTTCGCGCCTTCGTCGCCGAAGCGCACCGGCTGGGGCTGAGGGTGATCCTCGATTGGGTCGCGAACCATTCGGCCTATGACAATCCGCTGACCGCGAGCCATCCCGAATGGTACACGCGCACGCCCGAAGGCGCGTTGATGTCACCCGCCGGCACCGACTGGTCGGACGTGGCGGACTTCGATTACAGCCAGCCTGGCTTGCGCCGGTATATGACGGAAAGCCTGGTCTACTGGGTGCGCGAATTTGGGGTCGACGGCTATCGGGCCGATGTGGCGGGATATGTCCCGCTCGATTTCTGGGAGACGGCGCGGGCCGAGATCGAAGCAGTGAAGCCCGTCTTCATGCTCGCCGAGTGGGAGCAGCGCGATCTACACGCCCGCGCTTTCGATGCGACCTATGGCTGGGGCTGGAAGGAGGCGATGCAGCGGCTGGTCAAGGACGGCAGCGGGGCAGGGGCGATCCGGGGTTACTACGCCGGGCAGTCCGAAACATGGCCGCACGCCGCGATGCGCATGGTCTATACCGAAAACCACGACCAGAATTCGTGGGACGGGGTGGCGGCCGACATCTACGGCCCCGCCTACGAGGCGGCGATTGCGCTGTCCTTTGTGGGGAGCGGGGTGCCGCTGGTCTATAACGGGCAGGAAGCCGACAACGACCGGATGCTCAAATTCTTCGAGCGTGATCCGATCGTCTGGCGCGAGGGCCGGCATGATGTGCTGTTGCGCAAGCTGATTGCCCTCAAGACCGAGACCCCTGCGCTCCACAACGGGCGCTTTGGCGCGGAAATGGTGGAGGTGCCGACCGATGCCACGCAGGATGTCTATGCCTTTACACGGGGGCAGGCAGGCGAGCGGGTGTTCGCGGTCTTCAACCTGTCGCCCCGGCCCCAGCAAGTGACTTTCCGGCAGGCGCGCCACCACGGCCGCTACACCGACGCGCTGACCGGTGCAGCGGCGGGCTTCGGCGGCGGCGAGACCTTGGCGCTCGCGCCGTGGGGCTACCGGATTTTCAAAGAGAGCAAGTAATGCGCCGCTTTGGCGGGCGCGGGAGAGGACACATGACGAAGCATTGGACCCCGATGATCGCCGCGGCGGTCGTGGCATGGGCGGCCTTGGGAGGCGCTGCGCCGCTTTCCGCAGAGACGCTGGAAGTGACCTCGCCCGACGGCAAGATCACCGTCACGGTCAGCGACGATAACGGGCAGGCGACCTATGCGGTCCGCTTCGAAGGCGAGGAAGTCATCGCCCCGTCGAAGCTCGGCATGATCTTTGCCGAACACCCCGGCTTCGAACGCGGCCTCGCCATCGCGGGCGCGACCCGAACAAGCAAGGATAGCACCTGGGAACAGCCGTGGGGCGAGCGCCGGTTGGTGCGCGACAAGCACAATGAACTCGCCGTTACCTTCGGCGCGGATCGGGGCCCGACGCGGCAGATGACGGTACGCTTCCGCGCCTTCGACACCGGGATCGGCTTTCGCTACGAGCTTCCCGAACAGGCCGCACTGCAAGGCGACATCGCGATCGTCGACGAACGCACCCAGTTCAGCGTCGGCGAGAAAACCACCATCTGGTACACGCCGTCAGACGAATTCAACCGCTACGAATACGTCACCCGCACCGGCGCGGCGGGGCAGGTCGACGATGCGCACACGCCTGCGACCTTCCGCAAGGACAGCGGCATCCACTTTTCGATCCACGAAGCGGCCTTGGTCGATTATTCGTCGATGTCGCTCGGCGCGCTGCGGCCGGGCACATTCGAGGCACGGCTGCGCAATTGGTCGGGTGGGCCGAAGGTCAAGACCAAGGCCCCGTTCCAAAGCCCGTGGCGCACCATCCAGGTGGCGCGCGAAGCTGTCGGCTTGATCAATTCCGACATCATCCTCAATCTCAACGAACCGAACCAACTGGGCGATGTGTCGTGGGTGGAGCCGGGCAAATATGTCGGCATTTGGTGGGCGATGCACATCAATGATCGCACCTGGGGCAGCGGCCCGATCCACGGCGCGACTACCGCAGAGACCAAACGCTACATCGATTTCGCCGCCGAGCATGGGTTCAAAGGCGTGCTGGTGGAAGGCTGGAACATCGGCTGGGACGGGGACTGGTTCAACAATGGCGACCTGTTCCGTTTCACCGAGCCGATGCCCGATTTCGACCTCGCCGAACTGGGGCGTTATGCGCAATCCAAGGGGGTGCGGCTGATCGGGCATCACGAAACCTCGGCCAATATCGCCAATTACGAAAGCCAGCTGGAGGCCGCCTTCGACCTCTACAAATCGGTCGGCGTGCGGCAGGTAAAAACCGGCTATGTCGCAGATGCGGGCGATGTGGTGCGGGTGGATGACAAGGGGCCTCGCCGCTACGAATGGCACGACAGCCAGTTCATGGTCGATCATCACCTGCGGGTGGTGAAGGAGGCTGCCAAGCGGCAGATATCGATCAATGCGCATGAACCGGTCAAGGACACCGGCCTGCGCCGCACCTACCCCAACTGGATGACCCGCGAAGGCGGGCGCGGAATGGAGTTCAACGCCTGGGGTACGCCGCCCAACCCGCCAAGCCACGTGCCGATGCTGGCCTTCACGCGGATGCTGGCTGGGCCGATGGACTTCACGCCGGGCATCTTTGACCTGAAGCCCAACGAGCGCCCCCCGGTGCGCGCCGATGTCCCGCGCGGCGATCCGTCGAACCGCCCGCAGACAACGCTGGCGAAGCAGTTGGCGCTGTATGTCGTGCTCTATTCGCCGCTGCAGATGGCCGCCGACCTGCCCGAGAATTACAAAGCGCGCCCTGAAGCCTTCCAGTTCATCAAGGATGTCGAGGCCGATTGGGAGCAGAGCATCGCGCTCGCCGGCGAGGTGGGCGAGTATGTCGCCTTCGCGCGGCAGGGGCGTACATCTAAGGAATGGTTCCTGGGTGCGGTCACCGATGAAAGTCCGCGTGATCTGTCGCTACCGCTCAGCTTCCTCGAACAGGGCAAGCAATACCGCGCCCAGATCTACCGCGACGGGCCGGATGCGCATTGGGACACCAATCCCTATGCGATGGTGATCGAGGAGACGGTCGTGACCGGCGGCGATACCTTCGCCGTGCGGCTCGCTGCATCGGGCGGGGTGGCGGTGCGCTTCATTCCGTTCGGCAGGTAGCAGCAAAGCAGAAAGGGCGGGCATCGCCTGATACCCGCCCCCTGTTTCTTCCCGTCCAAGGGAAAACTGTTTGCCGCGCCCGGTTAGGCGGCGGTTGCCATCCGTGCAAGCTCGCACTGCGACCAGATTTCGCTGAGCGCCCTGATCAGCCGGTCGATATCGCCATCGGTGTGCACCGGCGACGGCGTGATCCGCAGCCGTTCGGTGCCCACCGGCACCGTCGGATAGTTGATCGGCTGCACATAGATGCCGTGATTGTCCATCAGCCAGTCGCTGATCATCTTGCACTTCTTGGCATCGCCAACCATTACCGGGATGATGTGGCTGGGATTGTCCAGGTGCGGGATGCCCATGATGTCGAGCGACCGGCGCACCTGCGCGACGCGCTTCTGCTGCAGTTCGCGTTCTGCGCTGCTCACCTTGAGGTGGCGGATGCTGGCCGCAGCGCCCGCTGCAACTGCCGGCGGCAGCGCGGTCGAAAAGATGAACCCGCTGGCAAAGCTGCGCACGAAATCGACCAGGTTGCTGCTGGCCGCGATATAGCCGCCCATCACGCCGAACGCCTTGCCCAGCGTGCCTTCGATCACGGTGATGCGGTCCATCAACCCTTCGCGTTCGGCAATACCGCCGCCGCGCGGGCCATACAGGCCGACCGCGTGGACTTCGTCGATATAGCTCATTGCGCCATGCTTTTCGCACACGTCGAGAATGTCCGCGATGGGGGCGATATCACCGTCCATCGAATAGACGCTTTCGAACGCGACAAGCTTGGGCACTTCGGGGCCGAATTGCGACAGCATCTCGTCGAGATGCGCGACGTCATTGTGGCGCCAGATCTTGTAGGGCGCGCGCGAATAGCGGATGCCTTCGATCATGGAGGCGTGGTTCAACGCGTCGGAGAACACAACGCAGCCCGGAATCTTCGACGCCAGCGTGCCGAGGCCCGCCCAGTTCGAGACATATCCGCTGGTGAACAGCAGCGCGCTTTCCTTGTCGTGCAAGTCGGCGAGTTCGCGTTCGAGCAGCACGTGGTGGTGGTTGGTGCCCGAAATATTGCGCGTGCCGCCTGCGCCCGCGCCGCATTCGTCGAGGCAATCATGCATGGCTTCGAGCACCGCCGGGTGCTGCCCCATGCCGAGGTAGTCGTTCGAGCACCACACGGTGACGGCCTGCGTTTCCTCATCAATGAAGCGCGTGGCGTGCGGGAAGCGGCCGCGATGGCGCTTGATATCGGTGAACACCCGGTACCGGCCATCGGCGCGCACAGTTTCCAGCTCGCCGGCGAAGAAGGCTTCGAAATCCATCGGGTATCCCTCGTTAGTCATGGTCATGTCGTTACGTTCCGTTCCTGCGAGCCGGCAGCCTTCCGCTGCGGCCCCGCACGCTTGGGTATTGCCCAGCCCCACAGCATTCCGTCACGGAAGGGAAGGGCAAGGAAGAGATGTTCTAGCACGCCCAGCAGGCTGAGGGTGAACAGCAGGCTACCCCCCACCATCTGTGCACTGCCGACCGGCGCGGCGAGCGCGAGCGTGGCGAACCACGCGCTCATCGCCACAAGGCCTGCGACCGACAGCGCCAGCAGCACAGTCATGCGGTTGCGGCCGAAATACGTCTTCAGATAGGCGAGATGTTCGGGCAGCATTTCCGATGTCGTGTTAGGTACGCCCACGAACAGGTTGATCTTGGAAATCAACCGCATCCCGAACATCAGCACGAACACGGTCGCGCCGATCTGGTTGGGCACGTTCCACGACAGCGAGATCAGCAGCAGTGCAGTCAACGCCAGCGCCACCTCGTGATGCATCACCGTGCCAGCGGCCTGACGGAAGCGCGCGATGCCGGTGAGCGACGGATCGCTCGGGCCCCGGCGCGGCCCGGCGGCGGCACCGGTGAGGAAGCTCAGCTCATGCCAGCCCCACACCATCAGTGCGCCGACAAAGGCGAGGTAGACTGCCCACACCTCGGCCGAGAGCGACGCGACAAGGATGACCACCAATCCGGCAATACCCGCCACACTGCCGATCACTAGACTGCGCGAGAAGGTGGCGCGTTCACGATTATCCGCCCAGGCGATCAGCCCGGTGGCGATGAACCAGATCGCGACCGTCACGATGAACGGTACAATATGACCGCTCCAGCTTACCACGCGGGCTGCAGCCTGATCGCACCGGGCAGCGCGTTCGACTTGGTCGGGTGCAGATAGAGCCGGGCGAAGTTGAAAGCGGCGCCAGCCATTCCCGAAGCCCGCATTGCAAGCCCGGTGATGCCGCCGCGTTCCTTGCCTTCCTCGATCCGGCGCGAAGCGCGCAGCAGCGCGTTCATCGCGGCGCGGAAGCCGGGGCTGTCGATGTCGAGTTCGACCGGGAAAACCTGACGGCTGATCTGGTTGGTGATCGCAAACACCTTGTAATCATACTCGGTCGGATCGACGCCCAGCGCCTTGTGGAACACAGGCCGCGCATGATCGCGCACGAACATCGTGGCATAGACCGAAACGAGGAAGAACCGCACCCACAGCTTGTTCATGCCGGTCAGCAGCTTGGGATCGGCGCGCAGCAGCATGGCAAAGGCTTCACCGTGACGGAACTCGTCGTTGCACCAGTCTTCGAACCAGCGGAAGATCGGGTGGAAACGGTTCTGCGGGTTGGCCTGCAGGTGCCGGAAGATGGTGATGTAGCGGGCGTAGCCGATCTTCTCCGACAGATAGACCGCGTAGAAGATGAATTTCGGCTTGAAGAAGGTGTATTTCTTGGTCCGCGTCAGGAAGCCCAGATCGATGCCGATGCCCGAATCCTTGAGCGTTTCGTTAATAAATCCGGCATGGCGGCTTTCATCGCGGGCGAGCAGCTTGAACAGCTGCTTCACATCGGGGTTCTTGGTGCGCTTCGCAATCTCGGCATAAAGCACGCAGCCGGAAAATTCCGAGGTCAGCGAGCTGACGAGGAAATCGACGAATTCGGCGCGCAGTTCCGGCTCAAGCCCTTCGATCACGCCGTGGAAGGTATCGTCCTGCTTGAAGTGCTTCTTGTTGGGATCGCCGACCATGTCACTGATCAGCTGGTCCCACTCCGCACGCACGCCGGAAACGTCGATCGCGTCGAGCGCATCGTAATCGGTGGTGTAGAAGCGCGGGCTCAGCATCGTGCTTTGCTGCGCGATCTCCATCGCATGCTCGCGGGTGAGCGTTGCGTCGATCTTGGTATGCGCGTTCATCGTACCCTCCCCGGGGTGAAGCTGACTTCGTAAAGTTCCTTGAGGTCGAAATAGGCTGCCAGCCGCGTCAGTCCCCGCTCAAGCGCGGTGGCCCGGGTGACTGTGGCGGCACGCTGGACAACGACTTTTTCGCCGAACTTGATCTGGATCGGCGAGCCATGCACCCTGACCTTGTCGCCTGGATTGATTGCCACGTCCCCGTCAAGCTCGACATGGGCGTGGAAATGATCGGGGCTCTGTTCGACCGTGATCGTGCAACCGACGTCGAACGAGCGCGCGCTCTGGCCAAGGAACAAGGCAACCATTACCGGGCGTCCTTCTGTGGGAGCATGTCGGCGAAAACCCTGCGGTTGTCCGGCCCAAAGGACGACACTTCGACGCTGCTGCCGGTGACCGGGTCGCTGAGCGTCAGGGCGCCGTTTTCCCATTCGGTCAGTTCGAATGGAACCCCAGGGCCTTCACCGCGGATGCGGCGGCGATGGACGAGGCTGCGGACGCTGGCACGGATGAAGCCGCCTTCGCCGGGGGAAAACCGGCTGAGCACTTCGGCGGTGGCGCCGTCTTCGGCGCGCACGGTGCCGTCCGGTTCGTCGAAGAAGCGCAGGGTGCGCGCCGCCACCGGCTGGATGCCGGATTCGGCACGCGCCTGTGCGGGAATCGAGCTGCGTTCGAAAAAGCCGAGCTGCACCGACGCCGTCAGCGCCAGCGTGATCACCACGATCCCGCCCATCAGCATCAACGGCACCTTCTGGACCGTGATCTCGTCCTTCTCGTATTCACGAACGATCATGCCGGCGCTCCTTCTAATCCCTTGTCGCTCAGGCGATTGCCGACCGGCGTGCGGGCTGCAACCGGCGCGGCGACCGGGGCGTGATGGCCTGCGGAGACAGGCGCTTCCTTGATCTCGCTCAAATTCATGTCGATTGCACCATATTGCGCGCGGACATCGGCGATCATCTGTGCAAGCCGCGCCGCATCGGGCACCGCACGCAGCATAGGCTGCGGCTGCGTGAACTGCCACGGGCGGACATGCGGCCACAGCAGGATATGCCCGAGCAGCCGATCGCCGCCGATTTCCAGCGCGATGTCGCCGTAGTCACCACCGCGCGGACGCAGATGGGCGGCCTTGACCTGCTTGAGCGGGATATTGATCCGCGTCTCGATCGCCATGCCGATCCGCATGATCAGGCGGACATCGGTGAGGATATAGAGCGTGCTGCGCGCGCTCAGCCAGGCGAGGAGGTAGAGCAAGGCGATCAGCGCCACGCCCAGTACCGCAGCGACCATCGCCGCATCGTTCCTGCCGCTGACGAGCGCAACCACGATCAGTGCGCCCATGTACAGCCCCAGCGTGCGGGTGTGGAAGGCGGTACGGGCCAGCATGCCGAGACCGGGACGGCCTTTCCACAGCACCGTTTCATCCGGCGCGGGCGTGCCGAGCCGATCGCCGTGCGCGGTCGGGCCGTCGTTCTCGAGTTCGGCGTGATCGATCCCGCCGGGCAGCGGCATGGCCGTCGCTGCCCGGGTGTCGGTGGTTGTCAGAGCCATGGTTCAGCCCTTTCCGGTGTCGCATACATGTAACCGCCGCCGAAATAGGCCTGGATGCGGTCTTCCTCGTAGCGAGTGATGATGCCCGGAGTTTCCAGCGCGGGGACGTCCTCGAACTGCGCAGCGGTGATCGCATCGATCTCGACAAATTCGGCCTCGTCACTGGTGGTGGGCAGCAGCGCGGCCAGCAGGCTGTTGCCGTGAACCGAGGCAACCATCATCGGCGCGAGCACCTTCTTGCCGGTGGTGGTCTCGATTTCGAGATAGCGGATCATGTGTTCCGCCTGATCGACCCAGATGTCGGTGACTGTGCCGACTGTCTTCTTGTCGGCCGACATCACCGGCCAACCAATCAGCTTGGGATCATTGTCGGCGATCACCAGATCGTGGCTTTGCGCGATCGGCACGATGCGCGGGCGGCCATCGAAGGTCAGGTCGGGATACTTTGCACGATTGGCCCATGCAGCCGGCCCCATGCCGTCCTTCATTGCATTGCCCGATGGCACGTAGGGTGCGCCCGCAGCGCGGAAGCCCTGTACGCCTGCCACCGTCAGATCGTCCCGGGGAACATCTTCGGGGATGTAGGTGCCGCGACCGTGCGGCAGCTGAAACGCCTTCTTGTCGCCGTCGAACAGGCTGATGGGAAGGATTCTCCCGTTTTCCTCTTCTTCGAGCGGATAGCCCTCGCGGCGGCTTTCCCGGTTAAGGTAGAATACCAGCGCTAGGAAGAAGACGAAGAACAGCAGAAAAGCGAGTTCGGCGACATCGAATGTGCCGACGATATAGGCGTGGTTCATTTCACGTTCCTCTCATGAATTAGGTCGGCTGAGGCGGCGCCGGACAGGATCAAATGTGGGCAGACTTGGGTAATCATGTCGGAAACTCCCTCAGGCCGAAGGGCTGGCCATGCGGGCCGGCCTCGTCAACGGGCGGGTTGCGCCGCGAGCCGACCAGCGGCCCGATCGCGGCAAGGCCTGCCAGCAGCAGAGCAATCTCAAGCATGTAAACCGTGGCATAGCCGCTGGCGCGGGTGGCCATGGTGGCCGGGGCATCGCCGCTTTGCACCAGCGCTGCGACGAGATCGCGGAGCAGCCCGCCGATTGCGATGCCGATCCCCGCACAGGTCGCCTGAACCGCGCCCCACGCACCCAGCGCAAGACCCGCCGTCTCGCCTTTGGCAATGGTCATCGCCTCGATCAGCGTGCCGACCGAAAACAGCCCGAGCCCGAGCCCGATCCCCAGCGCGCCGCAATATAGCATTGCCGGCGACGCGAACGGCCCGGCAAACAGCACGAGCAGAAAGGCGTTGATCCCGATCACGATACCGGCGCCCGAGAGGCGCAGCGGATCCCATCCGCGTGCAAGGCAGCGGCCCGACAGCGTGAAGCCTACCAGCGAACCGAGCGCCCAGGCACCGGTCAGCCCGGTGGTCGCGCCGACCGACAGGCCGAGAATTTCGCCGCCATAGGGTTCGAGCAGCGCATCCTGCATCGCGAAAGCCATCGCACCGATCCCGATTGCGGTCAGCAGCCGCGCATTGCGCCCATCGCGCACGAAGGCTTGCCACAGGTCCGAGAACACCGGGGTTGCGCGGTCAGGCGCAGTCACTTTGACGTTGCGCGCCTCCTGCTTCCACAGGGCAATGACGTTGAGAATGATGGTCAGCACCGCGCAGCCCTGAATCACCTGCACCAGCTTGGTCGCACTGTAATCCATCAGCACGCCGCCAATGACGAAGGCGGCGAACATCATTCCCACCAGCAGCATTACGTATAGCAGCGCCACCGCACGCGGGCGCTTGCTTTCCGGCGCCAGATCGGTCGCCAGCGCCAGGCCGGCGGTCTGCGTGACGTGAAAGCCTGTTCCTGTCAGCAGGAAGGCCGCGATCGCCGCGACAAGGCCGATTTCGAAGCGGTCCACCGTGCCCAGCAGCAGCAGCGCGAAGGGCATGATCGCAAGCCCGCCGAACTGCATCAGCGTGCCGAACCAGATATAGGGCACCCGCCGCCAGCCAAGCACCGAACGGTGGGTATCGGACTTATGCCCGATCAGCGCGCGGAACGGCGCAACCAGCAGCGGTACCGCGATCAGCAGCGCAACCAGCCATGTCGGTGTGCCGAGTTCGACCACCATCACCCGGTTCAACGTGCCGTTCAGCAGCACCGTCGCCATGCCCACCGTCACCTGAAACAGCGACAGGCGCAGCAATTGCCCCAGCGGCAGGTCCGCACTCGCGGCATCCGCAAACGGCAAAAGGCGGAATGCCACCTCCGTCCAATGCGGTGCCTGAGGGCGGGCCGAACGCTTCATCCGTGCCTCACCAGTTCCAGCGCCTGCGACTTGTAGAAACCGCTGGAGATGCGCTCGGTACGCCCGATGCTCCAGCCCGGCAGGTTGCCGAGGCGTTCGCGCAGATCGCTTTCTGCGGTCGGTACTATAGCGGGGGAACGATCGGACTTTGGGAAGATCTTGCCGACCTGATGCATCGTCGCCAGCAGCCGCGTGCGCGGGGCGAAGGTGAACAGGATCGAGCGGTTGGTGCGCTGGGCCAGTTCGCCGAGCGCATCGACCAGGTCTTCAGGCTGATAATGGATCAGCGAATCCATCGCGACCACGTGTTCAAAGGTGCCGAGTTCGGGATCGAGCATATCGCCTGCGCGCCACCGGATGCGGCCATGGCCGAGGAACGAGGGTGCGCGCTCCCGCGCGACTTCGACAAGGCCGCCGGCCACGTCGATCCCGGTTACATCAGCGCCGCGGCACGCCGCCGCAACCGCCAGTGCCCCGGTGCCGCAGCCTGCGTCCAGAACCTTGGTGCGGCGCAGGTCATCGGGCAGCCAGGAAAGCAGCGTCGCGCGCATCGCATCACGTCCGGCCCGCACCGTTGCGCGGATGCCGCTGACCTTGGTGTCCGAGGTGAGATCGATCCACGCCTGACGCGCAGTGCTGTCAAAATAAGTCGCCAGCGCCTCGCGCCGGTCGTCATACCCTGAAGGAAGCCGCGTCGCCATTATTCGAACCCCAGAAAATCGAAGATATCGCGGTCCTTCATCGGCTGCGCTTTGGAAGGATCGACCCCGGCCCACAGCATCGCTGCCAGCCGCAGGTATTCGTCCTGCGCGGCGACCACTTCGGGATCTTCGCCCATCTCGAACAAGGTGCACTTTTTCAGGCGCGAGCGGCGGATCGCATCGACATCGCGGAAATGCGCAAGGCGCGGCATGCCGACCTTGTCGCAGAACCGGTCGATCTCGTCCGTGTCTTTGCTGCGGTTGGCCACCACCCCGGCGAGCCGCACGTCGTAGTTCTTGGATTTGGCCGCAATCGCCGCGACGATGCGGTTCATGGCGAAGATGGAGTCGAAATCATTGGCCGCCACCACCAGCGCGCGTTCGGCGTGCTGCAGCGGCGCGGCAAACCCGCCGCACACCACATCGCCCAGCACGTCGAAGATCACGACATCGGTTTCTTCGAGCAGGTGGTGTTGCTTCAGCAGCTTGACCGTCTGCCCGACCACATAGCCGCCGCAGCCCGTGCCAGCGGGCGGTCCGCCGGCCTCGACGCACATGACGCCGTTATAGCCTTCGAACATGTAGTCTTCTGGCCGCAGTTCCTCGGCGTGGAATTCAACCGTTTCCAGCACGTCGATGACGGTCGGCATCAGTTTCTTGGTCAGGGTGAAGGTGCTGTCATGCTTGGGATCGCAGCCGATCTGCAGCACCTTGTGACCAAGCTTCGAGAAGGCGGCCGAAAGGTTGGAGGAGGTGGTCGACTTGCCGATCCCGCCCTTTCCGTAAACGGCAAACACCTTCGCACCCTTGATCTTGTCGGCCGGGTCGAGCTGGACTTGAACCGATCCTTCGCCGTCGGGCTTGCTGAAGCTGGATTGGGGGCTGTGCAGGTTCATAGTTTACGATCCCTCGTTTTCATTCGCCCGCGAACACGCCTTCAAGGCGGTCCTCGAGCTCGTCGTTGGCTTCGCGCAAGGCGGCGAGCGTGGCTTCGTCCGGCTCCCACAGGTGGCGGTCGCAGGCTTCGAGGAGGCGATTGGCCACCCCGGCCGAGGCCTTGGGATTGAGCTCCGACAAGCGCCGCCGCATTGTCTCGTCGAGCACGAAGGTCTCGGAAATCTTCTGGTACACCCACGGCGCAACCTGCCCGGTGGTGGCCGACCAGCCGAGCGTGCTGGTCACATGGCCTTCGATCTGGCGGACGCCTTCGTAGCCATGTTCCAGCAGGCCTTCGAACCATTTGGGGTTGAGCGTGCGGGTGCGGGTTTCAAGGTCGATCTGTTCGGCCAGCGTGCGCACCTTGGTGGCGCCGCGGGTGGCATCGAGGATGTAGACCGGCGTTTCGGCGCCCTTGGCCCGCGCAACCGAGCGGGTCACGCCGCCGAGGCCATCGACATACTGGTCGACATCATTGATGCCCAGTTCAACGCTTTCGAGGTTCTGGTAGGTGAAATCGACCGTGCCGAGCGCGGAGTGCAAGATTTCGCGCTGCTGCACCGGCTTGCCCGAGACCCCGTAGGCAAAGCCCTTGTTGATCTCGAACGCGTTGGCGAGTTCATCGGGATCGGCCCACACGCCGCCCGCGATCATTTGGTTGACGTTGGCCCCGTAGGCACCTTCGGCATTGGAGAACACCCGCAGCGCCGCGGTTTCCAGATCGCAATCATGCTGCACCATCTGCGCCAGCGTATGCTTGCGCACGAAGTTGGCTTCCGGCGTCTCGTCCGCCTGGCTCGCCAATAAGGCGGCCTGCGCCAGCATCCGGGTCTGCATCGGCAGAAGATCGCGGAAAATGCCCGAAAGCGTCATCACCACGTCGATCCGTGGACGACCAAGTTGCTCCAGCGGGATCAGCTCGGCCCCGCACAACCGTCCATAGCTATCGCGCCGGGGGCGGGCACCCATCAGCGTCATCGCCTGGGCAATCTGCACGCCTTCGGACTTCATGTTGTCGGTGCCCCACAGCACCATCGCGATGCTTTCGGGGAAAGGCTGGCCGCCATTAACGTGGCGTGCAATCAGCTGTTCGGCCTGTTCGCTGCCCAAGCGGCAGGCATAGGCCGATGGCATCAGGAATGGATCGAACCCGTGAATATTGCGCCCGGTGGGCAGCACATCGGGGTTCACCACCACATCGCCGCCGGGGGCGGGCTGGGTGTAACCGCCATCGAGCGCGTGGATCAGGGCGCCGAGTTCGTCGGAGGAATCGAGCTTGGCCCCCAGCATAGCACGGTCGGGCGTCGCCCCATCAAGGCTGCCCGCTTCGCACATCGCATCCAGCATATCCTCACGCGCCTGCCCTTGCGGATTGCTGCCGAGAATGTGCAGCCCGTGCGGAATTAGCGCCTCTTCCATTTCATAAAGACGCGCAGGCAGTTCGCCGATATCGTCATAGGCAATGTCCAGCGCATCGCACTGGTCGGCGATCAGCTGGGCGAGATCCGCGCGCTCGTCGGCGTGATCGGCATCGTCGATCGTCGCGCGCCAGCGTTCGACGCTCGCCTTCAACTCGGTCAGGCCCTTGTAGAGCCCGGCCTGCGCCAGCGGCGGTGTGAGGTAGCTGATCAGAGTCGCGCCCGAACGGCGCTTGGCCAGCATTCCTTCGGACGGGTTGTTGGCGGCGTAGAGGTAGAAATTGGGCGTGTCGCCGATCAGCCGATCCGGCCAGCACTTGCCCGACATACCAGCCTGTTTGCCCGGCATGAATTCCAGCGCGCCATGGGTGCCGAAATGCAGGATGGCGTGCGCGGCGTAATCCTCGCGCAGCCAGCGATAGAACGCGCTGAAGGCGTGGGTGGGGGCAAAGCCGCCTTCGAACAGCAGCCGCATCGGATCGCCTTCGTAGCCGAAGCCCGGCTGCACGCCGACGAAGATATTGCCGAAATGCGCGCCCTGAATGAGGATATGGCCGCCATCGGCCAGCTGCTTGCCCGGTGCCGGGCCCCATGCGGCCTCAATCTCGGCCAGATACGTTTCCCGCCGAACGTGTTCGTCGGCAGGAACGCGGTGCGCGACATTGGCATCTGTGCCGTAGCGTTCGGTATTACCCTTCAGCAGGATTTCGCGCATCCCATCGAGGCTTTCTGGCACCTCGACGTCGTAACCCTCGCCCGCGAGCCGTTGGAGCGTGGCGTAGAGCGATTCGTGCACTGCCATGAAGGCGGCGGTGGCGGTCGCGCCTGAATTGGGGGGGAAGTTGAACACCACGATGGCGAGCTTGCGTGCGCTGCGTTCGGCCTTGCGCAGCTGCACCAGCCGAACGGTCCGCGCGGCCAAAGCTTCGGCACGTTCCGGGCAGGCCTGCATCGGTTTGGCTTTTTCCGAGGCCGGACGCGGGCAGTTGCGGTCGCAACCGGTGCAGCACGGGCCGGTGTTGCCTGCGCGCCCGCCGAACACGTGCGGCACAGTCGATCCGTCGAGTTCGGGCAGGGCGACCATCATGGTCGATTCGAGCGGCAGCAGGCCTTGCGCACGGTGCGCCCATTCCTCGATGGTCTGGAATTCGATGGCGTGGGCAGCGAGGTAGGGAAGGTCGAGCTTGCCCAGAATTTCGCGCGCTGCAGCCGCATCGCTGTAGGCGGGGCCGCCGACGAGCGAGAAGCCCGTGAGGTTGACCACCGCGTCCACCGTCGGGCGACCATCGGGGCCGATGAAGAACTGCTCGATCGCCGGACGTGCATCCAGCCCGCTTGCGAATACCGGCACGACCTTTAGGCCAGCAGCTTCGAATGCGGCAATCGCGCCATCATAATGCGCGCTGTCGCGGCCCAGCAGGTAGGATCGCAGCAGGATCAGGCCGACGGTGCCTTCACGGCCTTCCTCGCGCGGAAGCAGGCGCAGGCTTTCGGAAATGCGTTGCTGGGTGCGCGGGTGATAGACCCCGGTTTCGGGATAATCGATCGGCGCTTCGGCCTTGGTGATGCCGCGGCGATACATCCGCTCACCCGCAGCATAGCGATCGATCAGCGCGCGGACCATGGCAACCACGTTCTCGTCCGAACCGGCGAGCCAATATTGCAGCGTGAGGAAGTAGGCGCGCACGTCTTGCGCGGTGCCGGGAATGAACTTGAGGATCTTGGGCAGGCGGCGCAGCATCTTCATCTGCCCCGCGCCCGAATTGGGCTTGCCGTTCTTGCCCGCGTTGCCGCGCAGCTTCTTGAGCAGCGCCAGCGGGCCTTTGGCCGGCGCGTCCATCCGGTAGCCGCCCATGCGGGTCAGCTTCACGACTTCGCCTGCGCTCATCAGGCACACCATCGCGTCGCATTCCTCACGCCGCGCTTCAAGCGTGGGCAGGATTGCGCGAATGTGATCGTCGAGGAACAGCATCGTGGCGATCACGATGTCGGCTTCGGCAATCGCGGCTTTGACGTTTTCCAGTTCGCCCGGTTCGCTGCCCCATTCCGATGCGGCGTGCAGGCTGAGTTCGATCCCTTCAGGCGCCAGCATCGCATCCGCCCGGTCGACCGCACCCTTCAGGTGGTTGTCGAGCGTAACGATCACCACCCGAACGGGGGCGCGCGGATTGAGCGACGAAGCCGAAGGGACGCTACCGTGCATAATGCGCCTTTGCGTCGTACAGGGTTTCAAGGTCGATGGCGGTGCGGCCATCGGCAGCGGCGAAGGCTTCGGTGTTGCGCCGCGCCTTGCCACGCACGAAAAATGGAATCTTCTTGAGTTCGCGTTCGGCCTCGGCCGTCCAGCCGGTTGCGCTGATATCCGTGACTGTCGCCACCGCGATATCCGCAACGGGTGCTTCGACATCCGTCTGCACCGAAGCCTTGCGCGGGGAGTGCGCCGCATGATGCGAAGCGCCCGCTTCGTCGGAAAATTCGAAATCCTCGCGGAACATGGTGAGCAGGTGTTCTTCCAGCCCCATCACCAGCGGGTGCACCCAGGTGTCGAAGATCACGTTGGCGCCTTCGAACCCCATTTGGGGCGAGTGGCGGGCGGGGAAATCCTGCACGTGCACCGGCGCGGAGATGACCGCGCAAGGGATGCCGAGCCGCTTGGCTATGTGGCGTTCCATCTGCGTGCCCAGCACCAGTTCGGGCGCAGCGGCAGCGATGGCGTCTTCGACCGCGAGGTGATCGTCGGTGATCAGCGGCTCGACCCCGCAGCGCGCGGCTTCGGCGCGGACTTCGCGGGCGAATTCACGGCTGTAGCAGCCGAGGCCGCAGACTTCGAAGCCCAGTTCCTCACGCGCGATCCGGGCGGCGGCGACCGCATGGGTCGCGTCGCCGAAGATGAACACGCGCTTGGAGGTGAGATAGGTCGAATCGACCGACCGGCTCCACCAGGGCATGCGGGAAGAGGTGTCGCCGAGGGCAGGCGTGGGATCTGCACCTGCCAACTCGGCGACGTCGGCGATGAAGGAGCGGGTTGCTCCCACGCCGATAGGGATGGTCCGCACTGCGGGCTGATCGAAAGTCTTTTCGAGCCAGCGGGCGGCCTCATCTGCGATTTCGGGGTAGAGGACGATGTTGAAATCGGCATGGCCGATCCGGGTGATGTCCTCCGGTGTGGCGCCCAGCGGCGCGACAAGGTTGACCTCGACGCCGAGGGTATCGAGAATTTTGCGAATCTCGACCAGATCATCGCGGTGGCGGAAGCCGAGCGCTGTCGGGCCGAGGATGTTGGCGCGGGCCGGACGGGCGTTCTCGCCTTGGCCGCGCGGCTCACGCACAACCGACTTGTCGGCAAGGTTGCGGACGATCTGGTAGAACGTTTCGGCTGCGCCCCAGTTTTCCTTGCGCTGATAGCTGGGCAGCTCGAGCGGTATGACCGGGCAGGGCAGGCCCATCGCCTCGGACAGCCCTGCCGGATCATCTTGTATAAGCTCTGCAGTGCAGGACGCGCCGACGATGATCGCCTGCGGCTTGAACCGGGCGACAGCTTCGCGTGCGGCATCCTGAAAGATCTGCGCGGTATCCTTGCCCAGATCGCGCGCTTCGAAGGTGGTGTAGGTGACCGGCGGGCGCTTGCCGCGCCGTTCGATCATCGTGAACAGCAGGTCGGCATAGGTATCGCCCTGCGGCGCGTGCAGCACGTAGTGCAGCTTCTCCATCGCGGTCGCCACGCGCATCGCACCAACGTGCGGGGGGCCTTCATATGTCCAGACTGCCAGTTGCATCGCCTAGATCTCCAGCATGTCGCGGCGCCGCAGCGGCCGGGCAAAGAGTTCGGCAAGATCCGCGGCCTGGTCGAAGCCGTGGATCGGCGAGAAGACGAGCTCGATCGCCCACTTGGTAGTCAGGCCTTCGCCCTCGAGCGGATTGGCAAGGCCAAGCCCGCAAACTGTGATGTCGGGCCGGTCGGCGCGCACGCGGTCAAGCTGCCGCTCGACATGCTGGCCTTCGCTGATGCGGACGTCATGGCCGATCAGATCGAGCTCCCGCGCCAGATGCGCGCGGTGCAGATAAGGCGTGCCGACCTCGACCAGTTCCATGCCGAGTTCTTCCTGCAGGAATCGTGCGAGCGGCACTTCGAGCTGCGAGTCCGGCAGGAAGCTGATGCGCTTGCCTTCCAGTTGCGGGCGCAGTTTCGACAAAGCGATCCGGGCGCGTTCGCGACCCGGTGCGACGACCTTGTCGAATAGCGCCGCTTCCACACCGAATTCCTGCGCGGCGGCACGCAGCCAGCTGGTGGTGCCTTCCGCGCCAAACGGGAATAATGCATCGAGGCGCTTCGCCCCGCGGCCTTCCAGTGCCATCGCGGTCTCGCCGAGGAACGGCTGGGCCAGCAGGTAGCGGGTGTTGGGGCCGATGCTCGGCAGGTCACGGGCGTTGCGCGCGGGCAGCACGCCGACCTTGTCGATGCCGAGCTGAGCGAAAATGCGCGTAAACTGGTCTTCGACGATGTCCGGTAGACTGCCGACGATCAGCAACTGCTTGGCCGCGTCAGGCACGCTCGCCGGCATCACGGGTACCAGCGCGGACAGGCAGGCGTCTTCGCCCTGTGTGAAGGTGGTTTCGATCCCGCTGCCCGAATAGTTGAGAATGCGCACGCGCGGCATATGCACCGCGCCGAGGCGCTCGGCGGCCTTGGCGAGATCGAGCTTGATCACTTCCGAGGGGCACGAGCCGACCAGGAACAGTGTGCGGATATCCGAGCGGCGCTCGAGCAGGCGGTTCACCACCCGGTCTAGCTCGTCCTGCGCATCGACCATGCCGGCCAGATCGCGTTCTTCCATGATCGCGGTGGCGAAACGCGGCTCGGCGAAGATCATCACGCCCGCCGCCGATTGCAGCAGGTGCGCACAAGTGCGCGAGCCGACCACGAGGAAGAAGGCGTCCTGCATTTTGCGGTGCAGCCAGATAATGCCGGTAAGACCGCAGAAGACTTCGCGCTGACCGCGTTCACGCAGGATCGGGCGCTGGCCGCTATCGGCCACAGCGCTGCCGGGCGCGTCGTCATGGGCGAGTTCGGAGGCGCAGCCGTCAAGGGTGGCGAGCGGGCTCATGCGGCCACCGCCTTGCTTGAGGTGTCACGGATGGGATCGGCGGATTTGGCGCCTTCCAACCGCGCCATGCGCAGCTTCCACAGGAACTGGCCGGCGTTGATGATGTAAGCGCCGTAGGCGGCCAATGCGACCAGCATGCGTTGTTCAAGCGTACCGTGGCTACCGAACAGCATCACCAGATAAAGGGTGTGCAGTGCCAGCACGAGCATCGAGAACACGTCTTCCCAGAAGAAGGATGGGGCGAACAGCCATTTGCCGAACACGACCTTCTCCCAGATCGAGCCGGTGATCATGATGGTGTAGAGCACCAGCGTCTTGACCACGATCGAGACATCGGCGGCGAATGCGCCTTCACCGGTCAGGAGCGTGCGCAGCACAAGCCCGAGGCTGACCAGAAACACCAGAAACTGAACTGGGGCGAGCACACCCTGAACGATCGTCCAGACCGAGTCGTCGCGCCGGACCCGCTCTTCAGCGGTGTAGAGCGCCCGGCTCCTCTCCTTGTCACGGCCAGCACCCGTTGGCGGGGTCTGGTGGTCGACCGGGGATGTCTGATCCGTCCGAGTCATTTTTAGCGTTAGCCCTTGCTGTGTGACTCGGAGATTAAGCCCGTTCGAGTTCAAGTGTCAACTAGATTGGACGTTTAGTTTTGTTGACGATTTTGAGCAGGGCAGTAACGTGGTTTGCGCCTGTACCCAAAAAAGCGTAGATAGGAGTCGCTGGCTTTTCGGGATCAGGGCCATGGGCGCGTTGTTTGAGCGGGCTCGTTACCTCCGGCGGAAGGTGTTCCGCATGACCTGGGAGGGTCTGGCAATGGGTGATTCGAAGCCTTCCGCCATATTTGGCGCCGGTTCGGCGGTTCTGCGCGGCGTCATTGCCGCGCCGCTAGAGCTGGTGCGAAAGCGCGGAACGGCGGCTGCTCGGGAGCCTCATGACCCCCAGCAATCCCATGACAGTGTCAACACGATCATTGAGAGCGAGATCATCCCGCGCCTGCTGATGGCACATAATTCAGGCACTTCGCGCTCGGATGCGAAAAACGGCCGGCCGATCGACCCGGAAGATGCCTCGCGGTTTGCGATGCTCCCGCTGCGGCTCGAAGCCGCCAGCCTGCTCGAAGAAGTCGACGGCTTCATCGCCGAAGGTGCCAGCGTGGAGATCGTCTGCCTTGATCTGCTCGCTCCTGCGGCGCGCAAACTGGGCGAGATGTGGGAAAGCGACGAGTGCGATTTCATCGACGTGACGATGGGGCTCTGGCGGCTGCAGGAAGTAATGCGCGAGATCGCCGCACGCTCGCCCGCCGACCTGCCGTCGCTCGAAGTCCCGCGCAGTGCGCTGTTCTCACCGATGCCTGGAGATCACCACAATTTCGGCACCTTGATGATCGAGGAAGTCTTCGCGCGGGCCGGCTGGCAGAGCGAGGCGCTGGTCAAGCCCGAACGCCGCGAATTGCTCGACCGGATCGCTCACAGGCCTTTCGATGTGGTAGGATTGACGCTTGCGCGCGACTGTCCTAGCGCCGCGCTCGCAAGCCTGGTCAAGGCGGTCCGCAACGCTTCGGCGAACCCCCGCGTTGTCGTGCTGGTGGGCGGGCGAACGATCAACGAGAACCCTGATATGGTGGCAGAAGTCGGAGCGGATGGCACGGGCACGGACGCGCTCGCCGCGCTCGAAATGGCCGAGCATCTGGTGAAGGTAGCCCCGCTCTGCAGCCAGAACCTGCGATAGGCCCCGCTCACCCATGCTCACCCGAAAACATAGCATTGAAGGCAAGCATCCCTTTGGGAGAGCAGCTGAACTGTTCCAGTCTCTGGATGCCGATGCGGCGATGAAGCTGGCGATGATGGCCGGTGATGTTACGCTCGTGCTCGACGATACCGGCACGATCCTCGATGCTGCTTTCGATCCGCGAGAATTCCCCGGCTTTGCTGGCTGGGTCGGCACCAACTGGATCGAAACGGTAACCGACGAAAGTCGCCCCAAAATCATGGAGATGCTGGCCGCTGCTCGCAAGGGCGAAGTGCAGCACTGGCGCCAGGTCAACCACCCTTCGCGCGACGGCGAAGTGCCGATCCGCTATGCCGTTCTCAGCGTCGATGGCGGCGCGCACCGGATCGCCTTCGGGCGGGATCTGCGCGATGCGGGCAAGCTCCAGCAGCGGCTGTTGCAGGTGCAGCAATCGCTTGAGCGGGACTATCTCAGGATGCGCCAGCTCGAAGCGCGCTACCGCATGCTGTTCGAACGTTCGACCGAGGCGGTGCTGATCATCGAGGCGGCGACGCTGCGCATCCGTGAAGCCAATCCGGCCGCGCATATCATGGCCGGGGCCCGCTCCGGAAGCCTGCCGGGCAAGAAGCTTCCCACCATGATCGACAAGGCTTCGCATGAGGCTTTACAATCGCTTGTCGGGGCCGCGCTGGTGTCCGACACGGTCAGCCCGGCGCAGATCCGCCTTGCCCGCGGCGCTCAGGATGTGATGGTCTCTGTCACCGGATTCACACAGGATCGCGGGCAGTTTTTGCTGGTGCGGCTGGTGCCCGCCAGCGAGCGGGGGGCAAGCGTCAATTCTCCCGTGCTGGAACTGGTCGACCTGATGCCCGATGCTTTCGTGGTGGCGGACAGCAACCTAGAAATCGTCACCGCCAACGCCGCGTTCGTCGAGCTGTTGCAAGCCGCCAGTGTCGACCAATTGCGCGGGCGGCACCTGTCCGAATCGATCGGACGGCCAGGGATCGACCTCGATCTGATCGAGGGTCAGATCGACCAGCACGGCGCGGCGCGCAATGTCAGCACCGTTCTCAGGGTCGGTCATGATATCGAGGGCGAACCGATTGAATTGTCGGCCGTAAGAACCGGCGGCGATGATCCCTATTATGCCTTCGTGATCCGCCCGATCGGGCGCCGGTTGCGCGATCTGCCGCCAAATTCGCAGGAAATGCCACGATCGGTCGAACAACTCACCGAACTGGTCGGGCGCATGAGCCTGAAGGATATCGTGCGCGAAAGTACCGATCTGATCGAGCGTTTGTGTATCGAGGCAGCGCTGTCCTATACCTCGGACAACCGTGCGTCGGCGGCAGAAATCCTCGGCCTTTCGCGCCAGAGCCTCTATTCCAAACTGCACCGTTACGGCCTCGGCAATCTGGCCGGCGACAACGACTGATCGCGCTGCGCAGCCGGGCTTGTTGGATAATACCGCGCCCGAGACAGGGCTGCGCATGGGCCTGCAAAACCGCACCCAAATCGCGCAAAAATGCGCCGAAAATGCATTAAATCACCTTCAAATCGGCTTGATGGCACCCGTTTTGGCCACCTGCAGATAGCTTTGCGAACACCCGCTGATTGCCTACTGTCAAGCTGGCTTTCTGTCCCGAATTGGACACCAGGAGCGGCTCGGGACGGCAAAATCAAAAAAATTCCGGTGTCCGGCGGACAGATAGTGTCAAAACAATTTGACGCCTTAGCTTGTCAGGCATAGCCTCACATCATGGAACAATCGGCACCAGCGACTCACTCCGTGTCCGTTCCGGCGGCCCATGGAAGGCTCCGGCCGAAGCCGCGCGACGTGCTTCGCCTGCTCAAACCGATCACCTGGTTCCCGCCGATGTGGGCTTTCATGTGCGGCGCGGTCTCGTCCGGCGCGGGGCTGGAAGGGCGCTGGTGGTTCGTGGCCGGGGGCGTAATGCTCGCCGGGCCGCTGGTTTGCGGCACCAGTCAGGCGGTCAATGACTGGTTTGATCGCCATGTCGACGCCATCAACGAACCCGATCGGCCGATCCCTTCGGGCCGGATTCCGGGACGCTGGGGGCTGTATATTGCCATTATCGCAACACTGATCTCTGCCGCAGTGGGCTGGCTGCTCGGCCCGATCGTGTTCGTCGCCGCGCTGGTCGGCTTGGCTTTTGCCTGGGCTTATTCCGCGCCGCCTTTCCGGTTCAAGGCCAACGGCTGGCTGGGCCCGCTGGTGTGCGGGCTGACCTATGAAGGGTTGAGCTGGTTCACCGGCGCTGCCGTGATGCTCGGCGCGATGCCCTCGGTCGAGGTGGTCGTCATATTGTTCATGTATTCGCTCGGCGCGCATGGGATCATGGTTCTCAATGATTTCAAAGCGGTGGAGGGCGACCGGCAGACCGGCCTCACGTCCTTGCCGGTGGTGATGGGCGTGGAGGTCGCGGCGCGCACCGCCTGCATCACCATGGCGGTGGCGCAGATCGTGGTGATCGCATTGCTGGCGCTGTGGGGCTTCACGCTTTCGGCCCTGATCGTTGCCGGGGTGCTGGCCGCGCAGATCGCCGCCATGCCGCGCCTGATCCGCGACCCTGCCAAATACGCGCCTTGGTATAATGGCGTGGGCGTGACGCTATATGTGCTGGGCATGCTGGCGGCGGCGCTGGGCTTAGGGGGCTACATCTGATGCACGCCCCGCTCGCCTCGTCCTCGACAGAGGTGAGCAGTGCCGGGTTCGGCTGGATCGCGATCATCCGCATCGGGCTGGTACAAGCTTCCGTGGGCGCGCTGGTGATGCTGGCGACAACAGTGCTGAACCGGGTGATGGTGGTCGAGTTGGGGCTGCTCGCGGCGATTCCCGCCGGACTGGTGGCGTGGCACTATGCGGTGCAGTTGGGTCGTCCGTTATGGGGCCATGCCTCTGACAAGGGCAAGAATCGCACGCGCTGGATTATCGGTGGGGTAGCGGTGCTGGCCGCAGGCGGATTGCTGGCGACTCAGGCGACGATACTGCTCGCGACGTCTTTCGTGCCTGGATTTGCGCTGGCGGTGCTGGCCTATACGCTGATCGGTGCAGGCGTAGGTGCAGGCGGAACCTCGGCCCTGGCGCTGTTGGCATCGGGCGTTGCGCCGCAGCGGCGCGCGGCGGCGGCGGCAGTGACTTGGATCATGATGGTTGCAGGCATCGTCGCGTCGGCAATCACCGTGGGCGCGCTGATCGAGCCGTTCTCGTTTGAACGGCTGCTGGTTGTCGCAAGCGGGCTGGCGCTGGCGATGGTGACGCTGACGGTGCTGGCGACTTTCCGGTTGGAGCGGCAGGCTGGCCGGTTCGGCAACGCGGCCAAGGATAGCGCCGCGCCCGATTTCCGCGCGGCGTTATCCGAAATCTGGCACGAGCCTGCGGCGCGGCGCTTCACCATCTTCATCTTCGTCTCGATGATTGCATTCTCGATGCAGGATCTCATCCTCGAACCCTTCGCCGGTCTCGTGTTCGGCCTCGCGCCGGGCGAATCGACGCAATTGGGCGGGCAGCATCAGGGCGGCATTCTGCTCGGAATGATCATTACCGGAATCGGCGGCAGCGCGTTTTCAGGGCGGCGGCCCGACGGTTTGCGTATCTGGGTGGTGGGCGGCTGTGTCGCCTCCGCGCTTGCGCTGGGCGCGTTGGGGTTGGCCGCAATCAATGGTCCACCGTGGCCGCTGGGTATAAATGTTTTTGTGCTGGGGCTGGGCAATGGCGTCTTCGCGGTGGCCGCGATTGGCGCGATGATGGGGCTGGCGGGGGCGGGCGAAAACACCCGTGAAGGCGTCCGCATGGGCGTCTGGGGCGCTTCGCAGGCCATCGCTTTTGGATTGGGCGGCCTGACCGGCGCGGTCGGTGTCGATCTGGCGCGCAAGGTGCTGGGCGATGACGGCGCGGCATTCCAGCTGGTGTTCGGCATCGAAGCCGCAGCATTTCTGCTCGCCGCCGTGCTGGCGGTGAGAGCGACTGGAGCGGCAGCGCTGCGCGCCGACGCAAAAACGCATTCAAGGGAGGTCTTCGCATGAACCAGACTATTTATGACGCGGTCATCATCGGCGGTGGGCCTTCGGGTGCGACGGCGGCGACCGATCTTGCGCTGGCGGGTCATTCGGTGCTGCTGATCGAGCGCGGCGGGCGGATCAAGCCTTGCGGCGGCGCAATCCCGCCGCGGTTGCTCGCCGATTTCGACATTCCGCAAAGCCTGCTGGTCGCCAAGGCGCGCTCGGCCCGGATGATTGCGCCCTCGGGCCGCGCGGTCGACATGCCGGTGGGCGAGATCGGCTATGTCGGCATGGTCGACCGCGACGAA
The DNA here is from genome assembly GCF_040148725.1 of Erythrobacter sp. NFXS35. NCBI lineage: Bacteria > Pseudomonadati > Pseudomonadota > Alphaproteobacteria > Sphingomonadales > Erythrobacteraceae > Erythrobacter > Erythrobacter sp. NFXS35. The sequence goes on along the minus strand of NZ_JAGDEB010000003.1, from coordinate 447,491 downwards.
TTCGACGAAGCTTTGCGTGAACGCGCCCGCCATTCCGGCGCGGAACGCCTCACCGCCACCTTCGAGAAAGTCGAGCGTGATGACGAGGCGCATCCGATCGTCACCTTCCGCCGCACCCGCGGCGGCCCGATCGAGGGCGTGCGCGCCCGCGTCGTGATCGGCGCGGACGGCGCACGGTCAGCCGTGGCCAAGCAGTGCCTGCCCGGTGCCGAGCGCGTCCCGTGCGTGTTCGCCTATCACGAGATCATCAAGTCGCCCGAAAAGAACACGGAAAACTTCGATGCCTCGCGCTGCGATGTGTTCTATCAGGGCCGCCTATCGCCCGATTTCTACGCCTGGGTGTTCCCGCATGGCGATACCGCGAGCATCGGGGTGGGCAGCGCCAACAAGGGGTTTTCCTTGCGCGGTGCGATTGCCACGATGCGCGACGATCTTGGCCTGGCGCGCTGCGAAACGGTTCGCCGCGAAGGTGCGCCGATCCCGCTGAAGCCGCTTAAGCGCTGGGACAACGGCGCCGACGTAATCGTGGCCGGCGATGCTGCGGGCATTGTCGCTCCGGCATCGGGCGAAGGCATCTATTACGCGATGGTCGGCGGACGGCTCGTGGGCGAGGCGGCCAGCGCCTTCCTCAAGACCGGCGAGGCCAAGCAGCTCAGGACCGCGCGCAAGAAGTTCATGAAGGAACACGGTACGGTGTTCTGGGTGCTCGGGATGATGCAGTATTTCTGGTATTCGTCCGACAAGCGGCGCGAGCGTTTCGTGACCATGTGCGATGACAAGGACGTGCAGGAACTGACCTGGCAGGCCTACATGCACAAGAAGCTGGTGCGCGCCAAACCCATGGCCCACGTCAAGATATTCCTGAAGGACACGGCTCACCTGCTGGGCCTGAGGGCGGCGACACATTAGGGCGGTCGCCATGTCGGCCATTGCAGGTTGTAACTGTGACCCTTAAGCCTGTGCCATGAACAGAATGATGATCATGCCCGTCACCGTCGCTACCGGAGCGGCGCTGTGCGTGGCGGCGCTGGGGGCGACGATCACCGATCTCGGGCCGTGGTATCAGGCCCTCGACAAGCCCGGCTGGAACCCGCCCGACGTGATGTTCCCGATGGGATGGACGCTGATCTATGCGCTGATCACGATCTCGGGGATCACCGCCTGGCGGGCCGCGCCCACCGCGGCGAAATCTGAATGGGTAATCATGCTGTTCGCGCTCAACGGCTTTCTCAACATCACCTGGAGCCTGATCTTCTTTCGCATGCAGCGCCCGGATTGGGCCTTCCTCGAACTGACCCTGCTGTGGCTCTCGATCGCGGTGCTGATCGTCTATTGCGGCCGCTTTTCCCGCGCTGCCGCCGCGCTGCTGGTGCCCTATCTGGCATGGGTGACGTTTGCGGGTGCGCTCAACTGGGCGGTGGTGGAACTCAACGCCCCGTTCGGCTGACGCGGTGATGGCGGATTTCTTCGCCAGCGGCCACGCGGCGGACCTCATCCTTGCGGTACTGACGGCAGAGGCGCTGTGGCTGCGGCTGCGGCGCGGATGGTACTGGCGCGCAATTACCGCGCTGCTCGGCCCGGCGGCGCTAATCGTGCTGGGACTACGGGCGGCGCTGACCGGCGCCGAATGGTGGTGGATCGCGCTGCCGCTGGCGGCGTCACTGCCGCTGCATCTGATGGATTTGTCGGCGCGCCTTGCCGCGCCTTCCAAGTCCTAACAATCGCCCCGATCAGTACGCCGCTCGGCCTGCGCTGGCATTCCAATGGCTGCGCATCCGGCTTCCCTCGGTATCATCATTACCTTGGGGGCGGCTAACTTCCGGCCAGCAGAATATCACCCTGCACAAAGAAAACCCGGCCCGGCCATAAGGCCAAGCCGGGGCATATTGGTGCCGATGGTGGAGCAGCCGGGCCGCAAAGCCCGGCGCGCCCTTACTGCCCGGTTGAGCCCGCGATTGCGTCGCTCGGATCGTAGTTGGACGTTTCCGGAGCATAGTAATGCTCCTGCGCCCACAGGTACCAGTTATCGACTACGGTGCCGGTCAGCAGGATGCCGATCCCGCCGGTCAGTGTGGTCAGCACTGCGAACCACCAGGCCCAGCGGTGGATGGATTCGAATGTGGCATTGAAGCCCATCGTCCAGCGCCAGAACAGCGCGCCGCGTTCGGCGGCGGTCCCGCGATCGGTGATCTGCTCGATCTCGCGCTCACCGCCATAGCGGCCGAGTGCAAGGATCGTCGCCCCGTGCATTGCGAACAACACTGCCGACCCGTAAAGGAAGACAATCGAGAGCGCGTGGAACGGATTGTAGAACAGGTTGCCGTAGATCAGCGAGAAATTGTTGGTCCAGTCGAGGTGGCTGAAGATGCCGAAAGGTACGGCTTCCGACCACTGGCCCAGCAGCATCGGCCGGATAAAGCCGAGCACGAGGTAGAGCCAGATCGCCGATGCGAAAGCCCAGGGAATGTGCATCCCCATGCCCAGCGCCTGAGCCCGGCGATAGGTCCGCGCCCACCATGCCAGGATACCGACCGTCAGGCAGAAGCCGGCCCAGATCCACCAGCCGCCTTCCTTGAGCGGAACGAACGGGCTGAACCCGTATTCCGGACCCGGAGGATTGAGCGATAGCCAGAAGAACTCGCGCATGAAGACTTGCGGGCTCCACCCAGCCTGATCCCAGAAATTGAACCCGATGATCAGGAATCCGAGGGTGCCGAAGACAAGGCTGATGACTCCGAGCGTGCCGAGATAGATCGGGCCGAACTGGGCCTGCCCGATCTTGCCGAGCCAGTAGTTGTAGCCGGTGTAGGGAATGCGGATGTCTTCGCCGGCCGGCATGGGGACGCCCATTTCCGGCGGCCCCTTGACCTGCACCTGGGTGAAGATGTTTTGATATGTCGCCATGGTTCAGGTGCTCCTTACGACCAGATCGGGATCTTCTTCCAGAAATCCCAGAATTCGATCCAGCTGCCGACATACAGAGTGCCGGAAATGACGATGCAGATGGCGCTCCAGAACCCCGCGTTAAGCGCGAGGAAGAGCCCCACCCGGTGGATGCCGAGCGTGCCGACAGAATAGCCGATGAAGTCACGGAAATAGGTGTCTTCATATTCCGGCGTCTTCACGTCGGTTCCGCCGGTCGGGTTGACCGCCGAAAGCACCAGGCCGCCATGCAGTGCGAGCGCGAGACAGTTCGTGAAGAAGAACGTGATCGCGAGCATGTGCACGGGATTGTAGTGGAAGTTGCCGAAGGCGTAGCCCACGTTCGAGACCCAATCGAGGTGGGTCCAGATCCCGTAGGGAAAGCCGTTGCCCCACGCGCCCATCCACATCGGACGGATGACGTTGAGCGTGACATAGGCGAACACGGCGACGCTGAAGGCGATCGGGACGTGATAGCTCATGCCCAGCTTGCGCGAGATTTCCGCTTGGCGGAGCACCCACGAACTGAAGGCGACCACCGCACAGGCGGTGATGACTTGCCAATATCCGCCCTCGCTCAAGGGAGCAAAGGCGAGCCCGGCGTCGATCGGCGGTGGATTGATCGAGATTAGCCAGGGGTTGAGTGTCGGACCCTGGGCGGCTGCGGCGAATATCAGCGCTGTGCCAAGCAAGGCACTGATTGCCGTCGTCACTCCAAAGAATCCGACATAAAACGGCCCGACCCAGAAATCGAAAAGGTCGCCGCCGATCAATGTACCACCGCGTACGCGGTATTTCCGCTCGAAACTAAGGAGCGCCATAGGTCCATCCTCCCCGCCGCAAGGGCGGGTGCTGTAGGTTGTTCGACAAGTGTTAGGAGGCAGGCAGGCGAACCTGCCCCCTCACATTTCGAGGTCGGTTATCCCGCCGCCGGAGCTTCCGACAGTTCGATAGCGGCCTGTACCGGCGCGGCCACGCCAGGGGCGCGTTCGAGCCAGTTGTAACGATCCGTGCTCAGCAGGATGAAGTGGATCGAGAAAGCCAGCACCGCGAGACCCACATGAAGGGCCACGAGAGTGCGGCGGATGTCAAAATAGAACCAGATTCTCCACATGGGAAAATTCCTTTCAAAATATACGATTAGCGCGGCTGCCCGGCATCAGCCGGGGTCAGCCGATCACTGGCCGAAGCCAGCGCCAATCCAAGGCTTGTAAGCCCACATCAGGGCATGAGCGACCAGTGCGATCACCACATAGAGGACGAAAGTCCCCATGAAGCCCTTGTGGATTTCCTGTGCCTCTTCGGGCGTCAGGTAAGTCCCGACGCGTTCTCCGGGAGTCGGATCAGCCATAAGTATGTCTCCGTTCAGTTGGGTTTGATTGAGAGCCCGAAAGCTCCCGTCGGCATCCCCGCGTGATCCCCCACGTGGATTGGAGAGCCCCCTTTAGGGGGGCATTGGCATGCGCTGTTGCGGCATAAGGCCGCACAAGCGAATTCAGAGCGGAGCGGTGCATGCGGTTCATGCGCCTGCTCCTTCCAGCAGCGCCTCTTCGAGGCAGTCTGCCGTAACAATGGCTTCCCCGCGCTGGCGGGCGGTGCGTTCGGCCGAATCGCGCAGGCGTTTGGCTGCAGAAATGCGGATCAGCACCGGCTGGGCTTCGACCAGACTATCGAGCCGTGCCTTGGCGTCATTGTCCCAGGTCAATTCAGCCAGGCTGCGTGCCGGGGTCTTGTCGACCTTGTCCAGCTCGGTGCCGAGCGGCAGGATGTGGAACAGCGCATCGAACAGCGCATTGCACACTTCCTGCACCAGATAGGTCGCGCCGCCATAGCCCATGAAGGGCGTGCCCGTGTGGCGGCGGATCGCCGCGCCGGGGAAGCTTGCCGGGATATACATCCCGCGCGCGCCGCATTCGGCCATGTACATGCGTTCGTTATAGCTGCCGAACATCACCAGCGGCGGGTTGGCGTAGATCGCGGCGCGTACTTCCTCGTTCACCGGCTTCACCCCGGCGCAGCGCGAAAACGCGAAGTTGCAGGGCAGGCCCATGTCGTCTTCGAGGAACTGGCGGATGCCGCGCGCATAGGTTTCATTGGCGACAATGCCGAAGCTCGCCGTGCCGAAGAAATCCTGCGTGACGGAACGCCACAAATCCCACAACGGCTTGATCGTGGTGTGCTTTTCGCGCTCGATGAACGGTTCGGGGTCGAGGCCCAGTTCGGCCGCCAGTGCGCGCAGGAACTTGGTGGTCTGCGTCAAGCCGACGGGTGCCTGGAAATAGGGCCGTTCCAGCGTTTCGCACAGGTTGCGGCCATATTCCCGGTACATGCAGACATTGGCATCCGATGTCGCCAGATCGCGGATGTCCGCCAAGTGGCTGCCCAGCGGGAAGACCATGCCGACTTCGGCACCGATGCCTTCGACCAACCGGCGGATTTCCGCGAGGTCGGAAGGCATGTTGAACATGCCATAGGCCGGGCCGATGATGTTGACGCGGGGCTTCTCGCCGTCCTTGCGTTCGCGCTTGGCGGGCATCTTCTTGGGGCCGAATTCGGTCCACAGCCACGTCAGCGCGCGGTCAGCCGATTGCCACTGATCTTCATCGATGGTGCGCGGCAGGAAGCGTTTGATGTTGGTGCCTTCGGGCGTCACGCCGCCGCCGATCATTTCGGCGATCGAGCCGGTGACAACCACTGCCGGCAGCTCGGTATCCAATGCTTGCCACGCGCGCTTCATCGCGCCTTCGGTGCCGGTCTTGCCGAGTTCTTCCTCGCCGAGACCCGTCACCACGATCGGCAGTTCGTGCGGGGGCAGGGCGTCGGTGTAATGCAGCACCGATGTCACTGGCAGGTTTTCGCAGCCCACCGGGCCATCGATGATGACCTGCAACCCCTTCACTGCAGTGAAGACGTAGGTGGCGCCCCAGTAGCCGCCGGCCCTATCATGATCGAGGACGAGGCTCATGATCCGATCGCCTCCGCTGCCTTGCGCGCGGCCTCGTTCAGGGCGGCGTATTTCTTGCGGAACTTGGGCCGGTCTACGGGGAGTTCTTCCCACACGCCCGCGGCGTGCTGCGTGCCGACGCCTTCGAAGAAGTCGCGCATCGCATCGAAGCGGGCTTTGTTGGCCATCGCCGCGTTGATCACTGTGGCGAGGCTGCCTGCGCCCGCCGGGCCCATCAGCGGCCGGGCCGAGATCAGGTTGGTGAAATAAAGCGAAGGGATCGCGCGCGATTTGGCATATTGCACCACAGGGGTGGTACCGATGGCGAGATCGGGGCGGTATTCCTCGACCGCGGCAATATCCTGCTCAAGGCTGGAGCGGAACTGCACCTTCACGCCGCGCGCTTCGAGCCATTCGCGGTCGGGGTCCGACCAGCGGGTCTTTGGGCAGGCAGAGCCGACATAGGGCACTTCCGCGCCGCTTTCGACCAGCAGGCGGGCGACCAGCAGTTCCGAGCCTTCATAGCCTGAAACCGTGATACGACCCTTGATCGGCATTTTATCGAGCGCGCCGCGGCAGGCGGCGATCATGGTGTTCTTGACCGCGTCGACCTGCGCTTGCGGCAGGCCGAGCGTGTCGCCGAGCGATTGCAGCCAGGCCGCGGTGCCATCCGCGCCGACCGGGGCCGAGCCGATGACCGGGCGCCCCGCGGCTTCGAATTCGCGGATGCTGGCGGTGTAGAACGGATGGATCGCGGCAACCACGGCGCAATCGAGTGCAGCGTAAAGTTCACGCCATTCGCGGGTCGGGACGACCGGGCCAGCAGCAAGGCCGAGTGGCGCAAGCATCTGCCCGATCACAACCGGATCCGCCGGGAACATTTCGCCCAGCAGCGTGACCGTGGGCTTGTCCGTGCGTTCGCGCGGGGCGGCAACCGGCCCTGCCTTCACTTCGTTGCGCGCATATTGCAGCATCGCCCCGGCCAGCACATCCTTGGCCTCTGCATGGGTCGGAATACCGAAGCCCGGCACATCGATACCGATGATGCGCACGCCGTTGATCTGGTCGCTCAGCAGCCGCAGCGGCACGCCGCTGGCGGTGGGCACGCACAGGTTGGTGACGATGATCGCATCGTAAAGTTCAGGATCGGCGAGGCCTTCGACCGCTTCCTTGATATCTTCGAACAGCTTGCCGGTGACCAGCGTTTCGCTGGAGAAGGGTACGTAACCGACCGTCCGCCGCGCACCGTAGAAATGCGAGGTGAAGGTGAGGCCATAAACGCAGCAGGCAGAGCCCGACAGCACGGTCGCGGTGCGTCGCATCCTGAGGCCGACGCGCAAGGAGCCGAAGGCCGGGCACATCGATTGTGGCTGATCGTGCGGGCCTGCTTGCGGATCGACCGGGTAATCTGCGGCATAGCGATCGAGAACGTCGCTCTTGCCCGCGGCCCGCGCGGCTTCACGCATGGTGTCCTTGCTGGCGCAGCCGCCCGCTTCAGGCGCAGCGGTGGAGACAGCGGAAAGATCGATCCGGTCCGGGGCGCGTGTCGCGTCTTGGGGGGTGAGATCGTCCATCGCGCTCATGCCTCGTCGTAAATCACTTCAAGGCTTTCGCGGGTTTCGAATACGCCGCCGCGCATGTCCGCCTGCGTCGCCGGAACTAGTTGGACATTACCTCCGGTGACGTCCGCGCTGAAAAGGCCGAGCAGGCCGTCCTGCGTTAATGGGGTCGGGCGCATCGGGGGCGCTTCGGCAACGTTGATCGCCAGCTCCTCGAACAAGCTGGCCCATTCGCCGCCAGGGATGCCGATGATCTGGTAATTCGCGCTCTTGCGGCGGATATCTTCATTCGCCGGGATCGCGGTGAGTACCGGAATGCCAACCGCTTCAGCGAAAGCGTGCGCTTCGCCAGTGCCGTCATCCTTGTTGATGATCATGCCCGCCACGCCGACATTGCCGCCCATCTTGCGGAAATATTCGACCGCCTGGCAGACATTGTTGGCGACATAGAGCGATTGCAGATCGTTCGATCCGACCACGATCACCTTCTGGCACATGTCGCGGGCGATCGGCAGGCCGAACCCGCCGCACACCACGTCGCCCAGGAAATCGAGCAGCACGTAATCGAAGCCCCAATCGTGGAAGCCCAGCTTTTCCAGCAGTTCGAAACCGTGGATGATCCCACGACCACCGCAACCGCGTCCGACTTCTGGCCCGCCCAGTTCCATCGCGAACACGCCGTCACGCTGGAAGCAGACGTCCTCGATCCGCACTTCCTCACCAGCCAGTTTCTTTTTCGACGATGTTTCGATGATCGTCGGGCAGCTCTTGCCGCCGAACAGCAGGCTGGTGGTGTCGGACTTGGGATCGCAACCGATCAGCAGCACGCGCTTGCCCTGCTGGGCCATCATGTAGCTGAGGTTGGACAGCGCGAAGCTCTTGCCCGAACCGCCCTTGCCGTAGATCGCGATGACCTGCGTTTCCTTGGTCACTTCGCCGGTGTGAACCGGATCGGGTTCCTGCCCGGCTTCATCGCGAAGCATGGCGGCTTGATCTTCCAGGGTTCGGGTTTCGAGTATTGACATCAGCAATTGCTCCAATCGAGAACCATTTTCAGGCAATCAGGGTCGGTGAAGGCCTGCGGATAGGCCTCGCTGGCTTCGGTCGCCGGGCGGCGGTTCGTGACCAGCCCCGCAAGGTCGAGCCGCCCGTTTTCGATCAGCACCCGCGTTTCGGCGAGATCGCCGGGCTGCCATTCGGCCGCGATGCGGAAATGCGCTTCCTTCATGAAAGCGGCGGGAAAGGCGAAGCTGACGCGTTCCGAATAGAACCCCGCAAGCACGATCTCGCCGCCTTTGGAGAGCCGCATCACTAGCGTATCGATGAGGTTTGCATCGCCGCTGGCATCGTAGATAGAATGATAATCGCTGCGCTCGTCCTGCGACGGGTCGATCACGGCATAGCCAGTCGCACCATCGCGCCGGGCGGGGTTGGTTTCCCACACGGTCGGCGGTTTGCCGCCCAGCGCCAGCGTCAGCCGGGAGAGCAAGCGGCCGAGCACCCCGTGGCCGATGATGAGATCGGGCAGCGTGTCACGGCTATCGAGCCCGCCTTTGATCGCGTGGAATGCGGTGGCGGCCAGCGCGCACAGCACGCCTGCATCGCCCAGATGTTCGGGGATCGGCAGTGCCCGCGCCGAAGGCACGATCACGCGGCGAGCAGTGCCGCCGAACAGCCCGCGCGCATCGGTGTAGCAATTGGCGCCGGGAACGAAGACCCAATCACCGATTCGCCCGCGCGCTTCCGGCCCGGCATCGACGATCCTTCCGACCGATTCGTAACCGGGAACCAGCGGATAGCCGAGGCCGGGGAAGGGCGGCATGCGCCCCGTCCACAGCAGCTTTTCGGTACCGGCGCTGATCCCGCTCCACGCGATATCGACGACGACATCTGCCGCCTCGATCGGCTTCATACCCAGCGACCGCAGCGCCAGGCGCTCCGGAGCTTCGAGTATGACAGCCAGCGTGTTCATCGGTTCACTCTCCACCCGTATTTTCGGGCCTCGAACGTCGACTCGAAATGCGAGTTGAAGCGTTCTCCACACTGTTTGCTACGCTTTACGCCATTCACTGTCAATTTGTTTGGACAAGTTTCCCTCAGGCCGTCGCGATGATCACGCTTGCGTTAACCGGTTGCGCAGTTGCGACGGATCGAGCGCGGGCGAAGCCGGCATTGGTCAGCATGGCGATGATTTCCGCCGGGCTGCGGGGGCGACCCGAGCCCATGGCCCATAGATAAAGCCCGAAAAATGCCTCCCCCATCGGCTCCGCGCCCGGAATGCGGGCCATTGGTTCGGCAATCAGCAGGCGGGCGCCGGGGGCCATGCTGGCGCGGATATTGCCGAGCAGCGCGAGCACGGGGGCGTCGTCGTGATCGTGCAAGATCCGGATCAGCGACACCATGTCATAGTCTTGGGGTATGGAATCCTTGAAGAAATTGCCTGGATGGCCCGCAACCCGCGCGGATCCGAAGGTGTCGGCGAGCACGGTCTGTCCGGTTTCCACAACTTCGGGCAGATCGAACAGTCCGAGTTCCAAGTGCGGCCAGGCCGCGCCGATGTGAGTCAGGAACGCCCCATGCCCGCCGCCGACATCGAGCAGCCGCCGCACGCCTTTGAACGACACCGAAGCCAGTACCTCGTCCGCGACGAAATGCTGGGAGGCGGCCATGAGTTGCGAATATTCAGACGTTTGCTCCCCGCGTTCGGCCCCGCCGTGGAGCGCCCCGGCATAGGTCCAGAAGCGTGACAGATCGGTCGGCTCGCGCCGGTCGCGGCGCAGCAAGGCAAGCGGATCGGCGAGGTCGGCATACAGCAGACGGTGATGGCGAATCATCGCCTGCACCCCCGGATTGGACGCGAACACGGCCCCCTGTTCGCCCAGCATCCATCGGTCCGGCCCGGCTTCCTCCGCCAGCATAAGCGACCGCGCGGCACGCAGCAGCGTGAGGGCGGCATCCTCGCTCAGGTCCATGCGGCGGCCGATTTCTGCAGCACCGATCGGGCCGTCCTTGAGGATGTCGAGCAATCCGCCTTCCACCGCCGCGCGCAGCACCTGCGAATAGGCGAATCCGGCAAGCAGATCGAATGCGCCATTGGCGCGACTGCGCGCACTCCGGCGGATCAGCGGCAGGCGCGCGGCCCAGTGTTGAAAGCGCGGGTTGGCGAATACTGCGTTGCGGCGCGCGATCCAGCCCGTCCGGATGCTCGTGCGCATGGCAGTCCAATCGGTCACGAGCGGGGAAATTCAGGGGCCATATGTCTAAACAATTGGACAGATGCGGTGACAAGGTCAATGATATTGTCAGGAAATCGGGCAGGGAGGACAGGTGAGCGCGCGAGTCGTCGTGATCGGAGCCGGAATTGGCGGGCTGGTCAGCGCGGCGCTGCTGGCTGCGCGCGGCTGCGATGTCACCGTGTTCGAAAAAGAGGGCTGGGTCGGCGGCAAGGCGCGGCGGGTCGCTGTCGACGGCGCCGAGATCGATGGCGGACCGACCGTGTTCACCTATCGCGCCGTGTTCGACGAAGTGTTCGCGGCGTGCGGAACTCGGCTTGAGGATCACGTCACCATCGCCCGCGCCGAGGTGATCGCCCGCCACGCGTGGGACGACAGCGGCACCCTCGATCTCCATGCCGATCCCGAACGCAGTGCGGCTGCCGTGGCCGAGTTTTCCGGGGCAGAGGCTGCGCGCGGATATCGGAGCTTCACCGCCGAGGCGGCGCGCATCTTCGACGTGCTCGAAGACCCCTTCCTGCGCGGCGACAAGGCCAGCACCCCGCTGCCGATGATGTGGCGGATCCGGCCGTGGAAGCTGGGCGATATGCTCGCGATGCGCCCGTTTGACCGGATGTGGGATGCGCTCGGCAGCCATTTCAAGGACCAGCGCCTGCGACAGCTGTTCGGCCGCTACGCCACCTATTGCGGATCGTCGCCCTTTGCCGCCCCTGCCACACTGATGCTGATCGCCGATGTCGAGGCGCGCGGGGTGTGGCTGATCGAGGGCGGCATTCACGCGCTGGCCACAGCTATAGCGTCCGTTGCCGCGCAGCAGGGCGCCCGGGTGCGGACGAACGCGCCGGTCGCCGAAGTGCTCACCGCCAATGGCCGCGCCAGCGGGGTGCGATTGGTTTCGGGCGAGGTCATTTCCGCCGACATCGTCATCTGCAACGGCGATCCGGGAGCGCTTGCCGCCGGACGGCTGGGAGCGGCGGCCACGCGCGCCGTGCCCGCGATCCCGCCTGCCAAACGCTCGCTTTCGGCGCTGGTGTGGTATGCCCATACCCGCACCGAAGAGTTCGATCTCAACCACCACAACGTGTTCTTCTCGCCCGATTACGCCCGCGAGTTCCGAGAGATCGCCGCCGGAAACCCGCCGTCCGATCCCACCGTCTATGTCTGCGCCATGGATCGCGGCGCGAGCGAACACGCCGCGAAGCCGGAAGGCCGCGAGCGCCTCCAGATCATCGTCAACGCGCCTGCCAATGGCGACACCCACGCCTATTCACCCGAGGAGAGAGAGCGATGCACCCAAGCCATGATGGCCACGCTGCGGCGCTGCGGTCTGACATTGGAAGAGCCGTTGCCGCACCAGCTCATGACCCCGCAGGATTGGGAGCACCTGTTCCCGGCCACGGGCGGCGCCCTTTATGGCAGAGCGTCGCACGGCTGGGCGGCCTCTTTCCAGCGGCAGGGGCCGACAACGAAGCTGCCCGGTCTGTACTGCACGGGCGGGGCGACCCATCCGGCGGCTGGGGTGCCCATGGCAGCCTTGTCCGGGCAGCTGGCCGCGCGGGTGATCGGACGGGACCTCGCTTCGACGAGGACATCCCTGCGGGCGGCTACTCCTGGTGGTATGTCGACGCGATCAGCGACGACGGGCAGCACGGGCTGACGATTATCGCGTTTCTGGGCAGCGTGTTCTCGCCCTATTACAAGCGCAGCGGGCGGGGCGAACCGCTCAACCATTGTGCGCTCAACGTCGCGCTTTACGGCCCGCAGGCGCGCTGGACCATGACCGAGCGCGCATCGGGCGCGGTCGAGCAGGACCCCAGCAACCTCGTGATCGGACCGAGTGCGATGCGCTGGGACGGCGACGCGCTCACCATCGACATCGTCGAAGGCGACACCCGCCTGTTCGTGCCGTGGCAGCGCCCGGTGATCGGCACCGTGCGCGTGTTCCCGGAGGCACTCAACCGCACCGCCTTCGCGCTCGACGGGCAGGAAAGCCACATCTGGCACTGCCTCGCCCCGCGCGCCCGGATCGAGGTGGAGATGACGTCGCCCGGCATATCGTGGAGCGGCAAGGGCTATCTCGATCACAACCGCGGGGCCGAGCCCTTGGAGGCAGGCTTCAACACCTGGCACTGGTCGCGCGCGCATCTCAAGGAAGGTGCGCTGGTGTGCTACGAGGGCGAGCGCGGCGATGGTTCGCTGTTCGCCAGCGCACTGCGGTTCGACAAGGACGGCGTGCCCGAACCGGTCGACCTGCCGCCGATCGCCCGCCTGCCGCGCAGCAAGTGGCGCGTGGAACGCCGTACCCGGTCCGACATCGGGGTGGCCGAAGTGCGCCGCACGTGGGAGGACACCCCTTTCTACGCCCGCTCCGAACTCGCCTCGCGGTTCGCGGGCGAGGAGGTGGTGGCGGTGCAGGAAAGCCTCGATATGCGGCGCTTCTCCTCACCGCTGGTGCAGTTCATGCTGCCCTACCGGATGCCGCGCCGCAAGGGCTAGGGCGTTTCCCGCCGCTGCGGCGCGCCTGTAGGAGACACATGAGACACTGTCCAGGAACCGAAAACCTCCCGCACCTTGCGGCCTTGTCGGACGGCAGCGGAGGGGGAGGGGGGGCAGGCCATGCGCACAGTGCTGCCGACTTTTGCGCGAGTAGGAAAGCGCGAGGCCGGGTGAGGGGAGGCGACCGCTTTTGGAAGGCGAGGTGAGAGGTGGAATGCAGGCCGGAGCGGCCATCCGCTATCTTTGCCATCGTTGCGCCGGCCTTGATCCGGGGCGCGGCTACCCTCCGTCTATCCCGCGCCGGGTTTAGCCAAGCCCCGTGCCCCCCGCCTGCGCCGGGTCGGGCAAGCACGGGAACGACGGGTGGCGTCCGTTACGCGGTCGTTTGCTGACGGCGGCTTTCAGGATTTGAGTTGGCGCGCGCGAGTGACTGGAAGTGGGTGGAAAGGCGAACGGCGGCTTTCGTCAGCGCTCGATCAATCGCAAGTCGACAAACGATCCGGTCAGACGCTCAGGAGTCCGGCGCTCATTGATCGTCCCCTGCAATGCCTACGCGGCTAAAGCGCAGTTTGGGTTTGATTTTAGCTTCAACCAAGGCGCGCACCAAGTCGCCAGATATAAAGATCTCCCTCAGAAGACCCCTTTCGACCCAGAGATCGCTCCCTTCAAGTGCGTTTGGAGAAACGGTGATCATGTCATCTTCTGTAGAGCCATTGAACGTCCATACTTTATATCCGTCACGATGCTCCATCAGGAACCGGACGCCTTTGCTTTCCTCGGGCAAAAAACTCTCTTTATTCGCACCGAAATTGACCCACCATACCGGCTCTGGCCACGGTGTTATCAGATCATCCTTAAACAGCGGAACCGGGATCAGACCTCCCTCACCAAGGTCATACTGTTGCAGGACTTCTGCCATACTGCCCCGAACCGCGTAAAACCCGCCGATAGCCGTCAGATCACCTTGCCGCGTGAACGCCTTTTCGTTCCAAATAGCAGCGGCTTCAGGGAGTTCGGCTCGTGCTAAAGGGGCGCCTTTATTGACCTTATGAATGGCTTCGAACACTTCGTCGGGAGGTGTCGGTACCTCAAATTGGGGCGGGCCCCATTCATGGTTAAAGTACATCGTGCGACTTCCCGTTTTGACACCGACGTTTCCACCCCGCCAATTATGGACAATATAGACTTCGCCCATCATGATATTGCCTCCGATTTTTCTCGGCGTTCGATATCGCAGCCGATCCGATCCAAAACTGCTTCACGATTAAAGCTTTGCCCTTGCCGCATCCTTAAGGCACAAACATAGGCCTGACGAAACGACCGGAACGGGGTCGCTTTCTGCATGTCGGGTATTGGGAGGACGAAATGTCGAAAAGCGGCCCGTTGCGGCTTGGGCGGCGCAGAGGCTGCTGCCGACCCGCAACGCGTCGTTCAGCAGAACCGGGGTGATTGGCATTTATTCCAGTTACCTATCGCTCTCTCAATGCCCTTGACGGGGGCCAAGTGGCTGACCTGCCCTTCTGCTTTTAAATACCTGCTTTTCCGTGGCAAAACGACTAAAACTGGGCTGGGTTGATTATCGACCGATTGCCGCAAGTAAGATCATGCATGAACGCTTTGCTCCGAAGGCTCCGTGCCCAGGATAGGCTGGTGACTGTCCCGAGAATTCAAACATTGTCCTCGGTGCCAGTCCGATAGGTCACCATATACTCGTGCGCTCGACGATGCGGGCCGCAAAATACGCCGAGTTCGGAACTCATGCTGCCGATGTCAATTTTACACTTCTCGCTTCGACACCTTGATGCAGAATACGAATCCAAGTTATTCAGTTGGGGCGGCGGAGAGTATCCCATAGCCTATAACGAGGGGGCTGAGGTTGCGTATTGAACATTCGGCGCCGCCATTTTCATCCTTGATCGGCAATCAAGCCGCTAACAGGCTCCTGACACGATCTCCCTCTTGGGCAACATACGGATGGGCCGCTTTACTGACATCAGCCGCGATCGCACTCAGAGGCCTGCTCGAAATATTTGGTGAGGGTGTGGTTCCCTTTGCCCTCTTTTTCCCAGTCGTGCTTGTCTGCTCGCTGTTTGGGGGGATTGGCCCGGGCTTACTTTCTCTGGCGATTTCAATGATCGCTGTCGCCGTGTTCTGGCTGCCTCCTAGGGGGATATTCGGTCTGTCCGGGGCGGGGCTGGTCAATTTCGAAATTTTCGTTTTCACTAATGCGTCTATCTTCGCAGTGGCTCTGTTTCTGCGTTCGACCTTTCAGCGTCTGAGGCTCATTGAGCAACGCCTGCTCGCCACTTTTAATAGCGTGCCGGCCGCGATTGCCGCTGTAGATTGCAACGGTCAGGCACTTGTTGCCAACGAGCAATACCTCAGCCTTTTTCCAACCTATACTATACCCTCGCGCGACCCCGAGCGAGTTACCCGCTGGCGTGGCTGGCATGAAGATGGACGCCCGCTGCAGCCGGACGAGTTCCCTGGCTCCAGGGCACTACGCGGAGAAAGCGTCCTTCCAGGACAGGAAATGATTTTCACCGACGAAGATGGCGGGGAGGTCTGGACGCGGATCGCAACAGTGCCAACCCGCGCCCTGGAAGGCGAAGTGTCCGGCTTTGTTACTGTCATTACCGACATTAGCGAGAGCAAAGCGGTCGAGGCAGCGCTGCGTGAGAGCGAAAACCGGTTGCACACCCTTATTGATGGCATTCCGCAACTCGTTTGGCGGGCAGCCCCTCACGGCGGCTGGACCTGGGCGAGCTACCAATGGGGAACGCTCACAGGCGTTTCAGGGGAAGCGAGCTTCGGCGATGGCTGGCTCGAAGCATTACATCCCGAAGATCGCGCCGCCGCGAAGCAGGCCCAATCGTCGGCGTCAGAAAAGATGCAAATCGAATTCGAGTGCCGCATTCGCCATCGCGATACTGGCGAATATCGCTGGTTCAAATTCCGCGCGCAGCCGCTACTCGATGGAGGAGGCGAAATCCTCGAATGGCTCGGAACCTGCACCGACGTTCATGACCTGCGCGAACTACAGAATCGTCAAGCAGTGTTGGTGGGAGAACTCCAGCATCGCACCCGCAATCTCATCGGTGTAATCGGATCGATGTGCGAGATGACGGCGCGAAGCAGCAGCGATTATGCAGAATTTCGGTCGAAGTATCGCACCCGGCTTGATGCCTTGGCGCGGGTGCAGGGCTTGCTGTCCCGCCTTGAATCCGACGACCGCGTAGCTTTTGATGAACTGCTCAAGATGGAGCTGACTGCGCTGCAGGGCAACGAAACTGCCGGGAAGGTGAGTTTGTCTGGCCCGTGCGGCGTGCGTCTGAGATCATCAGCCGTGCAGACACTTGCCATGGCATTGCACGAACTCACCACCAACGCCCTCAAGTATGGCGCGCTTGGGCAAGACGGTGCGGCGCTGGCCATCAACTGGGCACTTGAACTAGGTCACGAGGATGACGAGCTGTGGCTGCAAATTGCCTGGACTGAAACTGGAGTCCAAATGTCCAGCGGTGAACTTGCCAAAGGGTCAGGACAGGGGCGTGCCCTAATTGAGAAGGCCTTGCCCTACCAACTTGGTGCCCGCACCGCCTACGAGTTCAAAAAAGATGGAGTAGACTGCACCATCTGGATCCCAATCTCGAAAGATCAGAGCGCTGTTGGCAGGCCCTAAGCTCAAAGAGGACGAAGCCTGACCGCTTTGTCTGCACAAAAGCCAGAATGATCCGGCACTCGTTGCATGGCAAACAGAACAGCTTTCGTCGGAGCCGAAGTTACCTCCGCACTCGTGCGAAAAGTCTATTTAGCTACGGCGGCTTTGCGGTCGCTTGCGAAATGGCTTGGGACGGGCGGAAAGCAGCCGTCCAATGAGGCAGCCAGCATCTGATGCTCTCGACCCAAACTCGAGCGTTCCCGATCGTCAGCGATAACGTCTGCTTCCGCCGAAAGCCGTCATGCGGCTCTCGGGTTTGAGCCCCGGACCCGCGGATGACCGCAAACGGGTCGATTCCAGATCGGCAACTTTTGTTCGGCGAGGCCAAAACGCGGACCATCCGCCTACGCAGTCGAATCTATTCAGCAGGCGGCCCGCCCCCGTTCTCCGCCGCCTCTTTTGCCGCACGTTCGGCGCGGGTTTTCTTCAGCATGCGGTCCATCTTGACCCATTGCCAAACGCCAATCCCGATCGCGATGCCATAGAAGAACACCAGTTCGATCCAGCCGAAATTGCCGCTGTTCATGGTGCCTCTCCTATCCCTGCCGCGCGAGGAATGCCGCGATCAGCCCGGCGGCCTGCGCGGGCGCTTCCTCGTGGGCAAGATGGCCGAGGCCGTGCTGCACTTCAAGCTGCGCCTGCGGCAGCCAGCCGCGCGCCTCCTGCGTCCAGGCGAGCGGGATGGCCGGATCCTTGTCGGAATGAACCAGCAGCACCGGATTGGCGACGCTGCCCATCCGCGTCCGCAGGCCGGGCAAGTCCCAGTTCGCCATCATGGCGAGCGCGCCGCCAGCATGGCCGGGATGCTTCAGCAGCGTGCGATAACAGGCGAGGCCCTCGGCATCGATGTGCGAATGGGTGGACCGCCACAGGAACTTCTTGGCCCCGCCGACAAGGTCGATGCTTCCGGCGAAGAACCGCGGCACCAGCGGGTTGATGAACAGCGCTTTCGCCACCGCCGGGAAGATCTGCGCGAACGGACCGGGGAAGGGTCGCAGCGCGGAGTTGAGGCCCACGATCGGCCCGGCATAGCCGTGGTCGAGCGCCAGTTGCAGCGCAATCGCCGCGCCTGCCGAATGGCCGATGATCGCGGCGGGTTCGACCGCCAGCACCTTCAGCAGTCCGGCAATCTCGCCCGCCATTGCAGGCAGGCTCATCGCGTAGGCATTGTGGCCGGTGGTGAAGGCATGGCGCGGCAGGTCGATGGCGATCACATCGTGGCTTTGCGCCAGCAGCGGCATCAGCCCGCGCCATGAATGGACCGAAGCGCCGGTGCCGTGGAGCAGCAGCAGCGGCGCTCCTGTTCGCCCACTATCCGGTCCCATCCGCTGCACATGCCAGCGCGCACGGCCTGCTTCGATGAATTGGCTAGCGTCGCGGTGCGGCCAGATCAGCCCTTCGCGGTTCCAGTCGAGCGTGCTCATGCCGCCAGCGCCGGTTGCACGGCGTTGATCGCGGCCTGCAGCATCCGCGCATCGGCGCGCGGCAGCGCGAGAAAGCGTCCGCCCAGCGCCTGCGCCAGTGCAGCGCCTTCAGGGCCGGGCCGCGCGGAGATATCCACCACCAGCGTATCGATCCCGCGCGCGTAAATCGCTTTCGCCGCGCTTTCTGCATCGGCCTTGGCCTGCGGCCGGCCGGGGGAGCCATCGGCAGCGATATTGGCGCGGCCATCGGTCAGGATGACGAGGCTTGCGCTGCGTCCGCGTGCGATTACCGCTTCGGCCACTTCGCGCGCGGCGTTGAGGCCCAGCGCCAGCGGCGTACCGCCGCCACCCGGCAGTTCGGACAGCGCCCGCCGGGCGCGGGTGAGCGAGCGGGTGGGAGGCAGCAGCAATTCGGCCTGCTCACCGCGAAAGGCGACCAGCGCGACTTCGGAACGGGTGACATAGGCCTGCGCCAGCATCAGTTCGACCGCGCCCTTGGCCTCGGCCAGCCGCGCCGCCGCTGCCGATCCGCTGGCATCGACCGCGAAGATCGTGACGCGGGCAGCGCGCTCCTCGAACCGGCGGATGCGCAGGTCTTCCTTGCGCATAAGGATAGGGGAGTCGGGATCGGCGCCGTGCTCCTTGCGGCGCACCTGCTGCCACGGCACGGCAGCGCGCAGGCTGTCGATCAGCGCCAGCTTGGCACCGCCGCGCGGCATTCCGGGGCGGGCGCCCAGTGGCTTGCCGCGCGTTGCCGCCTTGCGTTTCTGCCCGGTGCCGCTGCTGGATGAGCGGCGCGGTGCTTTGCCCTGCGCAAGGCTCGCAAGCAGATCGGCCGGGATCGCCGCCTTGGCCGCCTCGACGAGGATTTCGGACAGGTCCGGCTCCTGCTGCTGCCGGTCGGAATCCTCGGCTTTATCCTGCTCGCCGTCCGGGGGCGGGGGCGGGGGTTCCTGCTGCTCTTCAGGCGGTTGTTCAGCATCCTGCGGCGGCAGGCGGGTGGCGCGCGGGGCCAGCACCAGCCGCACCGCTCCCGACAGATCGGCGTCGTTCGCGCTCTCACGCCCGGCCAGCGCCGCCAGCCCCCGCGCCGCTTCGCCCGCAAAGATCAGCGCGCGCAAGCTGTCCACCCCCAGCATCGCTGCGGTCGCGGCGAGCGCTGTCATGGCGTCATCATCCAGCGGCGCGACAGCGGCGAGGGGGCGTGCCGCCGGGGCCAGTTCCACCCCCTGCCAGCGCCGCGAGGCCGATAGATCGCAGACGAAGGAGAGGCGTTCCATCAGGCTGGCAGGCGGGCCTTCATCCTGCTCGGCCGCATCGTCGAGCAGCACCAGCGCCGCGCCGCCTTCATCGAGCGCCTGTGCCAGCCGCCCGGCGATGGTGCTGTCCAGCCGTTCGGCCATCCCGGCGATCAGCGCGCCGCCCGATGCTTCCTCAATCAGCCCGCGCTGGCGCACCGGCTTGCCGGCGGAGAGGCTGGAGGCCAGATCGATCCCGCCCAGCAATCGCTCGTCATCGACATGGCCGGGCATCCGCCTGAGCGCCATCGCTTCGCCCAGCGCCGCCACCAGCGCATCGCGTGCAGGACTGCTCCCGCGCAGCACCATCCCGCCGAACAGCTTCGGCGCGAGCACGAACAGGCTGGCGGCGCGCACCGCGTCCCCCAACGGATCGGCTTGCCAATCGGCTTGCAGGTCGGCCTGCGGATCGGCGACTTCGGCTGCGTTCATCCGAACAATTCGCCGATCGCGCGGGTGATGCGCACGGTCGATCCGGTTTCGTCCAGCACATCGCGCCGCAGCCGGTGGCGCAAGGCCGACGGGGCAATCGCGATCAGATGCTTGCGGGTGACGGACTTCGCCCCGTCGAGCGCCGCCAGCGCGCGGGCGGCGCGCATCAGGGTGAGTTCCCCGCGCAAGCCATCCGCGCCCACCGCCATGCACAATTCGGCGGCATCGCGCAGCACATCCTCGCCGGTTTCCAGCTTGGTCAGGCGGGCCTTGCCGCGCGCGACCTTCTTGAGGATCTTCTCGTCCTCACCCGCCCAGCGCGCGGCGAAGCCGTCGGGATCGCGCTCGTTCTCCGCGACCAGCCGCATGATCGCAATCCGAACCTCGATGTCCTTGGGGCTGCGCACTTCCACCGAAAGCCCGAAGCGGTCGAGCAATTGCGGGCGCAATTCGCCTTCTTCGGGGTTGCCGCTGCCGATCAGCACGAATTTGGCCGGGTGGCGCACGGACAGGCCTTCGCGCTCAACCACGTTTTCGCCCGAGGCGGCGACATCCAGCAGCAGGTCGACGAGATGATCCTCGAGCAGGTTGATCTCGTCGATATACAGGAAGCCCCGGTGCGCCTTGGCCAGCAGGCCGGGTTCGAACGCCTTTTCGCCCGATCGCAGCGCGCGTTCCAGATCAAGGCTGCCGATCACGCGGTCCTCGGTAGCGCCCAGCGGCATGTCGACGAAGGGAACGGCGCGCTTCACCAGCTTGCCGGTGCCGCACACGTCCGGGTAGCGCGCCTGATCCTCTTTGGAAGCGCCATAGGGGCAGCCATCCGCCGCCATGATCGGCGGCAGCAGCCCGGCGAGCGCGCGCGCAGCGGTGGATTTGCCCGTCCCTCGGTCGCCGAACACCATAACGCCCCCGATGCTGGGATCGACCGCTGCAATCAGCAGCGCCTGCTTCATCTCGTCCTGACCGACGATCGCGGAAAAAGGAAAACGTGCCATATTGGCCGGTTCTAGCGCCCGAACGCAGCGGGACAAGGGTTAGATGGACAGGGGAGGCGTCAATCCACGTTTACAGTTGTGAGGGAGCCTTCAGCGCTTCGTCAGCCGGTTGAGCAGCAGCACCGGCAGCATCCCCGCCGCCAGCAGGATCAGCGCCGGGATCGCCGCTTCGACCAGCCTTTCGTCACTGGCAAGGCGATAGGTGCGGGTGGCCAGCGTTTCGAGATTGAACGGGCGCAGGATCAGCGTGGCGGGAAGTTCACGCACCGCATCGATGAACACCAGCGCGGCTGCGCCCAGCAGGCTGGGGGCGAGCAGCGGGGCATAGATCCGCGCCAACACCCGCCGCGGTCCGGCGCCAAGGCTGCGCGCCGCCGAATCGAGCGCCGGGGGAATGCGTGCCATCCCGCCGCTGACGCTGTTATAGGCCACCGTCAGGAACCGTACCGAGAGCGCATAGACCAGCACCGCGCTGGTGCCGGTCAGCAGCAGCCCTCCGCTCCAGCCCAGCGCATCGCGGGCGAAGCGCGTCAGGCTCTGGTCAAGCGCGCCGAGCGGGGCGAGCAGGCCGACCGCCAGCAGCGCGCCGGGCAGTGCATAGCCGAGCGTGCCCAGCCGGATCGCGCCCGCCGTGACCCGCGAGGTCGATCGTGCGCGGGCAAAGGCCAGCAGCAATGCGGCGACAAGGCACACGCCGCTGGCCGCCAGCCCCAGACGCAGGCTGCCCGCTGCGTAAGTGGCGAGATCGCCCGCCGCACCCTGCGCGACATCGCTCATCGCCATCATCGCCAGATACCCCGCCGGGATCACGAAGCCGAGCAGCACAGGCAGGAGGCAGGCGATGCAGGCCAGCGCCTTACCCAGCGGCGATAGCGCCACCAGCGGCTCGCTGGCACTGCGCCCCGCCAGCCCGTCACGGCTGTCGCTGCGGCCCTGCCGGGTGGCAGCTTCGAGCGCGACCAGCGCCACCACGAACACCAGCATCACCGCCGCCAGCTTGAGCGCCGCGGGCTTGTCCCCCATCGCCAGCCAGCTGCGGAAAATGCCGGTGGAGAATGTGGGGATGGCGAAATATTCGGCCACGCCGAAATCGGCCAGCACCTCCATCAGCACCAACGCCAGACCGCCCGCAATGGCGGGGCGTGCAGCGGGCAGGGCGACCTGCCGGAACGCGCGCGCCGGGGCCGCGCCAAGGCTGCGGGCGGCGCGGAACTGGGTGACGCTCTGCGTGGCAAAAGCAGTGCGGGCGAGCAGGTAGACGTAAGGATACAGCACCAGCCCCAGCACCAGCGCGCCGCCGCCCAAGGAACGGATATCGGGGAAGGCATAATCGCGCGGCCCCCAGCCAACAGCTTGGCGCAGCGCGCTCTGCACCGGGCCGGCAAAGTCCAGCATATCGGCATAGATATAGGCCGCGATATAGGCCGGCACCGCCAGCGGCAGCACCAGCGCCCAGCCGAGCACGCGGCGACCCGGAAACTCGCTCGCCGCCACCAGCCACGCGCAGCCGGTGCCGACCACGGCGGCAAATGTGCCCGCCAGCAGCATCAGCAGACCGGTGTTGAGCACATATCCGCCCAGCACCGTGCGCGCGAGATGTTCAATCGCGTCGAACCCGCCGCTGGTCGCGCCCACAAGGATCGCAGCGATCGGCAGGCCCGCCAGCGCGGCAATCGCCAGCGCGGCGACACTCCACCAGGCTCCCGACGCTGCGGGCGTGCTTGCCTCTGCCGGTGCAAATTGCCTAAGGCGGCTCACCGGCAACTCCCAAGGATCATGGGCGGGATCAATCGTTGAGCCTCGAATTTCGTCATATTGCCCATGCTTATGGTCAGGTCAGAGCGCTGGAGGACATCAGTTTCACCGCGCCGACGGGAGAGATCACGTGCCTGCTTGGCGCGTCGGGTTGCGGGAAGTCAACTCTGCTCGGATTGGCGGCGGGATTGCTGCGGGTGCAGCAGGGCAGCATCCTGATTGCGGGCGAGCCGCTGGCCGATGCCCGCCGCAGCCCGCCGCCCGAAGCGCGGCCCGTGGGGCTGGTGTTTCAGGATGGCGCGCTGTTTCCGCACATGACCATCGCAGCCAATATTGCGTTCGGCCTGCCGAAACAGCGCCGCAGCGAGGCCGAGGGCTGGCTGGCGCAGGTCGGGCTGGCGGGGCTGGGCGCACGCTATCCGCACGAGTTGTCGGGCGGTCAGCAACAGCGCGCCGCGCTGGCCCGCGCGATGGCACCGGGGCCGCAGGTGTTGCTGATGGACGAACCCTTCGCCAGCGTCGATATCGTGCTGCGCCGCCGCCTGCGCCGCGATTGCCGCATCCTGTTGCGCGAGCGGGGCGCGACCACGGTGCTGGTCACGCATGACCCGGCAGAGGCGCTCGACATAGCAGACCGGATCGCGGTGATGGAGGCGGGGCGGATCGTCCAGTTCGCCAGCCCCCAGGAACTGCACGATGCGCCCGCCAGCGCGGCGGTCGGCGCGATGTTCGGCGGCGCGCAGGTGGTGCCGGGGATGCGCGGGGAGGGCGGGCTTGTCACTCCGTTCGGGCTCTGGCCGATGGACGGCGCGCCGCCCGATGGCGCGGCATTCGATCTGCTGGTGCACGCCGATGCGCTTGAACTGGTGCCGGATGCCGATGGCTTGCGGGTGCGCGATTGCCACCTTCAGGGCAAGGGCGTGCGAGTGGTGCTGATGACTGCAGACGGAGCGGAGATCACCGCCGAGACAACCGCACCGGTCGATCCCGCGAAGCGGTACCGGGTCACTCCGCGTGCCGGCAACCTCAGGGTGTTCACGCGGAGTTAGGGCTTGCGCCGCGCCAAATAATATTGCAAGTCATTCGCAACTTTAAGCGAGAAAGCTCCAAGCATGAAGAAACTGATCCTCGGCCTGATTGCCTGCGCCAGTCTTGGCGTTCTCGTCGGCTGCTCCGAAGCTCCGGTGGATGACGCTCCGGCCGATGCAGGCGTGGTCAACCTCTATTCCTCGCGCCACTACGATACCGACCTGGCGCTGTACGAGGACTTCACGCAAGCGACCGGGATCAAGGTCAACCGGATCGAGGCCGATGCCGACGCACTGATTGAGCGGATCGAGTCCGAAGGCGAATTCAGCCCGGCCGATATCCTCATCACTGTCGATGCCGGGCGGTTGTGGCGGGCCGAGGAAGCGGGCGTGTTCGGCCCGGTCGATTCCGCCGTGCTGGCCGAACGCATCCCTGCCAACCTGCGCCATCCCGACGGGCTGTGGACCGGCCTTTCGACCCGCGCGCGGATCATCATCTACAACAAGGCCGCCGGAAAGCCCGAGGGGCTGGAAACCTACGCCGATCTCGCCGATCCGAAGTTCCGGGGCGATATCTGCATCCGTTCCTCGTCCAACATCTACAACATCTCGCTGCTCTCCAGCATCATCGCGCATAATGGCGCGGCGGAGGCCGAGGAGTGGGCCAAGGGCGTGGTCGCCAATTTCGCGCAGCCGCCGCAGGGCAACGACACCTCGCAGATCGAAGCGGTGGCTGCGGGCCAGTGCCGCATCTCGGTGGTCAACACCTATTACCTCGCACGCTATGCCGGGGGCGATGCCGACCAGCAGGCGATCTTCGACAATATCGGCGTGATCTTCCCCGATCAGGACGGGGTGGGAACCCACGTCAATGTCAGCGGCGCAGGCGTGGTCAAGAACGCCCCCAATCGCGAAAATGCAGTGAAGTTCCTTGAATATCTCACCTCGGAAAGCGCCCAGCGCTACTTCGCCGACGGCAATAACGAATATCCGGCAGCGCAAGGTCTGAAGGCCAATTCGGCGGTCGAGCAGTTGGGCAACTTCAAGCCCGATACGATCAACGCCGCAGAAATCGGGCGCAATCAGGCCGAGGCGGTGCGGATCTTCGATCGTGCTGGCTGGAACTGATTTGCGCCAACGGAATTGAGGCGCATCAAGGCCCGCTTTCAGGGCTTATCGCTAAACTGTCTTGAAGGGCGCGCACTTGTCGTCCATCTGCGCCCCCATTCCAGCCGCGTGTCCTTGCGGCGCTGACCTGTATTCGAGGCCCGTTTTGAACCAGCCCATCATCGACCGCGACCAGTTCACCGAAAGCGCGGCGCTCTCTGTCGAGACGATCACCTATGTCCACCACTGGTGTGAAGGGCTGTTCAGCTTCAAGATCACCCGTCCGCCGAGCTTTCGTTTCCGGTCGGGCGAATTCGTGATGATCGGCCTGCCCGGCGACAACGGCAAGCCGCTGCTGCGCGCCTATTCGGTCGCCTCGCCCAGTTATGACGAGGAACTGGAGTTCCTCTCGATCAAGGTGCAGGACGGCCCGCTGACGTCGCGCCTTCAGTACATCAATGTCGGCGATCCGATCTACCTCGGCAAGAAGCCGACCGGCACGCTGGTGACCGACGCGCTGCTGCCGGGCAAGCGGTTGTTCATGCTGTCGACCGGCACTGGGCTGGCGCCGTTCATGAGCCTGGTGCGCGATCCCGAGGTTTACCAGATGTTCGAGGAAGTGATCGTCGTCCACTCGGTGCGCAACGTGAACGAGTTGGCCTATCGCGAGCTGCTGGAAAGCAAGCTCGAAGGCGACCCGCTGCTCGAAGACGAAGACCGCGCCAAGATGATCTACGTGCCGACGGTTACCCGCGAACCGTTCCGCACGCAGGGCCGCATTCAGGCGCTGATCGACGACGGGCGGCTGTTCGAACAGTCCAATGGCCCGCAGCGTTTCGTGCCCGACGAGGACCGCGTGATGCTGTGTGGATCGATGGCGATGATCAAGGATCACGCGGCTGATCTGGAAGCGCGCGGCTTTGAAGAGGGCGCGAACAACAAGCCGGGGCAGTTTGTTATTGAGCGGGCGTTTGTGGGGTAAGCCCAAACCCCTCTATCCCGATGCCGCCTGCCCTTGCCTCCCTGCTGATCGAAAGCGCCGCAGCAAGGCCGGTTGACGATCACATCTGGTCCGTGCTTGCCCCCGGCGAGGTCGGCCAACGCTATGATGGCCGCGCTAGGGCCTATGATGCGCTGATTGGGAACAGGCTCTACAATGCGCTTGCGTGGGGCACGTCGCCCACTTCCTATGCCGCTTTCGCACGGGCTGCGGCACGGCACGGATCGGGCCCGCTGCTGGATGCTGGATGCGGCACGCTGGTTTCCACCGCTGCGGTTCATGCCGGATCGGGACGGCTCACGGTGCTCGTCGATCTCTCGCTCGATATGCTCGCTGCGGGCCGCGACCGCATCCGCGCCTTGACGGGCGGTGTGGCGGATCATCTCTGGTTCCTTCAGGCCGACCTCAACAATTTGCCGTTTCGCAAACAGGCTTTCGGTGCTGTTCTCAATCCCGGAATGCTGCACCTGTTTGCAGATTTCGAAACCGTGACCGCAGAGCTGGCGCGGGTGACTGCGCCAGAGGGCGCGATCTTTCTGAGCAGCCTCGTCGATGATCGCTGGCTGGGAGCACGATACCTCGCCTTGCTGCACAGGGCGGGCGAAGTGGCCGTGCCGCGGAGTTTTGCGCAACTCACCAGGCGGCTGAACGCGTCCGGTTCGGGCCTCGCGACGCCGGTCGATGCGCGGCGCGAGGGCAACATGGCGTTTGTGACGGCCCAACCGGCGGGCTGACGATCCCACCCCCACTTTCGCGCTTGACCCTTGCGGGCGCGCGGGCTTCTATCGTGGCAAATCAAAACCGTTTTTCCGGAGAGAACCGCCATGCTCGCAACATCCTATCGCACCGCCTATAATGAAGACCACGAGGCCTTCCGCGACACCGTGCGCAAGGTCTTTGCGGAAGCCCTGACCCCGCACATGGACGAGCACGAAGCGAACGGCATCGTCCCGCGCGATGTGTGGAAAAAGATGGGCGACGCCGGGATGCTGTGCATGACGGTGAAGGAGGAAAATGGCGGCCTCGGCCTCGATTTCGGCTTCAACTGCGTGCTGACCGAGGAACTGTCCTATCTCGGATCGTCCGCCGGCTTCACCCTCCAGAACGACATCACCGCCAATTATTTCGAGCGCCTCGGCAACCCCGAACAGCGCGCCAAGTACCTCCCCGGCATGGTCAGTGGCGACATCATCACCGCCATCGCCATGACCGAGCCCGGCGCAGGCTCCGACCTTCAGGGCATCCGCACCACCGCCAAGAAGGACGGCAACCACCTCGTCATCAACGGCTCGAAAACTTACATCACCAACGGCCAGAACGCCGACTGCGTGATCGTGGTCGCCAAGACCGATCCCGAGCTTGGCTCCAAGGGCATTTCGCTGGTGCTGGTCGACGCCGAAACGCCCGGTTTCGAACGCGGGCGCAATCTCGACAAGATCGGGCAACACGCCGCCGACACCTCCGAACTGTTCTTCAACGACTGCCGCGTGCCGATGACCAATATCCTCGGCGCGGAAGGGATGGGGTTTGTCCATCTGATGGAGGAGCTGCCGCAGGAACGCCTAGGCATTGCGGTCGGCGCGCAGGCAGCGGCGCAGCGGGCATTCGACGAGGCGGTGACATTCACCAAGGACCGCAAGGCCTTCGGCAAGACGGTGTTCGAATTCCAGAACACCAAGTTCGCGCTGGCGGACCTCAAGGCCAAGCTGCAAGTCGGCTGGGCGCATTTGGACTGGGCGATCCGCAAGCATCTGGCGGGCGAACTCACCACCGCCGAGGCGAGCGCCGCCAAGCTGTGGCACACCGATCTGCAATGGGAAATGTGCGACGCGTCGCTGCAACTCCACGGCGGGGCGGGCTACATGAACGAATATGCCATCGCCCGCCTGTGGCGCGATGCGCGCGTGACGCGGATTTTCGGCGGCACCAACGAGATCATGAAGGAAGTGATCTCGCGGAGTATTTGAGCATGACCGAGCCCCTCGACAATCCGCTCGACTTTGGCGGCAAACGCATCCTCGTCATCGGCGGATCGAGCGGGATCGGCAACGGCATCGCGCACGGCTTCCGGGGGCGGGGAGCGGCTGTCACTGTCACCGGAACGCGGCCCGATTCCGGCGATTACCTTGAGGCTGAGGACGCGGATTTCACCGGGCTGGATTACCGCCAACTTGACCTGACCGACCGCGATGCGGCCGGACGACTGGCGGCGGACTTCGGCGGAGTCGATGTGCTGGTGCTGTGCCAGGGCACTGTCCGATATGGAAAACAGGAGTTCACCCGCGAGGGCTGGGATGCGGTGGTCGACATCAACCTCAATTCGGTGATGG
The DNA here is from genome assembly GCF_040148725.1 of Erythrobacter sp. NFXS35. Taxonomy (NCBI): domain Bacteria; kingdom Pseudomonadati; phylum Pseudomonadota; class Alphaproteobacteria; order Sphingomonadales; family Erythrobacteraceae; genus Erythrobacter; species Erythrobacter sp. NFXS35. The sequence continues at coordinate 419,244 of NZ_JAGDEB010000003.1, read as the reverse complement.
ACGCCGCCCGCGCCTTCCACGCCGCATTGGCCGCAAGCAAGGGCGCGATCATCATCGTCTCCAGCGTTGCCGCCTTCAAGTCGACCCTCGGCACGCCCGCCTATGCGGCATCGAAGGCGGGCGCGGCGAGCCTCACCAAGACGCTCGGCGAGGCGTGGGCGCGCGACGGCATCCGGGTCAACGGCATCGCGCCGGGATTGGTGCCGACCAAGCTCACATCCGTGACCACCGACCACCCCGAACGGCGCGAAGCCAGCCTCAAGGCGATCCCGCTGCGCCGCCTCGGCACGCCCGAGGACATGGCCGGCGCGGCGCTGTTCCTCGCATCGCCGCTATCCGCCTATATCACCGGGCAGACGCTGGTGGTGGACGGGGGGCTGACCCTGTCCTGAGCGGCCGCTACTTATTGCTGCAATCCCGTCACGAACGCGTCACACACCTGCGCCAACTCCGCTTATGACAACAGCGCGGGGCACGCATGGACGTCGTCAATATCTTCCTGACCAGCGAGCTTGGCGAAAGCCTGGATGATTTCGTCCACGATCAGCGGCGATTCACGTTCGACCGGCTCGGGGCGGAAGGCCCGCGGCGCTTGGTCGAGGGGCCGATGTGGGCGTTTGTCGACTGGGTGATGGACGATCTGGCGGGGTTGGAAATGTGCCGCCGCCTGCGCGCCGATCCCCGCACCGCCGATGCCCATGTGACGATGGTGCTGGAGGAAAACGACCCCGAGGATCGCCGCCGCGCCTTGCGGGCCGGGGCGGATGATTACGTGGTCGGCCCGCTGACGCGCACTGCGGTGCTCGACCGGGTGCTCGCACTGCAATCGCGCGGAGTCGAGCGCCACGCCACCAGCCGGTTCGAAGCGGGCGCGCTGTGCATCGACATGGCCGCGCTTCAGGCGCGCTGGAACGGCGAGCCGATCACGCTGCGGCCTAACGAATTCCGGCTGCTGCGGTTCTTCGCCGAAAACCCCAACCAGGTGCTGACGCGCGAGGATCTGATCGGCGGGTTGGGCAAGCGCGAGCCCCCGATCGACGAACGGACCGTGGACGTGTGGATCGGGCGTCTGCGCCGCGCCCTCAAAAGCGCAGGCGGCGGCAATCCGCTGCGTACTGTGAGATCAATGGGCTACGTCTTCGATCTGAATTGAGGGTGGGGGGTGGTATAACCCTCTGACCGACAACTCTAGATGATTGCGCGAGAACGGGATTATAGGGTCCGTAAGCGCGACTGCGCGCCCGCAGCGACGCGGCCTTCAGGCCGCATGAGCGAGGAAGGCGCGGCCCGGAAGGGCCGCGCCATCACTCAAAAATTCGCCTTGAGCCCGAAGCTGACGGCGGTGCCGACGTCGAAGGTGTTGATTTCGATCCGGTTGCCGTTGAGTTCCTGGAACTCGAAATTGTCGCGCCCGAAGATGTTGCGCACTTCGAAGCTCAGTTCCAGCGGCATTCCGCCCAGCTTGAGTTCCGACCGCGCCACGAAATCGACTGTCAGGCCGGGATCCTCCACCACGTCGGGCAACAACCCGCCGCGCAGCGTCACTCGCTCGCTCGCATAGTTGATGAGGAAGGTGAACTGCTGCACCTTCTCGGTATCTTCCAGACCCAGCGAAAGGTTCGCGACGTGGTCGGACTGGCCCACCAGCGGCGCCCCTTGATCGAAAAGGTTAGCAGCGTTCTGGTTGGGATTGCCCGGAACCGGAGCGATGTCGCCATCAGCCACGGAAATGCTCGATTGGGTGTAGGTGTAGTTGGCGAGGACCAGAATCTGCTTGGTTTCGAAGAAGCTGCCGCCGAAATCATACAGGTCGATGCCGTATGCCAGATCGAGTTCCGCACCGTAAAGTTCGGCCGACGGAGCGTTGGCGAAGCTGGTGAGGATTTGGCCAGAAGCGTTGATCAGGTAGTTTTCGATCGGGTTGTCGATTTCCTTGTAGAAGCCCGCCAGGCTGACCTTGTTGCGCCCGCCGAGATAATATTCGGCGCGGCCTTCAAGGTTGATCAGTTCGCTGTCCTGCAGGAACGGATTGCCGCGGAAGCGGCGGTTCGATTCCGGATCGAAGTAGACCTGCTCGACCAATTCGCGGAACTGCGGGCGGCCGATCGTCTGCGAAGCCGACAGCCGCAGCTGCAGGTTGTCGATCGCTTCCCACGTGATGGTGGCGCTGGGCAGGAAGTAATCGTTTTCGATGTTGGTGGCATTCAGAATGGTGCCGGGAGCAACGCCGATCGTCGGATCGGGCGTGGTGGTCTGCACACCATCTTCGTAGCGCACACCTGCCTCGATCGTCAGCGTGTCGAGCGGAAGCCAACGCACCAGTCCGTAGCCGGCATGTACCGTAAGCTCGGCATCGACGATCGGGATCGGCGCGCCTTCCGTCAGCTCGACATCGAACCCGGCGAGGGTTGCGGCATTGATGATGTCGCCCGGACGGCGCAGGCCCAGCGCGATTGCTGCAAGTTCATCGAGCGATCCCAGATCGGGGTTACTCGTGTCGGGCTGGATGAAGGGGCGGAACTCGCGGCTGAGCGAGCGGCGCGTGGTTTCCGTAAACGCATAACCGCCGGTGACGGAGATCGCATCCGTCAGTTCATAGGACAGGTCGATCCCGGCGGAATAGTTCTCTTCCTTGAGATCGTCGAACGAGACTGTCGTGATCCCGGCGTCCGAAAGCTGGTTGAAATAGGCGACGTAACTTTCGCCGAAAGGGCTGCCCGGCAAGTTGGTGCGGGTATAGCTGACGGTGGTGTCGAATGGGGCCTCGCGGTCGGTGCGGGCGTAACCGCCGCGCAGATCGAGATCGAAGGCGCCGAAATCGAACTCGCCCACCAGCTGCGTGTCCATCAGTTGGCGTTCGTACCAGGCAGTCTGCTGGTTGATGAAGTCGAAACCGGTGGCGCCGGGGAACGGATCGAACGCCTCTTCGAGCCGCGCGGTCTTGAGCGTGTCGCGGATATAGAGGTTGGTCCAGCGGATGGTGTGTTCGTCGAAGTCGAGACCGATGCCGATCAGCCCGTTCACCAGCGTGTTCTCGTCGGTGATGAAGGTGGTGCTGTCGAAGAACAGCTGCGACAGATCCCCGCTGCCCTGCTGGCTGATGACGCTGCGGTTGCGCAGTTCATTGCTGATCGACGCGGTGGCGATCAGGCCGAGATAGGTGCCGTCGCCCAGTTCGAAGGAGGCGCCCCCGGCAATCGAGCCGGAGAAGTTGGGACGCAGCGAATTGTCTTTCTGCAGCGTCACCAGGTTGAGCGGCATGAGCTGGCCGGCGATGGCTTCCTGCAAGGCCGGATCGGCCTCGTTTGCGCGCAGGCCGCTGTTGAACAGGGTTTGCAGGTTCGACGGAACATCGCGGTTGCCGTTGTCGAAGCCGAGCGAGTCCCAATCAGAACCGAAATAGGTGAGACCGTTCTCGAAGGTGGTTTCGGTATCCCCGCCGCCGCTGATGCTGATCGTAAGAAAATCCTCGGTCGGGATCGCCTTGGTGGTGAGATTGATCACGCCGCCACCGAATTCGCCCGGATAATTGGCCGAATAGGTTTTCTGCACGAGGCTGGAAGCGATAACGTTGGTGGGGAAGATATCGAGCGGCACGACCCGGCTTAGCGGCTCAGGGCTGGGGAGGGGCAGACCGTTGAGCAGCGCGAGCGAATAGCGATCGCCCAAGCCGCGCACGAACACGCGCCCGTCGCCCACCACCGAAAGCCCGGAAACCCGCCCGAGTGCTCCGGCGATGTCGCTTTCCCCGGTCCGCGCAATATCCTCTTCGGTAAGAACATTGAGCACCTGGGTCGAATTACGCTCGGGGTCGCGGTTGCGCCGCCCTGTTACGATGATCCCGCCGCCCGGCACCGAGATTTCCGGCTGCTGCATCTCTTCTTCGGGATCAACGCCATCGACATCCTCGGTCAGCTGGTCCTCGGCCGGCTGTGTTGCCTCGGCCGCCTGCGCTTGCAGGACCGAAGGGAACGTGAGCGATGTGGTGATGAGCAGCAGCCCTGCCAGGCGCGTGCCGGTCGACATGATGTTAGACCCCCTCATGAATAGGCCTTTGAATTTGTACCCTGCCCGTGGCGGGCGGGCTGGAAAAGGAACAGGGAGGCGCACGCAAGTCGCGGCGCCTCCCTCAATCCGAAAGGCGCGATCAGTTGTAGACCGGCAGCGAGGTGCAGGCACCCGTGGCGCTGTTGAAGTTCTGGATCGACGAGTTGCAGGTCCAGTTCCCGAAATTCGTCGCCAGATCGCTTTCGACTGCACCGATGTAGCCGAGGTCCGTGAAGAAGCTCGAACGACCGGTCGCATCGAACGCGGTCACGCCGTTCTCGTTCGCACCGTTCACCACCAGATTGCTCAGTGTGATGGTGAAGGCCAGGTTGTTGTTGGTGCCGGCATCGACAACTGCCTGAACCTGAGCATCGGTCACGCCGTCACTTCCGCGTACCGGGCGGGTGCCGCCATCGCAAACCACCGAATCCACGCCGATCAAGGCATTGAGCGTGATGACTTCATCGATGCGGATGCAGTTATCGGCATCGCTGTCGATGTCGATGACGCCGTTGGTCAGGCCGAGCGCCGCGCCGCCGCGGGCACGAACGACCTGCGCCGAAGAACTCGAACGCTGGACGAACGTGAAGTTGTTCACCTGCAGACGGGTCTGCGGGATCGCATTGCCGGGGGTGCCGTCGCCTGGATCGTCCGGCGAATCGAGTTCGATCACGCTGTCCCCGGTATTGGCGCGCTGCACCACCAGAACATTTTCGAGATTGGCCTGCGCGCCGGTGTCGACATCGAGCGAGTCGTCCGAAGCGCCGATCACGGCGAGATTGCGCATGTTGACCGAGCCACCGAAGAACTCGACACCGTCATCCGAGCTGTTGAACGAGAACAGGTTGTTGATGGTGGTGCCCGAGCCGGTGCCGCCGGTGGTCAGCGACTGCAGTTCGTTGGACTGCTGCAGTTCGAAGCCCGAGTAGCGGATCTGGTTAAAGGTGAACGAGCCCGACGAATCGGCGTCATCGGTGCCGCCGAACGGGGTCGCGACCGTGGTGCCTTCCAGCTGCTGTTCGCACTGCGGGTTGGCATTGGGGTTTGCGACGGTGTTGAAGACCAGATCCTGGCAGTCCGAAACCGGCGCACGGCCGAGCAGCACAACGCCGCCCCACTGGGCCTGACTGGTGTCGAAGGACAGGCCGAGAACGTTGTCGCGGCTGGTCCAGACGATCGGGCGATCGGCGGTGCCGTTGGCCTGAATGGCGTTGCCGCGGTTGACGACGAAGAAGCTTTCGCCTGCGCCGTAGAGAATTACGCCCGGCTCAACCGTCAGCGTCACTTCGGTGCCGGTGCTGTTGAAGCCTTCGTCGACGCCCACGTTCACGCGGCCCTGGATTTCGTAAAGCAGGCCCGAAATGAACGGCAGGGTATCGTTGGCGGTGAACGTCGTCGGCAGGCGGCAGATCCGGTAAGTACCGGTCGGCGTGGCGGTGGTTGTGCCGGCGTCGGTCAGGCCGCCCGGAGTGTTGATGGTCGGACAACCGGCCGCCGGCGTGACCAGCGACTGAGTCGGGGTCGGCGTGGGCGTGGGCGTAGGCGTCGGTGCCGGGTTGTTGATGATGATGTCGCCGCTGGTGCCGGGCGAGACGATTTCGTCCGCGCCGCAGCCAGCCAGAGCGACCAGGCTGCAACCCAGGACGAGAGTGCGTTGAATGTTTTTCACAGCGAGCGGTCCCCTCAAAAACCGAGAATCAGACAAAAGCGCGAATACCGAGATTCGAATGCGCGTCGCTTCGCTAGGGGGGCTGCGTGACAGAATTCTTGCAGCATGACAGTCCGGAGGCATTTACGTCATTATGACTGAAGAAAGACAAATATGACTAGATTGGCGTGTGCGTGATTGACGAATGCTACAGAGGGAAAACACGGAAATACAATGGTCTGAGGCAGTAAATTACAGGAAAAAGACATTATTACGGTTTTGTTGCATTCCCGCGAAAGCTGAGTCACTATGCTCCCAGAACTGGAAGAGGAGCCCAGCCCATGTCCGTCACCGCTTTCGCGATCGCCTTGTTTGTCGCCACGCCGCTTGCCGATGCACCCGAGGCGCAGCTTCAGTCCGCCACATCCGGCGGCGATCTTGCCGCGCAGACGCTTGCAGCCGGACGCGAGGATGAGGCGCTGGCCGTGCTTCAGCGCGCCAGTGCGGCCGATCCGCATGATCCGGCCGTGCTGATCAATCTTGGCATCGCCTATGCCCACAAGGGCGACGATGCCAAGGCGCGCGCCGCATTCGAGGCGGCGCTGACCTGCCACGAGGTCGTCGAACTCGATACCGCCGACGGCACAGCTACGGATTCGCGCCGGCTGGCTCGAAAAGCGATCAGGATGCTGGAGCGCGGCGATTTCCGGGCCGAGCCTGCGCGCGGCGAACAACTGACTTATAACAACAAGTAACAGGCGGCGGCCACAGGCCCGCCAACCCAGCCGCTGCGGGCGGGCTGCCAGAGGTGCGGCCCGCCCGTTTTGCTGCCCGCCGCCAGCTGCGGGTGAGGGGTAGAAACCCCTGCACGCGCGAGACTGTCACCTGCCTGTCATTTAGGATAGACAAAGGGGGACATTCTGGAGGGAACTCGCATGATTCTCGCCGCGGCGTGCCGCGTCACCATTGCTGCCACCTTGCTGTGCGTCGCAGTTGCGGCGCGCGCCGACGTGCTCGAACTCGGCGCCGATGGTGCGCGCTGGGTCACTGGGCCAATGGCGGGCGCTTCGGTAGCACCTGAGGCAGGCGGTCAGGCAGCGCCGTTACTGGTCGAAGGGGTGTCCGTTCCCGAATTCGCGATTGTCGATCCGGCCCGCCATGCCGCCGGAGTGCCGGCGCGCTACACCGCCAAGATCGCCGAGCTTTCCGCCCGGTTCGACCTGTCGCCCAGCCTGCTCGAAGCGGTGGTGTGGCAGGAAAGCCGCTGGCGTGAGGATGCCGTTTCGCCAGTGGGCGCGCGCGGGCTTGCGCAACTGATGCCGGGGACGGCGCGCTATCTCGGGGTCGACTCGAACGATCCGTTCCAGAATCTCGAAGGCGGAGCGCGTTACCTGCGCGAACAGCTCGACCGGTTCGACGGCGATCTGGAAATGGCGCTGGCCGCCTACAATGCCGGGCCGGGCCGCGTCGAGCGGGCAGGCGGCATTCCCAATATTCGCGAGACCAAACAATACGTGGCGGCCATCATCGGCCGCCTCGCCAGCCATTCGCGCGTGCCGGGCCAGTGATCCTGCCGCGCCAACCCGATCCAAGGATGATGAGACCCTTCATGAATTCGATGTTCCGCCTTCCTGTTCGTATTGCCGCGCTGCTGATGCTGGCGCTCACTCCTGCCGCCGCGTCGGCGCAGAATGCGCAAGGCGATGATCCGATCACAAACGCGCTCCTGTGGATGCAGAATATTCTGCTCGGCCCGGTGGCGACCAGTCTTGCAGTGATGGCCGTCGCCGGAGTCGGCTTTATGATGCTGACCGGTCGAATGAATTGGCGCTATGGCGGGACCGTGATTGTCGGGGTTTTCATTATCTTCGGCGCGCCGAGGCTCGTAGCGAGCATCAGCGGAATATGACCGACCTCGTCCGCCAACCGGTGCACCGTGCGCTCACCCGCCCGCAGATGTTCGCAGGCGTGACGATGAATTTCTTCATCATCAACCTGATGGTGACCACGATTGCCTTCCTTATCCTCGACAGCTTCTGGATCATTCCGGTGCCGATCGTGATGCACGTGATCGGCTATTTCGCTTCGCTGCGCGAACCGCGTATTTTCGACCTGTGGATCACCAAGGTTTCGAAATGCCCGCGCGTGCCCAATTTCAAGCGCTGGGGATGCAATTCCTATGCGCCCTGAGGACACCTCGTCATGGTGAAATGGATCGGAGCCGCCGCCTGGAGCGCCAAGGAAGCCCGCGTCGGCGACCGGCTGCCGTATGCGCGGCTGGTGGACGAGAACACCGTGCTGCTGCGCGATGGCAGCGTCATGAGCGCCATTCAGGTGCCCGGTTTGCTGTTCGAAACCGAAGACAGCGATGCGCTCAACGCCCACGCCGCCACGCGTGAGGTGATGCTGCGCTCCACGCTCGATGCGCGGTTCGTGATGTATCACCACGTCATCCGCCGCCGGGTGGAAGTCGAACTGGACGCGGAGTTCCCCGATGCCCTGTCGCGCCACATCGATGCGCGCTGGAAGCAGCGGCTCGCAGGCGGGTCGCTGTTCATCAACGACCAGTTCGTCACTCTGATCCGCCGCCCCGCACGCGGCAAGACGGGCCTGCCCGAGCGGATGAGCAAGCTGTTCTCGCGGCGGGGCCAAGAGGAACTCGAAGCCGATCCAAAGGACATCCGCAGCCTCAAGGCCGCGATCACCGGGCTGGTCGCCAGCTTGCAGAATTACGGCGCGGCGGTGCTGGGCGATTATCAGGCGCCCGGCTCCGAGCGCGGCGGCACGAACTCCGAAATGCTCGAACTGCTCTCGGCGCTGTATAATGGCGAGATGCGTCCGGTGCGCCGCCCGTCGCCGGAAACCGATATCGGCCATATGCTGCCCTATCGCCGCGCCAGCTTCGGGCTCGATGCAATGGAACTGCGCGGATCGGCTGAGCCGGATTTTGCCGCGATCCTCGGGCTGAAGGATTACCCCGAAGCGACATCGCCCGGCCTGCTCGACAATCTGCTACGCTTGCCGTTCGAAATGGTCGTGTCCGAGAGCTACGCCCCCAACGAACGCACCACGGCGAAGGAGCGGATCGACTTGGCATTGCGGCGTTCGCGCTCGGTGGACGAGGAAGCCGCGGCCGAGCGTGGCGAAATGATGGCGGCGCGTGATGCGCTGGGCAACGGCGCGGTTGGCTTCGGCGATCATCACCTTACCGTGCTGGTGCGCGAGCGCAGTCTGGGCAGGCTCGATGACGCGATGGCGTCCTGCGCCGCCGCGCTCGCTGATACCGGCGCGATTGCAGTGCGAGAGGATACGAATCTCGAACCGGCGTTCTGGGCGCAATTCCCGGGGAACGAGGAATATATCGTGCGCCGCGCGCTGATTTCCTCGGCCAATATGGCAGGCTTTGGCAGCTTCCACGGGTTTGCGCTGGGGCAGGCGAGCGGAAACCATTGGGGCGATGCGGTGACACTGCTGGAGACAACCAGCGCCACGCCGTTCTTCTTCAATTTCCACCACGGCGATCTGGGCAATTTCTCGGTCATCGGTCCGAGCGGTTCGGGCAAGACCGTGGTGATGAACTTCCTCGCCGCACAGGCGCAGAAGTTCAAGCCGCGCACCATTCTGTTCGACAAGGATCGCGGCGCGGAGCTGTTCATTCGCGGGATCGGCGGGCGGTATGATCGCATTGCTCCGGGCGAGCCGACCGGGTTCAACCCGCTGTCGCTGCCCGATACCCCCGCCAACCGCGCCTTCCTGCGCGATTGGCTGAGCGTGTTGTTGAAGGCCGAGGGGCCGGAGGAATTCGCGCTGGTCAGCGGCGCTGTCGACGCGACCTATGCCAATGATCCTTCCCTGCGCCGGCTGCGGCATTTCAAGGAATTGCTGGCCGGTGCCCGTCGTCCCGAACCGGGCGATCTGGCGGATCGCCTCAGCGCATGGATCGGAAGCGCCAGCGGGGACGGCGGCGAACATGCTTGGCTGTTCGATAATGAACGCGACCGGCTCGACCTGTCGGAACGCGTGCTCGGCTTCGACATGACCGCGCTGCTCGAAAACCCGCGCCTGCGCACGCCGACGATGATGTACCTGTTCCACCGCATCGACGAGCGGCTGGATGGGCAGCCGACCATGATCCTGATCGATGAAGGCTGGAAGGCGCTGGATGACGAGGTGTTCGCCGCGCGCATCCGCGATTGGCTCAAGACGCTGCGGAAGCGCAATGCATTGGTCGGGTTTGCGACACAGTCCGCCCGCGATGCGCTCGACAGCCGCATTTCCACCGCATTGGTCGAGCAAACCGCGACAATGGTGTTCATGCCCAACAGCCGCGCGCGGTCGGAGGATTACTGCGACGGGTTCGGCCTGACCGATCACGAATTCGCGCTGATCCGCAGCCTGCCCGCGCATTCGCGCTGCTTCCTCGTGCGCCAGCCGGATGCGAGCGTGGTGGTGCGTTTGGACCTGTCGGGCGCGCCCGAAGTGCTGACGATCCTATCGGGCCGCGAAAGCGCGGTGCGCCGCCTCGATCTGCTGCGCGAGGCGGTCGGCGACGAGCCGAGCGCGTGGTATCCGGCGCTGACCGGACGCGAATGGCCCGATGGCGCATTGGACGAAGACGGTTCGCCCATCTGGCAGGCAGCGGAATGAGCACCGCGTGCGATCTTGCCGCTCAGTCGATGGGCACCGGCGTTTCCGCCGCGCTGTCAGCGGTGGATTGCATCGCCAGCGGCATGTCCGAACAGGCCTTCAACCGCCTGTTCGGCACCGAGGGCCAGTTGACCTTCGCGTTGACGCTGATGCTGGTGCTCTATGTCGGCTTCTTCGCCATCTCGCTGATGCTGGGCCGGTCAAACCTGGGCGTGCGCGCACTGCTGCCCAAGGTGATCACGCTGGGTCTGGTGATGGGTTTCGCCACGAGTTTCGTGGCCTTCTCGACAATCTTCTACAACATTTTCATCGGCGGGCCGGATCAGGTCGCGGGCATCCTTACCGGCATCAGTGGCGAATCCGCCACAGCCGTGTTCGCGCAAAAGCTCGACGTGGTGTTTCTCGCGATCCAGCAGGCGAGCGGGCCGACGACCGATATCAACGCCTTTTCGCCGCCGGGCATGATGTGGCTGGGGGCGATGCTGCTGCTGCTCGGCACGGTCGGCCTGCTGGTGGCGGCGCGGATTGCGCTGGCGCTGCTGCTGGCGCTGGGGCCGATCTTCGTGGTGCTGGCGCTGTTCGAAGGCACGCGCGGGCTGTTCACCGGCTGGCTCAAGGGGCTGACGATGATGGCACTGGCGCCGCTGTTCGCGGTGCTGGGCGGGTCGATCATGCTGGAACTCGCTGTGCCGATCCTGGCTGCGCTGGTGGCGGTGCCGGGGCAGATCGATCAGCAGGCGGCGATGGCGTTCTTCCTTGTCGGCGCGGTACACATGGCGCTGATGTTCATGGCGTTGAAGGTCGCGGGCACGATGGTGAGCGGCTGGCAGGTGTTCGGTCTGGTGCCGGACAAGGATCACGGGCGCGGCAGCGACAGCGCGCGCGCGGCTCCCGTGGCTACGGCGGTCACGTCCACCGCGCCGCGCAATATGAATGTCGCCCCGGCCAGCGCAGGCATGGCCGCGCGCAGGGTCGATGTCGGCTCCGCTGCGCCCGCCTATGCCGCCAATGATACTGGCCCCGCCAATGTTTCACGTGAAACCCGCGTCTATGCGACCAGCGGCGGGGGCGGGCAGGTCAGCCCGCTCAACCCCGCAACGTCACGCACCCGCGGCATCGGCAACCGCTTCCGCTCTGCCGGAAGCGCTGCGCCCAAACCCGCTGCGGCCACCCCTTCGGAGAAATACCAATGACCCGCGCCGGCATTATTCGGCTAACCCTGTCCGCCGCCGCACTCGCGCTTGCCGCGCCTGCAATGGCAGACGATCCGCGCCTCAGGACGCTGGTCTTCGATGAAGCCGCCGTGGTGCGGATCGATGGCAAGGTGCTGGTGCAGACCACCATCAAGTTCGCCCCCGACGAGGTGATCGAGAACGTCGCGATCGGCGATTCCACGGCATGGCAGGTGCAGCCCAACAAGGCGCAGGACATCCTGTTCGTCAAACCGCTGGAGACGTCTGCGCGCACCAACATGACGGTGGTGACCGACCGGCGCACCTACCTGTTCGATCTGGTCGCCAGCCCGAAGAACGCCCCGCTTTACGTGCTGCAGTTCCGCTATCCCGAACTGGAAAAGGCCGCCGAGGAAGCGCGCCTTGCCGCCGCTGCTGAGGCCGAGGCCGAGGTCGAGGCCGCGCGGCTCGCTGCCAGCCCGGCGGAGATGGCCGCCGCCAGCGATCCCTATGCGGTGGCCGATCCGGCCAGCCTGAACTTCGCATGGGCCAGCGCCGGAACCGCCGAACTGATCCCGTCGCGCGCCTATGACGATGGCGAGGCGGTGTTCCTCACGTGGCCGCTTGGCACCGCAATCCCCGCAATCCTCGTCACCAACGAGGACGGCGATGAAGGCCCGGTCAACTTCACTGTGCGCGGCGATACCGTGGTCGTCGACGGCGTGCCTCCGCAGTTCATCCTGCGTTCGGGCCGCGACACCGCCACGCTCACCAACACCGGCCCGGCGCCGCGTTCGGCCCGCAGCGCCGGGCTGTCGGCTCCGCGCAAGAAGGGGGCAAAATGATGCCCAGCCGCCTGTTCCATCCTGTCAGGGAGTTCCACTGATGCGCCTTGCCATGCGTCTGCCGCCCAAGAAGGGCGATAACGGCTCTGCCGACAGCGCCGACCCGCGCGAGCAGGAATCCGCCGAGATCATCGATCTGGCCAGCCGCGCGGCGTTCCCCGCCGTCACCGACCGCAAGACCAAGGGCGATGGGCTGGGCCTTGCCGCCGGGGTGCTGCTGATCGGCGGGATCGGCGCGGTGACGTTCTGGGCGATGAACTCCGCCCGCCTGCCCGAACCGCAGGGCGTCGGCAATCCGAATGTCGCGCTGCCGCAGGTTGCCGCCGCGCCCGCGCCGGTGACGCCGATCGCAGCCCCCGCGCCGGTGACGCCGCAGGCCGACCCCGCGCCGTCGCCGGTCTATGCCAATCAGCCGGCGCAGGTCGCCGTGCCGGCCGCCAATCCCTATGCCAGCCCGACCATGGTGTTCGACGCGAGCCGCGCCGCCAACAGCGCGCGTCTGGCCGAGGCGCCCGCTGACGCGGCTGAGGCGACCGGGACGAGCGGGGCCAACCTCGGCACCGGCAGCGCCTCAGCTTTCGCCAGCCGGATCGGCGGCGTGGGCGGCGCGCCCGCGCAAGCGCGTCCGATGACCAATCCTTCGACCACGGTGACAGAGGGCACGCTGATCCCCGCGATTCTCGAAACCGCGATCAACACAGATGTGCCGGGCTATGTCCGCGCGGTGGTGAGCCAAGACGTGCGCAGCTTCGATGGCAAGCGCGTGCTTGTCCCGCGTTCGTCGCGCCTGATCGGGCAGTATCAGGCGGGTGTGGAGCAAGGCCAGCGCCGCGCCTATGTGATCTGGACGCGCCTGATCCGGCCCGACGGCGTCTCGGTCAACCTCGCCTCACCCGCGGTCGGGTTCGATGGGACGACGGGGCTTGAAGGCGACGTCAACAGCCACTTCTTCAAACGCTTCGGTTCGGGCCTGCTCCTGTCGGTGGTCGGCGGACTAGGCGCGCTGGCAACCGGCGGTGTGGGCGGCGTGATCGTTGCAGGCGGCGCGCAGGGCGCGGCCAATTCGGCGGTGCAATCGCAAGGCCAGATCAGCCCCACCATCCGCGTTCGCATGGGCGAGCCGATCCGGGTGTTCACGGCGCGCGACCTCGATTTCAGCACGGTCGGCTGAGCGCGATAATGAGCGCGGATATCCACCGGCTGACGGCGCAAGCGGGCGAAGGCGATGGCACCCCCGCCAGCCCGGTGCTGCCCGCCGAACGCAGCGTCTATCTCGAAGCCTATCTCGCCCCGTTCCGCCGCTGGCTCGACCGCGATACCGTGACCGAAATCATGGTCAACCGGCCGGGCGAGGTGTGGATCGAGGATGCTGCCAGCCCCGGCATGCAGCGGATCGAGACGCCCGAGATCGATGGCAGGTTGGTGCAGCGCCTGGCCGAACAGGTTGCGCGGGTCAGCCATCAGGGGATCAACCGCGAACACCCGCTGCTTGGCGCGACCTTGCCGGATGGCGCGCGTGTGCAGTTCTGCGGGCCGCCCGCCAGCCGCAAACACTGGGTGATGGCGATCCGCCGCCACCGCCGGCTGGATCTGCCGCTCGACGCCTATGACACCGGACCACTGGTGGGCGAGGGCCATATTGACTTGCCCGACCCGCAGTTCCAGCCGATCGCCTACCTGCGCGAGGCGATCCGCCATCGCCGCACCATCCTGATCTCGGGTGGTACCAGCACCGGCAAGACGACGTTCCTCAACGCCATGCTGGGCGAGATTCCGCGCCGCGAACGCGTGGTGATGGTCGAAGATACGCCCGAACTGAAGTTTCCGGGCGAAAACGCCGTCGGGCTGGTCGCGATCAAGGGCGAGCTGGGCGAGGCGAAGGTCACCGCCAACGAATTGCTGCAAGCCGCGCTGCGCCTGCGGCCTGATCGCATCGTGTTGGGCGAATTGCGCGGGGCGGAAAGCGTCAGCTTTCTGCGCGCAATCAACACCGGCCATCCGGGCAGCTTCTCCACCATCCATGCCAACAGCTTGCGCGGCGCGCTTGAACAGCTTTCGCTGATGGTGATGCAGACCGGCATCGGCCTCACCCGGTCGGACACCATTGCCTATGCCGCATCCGTGATCGACGTGATCGTGCAACTGGGCCGCGATGCCAATGGCAAGCGCGGGATTACCCAGATCGCGGAGTGCCGTTCGCTGGTTTGATCCGCGCCACCGGAGGGCACGCGCGGCCAGAAAAACGACATCCATGTGACAGGCGCGTCACGGTGATTTACACTTTGGTTGCCAGCGAACATTGGGGCGGCGCGGAACGCCGTGACGAATGGGCCGGGCTGGCGTAGCAGGGAAGCGATGAGCACGTTACCGATCGAGGATGAAGACAACGGCGAGGCGGCAGGCGCGCCTGTTTTCGCGCGGCTTGGCCCGGACGAATCGGCCTATTTCAATCGCGAATTATCCTGGCTGCAGTTCAACCAGCGGGTGCTGGCCGAAGCCCAGAACGAGGCCTATCCGCTGCTCGAACGGCTGCGCTTCCTGTCGATTTCCGGCAGCAACCTCGATGAATTCATGATGATCCGGGTCGCCGGTCTGGTGGGGCAGGCGCAGCGCGATATAGCGCGGCCATCGATCGACGGGCTGACGCCGACCCAGCAGCTCGCCGCGATCCGCGATATGCTGGCCGAATTGTCCACCCGCCAGCAGCATATCTGGCGCACCTTGCGCGATGCGCTGGCTGGCGCGGATATTCACATTGCCGACGAACAACGGGTCAAGCCCGCCGCTCACAAGTGGCTGAAGGGTTTCTTCCTCAACGAAATCCTGCCGATCATCACCCCGCAGGCACTGGACCCGGCGCACCCGTTCCCGTTCGTCCAGAACGAAGGCATGGGCCTGCTGTTCACGCTGACGCGTGATGGCGACAAGGAACAGCTGATCGAAATGGTGCTGATCCCCAGCGCGCTGCCGCGATTCGTGCGCGTGCCGGACGAGGTGACGGGGGCCGGAATGGGGGCCGGAGCGGTTGCGGGCGGTGCGCTGTACATTTCCATCGCCAGCCTGATCCAGCGCTATGCCTCGGCGCTGTTCCCGGGCTTCACCATTCAGGGCGACGGGTTGTTCCGGGTGCTGCGCGACAGCGACATCGAAATCGAGGAGGAAGCCGAAGACCTCGTGCGCACTTTCCGCAGCGCGATCCAGCGGCGGCGGCGCGGGCAGGTGATCCAGCTGGAACTGGAAGAGGATTTTGATCCCGCAGCCGAGGCCGTGCTGCTCGAACAATTGGGCGTGCATGAAGCCGCGGTGATCAAGACCGACGGCATGATCGGAATCGACGGGCTGGCCGAAATCGCGTCCGAAGATCGCCCCGATCTGAAATTCGACGCCTATTCCCCGCGCTTCCCGGAACGTATCCGCGAACATGACGGCGATGCCTTTTCCGCGATCCGCGAAAAGGACATCATCATCCACCACCCCTACGAAAGTTTCGAGGTGGTGGTCGACTTCATCCGGCAGGCGGCTGCCGATCCGGACGTGGTGGCGATCAAGCAGACGCTGTACCGTGCGGGGTCGCAGTCGGCGGTGATCGGCGCGCTGATCGAAGCGGCCGAAGCAGGCAAATCGGTGACCGCCGTGGTCGAACTGAAAGCCCGGTTCGACGAGGAACAGAACCTCAAATGGGCCAGCAAGCTGGAACGTGCGGGCGTGCAGGTGATCTACGGTTTCACCGACTGGAAGACCCACGCCAAGGTGGCGATGGTGGTGCGGCGCGAAGGCACCTCGTTCCGCACCTACTGCCATTTCGGCACCGGCAACTATCATCCGGTCACCGCGAAGATTTATACCGACCTCAGCTTCTTCACTGCCGATCCCAAGCTGGGGCGCGATGCGGCCAAGATGTTCAATTTCGTCACTGGCTATGTCGAGCCGCACGCGCTGGAACGCATTCATATCGCCCCGATCGATCTGCGCGCCGAAATTTATCGCCGGATCGATGTCGAAATCGCCAATGCCGCAGCAGGCCGCCCTGCCGCAATCTGGATGAAGTGCAACCAGCTGACCGATGAGGGCGTGATCGACCGGCTGTATACCGCCAGCAATGCCGGGGTCATGATCGAACTGATGGTGCGCGGCATCTGCTGCCTGCGGCCCGGCGTCGCCGGGTTGAGCGAGAACATCCGGGTCAAATCGATCATCGGCCGGTTTCTCGAACACAGCCGCATCTACGCCTTCGCCAATGGCCATGCGATGCCCAGCGCCCATGCTGCGGTGTTTATATCCTCGGCCGATCTGATGGGCCGCAATCTCGATCGCCGCGTCGAGGCGCTGATCCCGATCCTCAACCGCACGGTGCACGATCAGGTGCTGCAACAGGTGCTGCTGGCCAATATGCTCGACAGTGAACAAAGCTGGTGGTGCAATGCCGATGGGTCCTATTCGCGCGTGGCGACCGATGGCAAGCCGTTCAACTGTCATCGCTATTTCATGACCAATCCATCGCTTTCGGGGCGCGGCGGCGCGTTGGAGGCGGGGGCTGTGCCCAAGCTCAGCTTGCGCCGGGGGCGGTCGGCGTGAGTTATCGCAGACGACCGGACGACCGCGACGGGGCCTTTGCCGGTAATACGCCCGAACGCGCGATCATCGACATTGGGTCGAACACTGTGCGACTGGTGGTCTATGGCGGTTCGATGCGCGCGCCGATGGTGCTGCTGAACGAAAAAGTCACTGCCAAGCTGGGACGCGAGATCGCCGTGACCGGAAGGCTGGCGGAGGAGGCCATCGCGCTGGCCCTGCGCGGCCTCAGGCGGTTCGCGCTGTTGCTCGAAGACCTCGGTATCCGCGATGTCGAGACGGTGGCGACCGCGGCGGTGCGCGATGCTGTCAACGGGCCGGAATTCGTCGAGGAACTGCGCGCCATCGGGCTCAAGCCGCGGGTGATCTCGGGCGAGGAGGAAGCATTGCTCAGCGCCCACGGGGTGATCGGCGCGTTTCCCGATGCGCGCGGGATCGTGGCCGATCTGGGCGGGGGCAGCCTCGAACTGGTGCGGGTGGCCAGCGGCACGGCCGATGGTGCCAGCACCCTGCCGTTGGGCACGCTGCGCCTTCCCGATCTGCGCAAGGGCGGGCGGGCCGAGATGACAAAGACGCTCGACAAGGCAATCCGCAAAGCCGGGTGGGATTTGGCGGAGATTGCGCCCGCCGATAACGGCGCGCTCTATCTGGTTGGCGGCACGTGGCGGGCAATGGCAGTCTATGCCATGGCGGCGCGCGATCACGCATTGAGCGACCCCCACGGCTTCGAGCTGGACGCAGCGAGCGCGCAGGAACTGGTGATGGCGCTGGCGGGTAGCGAAAGCGATGCGCTGAAGGAACGCGACCGGATTTCGGCAATGCGTGCGGAAAAGCTGCCCGATGCGGCTGTGCTGCTGGGGGCGCTGCTGACGCGGCTCAACCCGGACAAGGTGGTGTTTTCATCTTGGGGTCTGCGCGAAGGGCTGCTCTACGACCGTCTGCCTGCACATAGCCGGACGCAAGATCCGCTGCTGGCGGGGGTGGGCGTGTTCGCGAGCCAGCGCGGCGCGCCTGCGACACTGGCGATGCGGATGGCCGCCTGGACGCTGGACGCTGCGCCTGCGCGCGAGCACGGCAGCGAGAGGTTGCGACTGGCGGCGACCATGCTGGCGCTTGCCTCGATGCAGATCGAGCCGAACCTGCGCCTGCCGCAGGCGATCGACTGGGCGCTGCACAAACGCTGGGTCGGCGTGGGTGGCGAGGGCCGGGCGATGATGGCGGCGGCGATTGCGGCCAATGGCAACCAGCTCGATCTGCCCGGCCGCGTACGCGCTCTCGCGAGCGAGGAGGCCTTGGAAGAGGCGGCGCGCTGGGGATTGGCGCTGCGCCTCGCCCGGCGGCTGGGCGCAAGTTCGCGCCGTTCGTTCGAAGTCAGTCAATTGGTGGTGGAAGAAGGCGCACTGGTGCTCAAGCTGGCAGAAAGCCACGAAGCGCTGTTCGGCATCCCGACCGAAAAGGACATGAAGCTGCTGGCAGGCAGGCTCGGGTGTGAATGGCGGGTGGAGATCGTGCCCGATTGCGTGCTGATGGCGCGCCGCGACTAGCCTGCGTTGCCCTTGCTGCTGGCGAAGGGCGAAAAGTCGGTGTCGAGGTCGAACAGATCGACCCCCTCGGCCGCTTTCAGCTTGTTGACCACCACATAGGTGACCGGTGTCAGCGCGGCTTCCCACAGCACTTTCAGCGCCCAGTTGGTGACGATCACTGTCAGCACGTCCTGCGTCGTCCAGATGCCGAGGAACGCGATCGGGTAGAAGATCAGGCTGTCGACGCCTTGCCCGACGAAGGTCGAACCGATGGTGCGGCTCCACAGGGCGCGCCCCTTGGTCAGAATTTTCATCTTGGCCATGACGAAGGAATTGACGAATTCGCCCGCCCAGAACGCAGTGATCGAGGCGACGACGATGCGCCAGGTGCTGCCGAACACCTCTTCATAAGCGGCCTGCCCCGTCCAGCTATCGGCGGGCGGCATGGCGACCACGACAAAGCTCATGAAGGCCATGAAGGTGAGCGCCCCGAACCCTGTCCAGATCACCCGCCGCGCCTTGGCATAGCCATAGACCTCGGTCAGCACGTCGCCGATGACATAGCTGACCGGGAAGAACAGGATCCCCGCCCCGAAGGTGTATCCCGCAACCGTCGACAGTTTGGCCGCGCCGATCAGGTTCGACAGCAGCAGGATGGCGACAAACCCCGCCATCACGATGTCGTAATAGCGAAACGCCGTCGGCGCGCGGCTGGCGGCCTGAATGCCGTCGCTAGGGTCGCGATCGAATGTCGCAGCGGGATCGGCGAGCGCGGGCGCGGGAGAGGTGTTTTCCATCGCTTCTCGGGTTAGCGCGATTCCCATCCGTCGCAAAGCGCGCTATTGGACGAACGGCTGCGCGCCCGTAGCTCATCTGGATAGAGCGCGAGACTTCTAATCTTGAGGTAGCAGGTTCGAGTCCTGCCGGGCGCGCCACTGCCGAACAGCCGAGAGAAATGGTGGCAGAGTGTCGCTGCCTGTTCCGTATACAACCTGTGCAACTGTAGGGGCGGCAGGCGGCCAGTTCCAGAAGGCGCGAACCTGCCCGGCGGTTGCCGTTTCGGAGCGTATTTCAGAAATACTTAACCGATTTTCACGATAATGCCGCTGATGGACGGGGATCGGCAGCAACGAGGCATAAGGGCGGCAATCGGCAGGGGTTGGCTGAAAGGCCGCTCAATGGCAGTGCACGTTGTCTTGGGGGCACGCATTCTGTCCCATCGGCCATCGATGAGTGTGATTGGCCTGCTCGTTCTTTATGTCCTGCTCGACGCGGTCATCTTCAAAGTCTTTGTACCCGGAGCTGACTGGGCGCCGCTATGGGTCGCCGGTCAATTGTCATGGACAAGCCCAGGCCAAGCCTACGATTTCGAACTCGTCTCGTTTCTCCAGAGGCCGTTGGTGGAGGTGGAATCGATTCGGCCCTTCGTCTACCCGCCCAGCGCTCTTCTCGTCTTCACAGCTTTTGCGGTCCTGCCGTTCACCGCATCGTTTGTGTTCTTCATTCTGGTGTCGCTGGCAATGTTCAGCCGCGCCTCAAGTCCGCTGCGGGCGCAGATCGCCCTGTTGCTGTTTGCGCCGCCAGTGGTCCTTGCTGCCACTGCGGGGCAACCGACCCTTCTTGTCACCGCGCTGATCTTGTTCGGGCTTGTGCAACTCGAGCGGCACGAGGGGTGGGCGGGTGTGCTGTTCGGCATCGCGGCGATGATCAAGCCTCCGCTGCTCCTGCTTGCTCCTGTTGCACTTGCTGGAGGCGGTTACTGGCGAGCCTTTGCAGCAGCGGGCGTATCGGCCATCGCCATGGGAGCGGTTTCGGTGGCTGCCTTTGGATTCGATACATGGCTTGTCTGGTTTTCGGTGCTGCCGCTGTTCAATGAACTGGTGACCGAGTTCGAGCCTCTGCTGCGAAACGCCATTACGCCGTATGCGATGGCAGTCCGCACGGGTTTCGCTGGGAATATCGTCATCGCAGGCGCGGCGGTCATTGCCATTCCGGTCGCATGGTTGAGCTTTGCCCGTACGCGCGACATCTCGGTCCGGCTGGTGGCTCTGGTAGGGGGCGCATTGCTGGTCAGTCCCTACGCGATGAATTATGAACTCGCCGCGCTGGCCCCGGCAGTGGCTGCTTCGCGAATGCAGAAACCCACTGATGTCATCACGCCTGCCATCTGGGCAGCCAGCCTGTTCGTCAGTGTCAGCCTTGCGGGTTTGCTTGCAGTGTATGCCTGGGCAGTCTCCCGGCTCGTTGCGCAGTGGCGCACCGGAGGCAACTTGCCCATGCAGACTCGCGCAGAAGCAGCGTAATATCCGGATTTCGTTGGCTTCGCCGAAGCCCTTCGTAGGACTTTATTAGCCATCTTTGGTCTACACTTCCGAGCATGAAAGCTGCTCCAGGTCCTGCCAACGCGGATTTGTTCCGCCCCTATCTGCTGGTTGGCCACACGCTCAGTCTATTGATAATTCTGCTGATATTCGCCGAGTTCGCGTGGAACTTTGCCGATCCAAGCAGCCGGGATTTCATAAGTTTCTGGGGGGCTGCGAAGTTGGCCTTGGCCGGCACGCCGGAACTGGCATACGACAGCGAGACTTTACACGCGCTCCAGTTGCAGGCTGCCTCGTTCGAACCCGACACGGGGCTGCCGTTTCCCTATGCGCCAGCGTTCCTTCTGCTTGTTCTTCCTTTCGCGGCATTTCCTTTCCCGATCGCGATGGCTCTGTGGTCGCTCGGGACATTGGCGGTTTACGCCTTGGTTGCGCGCCGGTTTGCTCCTCAGTCGCGGTGGCTCATGGTTTCCTTCCCACCCGTTTTCGCAATTGCGGCGCTCGGTCAGAATGGCTTCGTGACTGCAGCTTTGTTTCTTGGTGGGCTGGTTCTTCTCCAGCGAGAGAAAAAGTTTGCAGCCGGCCTCGTCCTTGGATGCTTGATTATCAAGCCTCAGCTGGCGTTGATGCTGCCATTCGCCATGTTGGCCGGTCGGGAATGGCGGGTCATCGGGGGATCGATCGTTTCGGCAACGGCCGTGCTGCTGGTGGGCGTGATCGTTTTCGGATCGGCGACATCCTTCGCCTGGCTTCGCCAGATGCCGCTGTATGTCGAGATTGCAAAAGAAGGGCTTGTTGGCTGGCACAAGCTCGTGAGTGTCTATGCAGCCCTTCGGAAAGCGGGATTATCCGATTCTGTTGCATTCGCGGTCCACTGCGCCACTGCAGCCTGCGCGGCGGCTCTCGTGTCATGGGTATGGCGCTCCAACGCACAGTTCAACGCGAAGGCTGCCGTTCTGGGAGCAGCCACGATGCTCGCAAGCCCATACGTCTATCTTTATGATGCTTTGGTCCTGATCCCGGCGCTCGTCTTGCTTGTGCAGCGTCAGGCTCCTGTGGCGGTGGTGGGAGCATTATGGCTCTTTCCGGCGGTGATCATTGCCCAGAATGCTTTCAACATCGGACCTGTGAACCTTGCTCCGGTTCTCCCGGTTACGCTTTTGGTCCTGTGTTACTTTTCCAGCTCACGATCGTCTGGTCGCAGGTTCTTCGCTACAGGAAAGCCCAACCCCGCCTAGTGGGCGCGGCTTGCATCCAGATCGTATCGCCGGAAAGTCCGGGTTTGTTGCTGAGCGGGCAAACGGTCTGACCGGGATGTCAGCCATGCGCCGGTACCGCTGTGGCAAGCTTCGGCTTTGTCAGGCTTGCTGCCGCGGTCGCCGGAAGGCCCAGAATTTCGCCAGCAGGAATGTCGTGGGCGGGACGGTCAACACCACGATCACCGCATAGGCGTAAGTCGGGAGCCCGGCGTGCTCGACAAGGGAAAGGATCGCGCTGGATAGGGCCAGGCTGACCAGCGTGACCGCCAGATACCGAACGGGGCGACCGGACAGGCCGCGCCCGCTGCGGAAGGTGATCCTGGCATTGCCGAGGTATGAAACCGAAAAGGCTGCTGCCGCACCACAGGCATTGGCAAGCAATCCGTCCAGCATGACGCGTTCGATCAACGTCCAGGCCAAGGCGACATGGACCAGCGTCGCGCAAATTCCCACCGCCCCGAACGAAGCGACCTGTCGCAGCAAAGCCACTTACGCGGGTCGCCTACGCACGACCGCGAACAGCGACAATCCGATCGGGAAGCTCAACCGGCCCAGCAGTTTGCCTTCGAATGCGAAGATCGCGGTGAGCACTGCGTTTAGCGGTTCGGCAGGTGCATTTTGATCAGCGCCACGCCCGCCCAAATACCGCGAAACCAACCGCTGGGCCAACGCCAGCGGGAATAGCAACGCATTGAAATATCCGATTCTTACAGGTTCGAACCCGGCCTCGTGCAACCGTTTCAGCAACACGGCCTTCGTGTAGCGCCGCTTGTGCTGGTGAAGCACGTCGTGGTCAGACCACAGCCATGGCACGGCCGGGACCGTCAGCAGCAGGCGGCCGTCGGGGGCCAGCCGATCTCCGAGTGCGCGGAGCGAGCCCACATCGTCGTCGATGTGTTCCAGCACGTCGAGCATGGCGATCAGGTCGAAGCTGTCATTGGCAAAGCCGATATCGTGCGGCAGCTTTCCGTAGGCTACGGTCAGGCGCGAAAGTTCAGCGGCGTGCGCGCGTGCAGCATCGTCGAATTCGAACGCCTGAACGTCCCCCAGCGTGCTTAGCATCGCCAGATTGCCGCCATAGCCGCAACCGGCTTCAAGCACGCGGGCTCCGGTCGGCAGCGGAACAAACCGTTCGATCAGACGCGTGATGATTCGGCGGCGCCCGACAAACCACCAGTGCCGGTCCTGTGAATCGCGCAGCGATTGGTAAGCGGCCAGTTCCACGTCAGAACCCGATCGTTTCGGCTACGACGTAAAGCGGTCGGCCCCGCACCTGAATGGCAATCCGGCCGATATATTCGCCCATTAGCCCGAGACTGAACAGATTCAGACCGCCGAGGAACAGCACCGCGACCATGATTGAGGCATAACCGGGCGTATCCACCCCCGAGATAATCGTGTGCGCGATCAGGAAGGCTGCATATCCGAACGCCAGGATCGATATGATCGCCCCGATAATCGTCCATACTCGCAGCGGAAAGGTCGTCGAGGCGGTGATCCCGTCAATCGCCAGCGCCACAAGCCGGGAAATGTTCCACTTGGTGGCGCCTGCCCGCCGTGCGGGCCGCGCATATTCGACGGTCTCGGTCCGAAATCCGATCCACGAAAACAGCCCCTTGTTGAAGCGGCACCGTTCGGTCATTTCATTCAGAACGGCGACGGCGGACCGATCCAGCAGGCGGAAATCGCCCACGTCAGCCGCGATGGGGTGATCGCCCATCGCGTTGATCGTCTTGTAAAACAATCGCGAGGTGGCGCGTTTGAAGAACGAATCCTGGCTGCGGTCGATACGTTTGGCGTTGACGATCTGCGCCCCGGCGAGCCACAGGTCCACCATCGGTCGGATCAGCTCCGGCGGGTCCTGCAAATCGACGTCCATCGGAATAACAGCATCGCCCGTGGCCGCCTTTAGCCCCGCGCTCAGCGCCGCCTCCTTTCCGAAGTTGCGCGACAAAGAGACGAGCTTGATACGGCGATCCACGCGGCACATCGCCCGGATGACCGCTGCCGTCGCGTCGCAGCTTCCGTCATCCACGAAGACGATTTCGAAATGCGGGCAGATATCGCCTTCCGGCCAGCTTTCGTCGGTCGACTTCGAGATCGCGGCGGCGAAATGCGCCACGGATTCCTCTTCATTATAGACCGGCACGACAAGCGATATGCTCGGCCGATCCATCCCTTGCGTTTCAAGGGGGAATGTCAAACCCTCGATCATGCCGCGCGCCGATCATCATGGCAGCGGGGGCAGCAGGGGCAGCGGGCAGCGGGTGTGGCATTGCGAACAATCGCGTAAGATTCGATTCCCGGCACCACCAATTCCTTCGCTACGGATGCGCAAGTTATAGGGGGCTATGGTAAACAAGGTCCTAATTTCGTGCTTTCGTCAGTCGTGCGAGACGATCCGCTGGCATTGGAATTGATGATCGGCGGCTTGTTCTGGCTCGCTCTTTTGAAGGCTCACCTGCGTGAAAGGCGTAGTTCTGGGGCCAGCTGCCGCTTCCGCACCGGTTCGCTCCCGGCCATCGGCTGTGTGGCGCATGCATGGCAGCGCCTCTAATCGGGTTGACGGTAGTCTTCGAGACCTTCGAGATCATCGCAATCGGTCAGCAGCAGGGCGGCTGGCTTGAACCGGTCGAAATGGGCCATCACCACAGTGGCCAGCACTGTCAGCGGCACCGCCAGCAACGCGCCCGCCACGCCCCACAGCAGCGACCAGAACACCAGCGCCACCAGCACCACCAATGGCGAGATTGCGAGTCTGCGGCCCATCAGTTTGGGATCGATGAAATTGCCCATCACCTGCTCGATCACCAGCAACCCTGCGCCAACGATCAGCGCCGTGCCGATATCGCGGGTGACGAAGACATAGATGGTCGGCAGGATACCCGAAATGATCGAGCCGACCGTCGGGATGAAGCTGAGGAGAATGGTCAACACCCCCCACAGCATCGCGTATTCCACGCCGAACAGCAGCAGGAAGCCGGTGTAGAGCAGCCCGCTCAGCACCCCCACCAGCAGGCGTGTGGTAAAATAGGCGCGGAACTTGCCGCCCACCGAAAGCCCGATGTCGAGCCAGCGCCGGGCATCGCGATGGCCCTTCGAAATCGAATGGATCTTGGCGTTCCAGTTGCCCGCTTCGGTCAACATCAGCAGCATCAGGAACAGGATGAGGATAATGCCGCCCAGCGTGCCGGCGGTCATGTTGAGCACCGTCAGCGCGCTGGATGCCAGATCGCCGCTGGTGGCAAGCGCGGTCGTATCGGCATCGGGTCCGTCGGAAAAAATATCGGGCAGTTCGAACGGCAGGCTGCCGAGCCGAGATTGGAACTGCGGCCCGACATCCTGCGCCAAGCCATATATGCGGCGCGCCGCATAGCCGATGCCCGCAAAGAACAGGATCAGGAAGCCGAGCACAAGCAGCATTCCCACCACCGCGCCGAGCCAGCCGAGCGCACGCGGCACATGGTCGCGGATCGCGGCCACCACCGGCCATACGCCCAGCGTCAGCAGCAGCGCCGCCGCGGTCGGCATCAGCACCGCATAGGTTTCGCGCAGCAGCCACACCAGTGCGGCGGCAGCGATCACGAACAGGAGCCGGTGGTGTAGCGGGGATGCCTCGGCAGCGGGTGCCGCGTTGGTAGCGGGCGGATTGCTTTTCATCGCCTGTTTGAACCAATCTCAGATTGTTTGCCGGGACGTTGAGCATAGGCCGAGCCAGCCATGGGGCCATGTCCTATGGCACCTTTCAGCCGAAAGCGGGGACACTGCGAATGAAAGAGTCTGGCCCTGTCGTCCGGAATGGGACAGCGGCCGGGGGTGACCCTTGACAGGTCACCCCGTTGCCTCAGTAATTGGCGAATTCGTCGTTTTCGAGCATGCCGCTGTTGTTGGCATCCCATTCGCCCCATTCCTCGTCGTCGAAGAATTCATCGTCGGTCAGGAACCCGTCATTGTCATCGTCCCACGCGAGAAACACGTCATTGCCGTTGTTGAAACCGGCCTCGGTCCATCCGGCGTCGAATTCCTGCATGCTCAGCATGCCATCGGCATCAGTGTCCCATTCGGAAATGCCGCGCTCGCCCCAAGCCGTGTATTCGGCTTCGTCGAAGATGCCGTCATTATTGGTGTCCCAGGTTCCTACCGTACCGACCGGGTCGGTGATGGCGGTCTGATCGGCGCCGAGCGTGTCGGTTTCGATCGCGTCGGGCTCCTCCGTGCAGGCGGCCATGAGCGCAAGGGACGATGCTGCGGCAAGTGTGAGGAATCGTTTCATCCATATTCTCCTTGGTCTTGTATGCCGCGTCGTGGCGTGCGCGACGATCGGATGGTCTGATAATCACCCCGATCCGGTAACAAGGCGGATTACCAACCTAGTTGGGCGGGGTGTCGTTCGCCGCAATTGCGGCTCGGCCAATGGGGCACGCCAAATTCCTGACAAAATCTACCGCCGTATTGGCAGGCGAGCGAAGTTGTTGTTTTCGGGAGTTTGGCACAATGTTCCGGGTCCGCGCGCACAAACCTCGGCAGATCGCAGCAGGCGCGGCTTTGGGGTTGTGCGTTCTACTGCTCGGGTCTTGCAGTTCGTCGGGCGTGAACCGTTGCGCCGCGCCGCCATCATGGATCGTCAGCAACACCAATGCAGCGCTTACGCCGCTGCTCAGCGCATCGATCAGCCATTCGCGTGCGTCGGCGCTGCGCAGCGGCCCTAATCGCATTCCGCCCCAGATGCGGCGGCAGCTTGCCCCCTTCTTCGCTGCCGAGACGCTGGATCAGGTGCGTTGGACCGTTTCTTCTCCCCGGATCAGCCTCGACACCTTCGTCAGCGCTCTGTTCCCGCGATATCGGGCGATGACCTTCGATGATCTCGTGGTGTTCCAGACCCCGGCGGATGCGGGCAATATCTCGCTGTGGGCGCATGAACTGGTCCATGTCGAACAATTCAGGCAGATGGGAACGGTCCAAAGCTTCAGTCGCGCCTATCTTGGCCATTGGCCCGAGATGGAGAACGCGGCGGTGCACAGAACCAATCATATTCTCGATGCGCTGAACACCCGCCTGCGGCAGAAGCCGATTCCGCGGAACGTTGCCTGCTGATCGGGCACAGCCGTGCCGGACGCGGCCGATCGGAGTGCTATGCTAGTACCGGGTCACTTGACGGCGACCTGCGTTCCGGTCGCCGTGTCGCGGGCGTAAACATCGGGAAAGAAAGCGATACTGCGGCCGACCGGCGCTGCTGTCAGATAGGTGATGTAGACCGGAACCGGCTCCGGCACATGGCGGTATTGTTCCGGCTCTTTGGTGTCGGATGTTAATCTCTGTCCGAACAGCCATTCGCCCAACCGGTCAGCGTCCTCCAGCCGCACGCAGCCATTGCTGAATTGCCGCGCTGGCTTGTCGAACAAGGAACGGCTGGGTGTGTCATGCAGGAACACGCCCATCTCGTTAGGGAAGATGTATTTCACGCTCCCCATGGAATTGCGTGCGCTCGGCAGTTGGCGAACCCGCGCGAGCTCCTTGCCCGCGGCAACCGATCGCCAGTCGACGGTGGCGGGATCGATCACCTCGGCCTCGCGGGTCCAGCCGGACAGGACTTCGTAACCCATGGCCGCCAGCGAATGGCCTTCGATCATGCGCGGCGCGATGATCCTGGCGGCGAGATCGGCCGGCAGGTTCCAGTAGGGATTGAGCGTTGCGTAGCGGATCATGCCCGCCATCATCGGCGTGGGCGTATCCGGTGTTCCGACAACGACCTTCATCGCCCCTTGACGCTTGCCTTGTCCGTAATAGCTGAGCTCGGCAGCCGCCGCATTCACGATCACGTGCCTTGTATGCGCATCGGGCAACAGCCGTGCCCGTTCGAGATTCATTGCAAGGATCCGTTCTGCATTCCGGGGTGCGGCATCGAGACCGCGGTTCAGCGCGGCGAGGGTGCGGGATCCGGCCACACCATCGGCAGCAAGGCCGTTGACATGCTGGAACGAGCGCACGGCCTGCGCAAGTTCGTCGTCATAATGCCCGTCGCCGGCAAGCCCGAGGCGCTGGCGCAACAATGCGACCCGTTCGCCGCTGTCGCCGTGACGCAGAAGCGGCCCGGCTGGCACGGTGATCGACGGCACCTGATGCTGTTGCTGCGCGGTGAGCAATTGCGCCCGCAATCCGGTATAAAACGGGTGCATCCATTCCATCCCGGTAAGGTAGTCGGCGAAAGATTCGGCCCGCGCAGCATGCCGCAAAACGTCAGCGGGCGGGATGGCCCCAGGTGTTAATTCGGGTTCGGCATAATGCATGTCCGTGCGGGGACGACGCATGTCGCTGACCAGTCGCGCAAACGCGTGGGAGAGCTTGAGTTCAATGCGCGCCAGTTCATCCGGGGACCCGCCATAGGGGGCCGTCATAAGGTCGCGCAAAACGTCCGGATCATAGTCGTCCGGGTTCAGGCCATCGGCTGCTGATCCCGCGATATGGCCGAGCAGGGTGTGCGCAGCGGCGCTTACTTGTCCCCTCGCGATCCAAAGCGGCCTGAAGCCGCGTTCCGCGTAGAATTCGCGCAAGGGGCCATCGGCCGCGCTTCGAATGGCGTGCGCAACTGCCGCATCGACGGTCTGTGTCGGTGCGTTGGCGGCAGGTGCTGTAATCTGCGCGTGGACAGGCGCTGCAACCTGCATCGAAACCGCCGCAACCCCTGCCAACAGGCCTTTGTTCCAAGTCATTTCTTGTGCCTTCTATCTACCAAGGCCCGCAGCCCCTTTCGGCGCTGCCCAGCCGCGTCGAAGGGCAGTGCGGTTTCCGCACTGCCCTTCTCGGTTCGCCGCGAGGAATGTTATCCGCGCTCACCCATCGGCGTGGGCATCGGCGGCGGCGGCGGCGGCGGCGGTGGCGGCGGCGGGGGAGGCGGCGGCGGCGGCGGCGGAGGCGGCGGGGGCGGCGGTGGCGGCGGTGGCGGCGGCGGCGGCGGCGGCGGCGGTGGCGGCGGCGGCGGCGCAGCCCCGAAGTTGTATGTCAGCGTCGCCAGAACCGAATGGGTCCGAAGCTCGGCATCGAAATCACTGCCATCGGCGGCCCGCAGCCCGAGGTTCTCCACATTGAAAAAGCGGTATTTCACCCCCAGATCCAACTGCTCCGTCACGGGAAGCCGCGCACCGGCAATCAACTGCCAGGAAAAGCCGCTGTCACTGTCGTCGGTGAAAAGCTGTTCGGGATTGGCGTCGCCCTCCAGATCGAACTCGGAATCGATATCGACCCAGCTGTAACCCACGCCGCCTCCGGCGTAGAAGTTGATGGTGTCGCGCGAACCGAAATCGATAAGCGCATTAGCCATCGCGCTCGTCACGGTCAGATCGCCATTCAACTCGCGATCCGTGTCGATCACGCCGGGCGTGGTCGGGTCGAGATCGATCCCTCCATTGGGCGCGCTGATGCTGTCGACGCCGATCCGCTTGTAGGCGCCTTCGCCTTCCAGACGGAAGCGGCCAAAGTCGTAACCGATAATCGCGCCGGCTTCCCATCCGGTATCTGTATCCAGCGCGATGAGATCTTCATCGGTATCCTCATCGTCGAAGATGTCGATGCTGTCGTCGATCTCGTCGGCCCAGACCGCGCCCCCTTCGATACCCGCGTAGGGTCCGGTATCCTGTGCAAGTGCTGGCGTGGCCAGCATCGTGGATGCAAGTGCCCATCCGATAATGGCGGTGCGCATACATCTACCTCCTTTGGTGTTTCGCTATAAAATTGCATCCGAAACCTGCAGTCATTGCTTTGCAGGCATCGGGCTTGGCAGAAAGTATCTCCCATCGGCAAAAGACCCGCTGCGCTCCAATCAAGCTAAAACATAACATAGTGTTCGCGCAGGCCGCCCCGAACCAGACACGGAGCGCCGCACCGCCGATCATGAAGGTCACCTATGTTACTAGGGTATTTGGACTGCAGCGGATTTGTCCGGCTCGCAGGTGTCCGGGTGCCGCCGGAATCGCAGGGGATCAACCGGCATTGGGGCCATTGGGAGCTTTGAAAGTGCCTGCCCTGGAAAGTTCCTGCCACGGGACAGACGCTTGGTCAGCGGCTGCGCTGTGCCAGCCGATCAGCTTCGGGCTGTCGGCGATGAGCGTTGAGCCGCGCGCCGCGCGTGCCGCACCCCAAGGCGTCGGCAGCGCTGGCGCGGGCGCATCCAGTTCGTCTTCTCGGCTTGGCCGCGACGCATGTGCCGGTGGTTTACGCGAAGGAATTTTCCCGGCCCTGAACCGCCCTGACTGAGCCGGAGCTACACACAGCTCGGCGGACCCGCGCCGCTCATCGGGTGAGCTGCTACTCTGGTCAGAAGGAAATTCTGGCCTGAATGGTAAAGCTGCGCAGCGCGTCCGGCACGTGGACCCGATCATTCGGCCCAAGCCCCACCGGAAAGGTGGGGAAGATCAAAGAGGACGTGCGCTCTTCGAACAGGTTGCGAACCAGCAGCGCCAGTTCCCAGCCGCGGTCGATATCGCCGAAACCGGCCCTGATGTCGGTTTTGGAGAAGGCCTGCTGAACCTCGCGCGGGTCATCGAATTCGCGGTAGTTCACGTCCGACTGGAAATTCAGTGTGGCGTTGGCGAACACGCGCAGCGTATCGTTCACCGGCTGGTCGTAATCGACCGCGATATTGCCGGTCCATTCGGGGGCGTTTTCCAGTCGGTCGCCGCTGCGATCTTCCGCGCAGCCGGGTGTATTGAACGCCGGATTGTCGACCGCACACGGCCCGTTGGGAAAGCTGGTGTAGGTCGCATCGAGATAAGCGATCGCAGCGGACACGGTCAGCCCGTCGGCGGGCGAGAAGCCGCCTTCGGCCTCGATGCCGCGCGTGCGCGCACCGGCGGCGTTCGAGGTGATGAATTCCGCGGTGTTGATATCCAGCGCCGATCTTTGCAGGTCGCGGTAATCGGTGGTGTAGGCAATGACATTGAGAAAGCCCCTGATCTCCGGGAACTGGGCTTTCACGCCGATTTCGAACAGGTCGGAAAATTCGGGCAAGAGGAAAAAGGTTTCCGGGGTCACGGCCTGGAATTCGGAGAACGCACCGCCCTTCTCGCCACGGGCATAGCGGACATAGGCGGTCACGTTGCGGTCCGGGGTCCAGTTGAGCGATGCCGATGGCGCAAAGGAGCTTTCGGAGAACTCTCCGTCAAGAAGCAGGGGCGTTACTCTGGGCAACGCGCCGGGCGGAGGAGTGGGCGCGCCGGGCGGAACGATGAAGCTGGTGGTGGTGCCTTCGACCTCGGCATTCTTGCTGATCCGGGTCCAGCGCAGCCCTGCCCCGAGCGAAAATTGCTCCGCAAAGCGCCAGTTCGCCTGGACGAAAGCGGATAGAACATCGGTCTGTTGATCGAAGCTGCGCTCGACGATCTGATCTGGCGAAAGCGGAGAAAACGGAGGAGGAAAGTCGAAAATCTGGGCGCGATCGACCAGTGACTGGCTCCATTCGTAATAGCCGCCGATCACGTAGTCGAAATTGCCGGTCGTCGGCGACAGCAGGCGCACTTCCTGCGACCACTGGGAGAACTCTTCAGCATTTTCGGCAACGAGCCGCGTCGGTCGCCGCGCCTGGATGTTGAACGCTTGGGCGAAGTCGTAACCCGAATAGCCTGTGATCGCGGTCAGGGTATGATCGCCGATCCCTACGTCGATCTGAAGCACGCCGTTCAGCGCATCGGCATTGTCGCGCTCGGGCGAGAAGGCGTCGTCGGAATCCTTGCGGTAATCCGGACGCTCGCCGCCGGGCACATATTCGAATGCCGACCCGGTGATATCGACGCGCGAATATTCGAGCTTGCCGAAAATATCGACGTTGTCGCGCGGTTGATAGAGCATCGATACGCGACCCAGAAACTGGTCGGACTGCGGTTCATCGCGGTCCAGCGTGGTGTTCCGCAGCCAGCCGTTATCGTCGGCGTAGCGGGTGGCGATGCGGATCGAGAGCGTGTCGGTAATGCCCCCGTTCACGATCGCCGTGGCGTTGGTACTTTGCGTACGAATCTCGTACTCTGCGAAAGCTTCCGTCGACAATTCCTGGGTCGGGCGGGCGGTAGTGATGGCGATCGCACCCGCAGAGGTGTTGCGCCCGAACAGCGCTCCTTGCGGCCCGCGCAGCACTTCGAGCCGTTCGATGTCGAGAAACGGCTGGTTGTACTGGCGATTGCGCCCGCCATAGACACCGTCGACGAACAGGGCGACCGATTGCTCGAACGAAAAGCTGTTGCCTGTGGTCCCGATGCCGCGGATGGTGATCTGCTTGTTGGCGGGCGTATCGTTGATTACGAGGTTGGGGACGCGGGCCGCCACGTCGTTGAAATCGGTGATCCCGGCGTTCTGCAGTTCGGTTCCGGTCTTGGCGATGATCGATATCGGTACGTCGAGCAGGCGCTGCTCGCGCTTTTGTGCCGTCACGATGATTTCGTTGCCCGGCGCGGCTGCGGGCGGGGTATGCGCTTCGGTTGGCGACGGTGCTTGCTGGGCCGCAGCGGCAGTGCTGGCCATCAGGGCGGTAACGAAAACTGATTTGCGAAGCATCCTGTGTTCCCCCTCTTAGGAATTCACCGGAGGCATTGCGGCACCCGGCTCCCCCCAAGGACAGGTTCCTGCCTCGCGGCGTTTTCCCAAAGTCCCCGAACCCCGGTCGCGGCGCCAATCACTAATTTCCCCATCGACATGAAAAAGTCTTCACGGGTTCCGGCCGACTATCGGTGTTTCCCGGTTTCGCTTGTGGGGCGCCACGTCGCCGAGGTTATGACCCGTGCAGCGTAATTGATCTTCCCGGCTCCCCGCGCGGCGCGCACGATCACCATCTTGATTGGCCAGACAGGATTCATGCACATGATCTCGACTATCGTTCGCTTCCGGCTCCCACCGGGAGAGACCCACGAACAGGCGCTTGAGGAAATCAAGAAGA
Organism: Erythrobacter sp. NFXS35; assembly: GCF_040148725.1. Lineage (NCBI taxonomy): Bacteria > Pseudomonadati > Pseudomonadota > Alphaproteobacteria > Sphingomonadales > Erythrobacteraceae > Erythrobacter > Erythrobacter sp. NFXS35. The sequence continues at coordinate 386,292 of NZ_JAGDEB010000003.1, read as the reverse complement.
CCTTGCCGATTTATCAGGCCGCTGCCCCGGCGCTGATCCGCAAGGCCATTCACATCGATGCTGAGGCGGGGGTGGGCCGCAGCATTTATCTGTGGGCCGACCGGGAATCTGCCGAGGCGTTCTTCACCCGCGCGAGCGAGATGATCAAGGCGAAGACCGGCCACTCGCCCGATGTCGAATATCTCGACTGCGACATTCTGGTCGATAACAGCAGTGGGGAAGTGATCTTCGCCTGATCGCACGCGAAGCGGGGGGCAGGAGCGCGGGCCGTTGCCCATCCTGCTCCCCTGCTTGCGCCGGAGCAGTTACCGGTTGCCTTCGCGCATGACAGCCAAGACGACCAGCGGCGTCGCTGCCCATCCCACCAGAACGCCATAGACGATCTTGAAGGCAAGCACTTCGGCATAAGTCCAGTCGCCTCGCCAGATCGCGCTCAGTGCAAACACGCTGATAGGCACGAACAGCAGCAGCAGGCCGATACCGAACACCAGTCCACGCAGCAACGGGTTGTGCGGCAAGGCCAGCGGCGCTGGCGAAGCTCCCGCTGACGGGAGCACCCCGTCGCGGCGACGCTTTCGGAAAACCAGGGTGAGCGCGATCGTGGTCATCAGCGTCAACATGAAGGTGGTCGGCACGAGATCGAAGGCAAGCCCGTTCATGCCCCAGAGCGGGATCGTCGCCTGCTCGCGGAACAAAAGCCACACGAACCCGGCGGAGACCACCGCGTTGGGCAGCGTGGAAATCAATGTCTCACGCAGCACAATGCCGCGCACGGGCTCGATCGGAAGTGCAGCGCGCATGTTTGCTCCTCTCACACGGGGCCAAAGCTAGATGGATGGTTCCCGGGCGCGCCATGCAAAGCGCCGCGCGTGCCCCCAACAAAAAGCTATGGCCGCAGTGCGGAGAGCCGCTTCAGCGGCGATGGGCGGGGCTACTGCGAAGACCCCAGGCCACTGCAGCGCAGAAGGTCGCGCCTTCCAGCGCCGCCGACAGCGTCAGCCCGATCGAGCCAAGGCCGCGTTCGCCGAACAGCATGCCGATGCCGCTGATCCGCATACGGGAATCCGGGAACGCGATAAGCAGTTCCTGCAGGCTGCCCGCCATCATCTGGCCGTCCAGCAATGCCACCCCGGCACCGCCCAGCAATCCGAGCGCGGCGGCGATCCCTGCCGTTTCCCGTCGCTCTCGTCCCGCAGCAATCGCCAGACCGATTGCCGCCCCGATGACCGCGCCTTCCAAAGCACCGGCAAACCGGTCCAGCCTTTGGCCGAACAACAGCAGAAACGCATCGCTGCCAATCAGGTGCGCGAATGCACCGAACATCAACCCGCCCAGCGCCCCGCCCGCCGTGCTCCAATACCACCGCTGTGGATCGATGAAGCGCGATGCCGCGATGCCCGCCGCAATGCCGAGGCCGCCAGCCGCAGCAGCGGCGATGGTGACGAGCGTCACCACCAGAACAAGCGATATGCCGCTTCCGCTCGTGCCTGCGGCGGCCCCGCCCGATGCTCCCCACAGTCCATAGATCAGGCCGATCAGCAATCCGGCGGTCGCTGCGCCCGACAAGCCTGCAGCGACTGTCGCGCCAAATTGGCTTCGCGAACCGCTGGCACCTGCTGGTGCCGCAGCGACCATCTGCGGCGATCCCGCGTCGATTGGCGCGATGAAGCGGTAGCCGTATTTGGGAACGGTTTCGACAAAACGCGGCGCGCTTACCTCGTCGCCGAGTGCCTTGCGCAATGTGCGGATCGCCTGCGTCAACGCTTCGTCGGTGACAGGAATGCCGCGCCAGACCTCCTGCATGAATCGGTCTTTCGTCACCAGCTCGCCGCGCGCTTCGATCAGCAGGATCAGGACATCGAGATAGCGCGCATTGAGATCCACCCGCGTATCCCCGCGCCACAGCGTGCGATCGCCGGTGCGAAGCTGAAACGGGCCGAACCGGAAGCTCGAATAGGTCATTTCAGCAAATGCTCATCGTTCTCTCATGCCGCTCACCGCCGCCGTGCATACTGATGATCGCCTTACGACACGGAGGCAAGCACATGAACCGGAATACGACATCGAATGAAAGCGGCTTTTTCAATGCCTGGCGGGTGATCGGATGGGGGACGATCGTCGGCCTGATCCTGCTGCCTGCCGCGGCGATGCAATTCACCGGAGAGGTGAACTGGACAGCCGAGGACTTCGTCTTCGCCAGCGTGATGCTGGGCGGCGTGGGGCTCGCTTTCGAAATGGCTGTCCGCGCTAGCGGAAGCATGGCCTATCGCGCTGGTGCAGCGGTGGCACTGGGCCTTTGCCTGCTGTTGTTATGGGCCAATGCAGCCGTTGGCATCGTCGGTTCGGAGGACGAGCCGGTCAATCTGCTGTTCAACCTCATCCCGCTGCTTGCCCTGTTCGGGGCGATCGGGGCGCGGTTTCGCGCCAGCGGAATGGCAGTCGCGATGGCCGCCACGGCCGGCGCGCAGGTGCTGGTCGGAATAGGTCTGCAGATGGCTGGTCACTTCACCTGGGTGTTCACCGGTATCTGGGCTGCAGGCTGGCTGTTTTCGGCATGGCTGTTTCGCAGGGCGGCGGGCAAGGGTTGAGTCGAGGACTCAGTTGCGCAATTCCGTGCACGGCATGCTTTGCGCAGCGCCCGGGGAATAGGCAATGCAGGTGAATTCGGCAGCGGTCGGCATCGCCTTGCTGTCGAACCTGCCGGACCATTCGCTCAGCGTTTCGCTTCCCCACAGGTGGACCATCAATTTCTTGGCGCGATTGGGCAGCGGCAGCTTGTCGCCGGTGACCTTGTGGATCGGGCGGCCATCCACATACCATTCTATGAAGCCCGGCTGCCAATCGAAACCATAAGTGTGGTATTCGACCGTAGCATCGAATTTGAGCGGGACGGCAGTCGAGATCTTGTCGTCGCCGAAGAAATAGGTGAGCAGCACTTCGCGCGGCTTGGCGCCGAGGATTTCCACGTCGATTTCGTTCCAGGGTTCACCGAATGGCGGACCGGTATAGGTGAAAAATCCCGTGATGATGCCGCTGCCGGGGGCGGCGCGCATGGTTGTTTCGAAGTACCCGTGTCCGTATTTCACCCGCGACTGGACTTCGCCTGACGAGTAGCGATGCTTTTCGACAATTCCCGGCGCCAGCGTCAGCGTCAGGCCGTCGCCAAACCGGGCCTGTGACGCCTGCCAATCATTGACCATGTATGGGCCGTTCGCCCAGCCGTTGGACACCCCCCACAAATTGTCGTCGAGCGCGGACAGGGTGTCGACGAAAGGTTCGCCTCCCGCGATTCGGGGGCCGGGGTCCGGAGGAGGGGGCGCGGCGCCCAGCAAGAACGCCGATGGAATAGCGACCGCCGCCGTCAGCAAGGCAAGCCCGATCATCCGTGTGCCCGTCAACTCCGCCTCCGACCGCAAGCGAGCGCTTGGTTGAGCGCTGCAAGGGCTCTCTAGGCAGAGCGAACGAGCGGCAAAATAGCGCAGGTTAAGGGTCTGCGCGGTTCGAGCCGGGGTCGGTGCAGGGCTAAAGGCGCTTGCGACCGGACTTGTGCGTCGTCCGGGCGCTGATGGGTGTTGACCAGTGCCGCGTGCAGAGCGCGGCAGGCCATTTACAGGAACAGCTCGGCCATAGCGTCGATGATGGCATTGGTGTCGAGCCGGTAAGCGGCGTAGAGATCGGGAAGGTCGCCGGTCTGGCCGAAGCGGTCGGTACCGAGCGGAATGACCCGCTGTCCTCGCACTCCGCCGAGCCATGACAGCGCGGAAGGCGAACCGTCGATCACGGTGACGAGGCCCGCGCCTGGCGCCAACCGGCCGAGCAGGGTTTCAATGTGGCTGTGTTGCCGCGCGCTGCCGGTCCCCGCCCGCTTCTGCCAACGTGCGGCGCGGGCCGCCGACCAGTCGCGGTGGAGCCGGTCGGGCGAGGTCACCGCTAGCAGGCCTAGGCCGGGCAGGTCGTCCTGCAATGCCTCCCACGCGGCGAGCGCCTCGGGCGCGACCGCACCGCAAAAGGCAATGGCCGCCGTTGCACCGGGCGCAGGCTCGCGCAGCCAGTAAGCCCCGGCGAGCGCATCTGCCTCCCATGCTCCATCGGCGCGGGTCTGCTGTTCGATCTGACGGGTGGTGAGACGCAGGTAGACCGAGCTGCCGCTGTCGGCCTGCATATGGTCGAACGCAAAAGCCATCAGCAGCGCGACTTCGTCGGCAAAGGCGGGCTCGAAGCTCTCCAGCCCCGGTTGGCCCATGCCGATCAGCGGGGTGTTAATCGACTGGTGCGCGCCGCCTTCGCCCGCCAGCGTGATGCCGGAAGGCGTGCCGACCAGCAGGAACCGCGCATCCTGATAGCAGCCGTAATTGAGCGCATCCAATCCGCGCGCGATAAAGGGATCATAGACTGTCCCCACCGGCAGCAGCCGCGTGCCGAAATGCGGTGCGGCAAGGCCCAGTGAGGCGAGCAGCAGGAAGAAATTGTGCTCGGCAATGCCCAGTTCGATATGCTGGCCCGCGCCGTGTGCCGCCCATTTCTGCGCCGAAGCGATGCGCGCTGTCTGGAACACGTCGGCCAGTTCCTGCCGCCGGAACAGCCCGCGCTGGTTGACGAAGGCGCCGAGATTGGTGGTCTGGGTGACATCGGGCGCGGTGGTCACGATCCGGTCGGCCAGTGGTTCGTCCGACTTGGCGAGATCGTAGAGCACCCGCCCGAACGCGGCCTGTGTCGATTGCACCGCGCCTTCGGGCACCGGGAGGCGCGCGGGAAGCGGGACGGCGGGCGCCTCTTGTTCGGCCCCCCTGCGGGCAATTGGGCTGTCTCGAACGAAAGCCTCGAGACTGGCCGCCAGGTTGTCACCAAGGCCGGCCCACTTGTCCCATTCCGCGCCTGGCGCAATGCCGAGTTCGGCGCGCAAGCCCTCGATCTGGGACGTGTTCATCATCCCCGAATGATTATCTTTGTGACCCGCCAGCGGCAGGCCGTAGCCCTTGACGGTGTAAGCGATGAACAGCGTCGGCTGATCGTCTGTGATAGCGTCGAAAGCGTCGATCAGCGTTGCGATGCAATGCCCGCCGAGATTGGTCATCAATCGGGCGAGCGCGGCATCGTCGTAGGCAGCGAGCAGATCCAGGACTTTGGGCACATCGCCCAGATCGCGCATCAGCCGTTCACGCCACGCCGCTCCGCCGAGATAGGTCAGCACTGCGAAATCGGCATTGGGGCAGTTCTCGATCCAGTCTTCCAGCGCCGCGCCGCCTGGCTGCTTGAACGCCTCGCGCTGGAGCCTGCCGTGCTTCAGCGTCACCACCCGCCAACCGCAGGTCTCGAAGATGTCGTCGAAACGGCGGAACATCCGGTCGGCGGTGGTCGCATCGAGGCTCTGGCGGTTGTAGTCGACGATCCACCAGCAGTTGCGAAGATCGTGCTTGTAGCCCTCGATCAGGCATTCGTAGATATTGCCTTCGTCGAGTTCGGCATCGCCCATCAGCGCGATCATCCGGCCCGCATCAGCCTCTGCCAGCTGGCCGTGAGCAATCAGGTAATCCTGCACCAGCGAGCTGAATGCGGTCACCGCCACGCCAAGCCCGACCGAGCCGGTGGAGAAATCGACCGGGATCGTGTCCTTGGTGCGACTGGGATAGGACTGCACCCCGCCAAGACCCCGGAACCGCTCCAGCTTTTCGCGGGTCTGTTCGTCCAGCAGGTAATGGATCGCGTGCAGCACCGGCCCGGCATGGGGCTTCACCGCCACCTTGTCGCGCGGGCGCAGCGCGTGGAAATAGAGCGCGGTCATGATCGCAGTGATCGAGGCGCAGGACGCCTGATGTCCGCCCACCTTCAGCCCGTCGCGCTTGTCGCGCAAGTTGTTGGCGTTGTGGATCGTCCATGATGACAGCCAGCGTAGCCGCTGCTCGATCTGGGTGAGGAGTGCGACCTGTTCCTGCCGAACGGCAGGATCTTTGGCCGGGTCGGGGGAGGGGGCGTTCATCGCGCTGGGCGATTACGAAGTCTGCACGGACAGGGCAAGGGCTGAGTCGCAAAGAGGGTCCGGAACGAACGCGGGTGTCGGTCAGCCGACGCTCAAAAGGACTGGCTGACCCTGACGTTGATGCGCGGCGAGTTGTCGTCGGTATCGTAGCGCGGCTCGGTCAGCGGCACGGCGACTTCGAGATCGAAATCGAGGGTGCGGTTGATGTCTGCCCGCAACCCCGCCCCGCTCGACGCGAGCGTGCCGCTGCCACGCCCGTCGGCGAGGTTCGTCACAGTGCCGCCATCGGCAAAGGCATAAAGCTGCACGCGCTCGATCGCCCCGAGTGCATCTCGCCAGTCGTAGCGCAGTTCTCCCACACCGGCGATGCCCTGGTCGCCGATGCGCTGGGCGAAATCATAGCCGCGCAGGAAGGCATTACCGCCCAATGCGAAGTTCTCGCCGATCAGCAACGGATCGGTCGAAAGCTGCCCGCTCGCTTCCAACGACAGGCTCAGGCGCGCCGCCAGACTGTGCCGCCAGTTCAGCCACCATGACAGGGTGGTAAAGCCCGGCGGCGCATCGCTGCGCGACGCCAACGGATCGCCGAGCGCGGTCGCGCCGAGGATGTCCAGCCCCTGACTGATTGTCGCCCGGCCTTGCAAGGTGCCGCCTGCCAGCGGCCCGAAGCCGTAGAAACCTATGCGCGCCAAAGCGATCCGGTCGTGCCGGGCGAGCGAGTCCAGCCTGTCTTGTCGCAGATCCTGCAACTCCGCGCTGGCCTCCAGCCACAGGCTGCGGCGCTGACCGCGCAGCAGTGGATGGCGCATCCGCAAGCCGCCGCGCCAGGATTCGCCCTGCAGTTCGCGCGCTGCGAGATAGGCGCCGGGCTCGGTCCGGGAATAGGAACCGAAAACGCCCAGATTGGTGCCGCTGTCGTTGACCACCATGCTGTAACGCGCGCTAAAGAACGCCAACTCGTCCGGATCGAGCGGTGTGGCGGAAAAACTCAGGTCGACGCGGTCACGAGGGGAGATCAACCCATTCGCATCAAGGTCGATCCGCGCCCGTACCGGACCCACGGGCCTTGTCCCATCGCTGGCGACCAGAACCGACCCGGCGAAGTCCTCGCGCCGGGCATCGACCACCAGAATGCGGCGATCGCCGTCCCGTTCGAACCGGGTGTTGCGGATCCGCACGCCGGGAAGGTCGTCGGCCAGCAGGATTTCACGCTGCAGCACCGCGAGAGTGAGCGGTTGGTTCATCAGCAGACGCTGCAATTGGCTGCGGATCGCCGGATCGTCGGAACCTTCGATGCGAATGTCGTCCAGCCCACCTTCATCGACGGTAACGCGCAGCACGCCGCCGACCAGCGTCTGCTCCGCAATCCATGCCGTAGCCAGAATGTAGCCGCGCTCGCGGGCATGGTTGGCCACGGCATCGGTGAGGCCGCGCAATTCGGCGCGGGTCAACCGGCGGCCGGCGAAAGGTTCGATCACCGCTGCATAATCTGCCCGGTCGAGTGCTGCCAGACCATCGATGACGATAGCCCCCACATCTACGGCATCCCCCATGAGAGTGCTTGCGGGCATTTCGAGGACCGGCCGGGTTTCGATCCGCACCGGCTGCTCGGGCTGGGCCATGGGGCGCTCGCGTTCGACCTGCTGGAAGGGGTCTGTCCGGTCGAGTGCATCCTGCGCCGCCAGGCTAGACCCGGCGAGCAGCAAACACCCTGACGTTGCAACATTAACCCAGTTCAAGACTTACGGCTCCGAATTTCTCGTCCGCAGTCCATAAGTTCCAAAGGTTAAACAAAGGCATATTTAAGCCTTTATTCACCAATTCTCTAAATCCCTATGGAACAGAGCCGGTTGTATCGGGCATTCATGGAAAAGGTAATTCGCAATTTTTTGCGCATCGTACTGCCTGCGCTGCTGCTTCTGTTCAGCGGCGTGCCTGCGCTTGCCCAGAACGGCGCGTGGACGATTACCGAAACCAAAGGCAGCGTGCTGATTATCGACAGCAGCGGCTCGCGTAAGGCAACGCCGGGGCAAGGGCTGGCGCCCGGCGCGACGGTACGGACACAGGCGCGCGCTTCTGCAGTGCTGGTGCGGGGCAGCGAATTCGTGACCTTGCGGCAGAACACCCAAGTTCGCATCCCCGAGGCCGCGCGCAGCCGCTCGATCATCCAGGTGCTGCAGGACTACGGCAGCGCGCTGTTCAACATCGGCAAGAAGGCCGATCCGCATTTCGGCGTGGAGACACCTTATCTCGCGGCGGTGGTGAAGGGCACGACCTTCATTATCGCGGTCGGAGAGGACGCGGCAACCCTGCAGGTGACGGAAGGCGCCGTCGAGGCATCCACCCTCGACGGAGGCGCACGCGAATTGGTGCTGCCGGGTGCTGTTGCGATGGTGGCAGCGGCCGATTCGATGCGATTGGTGATCGAGGCTGATGGCCGCCGTGTTATCGACTCCCCGGCGCGGGCGGTTGGCGGGGCGGCGAAGCCGACGTCGGGCGCGGGCACCTCCGGTTCTCAGCCTGCCGCTGCGCAGCAGCGCGGATCGGCCCGGATTGATACAACGATCGCCAGCAGTCCGCGGGACCTCAGGGGATATTCGAGCGGCTTTGTTTCAGGCGAAGTGACCGCGCTTGCCGCTGTGATCGTCGCAGACAATACCGGCCGCGGCTCGGCACCCCCTTTCAGTTCAGCCGGCGGGGCTGCCGGGGATGGTGCTGCGTGCTTCCAGGGAGCATGCGCGCCCTCGGGCAATGGCAATGGCAATGGCAGCGGTGACGGCATTGGCGGCGGAAACGCTGGCGACAGCGGCGATGACGGTGCCGGCGGCGGGGACGATGGCGGCAACGGCGGCGTAGACGGCAACGGCGATGGAAACGCTGGCGAAAACGGCGATGACGGAAACGGTGACGACAGCGGCGACGACGAGGGCGGCGCCGAAAACGACAACGATGGCGATGACGGCAACGGTGATGGCGGCGTTGGCGATGGCAACGGCAACGGCAACGGCAACGGCAACGGCAACGGCAACGGCAATGGCGGCGACGACGGCGACGACGGCGACGACGGTGACGATGACCGCGACGATGGTGACGACGGCGACGATGGCGACGATGATCTTGACGGCGACGACGGCGATGATGACCGCGGCGACAAAGGTGACGACACAGGAATCGCTGTGGGATCGACGAGTGCCCCCACCATCGGCGGCGGCCTGGAAGTCGGTGTCAACCGCAACGCCATCGGGCTCGATCCGCGCGCAGCCCCTGACCGGCTGGTCGATCCTGCATATGGCAACACCGAAAGTCGTCTGGACCGCGAACCCGCCGGTGCGTACCGCTCCCGTGTCCAGATCCGCTAGGCATCCAGGCCCTTGGTGAAGTTGCGGCCCGCGTTCCGACCGAAGCTCGTCGATTCCTTCTGGCTGCGGATCGCCGGAACCTTCGCGCTCGCGATAATGGTCGGTTTGACCGCTGCAGGAGGCGGCTTCAGGCCGGCCGATCACTGGCTGGAGGAACGCGGCTTTGCGCTGACGGAACGGTCCGCCAGCGGGCAGGTGCACATCGTCGAGATGGATGCCGCCAGCATGGCAGCGATCCGGCGCTGGCCGTGGACGCGCGAACACTATGCGCAACTGGTCGCCCGGCTCGATGACGCAGGTGTCCGCTCGATCAGTTTCGACGTCGATTTTTCAAGCAACTCGAACTCTGCCGGCGATGCCGCTTTCGCTGCGGCGATCGCGGCTGCCGATGCGCCGGTTGCGTTGCCGACCTTCGCCCAGAACGCGGGCTTTCGCGAAGGCCGACAGCTGGATTCGCTGCCCATCGCAATCCTGCGCGAGCATGCGCATCTGGCCTCGGTTTCGATCACCCCCGATCCCGACGGCTTTGTGCGCCGTATGCCAATTGGCACCACAACCGGCGATCTGGCACGCCCATCGATTGCTGCCTTTGCCACCGGCAGCGCCGGGCGGGTCGGGGAAAGCTTCCCCATCGATTTCGCCATCGATCCGGCCACGATACCGCGCCACAGCTTCATCGCGATCGAGCGCGGCGAATTCGATCCGGCTGCACTGAAGGGCAAGGACGTCATCATCGGCGCGACGGCCATCGAACTCGGGGATCGTTATCCGGTGCCGCGCCATGGGGTGATCCACGGCGTCATCGTGCAGGCCTTCGCGGCCGAAACGCTGGCCCAGGGAACGCCAGTATACGGTTCATGGCCTGTGCCGCTGGCGGTCGCCGCACTGCTGGCGCTGCTTGTGGGATCTTCGCCCCGGCGCGGCAAGGTGGCATCGCGGCTGGTGCTGACCACGGCCGTGTTGCTGCTGGGCTGGTTTGCAGCGCGGGTCTACGCCGGGTGGTGGTTCGAAATCACTCCGGGAATTGTCCTTTTGGCGCTTGCCGCCTTGCTCCGGATGGCATTTCTGACCCATCGCCATGCCGAGCGTGGGCGGCGGATCGATCCCGAAAGCGGCCTGCCCAACAGGCTTGCGCTCGACACCCGTCTTGCCCAGAGCGACGAACGCCACTTCGTCGCTGCCCAGATCGACGATTTCGACGGGCTGAAGCTTGCCGTGGGCGAGGAGAACCTGGGCGATCTGCTGCGGCGGCTGGTCGAGCGTCTTTCGGTGGCGGGCGGCGCGGCGACGATCTACCGGATCGACGACCGAACACTGGTCTGGTCCTTGCCGCTCGAGCTTGAGGACCTCGAACCGCTGCTGGCCGGGCTGAGGGCGGTCATGCGCAGCCCATTCGAGGTGGTCGGGCGCAGGCTGGGCGTCTCCCTGACCTTCGGGGTGGCGCCTGCCGATGTCCCCGAAGCCGCTGCCAATGCAGCCCATGCCGCCAGTCTCGCCAAGCGATCGGGCAAGCCGTGGCGCCTGCATGCCGCAGGCGAAGGCGAGGCTGCGACCACGCAATTTTCGCTGCTCGGCGAACTCGACGATGCGTTGCGCGAAGGGCATATAACCGTCGTCTACCAGCCCAAGCTCAACCTCGGATCGGACCAGATCGACGCGGTCGAGGCGCTGGTGCGCTGGAACCACCCGCAGCGCGGCATCCTTCCGCCGGACAGCTTCATCCCGTTGATCGAGGAAGCGGGCCGGATCGACGATCTTACCATCGGTGTGCTGACACAGGCGGTGGCGGATATGCGCAGGTGGTGCGAACGAGGGCTGGTGATTGGGGTCGCGATCAATATTTCGGCGACCTTGCTTACGTCCGATAGCTTCGCCAACCGGGTTCTGTCGCTGGTTTCCCGTTCTGATGTTCCCACCCGTCGTCTGACCTTCGAGGTGACCGAATCCGCCCAGTTCGAGGACACCGACAAGGCGATTGCGATGCTCGAACGGTTCTGTGCCAGCGGCATCCGCATATCGATGGACGATTACGGCACCGGGCAATCGACGCTCAACTATCTCAAGCTGTTGCCGCTGTCGGAGCTCAAGATCGACCGGATGTTCGTCCAGAATGCGCATCGCGATCATGGCGATGCGATGCTGGTGCGATCTACCGTGCAACTGGCCCATGAACTCGGGCTCAAGGTGGTGGCCGAAGGGATCGAGGACGCAGGCTGCCTGTCCTTCCTCAAGGCGATCCAATGCGATTATGCGCAAGGATACCTTATCAGCCGTCCCGTCAGCGCTGAAAGGCTGGCTGAAATCATCGGAAATCCCGAAGCCATTGCAGCCTGATCCGCTGCGTGACCGCCGGTTCACGGGGCAGCAGGTATTCAGCGCATTGCGTCCACTCCGTGGAACGCTATTGCTACGCGCTTCCTGCCGCATCCGACGAGGTGAAACGTGAACCGCACTGCCTTACTCGCCAGCGCCATTGCCATTGCAGTGTTGCCCCAGACATCATTCGCCCAGGACGGCGAGGAAACCTTCGGGGGTGCCAAGGGGGCCGACCTTTCGATCGCGGCGATCGAACCCGATAAAGGCGACATCACCATCGGCCGCGCTGGCGATTACCCGGCGGATATCGCGCGCTATCTTCTGGCATCGGGACCGGGCGCGGCGAACCTGTCGCCCGATGGCAAGACGATCGCCTTTTCGTGGGACATCACCGGCGAATCCGAATTGTGGGTAATGCCCGCCGAGGGTGGTCAGCCGCGGCAAGTCACGTTCAAGACTGGTGTTCGTGCACCGGTCTGGACGCCGGACGGCAGCCGGTTGTTCTATTCCGCCGACCGCGACGGCAACGAACAGCCCGGTTATTTCGCGATCACCGCCGATGGCGCGCAGGAAAGCGAAGTGCTGCCCGCAGCGCGCGGCGATTTCCGCACCTTCGGCGATTTTGCGGCTGACGGCAGCTTCATCTACGCCTCGACCGCGCGAGGAGCGGGCGTGTTCGACATTTATCGCGGTACGCTGGACGGGACGAGTGAACTGATCGTCGAGAGCGAGCTTGGTCTTTATGCCAGTTCGATCTCACCCGATGGCAAATATGTCCTGATCACCGAGAGCGTTGGCGCGGCGGCAGACAATCTCTACCTGCTCGACCTCGCGACCAAGGAGATGACCACTATCTCCAAGCCCCCGGTTGAGGAACGCGCCGATCATTCGATGGGCGGGTTCGAATGGTGGCCCAATGGCGAGGGCTTCTACTTTTCGACCAATCTCGACCGCGAATACGCCACGCTGGCTTTCTATAGCCTCGCAAGCCGGACCTTCGAGCGGGTTTTCGAGAGCGAAAGCGATGTCGAGAACCTGACCCTGTGCGGCCCGGGCAAGGGCGGGTCCTATCTCTACTGGACGCAGAACAACGACGGATTCGACAGCCTCCACGGCTGGCACACGGTCGAGAAACGCCCGATCCCGATGCCCGAGCTGCCCGAGGGCAATTATTCGCTCGATTGCGAGGCTGACGGGCAATTGCTGATCCGCGTGAGCGGGTGGCAGACGCCGGGCGAATTGTGGATGACCGACCCGATCGAAGGGACAGCGCAGAAGGTCTTTGCCGCCAACCTCGCCGGGCTCGATCCCGCGCGGCTCGTGCGCCCCCAGGTCGTGCGCTATACCGCACGCGACGGAGTCGAGTTGCAGGGCCTCCTGTATCTTCCCGAAGGCGCCGGGGCCGGCGAGGACGCGCCGCCGGTGCTGTTCTCGGTTCACGGCGGACCCTCGGGCCAGTCGCAGGCGACCTTTGATCCGGTCGCGCAATACCACGTCGCGCGCGGCGTCGCGGTGTTCGAGAGCAATGTGCGCGGCTCCACCGGGCTCGGGCGCACCTATGAGCAGCTCGACGACCGCGAGAACCGGCTGGATTCGATTCGCGACCTGGTCGACCTGAAGGCCGGACTGGCTGCTGATGGCCTGATCGACGGAGGTCGCGCGGCGGTGATGGGCGGCTCCTACGGCGGCTATGCCGTCAACGCCGTGCTCGCCGAATATCCCGGCGAGTTTGCCGCCGGCGTCTCGCTGTTCGGGGTGGCCGACTGGATCACCGGGCTCGAAGTGGCTTCGCCCGCACTGAAGGCCGCCGACAGGATCGAATTCGGCGACATCACCGAGGAACGCTGGCGCGAATTCTACCGGGTCAATTCGCCCATTCGCAAGGCCGACGCGATCACCGTGCCGGTGCTCTATTCGCACGGCGTGATGGACCCGCGCATCGACATCTATGAAACCGAAGTGATGGTGAAGACACTGCGCGCCAACGGCGTGCCTGCGCCGTTCATCCGTATTCCCGATGAGGGCCACGGCTGGCGCAAGCTGTCGAACCAGCTGTTCTATTACCGCCAGCAGGCCGAATTCATCGAACAGCAGCTGGGACTTGCCGAGGCGAAGTAAGCGTAGGTAGCGGCTGACGCGGCCAACTGGCAAACATGGGGGAAGTGATGAAAATGACGCGCCGCATACGTCTGGGGGCGCTGTTGCTGGCCCTGTCCCTGCCGCTCGCCCCGTTGAGCGCGCAGGCCGCCCTGCAAGAGATTGCTGCGCCTGCCGGGGAGACCGGATTGGTGCCGGTGCGCACCGATGCTGCTAAGGGCCGCATCCTGCTGACCCTGCCGCGCCCGGCACATGACGGTGTGGCGCTGCGGGTGCTGTACAGCACCGCGCTCAAGACCGGACTCGGCTCTGCGCCGCTGGTGCTTGACCGCGGGCGGACGGGCAACACCCAGATGGTTGCTTTCCGGCGGATCGGCGGAAAGATCGCGGTGCAGTTCGAAAATCCGCGTTTCCGCGCCAGCGCCGGGGAGCCTGCGCAGCAGCAGGCAGTGGCGAGCGATTTCGGTATCTCGACGGTGTGGATGACCGACATTGACGAAACGCTCGACGATGGCCGTCTGGTGATCGACATCGCGCCGTTCCTGACGCTCGACACGCTCGGCATCGCCGCATCGCTCAATCAGGATCAGGATCCGTTCGGCATCGGCGCGGCATCGTCGATTGCGGGCAAGGGCTTCAAGCTGGAAGACAAGCTGAGCCTCGCCGATCCCGCCTCGGTCCGCCTGTTTCCCGACAATCTGGAGGTGGATGCAATCCAGACCTATGTCTCCGAAAAGCCCGGCGCCGAGGTGGAGAATATCGTGCCCGAACCTGGCAAGGTCACGCTGACGGTTCACCACAGTTTCGTACGGCTGCCCGAACCCGGCTTCGTGCCGCGCAGCTTCGATCCGCGGCTTGGCGGGTTTGCCACGCAGGCGGTTGACTTCTCCGCGCCGCTCGGCGCGCCGGTGGTGTATGACATGGCCAACCGTTTCCGGCTGGAGAAGCTCGATCCCGCCGCGCCGCGTTCACGGGTGAAAAAGCCGATCATCTTCTATCTCGACCGCAACACGCCCGAACCGATCCGTTCGGCATTGCTCGAAGGGATCGGCTGGTGGGGCGATGCCTTCGATGCCGCCGGTTTCGTCAATGCTTTCCGGGTGGAGATGCTGCCCGAAGGGGCCGATCCGCTCGACGTGCGCTATAATATGGTCAACTGGGTCGACCGGGCGACGCGGGGCTGGGCTTATGGCCAGCAGATCGCCGACCCGCGCACCGGCGAGATCGTCAAGGGGATGGTCGTGCTCGGTTCCTTGCGCGCGCGGCAGGATATCCAGATCTTTCAGGCGCTGGTCGGCGCGGGGGAACTGAACAGCGGCGGGCCGAACGATCCGGTCAAGGTGGCGCTCGACCGGCTGGCCCAGCTGGGCGCGCACGAAGTCGGCCATACGCTCGGCTTTGCGCATAATTTCGCGGCCAGCACGCAGGATCGCGCATCTGTTATGGACTATCCGCCGCCGCGCATCGGCCTGGTGGATGGCAAGCCCGACCTGTCGGACGCCTATGCCGAGGGGATCGGTGCATGGGACGTGGCGACGGTGCGCTGGCTCTATGCCGACGCGGACGCGCGCGAAACGGCCGAGGCGGCAGCACAATTCCGCTATGTGCAGGATGATAACGCCCGCGCCGCCGATACGGCCTATGCGTGGGGCGGGCTGTGGGACGATGGCGCAGATCCGGTGGCCGAACTGAACCGGCTGATGGAGGTGCGCGCTGCGGCGCTTGCCAGCTTCGGTCTCGATGCGCTCAGTCCCGGCGAGCCGGTGTCGAACCTGCGCCGCCGGTTCGTGCCACTGTGGCTGCTCCACCGCTATCAGCTGGTGGCTGCGGCCAAGCAGATCGGCGGGGCCGATTTCGTCTATGCCGTGAACGGCGGTGGGCGCGAGGCGGCTGAGCCCGTTGCTCCTGCAAAGCAGCGCGCAGCGCTGGATGCAACGCTGGCAACGCTGCGGCCCGAGGTTTTGCGCGTGCCGCCAGCCCTGATGCCGCTACTTTCGGCGGCGGCGAACGGCAGCACCGATCGCCAGTACGAGACCGAAGTCTTCGCCACTGCGGGAGGCCCGGTGTTCGATCCGTTGGTTGCGGCGGACGCGGCGGCCCAGCTGACCGCCCAGACGCTGCTTGCCCCGCGCAGGTTGGCGCGACTGGTGGTTCAGAGCCAAAGCGATCGCGAAGCGCTGGGGGTTGGCGAACTGCTCGACCGGCTGACCGAAACCGTGCTGGCATCGACCAGTGACGATCTTGGCCGCCGCATCGCCTACCGCACGCTGGCCACCATGGCGCAGATCGCGCGCCGCCCGGAGGCCACCCCTGAAGTCGCGGCCGCGCTCGACCAGAAGCTCCGCGATGTGGGCGAGGCATTGGCGCGGCGTAAGGCCAGTGGCGCCGATCGCGCATGGGCGCTCAGCCTGTCGCGCCGACTGCTCGATCCCGACCAGCGCGAACAGCTGGCAGCCAGCCTGCCGCGATTGGTCAGCGTGCCGCCGGGCGACCCTATCGGCGAGGATGATTGGATGGACCCGTCCAGCCTGCTGGCCATCGACGAGTAAGCGCCGATGATGCGGGTGCGCGCCGCCATTGCGTGCGTCATCCGCGGCGCCCCTGGGAAGCGGTCGGTTTCGGCGGCTTTCCCGGCGAGGCAAGCGGGCGAAATGCAAGGAAACGCGAACCGCTGTAGGTCACCGCGATCGCCGCAGCAGAGCCGGCGATCAGCGGTACGATCAGCAAGCCCCCCCGAAGGTCGAAAGCGGCTGCGACGATCCAGAACCCGCCGAGATTCACCGCGCCGCCCGCAAGCTGCACCGCGAGATAAAGCGCCGATCTGCGTAAGAGCAATCCCTCCGCATCGGCGAAGGTCCACGTCTTGTTGAGCCAGAAGGTGATCATGACAGCGACAAGGAAAGACAGCAGTCGGGCAAGAAGGAAATGCAGACCGAAGCCGGCAAACAGATACAGGAGAGCGGCGTCGACCGCGAACCCCGTTCCGCCCACCACGAGGAAATGCGGCAACCGGCCCCTCCTGGCGGCTGCGACGAGGCGCAGAGCGATCAAGCCGGGCGACTGCGGTTGCGGATTTCGAATAGCGAACTGAGGAAGCTGCTGGCGACCAGCTGGATGCCGATCACCACCAGCGTGAGCGATATGGTGAGCACGCGCATCACATCATCCTGCACGATCGGGCCGAAATCGCGCGCTGCCCACAGGAACACGGCGACACCCGCGCCCAGCAGGCCGGTGACGGCGAAGCCCGAACCGATCAGAACCAGTCGCTCGAGATCGAGAATGCGCATTACTCGGCCGAAAGTCAGCGGGTCCGGCAGCACCCCTTCGGCCGCGGCGTATCGGCGTGCGAGCATGCTGAAAAGGATAAGCTGCGCGCCGACGATGATAAGGAAGCAGCCGGCAACCAGAGTGTGGGTGTCGATGACCACGTCCGACGCCACCTCCAGCGGGCCGAAGGCTAGCATTGCCACCAGCGCACAACCCAGCACGAACATCAGCATCCCGGGATACATGAACAGCCAGCGCGGGCTGTGCAGCAGCAGGAAGCGCAGGTGGCGCCATCCGTCACGCCATGTCCTGAGATGCGGTGCACGCGACCGCCCGTCGCAGGACAGCGTGGTGGGAACCTCGCTGATCCGCATCCGGCCGAGCGATGCCTTCACCACCATCTCGCTGGCGAACTCCATCCCCGGACTTTGCAATTGCAGACGTCCGATCGAATCGCGGCGGAAACCGCGCAGCCCGCAGTGGAAGTCACCGACCGGGATCGAAAAGAACCGCCGCCCCAGCCATGACAGAACCGGATTGCCGAGAAAGCGGTGGAGCGGCGGCATGGCCCCTTGTGCGATGCCGCCTTTGAACCGGTTGCCCATCACCAGATCGGCGCCGCGGCGCAATTCCTCCACGAACGGCTGCAGCGCCGAAAAATCATAGCTGTCGTCGGCATCGCCCATGATGATGTATTCGCCGCGGGCCGCTGCGATCCCTCCGAGGAGGGCGGCGCCATATCCCTTCTGTTCCACCGCGACGACGCGCGCACCGCTGCGCTTTGCCAGTTCCTGCGATCCGTCGGTGCTGCCATTATCGGCGACCAGCACTTCGCCTCTGATGGCGCTGCGTTCAAGGAAATCCACCGCCTTGCGGACACAGACCTCGATTGTCTCGGCCTCGTTCAGGCACGGCATCACGATCGTCAGTTCGAGCTCGTCCGGCTGCGGTCCGGGGAAGGGTGTGACAGCGTTCATGGTGCTGCTCCTGAAAGGTGGGGAACCGATGGCTGGAGGGCTTGAGTGGCTGGTCGACGGGCAGTCAGACCCAGTCTTGCCGCTGTGAGAATCGCAAGACCGGGCACCAGCCACACAAGGCGGGTCTGGTATCGCGCGCTCGGGCCGGAAAGGGCTCCGGTCAGCGCGGCATTGGCGATGATCAGAACGACAGCAATGGCGAATGCAGCCAGAAGCGCGGCACCCACGCGATGCTGTGCCTCAACGCTGCCGGATCGAAGCTGCGAAACCGATTGCCGCACGTCATGCCGCGTCAGACGGAACGCCAGGAAAGCAAGCGACACGACCAGGGCGAGCCGATTGACGAGATCGATCAGCCCCCACGGCCACCGCTGCGCGAAGGCAAGCGATTGCGTGATCGACGGGTTGTCGCCCATCACCGGGCCGACAGTCGTGCGCCACATTTCAGGGATGGCCGCAAAATCGCTTTCGAGTTGCAGCATCGCAAGCTGATCGCCCCAGTTCCCGAGCGCCGCAGCGAAGGCCGTTCCGGGGTAGGAGGCGACGGCGCGCGTCACGAACGCCATCTCCTCGTCCTTCAAAGCGCGGCGGGTGGCACCCCCGGAAACGGTAAAAACCCCGACTGCCGGGTCCGCCGACCACAGGATCTCGTTCGCATCGCTCAATGGCAGGCTCTGAAAGGCACAAATAGCGAAGGCCGGGCGAGGTGCGCAGGCGTCCTGCAGCAGCATCCGACCGGGCCCGTCGGCCAGAACCCGCGCCATCAGGTAAGGCGGGCTGCGCGGCTCCTCCCCCATCACCAGCTTGACCGCCTGCCCGTAAGCGAAGGTGGCCAGCAGCGCGAGCGCCAGCGTCCCTGCTGCGGGCACCAGGCGCACTGCGGCATATCTTGCGCTGCGGCCCAGCAGCATGAACGCGGCCCAGCCCAGTGCAATCGCAACCGCGACCAGCGGCGCGATTGTCGCGTGGGCGAGAATCGCAAAGATCGTAATCAGAAACACCGGCAGTTTCTGCCAAGCACCGGGCCGCGACACGGCAAGCAACGCCGCGCCGATGACAGCATAGCCGGCAAACACGTCCGGCATCGCCATGGTCGCGAAATAGGGCAGGGTGCTGGCCGCTGTCAGCCCGGCGACAAGACCGAGGAATATGCGCGTTTCGTGCTGCGTGCCGAGTTCCCGGACGACACGCCAGATCAGGAACGATCCGATCAACGCCTGCAGGAAGCCGGATAGCCACAGCGTGCCGATACCTTCGGCAAGGTGCAGGAAGATGCTGTAGAAAATCGAGCGTCCACCCGCATAGGACAGGGCGCCTGCTTCATCATTGGCCTGCGCTTCAAGTGCAGGCGGCGTTGTCTCGACGGAAGGCCCCGGCATTGCCCCAACCGGCTCGCCCGACCAGACCTTGCTTGCCGCTGCCTGACCCAATTCCAGATACTGCGCCGTATCGTAGAAAAACAGCGGAAAGCCGTTCAGCAGCGCCGGGATCAAAAGAACCAGCGCACCAATCAGGCAATTGCTCGCTGCACGGATCAAGACCTATCCCCTCAGGTTGAGGGGCTAAGTGATTCCTTTGCCGCCTGAAGGCATTAAACGAGGTTAACCGGTGCATTATTTCGTCCGGCGCACTGGCCCGCACATCCGCAATTCAGCGCCGCCCGATCACCGCGAGCGCCTCGGCCTCGCTGATGACTTCGGCGTATTTGGCCTGCAGGTCGAACAGGTTGGCTTCGTGCGGGCCTTCGTGGCGATCCGCGCAGGCATCGCGCACGATCAGCGGCACGAACCCGTATTGCATGGCATCCAGCCCGCTCGCCCGCACGCAGCCCGACGTCGAATAGCCGGTGATCAGCAGCGTATCGATGCCGCTGGCGGTCAGCATCGCTGCCAACGTAGTGTTGAAAAAGGCGGAAGGATATTGCTTGGTGATGACCTGATCGCCGGGCTGGGGCGCAAGGTCATCGGGGAAGGCGCCGAGGGGCGATCCTTCGTTGAACACCTTCAGCACTGGTAGTTTGCGATAGAATACGCCGCCATCAGCCCCGTCGGCGCGGAACCGGACGTTGGTGAAGATCACCGGCACGCCCGCCGCGCGTGCAGCTTCGGCCAGCCTGCGGTTGCTGTCCTTCGCGGCCGCTGCGGTTGCCATGAACAGCGGCGAACTTTGCGTCAGGTAGGCCACCACAACATCGACGATCAGCAGGGCAGGCTTTTGGCCCGGCTGGAGCCTGCCTTCGAACACCCCGGCGTAATTGTCGGATGCCGAGGGACCGGCCATCAGATGATCCCCGCACCGGCCAGCCGCGCCAGTTCCGCTGCATCCAGCCCGAGCCTTTCGCCGTACACCTCCGCATTGTCCTGCCCCGGTGCGGCGGGCGCAGGGCGGCGGATGCCGGACGGGGTCTTCGACAGGCGCGGAAAGGCGTTCTGCATCTTGATCCGACCGCGGCTGTGCGTCTCCACCTCGATAATCGCCTCGCGCGCCTGAAAATGCGGATCGGCCAGCATATCGGGCGCGCGGTAGACCCGGCCAGCGGGAATCGAATATTCGGTCATCAGTGCGTCGACTTCGTCCACGGTGAGCGTGCCGGTCCAGTCGTTGATCAGCGCGTCCAGTTCGTCCTGATGGTGCCCGCGGGCGATGTGGGTGGCATAGCGTTCGTCCTGCGCCAGTTCGGGCCTGCCCATCGCCTGACACAGGCGCGCAAAGATCGCATCGCCATTGCCGCCAATCATGTAGCTGCCGTCACTGCACGTATAGACGTTGGACGGCGCAATCCCCTTCAGCACCGAGCCTGACCGTTCCCGGATGACCCCATTGCGATCATATTCGGGCACCAGCCCCTCCATCACCTGCAATACCGCTTCGTAGAGCGCGGAATCGACCACTTGTCCTTCGCCGGTCTTGTCGCGGTGGTGCAATGCAGCGAGCACGCCCATGCAGCCATAGGTCGCGCACAGCGTGTCGCCAATGGATATGCCCATGCGGCTGGGCGGACGGTCCGGTTCGCCGACGATATAGCGCCAGCCGCCCATCGCCTCACCAATCCCGCCGAAGCCGGCGCGGTCGGAATAGGGGCCGTCCTGTCCGTAGCCCGACATGCGGGCGATAATCAGGCCGGGATTGATCGCGTGCAGTTCCGCCGGACTGAGGCCCCAGCGTTCCAGCGTGCCGGGTTTGAAGTTCTCGATCAGCACGTCTGCCTCGGCAATCAGGCGCTTTGCCAGTGCCTGGCCCTCCGGCACGCGCAGGTTACAGGTGACCGAACGCTTGTTGCGGGCGATCACTTCCCACTGCACCTTCTCGTCGCCCTGACCCCAGTTACGCATGGGATCGCCAGCGCCCGGCGGCTCGAGCTTGACGACGTCCGCGCCCATGTCGCCGAGCAATTGCCCGCAGAAAGGGCCGGCGAGGAGCTGGCCCATTTCGACGACGTTGATCCCCGCCAATGCGCTGTGATTGGCAGTGTGGGCAACGGTGTTCATTCCGCAGCCTCGCGCAAGTTCCAGACCGGCTGGATCGGCGCGGGGAGTCCGGTTTCCGCCTCGCAATTCGCCCGCAGGGTGTCGATGTCGGGGCCGTAGTCGAACAGCGGGAGTTCACCGCGCAATGCGGTCATCTCGTTGCGCAGGGCCTCGGTGGCGGCGGTGTCCACCACGCCTTCGCTGTCAGCCACAACGCCGTATGCGCGCGCGCCTTCGGAAGTGACCAGACCTTGCCGGATTTCGAGGCCCACCAGTGCCGGGTCACGCGCCAGCGGGTCACCCCAGCCGCCGCCACCCCAGGTGATGAAGTGAAGCAGGTCGCCCGCCTTCACAGCCACGCTTTCGACCTTGTTGCCGACGATCTCGGTCGACCCGTCGGCGCGCTCCAGCACCTTTTTGGCGCGCGCTCCGGGATGTCCGCCATTGACGCCCCACGGCGGCACGAACCAGCGGTCGTCATGGATCGCGATCTCGCCGTCCGCCAGAAAGCGGTAGGTCATATGGATGCCGTTGCCGCCCCGGTGCAGCCCCGCGCCGCCGCTGTCGGGCGCGGTCGCGTAACGCTCGATCCGCAAGGGGAAGTAGCGTTCGAGAAATTCGTTGGGGACATTGGTGAAGCCCGGCCACAGCGAGTGCCCGTCCGGCCCATCACCCAGCGGACGGCCCGGAATGCCGCCGAACCCGATCTGGAACAACTGGAACCAGTCGCGGCTGCCATCTTCGCGGCTATCCCAGCCCGAATAGAACAGGTGCGGTGATGAGGAGAACCCGGCAGCGTTCAAAAACTCCGGCGTTTTCTGCCCCAGCAATCCGCCGAGAATGTCGAAGATCCGCCCCAGCGCGTGGGTGCGCCCCGACAGCGCGGCGGGAAAGTGCGGCTTCAGCAGCGAGCCTTTCGGAATGCGCACTTCGATCAGATCGTAGAACCCGTCATTGAACAGGATTTGCGGGTCGAAGACCATGATCATGTAGATGCCGAAGAACATCTTGAACATGTTTTCATTGAGGAAAAAATTGATCGACGCAGCCGATTGCGGGTCGGTGCCCTGAAAATCGAGGATCACCTTGTCGCCATCACGCCACATGGTGCAGCGGATCTTGTAGGGGCCGTAACCCTTGCCGTCGTCGCAGAGGTAATCTTCGAAGCTCACCGGCTCTTCTGACACCGCCATTGCCAGCAGCGATTTCATCGCGCGGTGGTTGCGCGCCAGAAGTTCCTGCGTGGCCGAGACATAGACATCGTCGCCAAACCGGTCAGCCATTTCCACCACCCGGCGCGCGGCGACACGGCAGGATGCGATCAGCGCGTTGAGATCAGCCTGACACCAGTCCGGCTTGCGGGTCTGGTGCATCACCAGCTTCATCAGGTCTTCGTTGTATTCGCCCTTCTTCCAGATCTTCACCGGCGGAATGCGGACACCTTCCTCAAAGATCGAGGACGCGCCAATCGGCATCGAGCCGGGCACGCTGCCGCCGATGTCGCTCTGGTGGCCGAACATCGCGGTATAGGCGATCAGGCGGCCATCCTTGAACACCGGAAGCATTACCAGCCAATCGTTCGAGTGGCTGATGGCCCCTGCGCAGGAATAGGGATCGGACAGGAAGATCATGTCCCCGTCCTCGATCGTGCCGTCATAGCTGATCAGGAAACCGTCGATGAAACTGCCGAACTGGCCGACGATCATCTTGCCGGCCGGGTCGGCGATCAGCGGGAAGGCGTCGCCCTGTTCGCGGATGCCGGGCGACATGGCAGTGCGCACCAGCGTCGCGTCCATTTCGATGCGGGCATTGCGCAGCGCGTTCTCGATGATGTCGAGCGTCACCGGGTCGATGGCGACCTTGTTGAAGGAGGCGGAGTTGGGCTCGATGATGCGGGCTGGCATGGTCTTACCCCTTCGCTTTCAGAGTGATGAGAATGTTGCCCACGGCATCGACGCGCGCGGTGCAATCGTGTTCGACCAGCGTGGTCGAATCCATTTCGGTGATGATCGCAGGGCCTTCGATCACGTCGCCCTGCCGTAGCTTGGCACGGTCGTAGATCACCGCAGCGCGTTCGGCCCCGTCGATCCACACGGTGTGATCGCGGATTTTCGCCGCAGAAGGATCGCCATCGCCCTTGGGCAAGGTGGCAGCGGGCAAGGCGGGGGCCTGCCCCTGCGCCACGGCGCGAAGGTTCACGATTTCGTGGGGCGTATCCATGTTGAAGGTGAACAATCGCAGGTGTTCTTCATCGAAGCGGGCGAGGATGCCTTCGATCCCGTCCTCCTCCAGCACGGCTTGCGTGATCGTTAGCGGCACTTCGAAGGCCTGTCCCGCATAGCGCACATCGATTTCGAACAGCGAGGTGATCTGGTCTTCGGGGATGCCGTCGTTGACCAGTTCGCTGCGGGTCTGTTCGGCCATGTCATCCAGCACGCTGACGAGATCGGCGATGCTGGTGTCCCTGGCGAGGCGCGAGAAGCTGCGTGCGGTCTCGGTACGCATCCGGGTGGTAGCGTCGCCCAAAGCGCACAGCACGCCAGGCGAGACGGGCGAGATTGCGGGCCAGCTGCCCATCAGCCGCGCAACCGCATTCACGTGCAGCGGGCCAGCCCCACCAAACCCCATCAGCGCAAATTCGCGCGGGTCGTAACCCTGCTGGACCGAGATCATTCGCAGCGCGCCGAACATATTCTCGTTGACGATATCGATGATCCCGCGAGCGGCTTCCATCAGCGTCACGCCCAGCGCATCGGCGATGGTCTTCACCGCCGCCTTCGCGCCTTCGCGGTCCAGCTTGAAACTGCCGCCAAGCAGGTCTTCGGGCAGATAGCCGAGCACCACGTTGGCATCGGTCACCGTGGGCAGCGTGCCGCCCTTGTTGTAGGCGACCGGCCCTGGCACCGCGCCCGCGCTTTCCGGGCCGACGCGCAGTGCGCCGGTCAACTGCGGCACGTGCGCGATCGAGCCGCCGCCTGCGCCCACGGTCTTCACGTCGAGCGCCGAGGCGCGCACTGACAGGTGCCCAACTTCGGTGGTGCGCTGCCGGCGCGGCTCCAGTCCCTGGATCAGTGCCACATCGGTCGAGGTGCCGCCGACATCCAGCGTCAGGATATTCTCGAACCCCGCATTCTTCGCCACCCACAGCGCGCCCGTCACGCCGCCAGCCGGACCGGACATCAGGATGTTGACCGGGTGTTCCTCGGCCTTCTGGCTCGACATCAGTCCGCCGTCCGAGCGCAGCAGCGAGAGGCGGCCCTTCAGCCCTTCCTGCTCCAGCTTCGTGCGCAGGTTGGAGACATATTTGCTCACCACTGGCCGCACCGCGGCATTGGCGACGGTCGACAGCGTGCGTTCGTATTCCTGCATTTCCGGCAGGACTTCGTGGGACAGCGAAACGGGGATGCCGGGCAGTTCCTCGGCGGCGATTGCGCCGATGCGGGCTTCGTGCACGCCGTTCAGATAGGCGTTCATCAGGCTTACTGTCAGCGCTTCGATCCCATCGCCCTTCAGCTTGCGCAGCGCCGCGCGCACCGCGTCTTCATCAAGCGGGGCGACCTCGCGGCCTTGGGCATCCATTCGGCCCGGCACTTCGACCGTGTGTTCGAGCCGTGCTAGCGGTTGCGGCTTGGGCCATACGATCCATGCCGCCAGCCCGCCGGGGACAAACGAGCGCGCGATCTGCATGATATCGCGATAGCCTTGGGTGGTGACAAGCCCGACACGCGCGCCCTTGCCCTCCAGCACTGCATTGGTGGCAACGGTGGTGCCGTGCAAGAAGAAGGCGATTTCGCTGGCGGAGATCCCGGCCTGGGCGGTGATTGCCTTGACGCCGGTCAGGATGCCTTCGGAACTGTCGTGCGGGGTCGACGGCGTCTTGTGCCGCCAGAAGGCGCCGCTTTGCTCGTCGAACAGCAACAGGTCGGTGAAAGTCCCGCCCACATCAACGCCCAGCCTGTAAGTCATGCCCGCTCCTTGTCCCTGTTGCCGATGCGCCGCTTAAGCCGCGCGTGCGACGGCCGAGGGCAATTCGCGCCCCAGCACACCCGCAAACCACTTGTTCGCCGCAATCGCGGCGTCGAGATCAATGCCTGTTTCGACGTCCGAACGCGCCATCATGTAGATGAGATCTTCGGTCGCGATATTGCCGGTCGCGCGGGGCGCGAATGGGCAACCGCCCAATCCGCCGAGCGAGGCATCGAATATCCGCACGCCCGCTTGATAAGCCGCCCAGGCATTCGCGATGCCGGTGCCCCGCGTGTTGTGGAAATGGGCGCGCATGGGTATCCGGCTGCCGAGCAAATCGCTGAGCCTGCCGAACAATTCCCCCGTTTCGGAAGGCGTGCCGACCCCGATGGTATCGGCCAGCGCGATTTCCTCCGGTTGCTCGATCGCCAGTTCCTCGGCGATGGCGATCACGGTGTCGTGCTTGACCTCGCCCTCGAACGGGCAACCGAACGCGGCACTGATGGTGACCTGGGCGCGCAGCCCTTCGGCACGGGCGAAGCGTATCATGGCGCGGGTTTCGGCCAGCCCTTCAGCAATGGTCTGCCCTTGGTTCTTCTGACCGAAAGTATCGCTCGCCACGATCACGCAGCCCACCTGATCGACACCCCGCGCATTGTTTTCGCGGGTCGCAAGAGCGCGCATGACCCCGCGCTTGTTGAGGACGAGCCCGATATAGGTGCAGTCCTTGCGGTCGGGCAGGGCGGCTATCACACTTTCGGCATCCGCCATCTGCGGCACGCGCTGCGGGTGAACGAAGCTCGCCACCTCCAGCCGCCGCGCACCGTAGTCGATAATGCGACCGATCATCGCCAGTTTGACGTCGGTCGCGACGATATCGGGTTCGTTCTGCAACCCGTCGCGCGGGCCGACTTCGACCAGTTCGATATTGTGGGGCGCCATCGGTGAATCGCCTGCTTTGGAAACAAGGTTGAAGAGTGGATTAGTCAATTTGTATACAATTGCAATGATGATACGGCAGGCCGGGGGTATCGGATCCCGCGCACCCGAGCAGCATCCTACATCGCCTTGACTTCGCTGTCCCCGACCGTGGGGCCGACGGCTTTTGCGAATGTGTGGAATGCCCGGCGCAGGTGACTGCCCATCACCGCACGCGCCCATTCGGGATCGCGCGCGGCGAAGGCGGCGATCAATTCGTCATGGTCGCGTGCGGACTGGCGCAGGTCTTCGAGCGAATAATTGCGGGCAGTGCGCAA
This sequence comes from Erythrobacter sp. NFXS35, assembly GCF_040148725.1. Lineage (NCBI taxonomy): Bacteria > Pseudomonadati > Pseudomonadota > Alphaproteobacteria > Sphingomonadales > Erythrobacteraceae > Erythrobacter > Erythrobacter sp. NFXS35. The sequence continues at coordinate 359,607 of NZ_JAGDEB010000003.1, read as the reverse complement.
CACCACCGGAGCTTCGACGAGCCGACCAAGCATCTGGCCCAGTCGCGGCGAATGTGCGGCGTCGATAATGGCTTCATGAAACCGGCGATTGGCTTCCAGGAAGCGCGCCACATCCGGCTCGGGCTGCTCGATCGCTTCCCTGAGCGCGTGGTTGACCGCCTCCAGATCGGCGACCTGGGCGCCGGAAAGGCGGCGCGCGGCGCGCTCGGCGGCGTGACATTCGAGCATCTGCCTGAGCGCGAACATTTCCTCGATATCGTCGCGGCTCCAATCGGCGACGAACAGCCGCTTCGATTCGCTGCGGACCAGCAGCAGCTCGTCCTCCAGCCGCCGCACCGCCTCGCGTACGGGGGTTCGGCTGAATCCGGTGATCTGCGCCAGCTGATCTTCGGTCAGCTGATCCTTCGGCCTCACCGCCCCGCTCAGCAGATGCGCGCGAATCCGGATATAGGCCTGATCGGATGCGCGGCTCATACGCGGGCGCCCTGTCGGGAAGGAGGTGGGGCAGGCTTTCTCATGCGGCGCCTTCTATGTCAGCCAGTAGGCGCCGCAAGCTCTGCGGCAACGAAAACACACTTCCCGCTTCACCTGCCGCGCAATTTCGCAAAGCACTTGACGTGGGCATTTTGTATACAATACTGGTTCCGGAAATGGCAACAGGGGAATGCCGTGCAGCGCATCAAGGTTATCGTGCCGATTGCGATGGATGAATCCGGGGTAGCCAATCGCGCCCAGCAGCTTCCTAGCGATTTCGTGCGGCCCGGCTTTGCGCCCACGTTCGAGGCGGTGCGCTGGGGTGCGGCGCTGGGCGATTCCTATCACGATACGCTGCTGATGGACTGGACGGTGTTTCAGGCCGGGGTCACCGCCGAGGAAGAAGGTTACGCCGGCGTGTTGATCGACACCGTCAGCGACAGCGGGCTGTGGCCGCTGCGTTCGGTGCTGAACATCCCCGTCGTTGGGCCGGGCGAGGTCAGCTTTGCGGCGGCGATGATGCTGGGCAAGAAATTCAGCGTCGTCACCATGTGGCCGCAGTGGTTTCCGCTCTACGAGAAGGTGCTGAACCAGCATGGCTGGGATCACCGCTGCGCCTCGGTCCGCTCGATCGACACGCGGCCTGATGTCACCGAATTGCTGGAAGGCAAGGAAGAAGTCGTCTTCGCCAAGCTGAAGGCCGAGGCGACACGCGCGATCGAGGAAGACGGCGCCGACGTGATCGTGCTGGGCTCCACCACGATGCATCAGTCCGCGGCCTATCTCGCCAGCGAACTGCCGGTGCCGGTGATCAATCCCGGACAGGTTGCCTACAAGCAATTGGAAACGCTGATCGAGCTGGGCCTGACCCACTCGAAGAAGGCGTTCCCCGCACCCGAAGTGCCGATGTACGCCAATATCCGAAAGGGCTGGTACTGATGAGCGAACCGAGCGCCGATAGCTGGAGCGAGGGCGGGGCAGGGCAGGCGCCGCTGCCATATCCCGTCTATGTCGATATCGTGACTAAACGGTATTTCGACGGGGTCGATAACAAGCATCTCGACAAGGTGCTCGATTGCTTCACGCCCGATGCGGTGCTGACCGAAGTGACCAGCAACACCGTGCACGAGGGCCGCGATGCGATCGGCAAGATGTTCGTCAAGCTGTTCGCCGATTTTGAGAGCATCTGGCACGGCAATTTCGTCCACACCGCCGATCCCGGAACCAACGCGATCTGCAGCCAGTTCACTGTGCTCATCACCCCCAATGGCGGGGACGAACTGCGGTATGAAAACTGCAACCGCTTCTATCTCAAGGACCGATTGTTTCACCGCGTCTATGTCTACATGTCGGGTGACAACCTGCTCCGGCAAGGGGAAGCCTGATGCAGTACGAACCCAGCCTGTCCCGCGCCGAACTGGTCGATTTCGCGCTCAACAAGTATTTCGCCCGCGTCGATGCCAAGGACATGGAAGGCGCGCTTTCGTGCTTCCATGACACGGCCCTGTTCTGCGTGCAGACCGCCTTCACCCGCCACAGCGGCAAGGCCGAGATCCGCCGAATGTTCGAGGATTTCTTCAGCTCGTGGGAAACCATCATCCACCGCGATTTCACCTGTACGGTGGACGAGAAGAACGGCCGCATCACGGCCAGCTTCACCGCCGAGCTGCATGACGCGTCAGGCAAGGTCACCTTGCTCGAAAACACCAATTTCTGGCGTCTGCGCCTCGGCCCCGAAGGCCCGAAGTTTCAGGAAGTCTACGTCTACATGAGCGGGGCCAACGTCCTCACCTGATCCCCGCTGCCCTTTCATTTTCCTTAGGAGAGCCGTTTCATGAATGTCCGTATCGTTCTCGCCTCCGGCGCGGCTCTGGGTGCGATTGCCCTGTCCGCCCCCGCCATCGCTCAGGATGCCCCCGCCGCAGCCGTTCAGGCCGAGGAGGATGACAACGCGATCATCGTCACCGCCCGCCGCCAGTCGGAATCGCTTGAAGACGTGCCTGCGTCCGTCACGGTGTTCGGCGCGGAAGCCCTCGCCAAGACCGGGGTGCTGCGGGCCGATGATTTCGTCCAGCTGACCCCGGGTGTGACCATCGTCACCGGCACCGCCGACGCGGGCGACACCCAGATCAACATCCGCGGCATCAACGGCGCGCGCGACGCGGAAAGCTCTGTCGCGCTGGTGGTCGACGGGATTCTCAAGACCAACACCGCGCAGCTCAACCAGAACCAGGGTACGCTGCGGCAGGTCGAAATCCTCAAGGGCCCGCAAGGCGCGCTGTATGGCCGCAACGCGGCGGCGGGCGCGATCGTGATCCAGACACTGAAGCCCGGCGATGTGCTGGAAGGCGGCATGACGGTGCGCGCCGCCGAGGACAACACCTACCTTGCGACCGGATTCGTTTCGGTCCCGGTGGGCGAAAGCGCAGGGTTCGTCCTGTCGGGCAATTACCAGACCACGGACGGATTTTTCCGCAACCGCTTCCTCGGCAATTCCAAGACGATCGACGATCAGGAAGTTTGGGGCGTGGACGGGCGGTTCGTGGCCGATCTTGGCCCCCGCACCGAACTGGACGTGAAGGCGCGCTATTCCGATCTGACAGGCGCATCGATCAACTTCAACACCTCGTTCCACCTGCCCAATTTTGCCGGTGTCGATCCGGCCTTCTTCGAAGACGTGAACGAACACGAGTTCGGATATTACTCGAATATCCGCCCAACCAACGACCAGACAACCTTCGAGGCTTCGGCCAAGGTCGAGCACGAATTCGATGCCTTCACGCTCAGCGCATGGGCGCTTTACACCGATGTCGACCAGTCGCTGACGGCTGACAGCACCTCGGCCGACTTCGCGCGCTTCACGTTTCCCGGCGCGACCCCGGATTCGGTGGCGGCGTCGAATGCCTGCTTTGCGTCCACCGCCGAACTCACGGGGTTCCCGCTCAATGCGCCGACCTTCATCGGCAACAACCCGGTTCCGTTCATTTTCGATCCGGTCAATGGCTCGACCTTCGGCGCCTATAGCCCCACGACCTGCGACGGCACCCAGTACCAGATCCGCGAACAGAGCGACATCAGCGCCGAAGTCCGCCTCGCCTCGAACGGCGACGGGGACATCAACTGGCAGGTTGGCGCCTATTACCTGCATATCGACCGCGAAGTCGGCGTCAGCCTGGGCGCAGATCTTGGCTTCGGCGTGACCCGCCAGCTCTACAACGCGCCGGGTTCGAACAATCCCACGACCCAGCTTTACCACGATGCCTTCAAGACCGATGTCTACGCGCTGTTCGCCGCAGTCGATGCCAATCTGACCGATCGGTTTGTGGTCAGCCTTGCCGGGCGCTACGACATTGAGGACCGCAGCGTCAGCAGCCTTGTGCCCAACGTGACCGATCCGATCACCGGCGGTCCGATCAACCCCGGTCAGGCGTTCGGGGCGATCCCCGATCAGTCGCAGACCTTCCGCCAGTTTCAGCCCAAGGTCTCGCTGCGTTACGAGGCCGCCGACAATATCAACCTGTACGCAAACTGGGGCATCGGCTTCAAATCGGGCGGGTTCAACAACCAGGGTTCGGCCGCGATCGTCGACCAGTCGTTCAACCAGTTCATCGGCACCAATGTGCTGATCGAGGATCAGTACCGCAAGGAAGTGTCGAGCGCGTTCGAGCTGGGGGTCAAGGGCAGTGCGCTCGACAACCGTATCACCTTCGATCTGGCGGGCTATTACACCAACATCGAAGACATGCAGTTCTTCGAATTCTTCGTCGGCGGCTTCGGCCTGCTGCGCGTAGTTTCGAATATCGACGAGGTGCAGATCTTCGGGGCCGAATTCAACCTGACGGCGGAGATTGTCGATGGCTGGACGGTGTTCGGTTCCGCCAACGTTACCGACAGCGAGATCAAGGCCAACGCCTCGCGCCCGGTCACGGTGGGCAACAAGTCGCCGCATACCGCCGATTACACCATCAACCTTGGCACCCAGCTTGACCTACCGCTGTCCAGCAGCCTCGATTTCGTCACCCGCGCCGATTACCGCATCACCGGGCCGACGTGGTTCCACACGCTGCAGGACGATACCAATCCGACATTGTTCAGTGGCCTGCTGCCGGATTCGGCGCTGGCGCTGCCGGCGTTCGTAGGCGATGCCGATTACTCGGTCTCGCAGCGCGATGCCTTTGGCGTGGTCGACATGCGGATCGGACTGGAAGGCGATCGCTGGTCGGTGTTCGCCTATGCCGAAAACCTGTTCGACGAGAAGTATCTGAACGAAGTGATCACCGCCGTCGAGTTCGGCGGTTCGTTCATCTCGCCAGGCGGCTTGCAGCGCTTCGGGGTGGAGTTCGGCTACAAGTTCTGAGCCCCTCGGGTAGGCCAGACGCGGCGGCGACGGAGAAAATCCCGCGCCGCCGTTTTTGTGTCACCTCACTCAACTTCACCCCCGCGCCGCGTTCTCCAGCAGTTCCGCGGTTACGGGGTAGCCCGCATCGGTGAGGATCGTGAGCCATGTCTGCCCGTCCTGTTCCACCACCTGCGGCATGATCGTGCGTACCGGGATCGCCTCGGCCTGCGCGCGCGCTTCTTCGTAGCTGGCGAACAGGGCGAGCCGTTCGAGATTGCGGCGGGTCGGGAAGATCAGCTTGATCTCGCCGCGTTCCGCGGCGTCGAGCGCGCCTTGCGCGGTCGTCCAGAACAGGTGCGTGTTCTCGGCATGGTCGATCGACACGTCCACCGCGCCCGTGCCCAGATTGGCGAGATAGAAGCGGGTGTCGTAAACTCGGGGGATCTTCTCATTCTTGGGAAACCACCGTGCGAACGGCGTGATCTGGGCAAGGTCGAGCTGCCAGCCGAACGCTTCCAGCACCGGCGCAAGCGCGCCAACCTGCGCCAGCATCGCCCGCGCCTGGGCCGCGCGCGCGGCGTCGATGTCGCCCGCAAGGCCAAGCGCGAGGCCCGTTTCCTCCAGCGTTTCGCGCACAGCCGCAATCTGGTGCGCGGCTTCGTCAGCCGTCATCGCGCCGCTCGATGCCACCGCTTCGCCCAGTGCGAAATCCGCCGGATCGACCCGCCCTCCCGGGAACACCGCCATGCCGCCTGCAAACACCATGCCCTTCGATCGGATCGTCATCAGCACTTGCGGCGGCCCGCCTTCGGGGGCGTTGCGGAAGATGATGATGGTGGCGGCGGGAATGGCCGGGGCTGCTGGTTCATTGCTCATCGCGAACAAGGATGGCGCGGCGGCAAGCACTTGCCAAGCGGTTTGGCGGGGTCCTGCCGGTTTTGCGCAAAGAGTGTCGGGTATCTTTACACTTGCCATCCGGCTGCCACCGCCCGATCAGCCGGAAATGGCGGAATTGCGGGGTTTTCCTGAGTTGGCACGCACCATGCATAAAGAGTGGTGGTCCCAATGGTCTTCTATTCGAGGCGCGCCCTTCCTGGTTTATCGGGCAGCGCCTCCCCTGAAATGAAAAAGCGCTCCGCACTGGTCCTGCGGAGCGTTTTTTTGTTTGCGCTCAGGCGCCGGGCGCGGGCCGTCCGGCCCGCTTGGCTTTCGCGCCATAAGGCGCGGCGGCCGGTCGGCCTTGCTGGCCTTTGGGCCGAGCCGCTCATGACATCAAATATGGCGTTCGATACGGTCGCACCGCGACCGCAAGCCTGACCGGGCGCCCGCAGCGATGCGACCTTCAGGTCGCATGAGCGAGAATTTCGTAGCCCGGAGGGGCTGCGGAAAAACTAAGCCGCCTTGGTAACGCCGCTTTCGTCGAGCAGCTGTTGCAGTTCGCCAGCTTCGAACATTTCCATCATGATATCGCTGCCGCCCAGGAACTCGCCCTTGACGTAAAGTTGGGGGATGGTCGGCCAGTCGGAATAGCTCTTGATCGCCTGCCGGATTTCCATGTCCTGCAACACGTCTACGCTTTCATAGGCGACGCCGCAATGATCGAGGATCGCCACGGCGCGGCTCGAAAAGCCGCACTGCGGGAACAACGGCGTGCCCTTCATGAACAATACGACATCATTGCTGGTGACGAGATCGGAAATGCGCGTGTTGGTATCGGACATGTTGGGCAGCCCCATGCTGTGATTGGGTGATTGTTGCGTTTCAGGTGGGAAGTTTGGTGGTGACTTGCAAGGCGTGCAGTTCTCCCCCCATGCGTCCGCCGAACGCGGCATAGACCATCTTGTGCTGCGCAACCCGGCTTTTGCCGACGAATTGCGGCGCGGTGACAGTCGCGGCCCAGTGGTCGTCATCGCCGGCCAGATCGGTCAGTTCCACCGTCGCGCCCGGCAGGGCTTCCAGGATGGCTTGTTCTATCGTGGCGGCACTCATCGGCATGATGATGGCTCCTTCGCGGATGGGGGAGTCATACTCCGCCAAGCAGTTGGCGGCGGGCCTCGATCGTCATTTCTTCAAGCTTGGCGCGGATGTCGGCCTCGGTCACATCGGTTCCCGCTGCGGTGAGATCGCCCAGCAGCTTGCGGATCACGTCCTCGTCGCCCGCTTCCTCGAAATCGGCCTGCACCACCGCTTTGCTGTAGGCGTCGGTCTCCTCGGGCGTCAGCTTCATCAGCCCCGCTGCCCATTCGCCCAGCAGCCGGTTGCGGCGCGCAGCTATGCGGAATGCAGTTTCGCCGTCCATCGCGAACTTGGCTTCTTCCGCGCGTTCGCGGTCCTTGAAATCGGTCATGTGTTTCCCTTCCGGAACGATCGCCTATCCGAATAGGGCGGGGCGCGCGAGGCTTCAAGCGGGAAGCCGCGCGCAGGAGACATTATTCCATCGTCACGACCAGCTTGCCCACCGCCTCGCGCGCTTCGAGCTTGGCGATGGCATCGCCGGCGCGGGCGAGGGGGAAGGTTTCGCTGACCAGCGGGTCGATTTTGCCGGCCTTCATCAGGTCGAACAATTCATCCACCTGCGCCCGGAACTTGACCGGCTCACGTGCGGTGAAGGCGCCCCAGAACACGCCGCAGATGTCGCAGCTTTTCAGCAAGGTGAGATTGAGCGGCATCTTGGCGATCCCGGCGGGGAAGCCGACCACAAGGAAGCGGCCTTCCCACGCGATGGCGCGCAAGGCAGGCTCGGAATACTGCCCGCCGACGATGTCGTAGACGATGTTCGCGCCGTCCGGCCCGCAGGCAGCCTTGAACGCGGCGGCGAGCGCCTTGGACGCGTCCTTGTCCATCGCCTCGCGCGGGTAGATCACCACGTCGTCGGCTCCGGCCTTGCGTGCAACTTCGCCCTTGGCTTCGGACGACACAGCGGCAACAACGCGCGCGCCGAACGCCTTGGCCAGTTCCACCGCCGACAAGCCGACGCCGCCCGCCGCGCCGAGGATCAAGACGGTATCGCCCGGTTTGATATGGCCGCGATCCTTCAGCCCGTGGATGGTGGTGCCATAGGTCATCAGCAGCGACGCGGCCTTTTCGAACGGCACGCCGTCCGGCACCGGGAACATGCGGCCCGCAGGCACCACGACCTTTTCAGCCAGCCCGCCATTGCCGATCCCGGCCATCACCCGGTCGCCGACGGCATAACCTTCCACGCCTTCGCCCACGGCTTCGATCACGCCGGAAATCTCGCCGCCGGGCGAGAAGGGGCGCTGCGGCTTGAACTGGTACATGTCGCGGATGATCAGCCCGTCGGGATAGTTGATCGCGCAGGCCTTGACCGCGACCAGCACTTCACCCTTGCCAGGGGTCGGGGTTTCTACCTCGTCCAGCGACAGCGTTTCAGGCCCACCGATTTCGTGGGTGCGGATGGCTTTCATAGGTTTCTCTCCCCTGAGAATGAGTCAGACAGAAGTGCCGCGCATCAACCACGGCTGGGCGGCGGTGCGGCTGGCTTCGAAGCCGCCGATGGCTTCGCCGCGCGCCATGGTCAGGCCGACCTCGTCGAGCCCGTTCAACAGGCAATCGCGGCGGAACGGATCGAGCGTGAAGCTGAAGCGATCCTGATAGGTGGTGGTGACGGTCTGCGTTTCGAGATCGACGGTGATCGGCTCTCCGGCGCGCGCCACTTCCAGCAGCCGGTCGACCGCGTCCTGCGGCAGCACCACCGGCAGGATGCCGTTTTTGACCGCATTGCCCGAAAAGATGTCGGAAAAGCTGGGCGCGATCACCACCCGGATCCCCATGTCGTCCAGCGCCCACGCAGCGTGTTCGCGGCTCGATCCGCAGCCGAAGTTGTCTCCCGCGATCAGCACCGGCGCGCCCGCATAGGCGGGGTCTTCGAAGACATTGCCGGGCGTGCCGCGCAGTGCCTCGAACGCGCCCGCGCCCAGTCCTTCGCGGCTGATGGTCTTGAGCCATTTGGCCGGGATGATGATGTCGGTATCGACATTCTTGAGACCGAGCGGAATGGCGCGGCCTTCGACGCGGGTGAGGGGTTCCATCGCGATCCTCGTCAGTCGGTCTGGGGCGGCTCGCCGGAGGGAATCGGCCCCGGCTGGGTCGGCTCGTTCGGCTTTTTCTTGTTCGCGGCAAACCTGCGTCCGGCATAGAGCAGCGCTGCCGCCACCGCTGCCGAACCGATCGCCGCCGCGCCATACGCAGCCTTGTTGCCGGTGGGCTTCCTCTCGGATTTTTTCTTATCAGTCATGCCTGTTCCATGCGCCTGACGCGCAGCGGTTTCAAGTCCGGCGATCAGGACAGCGCACGCACATCGGCGAGTCGCCCCGCGACTGCGGCGGCTGCCGCCATCGCGGGCGAGAGGAGGTGCGTGCGTGCGCCCGGCCCCTGACGGCCGACGAAATTGCGGTTCGATGTCGAAGCGCAGCGTTCGCCCGGCGGCACCTTGTCGGGGTTCATGCCGAGGCAGGCCGAACAACCCGGTTCGCGCCATTCGAACCCGGCGTCGGTAAAGATCTTGTCTAGCCCTTCGGCCTCGGCCTGATATTTGACCAGTCCCGATCCCGGCACGACAATCGCCCAGCGGACATTGTCGGCCTTGCGGCGTCCCTTGAGCACCTGCGCCGCAGCGCGCAAATCCTCGATCCGGCTGTTGGTGCAACTGCCGATGAAGACGTTCTCGATGGGAACCTCGGTCATCGGCGTGCCTGCGGTGAGGCCCATGTAATCGAGGCTTTTCTGGACCGCGACCCGCTTGCTCTCGTCAGCGAAGTCCTGCGGATCGGGCACACGCCCGCCAATCGGCACCACGTCTTCGGGGCTGGTGCCCCAGGTGACGCTCGGCTCGATATCGGCAGCGTCGATGGTGATGGATTTGGCGAACACTGCGCCGTCATCGCTGTGGAGCGTGCGCCAGTAGGCAACCGCCGCATCCCATTCCGCACCCTGCGGCGCCATCGGGCGGCCCTTGAGATAGGCGAAGGTCGTGTCGTCGGGGGCGATCAGGCCCGCACGTGCGCCCGCCTCGATGCTCATGTTGCAGACCGTCAGCCGCTGCTCGACGCTCATCGCTTGGAACACCGCCCCGCGATATTCAATCACATAGCCGGAGCCGCCAGCCGCGCCGATGGTGCCGATGATATGCAGGATCAGATCCTTGGCAGTGACGCCCGGCCCCAGATCGCCTTCCACCCGCACTTCCATCGACTTCGATTGCTGGAGCAGCAAGGTCTGCGTCGCCAGAACATGCTCGACCTCGCTCGTCCCGATCCCGAAGGCCAGAGCGCCCAGCCCGCCGTGGCAGGCGGTGTGCGAATCTCCGCAGACGATCGTGGTGCCGGGCAGCGAAAAGCCCTGCTCCGGGCCGACGACATGGACGATACCCTGTTCCGCCGCAGTCGCCGGGATGTAGCGGATACCGAAAGCGGGGGCGTTGTCTTCCAGCGCGGCGAGCTGGGCGGCGCTTTCGGGATCGGCGATCGGCACCGGTAGCCCTGCGCCATCCACGCGCCGGGTGGTGGGCAGGTTGTGATCGGGCACCGCCAGCGTCAGTTCGGGCCGCCGCACCGGACGTCCGGCCAGCCGCAGCGCCTCGAACGCCTGCGGACTGGTGACTTCGTGCACCAGATGCCGGTCGATATAGATCAGCGCCGTGCCATCATCGCGCATCTCGACGACATGGGCGTCCCAGATCTTCTCGTACAATGTGCGCGGGCGGCTTGCCATGATCAATGGATTTCCTTCTTGTCGATGGGGCGATTAGACGCGCTGCCGCCCTTCGCGCAAGATGCAGGCTTGACCGGCGTCAAATTCGTCATGGATTTGCAGCCTTCATGGGGTATAACTGACAAATATGTCAGCTATCGAATCTCCCTCCGCACCTTTTGTTCACGCGATCACAGTCGAACCGGCCGACATCGACTTCATGGGCCATGTCAATAATGCGCGCTATCTCAACTGGGTGCAGGACGCGGTGCTGGCGCATTGGAACGATCTTGCCCCGGCCGAAGATGTCGCCAGCAAGGCATGGGTCGCGCTGAAGCATGAAATTACCTATCGCAAACCCGCCTTTCTCGAAGACGACGTCATTGCGCAAACCGTGCTGGAACGTTTCAACGGTGCGCGCGCATTTTATTCGACACTGATAAAGCGCGGCGAGGACGTGTTGGCCGAAGTGCAATCCTCGTGGTGCTGCATCGATGCCAAGACCCTGCGCCCGGCGCGCATTGGCGATCACCTGCGGGCGTTCTTCTTCCCGCAAGGGGAGTGACCGGCTGGCGCGCGGCGCAACCGCGCATTGCGCAAACGCAATTGCAGCTTTGCACAGGCGTTCTATAGGCGTCCTTATGGGCTGCCGGCGCGTATCATTCTGACATGGAACCGCACTTCGTTCTTTCCGCGCGTGCGGCACAAGGCCGGATCGGGTTGGCGCTCGCTATCGCCATTGCCGGTAGCTGGCTGGGCATTCACGCCTGGGGCATGTTCGTGTTCGAACTTTCGTGGACCAACTGGCCGTTCGCGCTGGCTGTAGCGATGGTGCAGTGCTGGCTTTCGGTCGGCGTGTTCATCGTCTGCCATGATGCGATGCACGGCAGCCTTGTGCCGGGCAGGCCGAAGCTGAACGGGGCGATCGGCGCGGTGCTGCTGTTGCTGTATGCAGGGTTTGCCTGGAAACAGCTGCGCGATGCGCACTTTGCCCATCACAAGCTGTCGGGCCGCGCCGGAGATCCCGATTTCGACGAGCATAATCCGGGCGATTTCAAGCGCTGGTACGGCACCTTCTTCGGCCGCTATTTCGGCTGGCGGTCGATCCTGTTCGTGCACACCGTGGTCGGAATTTACTGGCTGGCGCTGGATATTCCGATGGCGCAGATCGTCATGCTCTATGGCTTGCCCGCCTTGGCCTCGTCGCTGCAATTGTTCTATTTCGGCACCTATCGCCCGCACTGCCACCGCGAAGGTCAGCCTTTCGTCGACCGGCACAATGCCCGCAGCAATGATTTCGGCACGCTGGCGAGCCTCGCCACCTGCTTCCATTTCGGCTATCATCTCGAACACCACCACCGGCCCGATGTGCCGTGGTGGGGCTTGCCAGCGGCGAAACGGGCCGGGGTGGGTCAGACTGAACTGCCAGAACCGATCGCAAAGGTGCCCGCATGAGCTGGCTCGAAATCATCCTCACCGTTTTATCGTCGCTGATCGGCATGGAGCTGTTCGCGTGGGTCGCGCACAAGTACATCATGCATGGCTGGGGCTGGGGCTGGCACCGTGACCACCACGAGCCGCATGACAAGGTTTTGGAAAAGAACGATCTGTTCGCGGTAGTGTTCGGCACGATCAACGCCGCGATGTACATCTACGGTTCGCTGTATTGGGACTGGCTGTGGTGGTTCGCGGTCGGGATCACGCTCTACGGCGTGATCTACACGCTGGTGCATGATGGATTGGTCCACCAACGCTACTGGAAGTGGGTGCCGCGCAAGGGCTATGCCAAGCGGTTGGTTCAGGCGCACAAGCTGCACCATGCGACCATCGGCAAGGAAGGCGGGGTCAGCTTCGGCTTCGTCATCGCCCGCGATCCGGCCAAGCTGAAGGCGGAACTGAAGCGCCAGAAGGAAGCGGGCGTCGCGGTGGTGCGCGACGCGCAGATCTAGCCGCCGAACTGCGTCAGGCTGAGGTTGTTGCCTTCGGAATCGTGGAACCACGCGATCCGGGTGCCGGAACCGGGATCGGTCCACACCCCGCGTTCGTCCTGTCCGAAGCCATCGTAGATCGCGAAGGTCACGCCCTTGGCTGCCAGCGCCTCCATGGTCCCGGCAATATCGGCGACCTGCCAGCCGAGCACGGTATGCGGACCGGGTTCGTGCCCTTCGATCCTGGTGAGGCGCAGCATCGTGCCGGCCAGATCATAGCTCACGGCAAACGGGTCCTCCCCGGTTTGGGTGAGGCCGAGCGTATCGGTATAGAAATCGCGCGCGCGGGCCATGTCGGCGGCCAGCACGAAACAAACGGGCGGTGAATTGCCGAGCATGATTGCGCTCCTCTCCCGCGGGACGACTCGAACACCCGGGTGCCCCGTGCGCGCAGTCTACGCCGACGAGCGGAATGCGCCAAACGCACCCGCCCCGACGATTATCTTGAGGAGGAAAACCACTGGTCGGGACGAGAGGATTCGAACCTCCGACCCCCACACCCCCAGTGTGATGCGCTACCAGGCTGCGCTACGTCCCGTTCCAGTGGAGCGGGGCCTATAGGGTGCCGTCCGCAGGCTGGCAAGCGGGTTTGGGAGTCTTTGTTTTCGGGTTCGCTGGGGGCGGACCGGTCTCCACCAGCATCAACCGGGTCGATGATTGCCGCGCCCTTGCATTGCTGCTAGGCGCGCCCACTTGAACGCAGACGCAGGCCGTGTTGCCGCTTTTTCGAGGTGGTTGGACGGCGCTCTGCATGATGACAACGGGTTCCTGACGGATTTTATCGCATGACATTCGATCTTCTCGCTGCCGCCGGTGCTGCTGCTGGGCCGCCTTCGTGGGTAGGGTTTCTGCCGATCGTCGGCATGATCCTGATTTTCTGGTTCCTGATCATCCGCCCGCAGATGAAGCGGCAGAAGGAACATCAGCAGAAAGTCGCCGGAATGAAGAAGGGCGATCAGGTCGTCACCGCCGGCGGATTGGTGGGCAAGGTGCTCAAGGTCGACGATACCTTCGTCGAACTGGAACTGGGCACCAATGTCCGGGTCAAGGCGGTCAAGGCGACCATCGGTGACATCATCCCGCCCGGCGGCACCCCGGCAAACGACTGAAACTGCCAAGCGCCGCTGGCAACTGGCCGATCCCTTCGCGTGAGACCCTGACGCAATGCTCGAATTCCCGCTTTGGAAAAAGATTTGGCTGTGGGGCGTCACGCTGGCTGCGGCCATCCTGTCGCTGCCTTCACTTGCGAATGTCGCGGGGGTGGACTGGCCGTCGAACCTGCCCAACCCGCAGGTCAATCTCGGGCTCGATCTGGCGGGCGGCTCGCACCTGCTGCTGGAAGCCAAGGCCGAGGATATCCGCGCCCAGCGGCTGGAAAACATGGAAGAATCCGTCCGCCAACTGATGCGCAATGCCAATCCGCGCATCCGCATCGGCGATGTTTCGACCGGCGAGGGCCGGATGAGCTTCATGCTCGACAGCGCGGCCGATATCGACCGTGCGCGCGGCTTGCTTGAACCGATCATGCAGGGCGCGAACCTGACCCGCGAATGGGATCTTTCCGTGGTCGACGGGCAGCGCATCGTGCTCACGCCGACCGCGGCGGGCATTGACGCTGCGCTGAATGACGCGATGGAAAGCGCAACCGAAGTGGTGCGCCGCCGCATCGACGAACTCGGCACGCGTGAGCCGACCATCATCCGTCAGGGCGACACCCGCATCGTGGTGCAGGTGCCGGGGCTCGACGATCCCGAGGCGCTGAAAAGCCTCTTGGGCAAGACCGCGCAGCTCGAATTCAAGCTGGTCGATCTGAACGCGCTGCCGGAAAATGTGCAGGCGGGCGTCGCGCCTCCGGGCAGCCAGGTGTTCCCTTATGCGGCCGATACCCCTTCGGCCGGACGGTTCGAAGCGGTGCGCCGGCTGGGCGGCATTCGCGGCGACAGTCTGACCGAGGCCAAGGCCGGGGTCGATCCGACCAACAACCAGAATGTCGTCAACATCGTGTTCGATGCGCAGGGCGCGGCCAAGTTCGCCAAGCTGACGCGCGAGAATACCGGCAGGCCGTTCGCCATCATCCTTGACGGGGAGATCCTTTCGGCGCCCAACATCAACGAGCCGATCCTTGGCGGGCGGGCGCAGATTTCGGGCAGCTTTACCGCCGAAAGCGCCAATGAACTGGCGATCGCGCTCAATTCCGGCGCGCTGCCGGTCGATCTTGCGATTGTCGAGGAACGCACTGTCGGGCCGGATCTGGGCGCGGATTCGATCCGGCGCGGACTGCTCGCCATGGCGATCGGCAGCCTGGCGGTGGTGGCGTTGATGGTTGCGAGCTATGGCCGCTTCGGCGTCTATTCCACCATCGCGCTGGTGTTCAACGTGGCTATGCTGCTGGGCATCATGGCGGTCTTCGGCGCGACGCTGACGCTGCCGGGGATCGCCGGGTTCGTCATCACCATCGGCGCGGCGGTGGACGCCAACGTGCTGATCAACGAACGTATCCGCGAAGAACGCAGGCGCGGGCGCAAGGTGATCGCGGCGGTGGAGACCGGCTACAAGGAAGCCAGCCGCGCGATCTATGACGCCAACTTCACCAACTTCATCGCCGGGATCGCTCTGTTCGCCTTCGGCTCCGGGCCGGTCAAGGGCTTTGCGGTCGTGCTGGTGGTGGGCCTATTCACTTCGGTGTTTACCGGCGTGACCATGACCCGCATGTGGGTTGCAGGGTGGCTGCGCAAGGCGCGCCCCAATGATATCGCCATCTGAAGGAGCGCGAGACCGATGAAACTCCTGAAGCTCGTCCCCGACGATACCAACATCAAGTTCCTGAAACTGCGGATTCCGTTCTTCGTGCTCAGCATCGTGCTGATCGCGGGGAGCTGGGCCGCGGTGCTGGTCAACGGCCTCAATTTCGGCGTCGATTTCGCGGGCGGGCAGGAAGTGCGCCTGACCTTTGTGGAGCGCGAGGCTGCGCCGATACCGCAGCTGCGCGAATTGGTCGGCGGGCTCGGTTATGGCGAGCCGGTGGTGCAGGAATTCGGCGGGCCGAATGCGGTTTCGATCCGCGTGCCGCTGCCCGAGGGCACAGAGGATACGCCCGGTGCCGCGACCGAGATCGGCAACCGCGTGATCGCGGCGATCGGCGAGGAATATCCCGGCGCGCGGACGGACGGGAACGACACGGTATCGGGCAAGGTCGCAGGCGAGTTCCGCGATCAGGCGGTGCTTGCGCTGCTGGCGGCGATGGTGGCGGTGTCGATCTATATCTGGGTCCGGTTCGAATGGCAGTTCGGCGTCGGCGCGCTGTTCGCATTGTTCCACGATGTCTCGGTCACGCTCGGCCTGTTCGCGTTGACGCAGATGGAATTCGGGCTGCAGATCGTCGCCGCGATCCTCGCGATCATCGGCTATTCGCTGAACGACACCATCGTGGTGTATGACCGCATTCGCGAGAACCTGAAGAAGTTCCGCAAGATGCCGCTTCCTGAGCTGCTCGACCTGTCGGTGAACGAGACACTGGCGCGCACCATCATGACCTCGCTGACGCTGTTCGTGGCGTTGATCCCGCTGCTGTTGTTCGGCCCGGCCAGCCTGTTCGGCATGGTCGCGGCGATCACTGCGGGCCTGTTCATCGGCACGTATTCCAGCGTCTACATGGCGGGGCCGCTGCTGATCTGGATGGGGGTGACGTCGACCAGTTTCGTGCCGCAGGAAAGCGCGCTGGACCGGCAGGAAAAGATCGCCCGCGGCGAGGCGTGAGAGCGGGCGTTCAGCGTCCCTCGACCAACCGCTCGTAATGATCCGCCAGTGCGGCGGCGTTGGCTTCCCAGCTGAATTGTTCGGTCAGCGCGGCGACGTCCTCGCGCGCGGGCGGGGCGTTGAGGACCGCGTTGATCCCGGCTGCCACCGCCGCCGGATTGCGCTCCACCAGCCGCCCGGCGGTGTCATTCACGATCAGTTCGCGCGCGCCGCCGACATCGGTCGTCACCACCGGCGTTCCGCAGGCGAGCGCTTCGACCCAGGCGTTCGCCAACCCTTCGCTCACCGTCGGCAGCACCATCACATCCGCCGCCGACAGCACCAGCGGCATCAGGTCGTGATCGAGCGACCCGGCAAAGTGCACCCGCTCGGCCACGCCCTCGCTTGCCGCCAGCGTCCGCAGGCGGGCCTCGTCCTCACCCTTGCCCACCAGCACCAGCCGCGCACCGGGAATGGCCTTCAGCGCGGCAATCGCGATGCCCTGACCCTTGCGCTCGATCAGCGCGGCCACGCAGGCGAGCATCGGCGCGTTGTCGGGCAGGGCAAAGCCCAGTTCGCGGCTCAATTGGCTTCGCAATTGCGTGTGTTCGAGTGGGCGGAACCGGTCGCGGTCAAGCCCGGTGTAATGCACCGTGACCTTTGCTGCATCCATGCCCATCGCTGCCATCTGCCCGGCCAGATCGCGGCTGACCGCCAGCAGCCCGGTGGCGGCGTTGGCAGCGTCCAGCATCTGCCGGCGGGCAAAATCATGCTCCCCCCAGAAGCTGATATCGCTGCCGCGCGCCTTGATCGACAGCGGCAGGCCCATTTCGCGGGCAATGGTCGCAGCCGCCGGGCCATCGGGAAAGAAGAATTGCGCATCGAGCATGTCGATGGGGTTTGCCGCATGGATATGCTGCACCAGCGGCAGCACCGCGCGGGCAATGGCGCCGGCATTGCGGCGCGCACCGATGCGCGGGATCAGCGTGAAGCGCGGGCGATGGATGGCGATCCCGCCCTCTTCGCTGCATTCGGGCAGATCGGCCAGGGGGCGATAGCGGCCCAGCGCCAGCGGCGGCAGGCCGAGCGGGTTGATCACCGTCACCCGCCAATCCCCGCGCTTTGCCAGCGCCTCCAGCGAACGCGCGACGAATGTCCCGAACCGCGGAGTGACCGGGTTGGGATAGAGCGTGGACAGGGCGAGGACGTGTTTCACCGGCGACGATCCTAGCGCTGCGAGCGTTAAAGCGTTCTGACCAGCATGGTCGCTACCGCAATCCACGGCGGATTATCGACCACCATCTGTTTCTGCCCTGCGCCCGGCGGCAGCAGCCCCACCAGCGTGCCGCGCCGGTCGATCAGCCGCCCGAAGGCGAACCGCCCGCCGGATCGCGGCACAAGGCAATCGCGGTTCATGGCGCTGGCGGAGTGTTCGGGATCGAGCGGGCGCAGCCACAGCATGTCGCCCGGTCGGTATTCGCCCACGCTCTCGCTTACGGCGAGCACCATCGGTGCGCCGCCATCATCGGCGGCAAGCTTGCTCGGCAGGAATGCCTCACGCGGGGCGGCGAGCGCCTGCGCGCCAGATGCGGCAAGCTCTGCGACGATCAGGGCAGGCGCTTCCGTTTCGGCGCGCATCAGGCTGGCCGGTTCGACCCCCAGCGCTGCCGCGATGCGGGTCATCCACGTCAGCGAAAGTTGGCGCATGCCGGTTTCCAGCCGCCCGATGGTCTGCGCGGTGGTCGGCGGCGTGCAGGCTTCGGCGAGATCGGCCAGCGTCAGACCTTTGGCCTTGCGGATATCGCGAATGCGGTTGTGCATCGGGAAGCCCTATATTTAACCAGAATGGTTTTCCCCTTTCCTACAAACGATCCGCTTTGGCAAGCCGTGCGGATCAAAAAAGGGAGCATGCTGCATGAAGCGCCAATTGGTCGAACGCGAACTCACACCCGAAGGCCCGCGCCGGGGCGTGGCGGGACAGGGGGCGGCGCAGGCGGCGGCGAAAGGCGGCGCGCGTTCTGCCCGCACGGTCACGGTCAACCTCGCCGAATCGCCGCTCGCCTGGCTGCACGCGCGCGGGCATCTGGATGATCGCCTGTTCGACGCGGGTGAGGCGCTGCGGGCCGATTACGAACGCGCGCAGCTTTCCGCCAGCGTAACCATGCGCTGGGATCCGGTGCGGGTGAAGACCACCGGGGAACGCGGATTATCGCCGACCGAACGCCAGATCGCCGCGCGCCAGCGGTTTGGCGGCGCTATCACGGCGGCGGGCAAGGGGCTGGAGGACATCCTGTGGCGCGTGGTGTGCGCGGGCGAAGCGCTACCCGAGGCCGAGAAAGGTCTCGGCTGGCCGGCACGCAGCGGCAAGCTGGTGCTGAAAATCGCGCTCGACCGGGTAGCGCAATTCTACCGGATCGGGTGATGCAGGGCGGGCAGGTTTTCGACTCCAGGACAGTGTCTCATGTGTCTCCTACAGCCCCGGACCTGAACAGCGCGGCGACCTTCGTGCGCAGCTGCGGCAGGATCTCGGCTTCGAACCACGGGTGCTTCGCCATCCACAGCCGGGCGCGCCATGCCGGGTGGGGCAGAGCGATCATGGCGCCGTATTCACCGAAGCGGCGCACCCGCTCGGTCATCGAAATGCTGCGGGTGTCGGGCAGGTAATGCGCTTGGGCATAGGCGCCGACAAGCAGGGTGAGCCGGTCTTCGGGCAGCAGGCGCAGCACCGCATCATGCCATTGCGGTGCGCATTCCCTGCGCGGCGGCGCGTCTCCGCCCGACAACTTGCCGGGATAGCAGAAGCCCATCGGGACGATGGCCACGCGGGCTTCATCATACATGGCCTCGCGGTCGATGCCGAGCCAGCCGCGCAGCCGGTCGCCGCTGTCATCGTCCCACGGCACACCGCTGGCATGGACCTTCGTGCCCGGCGCCTGACCGATGATCAGCAGGCGGCTGGAGGGCGAAAACTGCGTGACCGGGCGCGGGCCGAGCGGCAGGTGCGCGGCGCAGAGCGTGCAGGCGGCAATGCGCCGGTGCAGGGCGGCGGCGGCGATTTCGCGGCTGTCGTTCAACCTTCCACCAGTTCGGCCAGCATCAGCCAGCGTTCCTCCGCGGCGTCCTTCTCGGCGCGGGCGGTTTCGATGCCGGCAGAGATGGCGGCGAAGCGCTGGGAATCCTTGGCGTAGAGTTCGGGATCGGCCAGGATCGCCTCGCCCTTGGCGATCGCGGTTTCGAGTTCCTCGATCCGTGCGGGCAGGATGTCGTAGTCGCGCTGGTCCTTGTAGGTCAGCTTGGCGGCGGGTTTGGCGGGCATGGACGGGGTCGGAGCGGTGGCATCGTCCTTGCGCGGAAGGGCGGCGGAACGGGCGGCGACGGGTGCCTTGCGCTTGGCCTCCCAGTCGGCATAGCCGCCCGCGACGATATCGACCTTGCCCGACCCGTCGAGGCCGAGCGTCAGCGTCACCGTGCGGTCGAGAAAGTCGCGGTCGTGGCTGACGATCAGGACGGTACCGTCGAAATCGGCGATCACCTCCTGCAAGAGGTCAAGCGTTTCGAGGTCGAGATCATTGGTCGGCTCGTCCAGCACCAGCAGGTTGGCGGTGCGGGCGAACTCGCGGGCCAGCAACAGGCGGGAACGCTCACCGCCCGACAGGATGCCCACTTTGGTATCGACCAAGCCGGGATCGAACAGGAAGTCCTTGAGGTAGGCCATGACGTGCTTGCGCACGCCCCGCACATCGATCCAGTCGCCGCCCTCGGCGAGGATCTGGCGCACCGTTGCGCCCGGTTCGAGCAGCTTGCGCTGCTGGTCGATCATCACGCCAGAAAGCGTGCGGGCATGGGTGACGGTGCCGGTGTCGGGTTCGATCTCGCGGGTCAGCAGCTTCAGCAGCGTGGTCTTGCCCGCGCCATTCGCGCCCACGATGCCGATGCGGTCGCCGTTCTGGATGCGCAGGGAGAACGGCTTGATGACCGCGCGCTCCCCGTATGTCTTGGAGATGCCTTCCGCGACGATCACCGACTTCGACTTGAAGTCATCGTCGCTCGACAGCTTCAGCTTGGCAACGCCGGCGCCCGAGATCATCGCCGCCCGCGTCGCGCGCATTTGGTGCAGCTTCTCCAGCCGCCCCTGGTTGCGCTTGCGGCGCGCTGTCACGCCGCGTTCGAGCCAGTGCGCCTCGATCTTGAGCTTGGCATCCATCCGCTCGGCGGCGCGGGCCTCTTCGGCATAGACCTGTTCTTCCCACGCCTCGTAGCCGCCGAACCCGACCTCCTTGCGCCGCATCGTCCCGCGGTCGAGCCACAGGGTCGCGCGGGTCAGACGGGTGAGGAAAGTGCGGTCGTGGCTGATGGTGATGAACGCGCCGCGATAGCGGGTGAGCCAGTCCTCCAGCCAGTCGATCGCGGACAGGTCGAGGTGGTTGGTCGGCTCATCCAGCAGCAGCAGATCGGGGTCTTGCGCCAGCGCGCGGGCAATCGCGGCCCGGCGCCGTTCGCCGCCGCTGGCGGTCGCAGCCTCGCGGCTCATGTCGATGCCGAGCTGCCCGGCGATGGCTTCGACTTCGTGGGGCTCGGGCGCATCGTCGCCCGCCAGCGCGAAGTCCATCAGCGTCTCCGCGCTGCCGAAATCGGGGTCCTGTTCCAGAAACACGATCCGCGTGCCCGGCTTCACTCGCCGCTGACCGCGGTCAGCATCGATCCGTCCCATCATCAGCCGCAGCAGCGTGGTCTTCCCCGCTCCGTTGCGCCCGATCAGCGCCAGCCGGTCGCCCGGCAGCACGTGCAGATCGACCGGCTCCGCGCCGCTGTTCGGGGTCGGGCCGCCGAACAGCCAGCGCCCGCCTTGTTGCAGCGCGATGCCTTCGAGCGAGAAGATAGGGGGTTGAGCCATAGGATGCGCCAAGTAGGGGCTTGGCAACCTTGTGCCAAGGCGGTTCAGCGCTACGAAAGCCGTGCCGGTTCAAAGGCGCGGCTTTTGGAGGAACTTGCGATGATCCGTCCCGCTCTTGCCATGCTTGCCGCCGGTACGCTTGCGCTGCCCGCAAATGCCTACGCCGCCAATGTCGAGATCGACGCCAGCGGCCCGGTGATCGAACTCGACATCTTCGAAAGCGTCACGGTCGCGCCCGACATGGCGACTATCGGCGCGGGCGTGACCAGCGAGGCGCCGACCGCGGTCGAGGCGCTGCGGATGAACTCTGCGGAGATGGACAAGGTGATCGCCCGGATCAAATCGCTGGGCGTCGCCGAAAAGGACATCCAGACCACCGGTATCAGTTTGAACGCCCGTTATGATTACGACCGCGAAGGACAGCGCCAGATCTTCCGCGGCTATCAGGTCTCGAACCGGGTCAGCGTAAACCTGCGCAAGATCGAGGTTACCGGCATGGTGCTCGATGCGTTGGTGGCTGCGGGGGCAACCGACCTGTCCGGCCCGAACTTCAGTATCGAGGATGACGCAGCGGCCAAGGATGCTGCGCGCAAGCGGGCGATCGAACGGGCGGCAGAGCGCGCGCAGGCCTATGCCGCGATGCTGGGTTATGACGGCGTGAAGGTGCTGAAGGTCAGCGAGGCGATGCAGAACCGCGCGCCGATGCCCGAGCAGGCAATGATGAGCGCAGACAAGATCATGGTGACCGGCTCGCGGATAGCGGTGCAGCCCGGCATGGTGTCATCGGGCATCAGCATGTCGATTACCTACGAACTGGTCAACGACATGGCGCCCGCCGCCGAATGAGCGCCCATTCACACCTTGTTCAATGCGCGCCGACTAGGCATGGGGGCACCATGAAACGCCTTCGTTCCTTGATTGCAGGTATCATCGCTGCGCTTACGCTGGGCATCCTGGCGCTGCCTGCCGTCGCGCAGGAAAAATCGGGCGGCGATCAGGGCGAGGCGCGGCGCGAAGCGCAGGCGGGCACCCAGCTTTCCTTGCGTGAGATCGAGCGGCGCATCCTTCCGAAAATGCAGGGCAGCGAATATCTCGGCCCGGCGTACGATTCGACCGCGCGGGCCTATCGCCTCAAGTTCATTCGTGACGGGCGTGTGACCTACATCGATGTCGATGCCCGCACCGGCAAGGTTATCGGACGTTCGCGTTGACCTGCGGCAAATCCGGCATCATCGGGGGACAGGCGGCGGTTCTTCGCATGCCGCTTGCTTGACGCTGGCGCGGCAAAAGCGCACCAAACAGCCGTTCATTCAGCAGGAAAATGGTGGAACATGCGAATTCTGATCGTCGAGGATGAGCCCACGCTGGGCGCGCAGCTCAAGTCGACGCTGGAGCAGCACGGCTATGCCGTTGATCTTTCCGCCGATGGCGAGGACGGGCATTTCATGGGCTCGACCGAAGATTACGACGCGGTTGTGCTCGATCTCGGCCTGCCGGAGATCGACGGGTTGACCGTGCTCGGCATGTGGCGGCGCGAAGGGCGCACCTTCCCGGTGCTGGTGCTGACCGCACGCGACAGCTGGTCGGACAAGGTTGCAGGTCTTGATGCCGGCGCCGACGATTACCTCGCCAAACCATTCCAGACCGAGGAACTGATCGCCCGTCTGCGCGCGCTGATCCGCCGCGCTTCGGGCAACACCTCGTCCGAGCTGACGGCGGGCGACGTGCGGCTGGACACGCGTTCCGGCCGGGTCACGCTGGCGGGTGAGCCGGTCAAGCTGACCGCGCAGGAATACAAGTTGCTGTCCTACCTCATGCATCACAAGGGCAAGGTGGTTAGCCGCACCGAATTGATCGAGCATATCTACGATCAGGATTTCGACCGGGATTCGAACACCATCGAAGTGTTCGTTACCCGCATCCGCAAGAAGCTTGGCGCAGACGTTATAACGACCATCCGTGGCCTCGGTTACAGCCTCGACGACCCCGCCGAAGCCCCCCGCGCCTGACGCGCCGGGCGCGGGCGGCGAAGCGCGCAGCACCTTGCCCGCGGGTGGGGGCGCAGCCGTGCCGGAGCCGGTAAGCGCCGCGCCCGCGGCGCAACCGCGTGCCAGCCTTGCCCGGCGCATGGGGCTGATTGCGGCGGGCTGGATCTTGGTCCTGCTGCTGGGCGGCGGCATTGCGCTGGAACGCACGTTGACGCGTCAGGTCGAATCCAATTTCGACGAACAGCTCGACTATATCCTGACCGCGATGATCGCCTCGGCAGAAATCGATCCGTTTGGCGAGGTGTGGTTTTACCGCGCACTGGGCGACCAGCGGTTCCTCGAACCGGGCAGCGGTCTTTACTGGCAGATCAGCGGAGGCGAATTCGAGCCGATTGCCTCACGCAGCCTGTGGGATCGCACGCTCAACCTGCAGGGCGTGAAGACCACCGGCGAGGATTTCGACAGCGAGGTGCATTTCTACAACTCCGCCCAGTTCACCGGCGAACCGCTGCGGATTGCCGAGCGCACCGTGATCCTGCCCGGCAGCGAGACGCGCTGGACCTTTGCCGTCGCCAGCGCGACCGAGCAGATGGACGCGCAGATCGGTCGGGTGCGGCTGATCCTGATCTGGAGCTTCGCGGTGCTGGGCCTCGGCCTGCTGGTCATGGCGCTGCTGCAGATTCGCTATGGCCTTTCCCCGCTGCGGCGGGTGCGCGCCGCGATCCAGAAGCTGCGCACCACCGGCGCGAACCGGATCACCGATCCGCTGCCAACCGAAGTGCAGCCGCTGGTGGAGGAGTTGAACGCCCTGCTCGATCATTCCGAACGCCAGGCCGAGGAAGCGCGCCGCCATGCGGGCAATCTCGCCCACGCGCTGAAGACGCCGCTGACCGTGCTGACCAACGCCGCCACCGCGCGCGCGCCCGATCTGGGCGAGGCCGTGATGCGCGAGACCCGGACCATGCAGCGCCATGTCGATCACCATCTGGCTCGCGCCCGCGCAGTCGGACGCCGAGCGGTGGGCCATGCCCGCACCAATGTGATGGCCAGCGCCGAAGCGGTGCGCCGCGCGGTCGAGAGACTCTATCCGCAAGGCCGCCTCGACATCGCCGGCAGCCGCAGCGCCGAGGTCGCAATCGAGCGGCAGGACCTCGACGAGATGCTCGGGAACCTGATCGAGAACGCCGCCAAATATGGCGGGGGCAGTGTGTTCGTGACCATCGACCCCGACGACGAAGGTGCCGAGGGGCGCGATGGCGAATGCCTGATCTGGGTGGAGGACGACGGCGCCGGCATTCCGGAGGCCGAGCGCATCCGCATCTTCGATCGCGGCGCGCGGCTGGATACCGGCAAGCCCGGCACTGGCCTTGGTCTGGCGATCGTGCGCGATGTCGCGGAAATCTACGGCGGCAGCGTCCAGCTGGGGACAAGTGAGGACCTGGGCGGGCTGCTGGTCGAATTGCGCCTGCCGCGGGCGGAATGATCGACGGTGCGAAGGGTTTTTGCACCCATCGCCGTTAAGCCCCCGAGTGATCGACGACACGCAACCGGAACCGGGGCACTTTGCGCGCAGACATGACCCCTAGCGGCGAGCCTGCGGCTCCTGCCTCAGCGGCCGATGATGCCGCGCTGGTGGCGCGCATGGCCGTGCGCGACCCGGCGGCATTGCGTGAGGCGATTGCGCGTCATGCAGGGCCGCTCCACCGCATTGCGTGGCGCATGACCGGCGAACCCCAAGAAGCCGAGGATATTGTGCAGGAAGCAATGCTGAGATTGTGGGACCATGCACCGCGGCTGGCTTCGCGGCACCCGGCGGGCACTTCTGCTGGCGCTGGTCTGCGCCTCTCCGGTTGGCTCAAGCGCGTGGTGACCAATCTCGCCATCGACCGGCTGCGGCTGGCGCGGCGGGTATCGGGCGAGGACGTGCCGGAACGTGCCGACGACACACCGCTCGCCGATGCGCAGATCGAAGCCGATGAGCGCGACGGTGCGACGCGCGCCCTGGTGATGGCGCTGCCCGAGCGTCAGCGCGCCGCGATCGTGCTGACCTATTACGAGGAACTGCCCAATGTCGAAGCTGCCGCAGCGATGGACATGAACATCAAGGCGTTCGAATCCCTGCTGCACCGCGCCCGTGCGGGCCTGCGGCAGGCCTTCGTGACATTAGGAGACGCGCAATGAGCGCCGCTGGCCACGATGACGGTGTGCCGATCGTCCCCGGCAGCCCGTTGGCGCGGGCGCTGGATGATTTCGCAGTGCCATCACTTTCCGCCGGGTTCGCTGACCGGGTGCTGGCCGCTGCCGAAGCGCGGCCTTCTCCTTTACCCGAATTGCGCCGTTCCGGCGGTGGGCGTGGTTGGCGGCTGGGTCGGCGCATCGCGATTGGCGCGATCGGCTTCGGCGCGCTTGCCACAGCGGCGGCGGCGACCGGGCTGCTCGACCGGTTCGATCTGCCCGCCGTGCCGTCGCCCCAAAAGGTGTGGGCGAGCCTTACCGGCAAGGAAACCGTTCCTGTCGCTGCCGTAGCGCCGGTGGTTCCGCCGCCCGCCGACCCTGCGCCCGCCGTGCTGGCTCCGGTCAGGATCGAAGGCCGGATCGACACGCCCGAGGAATTGGGCGAGGCCTTCCGCCGGATCGACGAGGTGCGGCAGGGCCGGGTCGAGGCACGCCGCCAGATCATCGACACGCGCATCGAAAGCGAAATCGAACGCCGCCGTGCCGCTGGATTACCGCTTCCCACACCGGAAGAAGAAGCGCGCGTGCGGCAGCGGATCGATGATGCCCGCACCCGGCGCGAGGGTTTGGTTGCCGAGAGGCTTCAGGTCCGCCGCGAGGAACTGCTCCAGCGCGTCGAGAACGGCGAAGCGCTGACGCGGGAGGATATCGTTCGGCCTCTGCGCGACGATGCACGTGCGCTCGAACGGACAGGCAGGCTCCAGCGCCTGCGCCGAATGACGCCCCAGCAGCGGCGCGAGGCGCTGCGGCAGTTGCCCGCAGAGGAGCGCCGCGAACTGATCGAGGCGTGGCGCCAGCGCCGCGCCGAGCGCTGGGCTGGGGAGGCTGCGGCGGATACGCCGACCCCCGCAACACAACCTTCTGAATCTTCCGAACCTCCTGCAGCCCCGCCCGCACCGGAATCGCCGGCGTCCCGATCCGGCACGCCCGGTGATCCATCCGCCGCGGCGGCGCCGCCCTGAACAAAAATCCGCCCCCGGCGCGAAGGGTGGGGCTGTTTCTGCCGTTATTCGCATGTCCCCGGACGCAAACCCCGACGCGCCCGATGGGCCTCGCAACCGATTGAACGGAAGAGGAACTTCGCGATGAGAAAGACTCCCCTGATGCTCGCTTCGCTGACGGCGCTGGCGCTTGCCTTGCCTGCCACGGCGCAGGAACAGACCCGCACGCGCAGCTATGATGGACCCAAGGTCAGCGCCAGACAGACCACCACGGTGAACCCCGATACCGGCACTGCAACGCGCACCCGCGAGGCGACCAGTCTCGAAACCGGCAACACCGCCAGCAGCAGCGCCGTGCGCCAACGCACCGAAACCGGTGCGACCGTCGATATCGTGCAGACCGGCCCGCAGGGCAATTCGCGCAGCCTTTCGGGGGAGCGTACCCGCACCGGCAACGGCTCGACCTTCGCTGGAACCGCCACCGGGCGCGGCGGGGAAACCTATGGGTTGGCCGGTGCGCGGAGCCGGGACGGGCAAGGCAATTCCGCAGCCAGTCAGAGCGTCACCAACTCCGCCGGCGACGTGCTCGGCTCGCGCAGCCGCGCTACCACCCGCAGCGAAGGACAGGTGAGCCGCAGCGTCACCAAGACCCGCGCGCATGATGTTGTCCGCCCACAACTTGCGCGGCGTCCGCGCGGCTGAGGCAGCGGCTGAAGATCGTCTTGTGCCGCTCGCAGCAGGATCGGCGGCCCGCTGACCCTGCCACCCCGATGGAGCGCACATAGCGGGCGAGGGTGTGCTGGCTCGGTAGAGCGGCACAGCTCCTTCGGCAGGGCACGCCCCGCATGACCTGGCGGCGTGCTCCTTTTTTTGTCGCCGATTTGCAGCGTCACCGCCGCGTCGGACAATCCGGCTGGATTCGGAACCCGCGCTCGTCCTTGGCCATGTCGTAGGTTCGCCCGACCGGGAAACATACACCGTGCTGCTCGATCAGCAGCGCCTTCACCTTGGCCGCCTCACCCTTCTGAGCGTTCATCCAGTTCAGATGTCCTTCCAGCACGGATTCCGCCAGACTGGCCATTTCGACCGGATCGCTGGCAAATTCGTTCCAGTGCTTCAGGATCGTTGCCCAGCCGCCGTTGCGGTCGTGCAGACCCCATTGCCACCACATCGATCCGGGGAAATCGGGGAAGTTCAGCGAGGCACCGCGCGCGCGCAGCAGGTTGAAGGCCGCCCGCGTATCGCCGCCGAAATTGATTGCATCGAGATCGCTTGTGGCTTTCTCCAATGCTGACCGGCCTGCTCCCACCGCATCGGGGCTTGCGCCCGCATCAAGCAAGCGCGTGAGATACCACAGCCGCTTTTCGGTGGCGCTGTTCACCACCGGCGGGCTCTTCCACAACCCGGGGGCATCCAGATCCATCCCCGCTGCGATCAGCGCATCGAAGGCCGCGCGGTCTTCGCATTCGGTCGCCCAGTCGAGCAGCGACATGCCTTCGTGGCCGCGCTGCTCCAGCGGCGCGCCGGTGAAGTCGAATACGGCCTGATTGCGGCAGATCGACTGGGCGTAGGGGCCAAGTTCGGTTTCTGCAAAGGCGGCCGCGTAGTCCATGCCGCGAAACCGGAAGCGGGTGTGCCGGTCGATGTAATCCGGCGTCGGCTGGCTGGCATCATCGGGCACGCCGTTTTCATCGAGGCTCTGATGACAGCGCAGCGCATGGATCGAAGCGAATTGATAAAGGAACCCGCCTTCGCTGAGATCAAGCCCGAGCTTGGCATATTCGGGATCGGGGATCATGCTCGATAGGTTCATGACCTCGTGGAAATTGTACTCGAAGATGGCGATTTGATCCTCGGTCAGCGTGGCCATGGCCTGCTCGCGGGCGGCGGCCACGCGCTGGCTCAATCGCCAGGCCTGCGGCAATCGCCCGGCCCGTTCGCGCGGATCGGCGGCGGCGGCAGCGCCCTGAGCGAGAGCATCGGCAACCTTGCCGCAGGCGATCGCCCGTCGGGGCGCGTCCTGCTCCATCAGGAACACGCCAAAGACGCCGCGCTGCTGGACAAGCCTCAGGTGAGCGGCCTCTGCGGCCTCGACCGCGCGCCGCTCTGCGCGGGTCGGCTCGGGAACTTCGACAATCGTTACCGACGGCGGTGGATCATACGTCAATGCGTTCTGCGCCATCGCAGGGTGGGCGAGCATCATCGCCGCAGCAACGGTCAGCCCCCTGAGCGCTGTCAGCAATGTCATTGCCCCTTTAACCCCCGCGCGCCTTTTCGTGGTGGCGGATGACTTCCTCGATGATGAAGCGCAGGAACTTTTCCGAGAATTCCGGATCGAGGTTTGCCTCTTCCGAAAGCTTGCGCAACCGTTCGATCTGCCGCGCTTCGCGGTCTGGATCGGCAGGGGGGAGGGTGGCCTTGGCCTTGTATTCGCCCACCGCCTGCGTGATCCGGAACCGTTCGGCCAGGATATGGATCAGCGCGGCATCGATATTGTCGATGCTCTTGCGAAAGCTCGCCAGAACAGGATCGGGCGCCGCTGCGGGCTGTGCGCTTTGCGCGGGCGAAGGTTGCGTTTGCTGCGGCATAGGCTGTGAAACTAGCAGCAATTCTGCGCTTGCCAAGCACGCTTGGCCCACCCTAATGCCCTCTAATATGAGTGCCGAAATCCTTCCCATGCCGCGCAAGGCACCGACACTCAATCCTATGCTGTCGCTGACCGCGGCCGGCATGAATTCCGTCAACACCGTGATCCTCGACCGGATGCAGAGCGAGATCCCGCTGATCCCGCGCCTTGCCGGACACCTGATTTCAGGCGGAGGCAAGCGGCTGCGGCCGATGCTGACACTCGCTGGCGCCGAACTGGTCGGCTACAAGGGCACGCGCCACTACAAACTCGCGGCGGCGGTCGAATTCATTCACACCGCTACCCTGCTGCACGATGATGTGGTGGACGGCAGTGAACTCAGGCGCGGCAAGGCGGCGGCCAATATCATCTTCGGTAATCCGGCCACGGTGCTGGTCGGCGATTTCCTGTTCAGCCGCGCGTTCGAACTGATGACCGAAGATGGCAGTTTGCGCGTCCTGTCGATCCTGTCGCGCGCCAGCGCGGTGATTGCGGAAGGCGAGGTTTCGCAGTTGTCCGCCCAGCGCCAGATCCACACCAGCGAAGAACAATATCTCCACATCATCGGCGCCAAAACCGCTGCCCTGTTTGCTGCCGCCAGCCAGATCAGCGCGGTTGTGGCGGAATGTTCGGAAGAACAGGAACACGCTCTCGAAGCCTATGGCCGCAATCTGGGGGTGGCGTTCCAGTTGGTCGACGACGCAATCGATTACGATTCTGACGCCGCCGAAATGGGCAAGGCGCGGGGTGACGATTTCCGCGAAGGCAAGATGACCCTGCCGGTAATCCTCGCCTATGCACGCGGAAACGAGGAAGAACGCAAGTTCTGGAAGGACGCGATCATCGGGCACCGCACGACGGACGAAGACCTTGCCCATGCCATTGCGCTGATCGAGAAACACAACGCATTGGAAGACACGCGCGAACGGGCGCGGCACTTTGCGCACCGGTCCATCGACGCGATCTCGATCTTTCCCGATGGCAAGGCGCGTGCGGCCATGGCCGAAGCGGCGCAATTCGCGGTCGCGCGCGGGCATTGAGCGCGGTAGCGGGCGGGGCATGATCCCCGACCTTCCCATTCAAGCAGTTTTGCCGGACATCCGTGCCGCGCTTGCGGAACAGGGCGCAGGCGTGCTGGTCGCGCCGCCAGGGGCAGGCAAGACCACCGCGGTTGCGCCTGACCTGCTGGCCGAAGCATGGTGCACCGGCCAGATCATTCTTACATCCCCCCGCCGCGTTGCCGCCCGGGCCGCAGCCGAGCGCATGGCCGAGATGCTGGGCGAGAAACCCGGCGAAACGGTCGGCTACATGACGCGGCTCGACAGCAAGGTGTCGGGGCGAACCCGCATCCTGGTGGTGACCGAGGCGATTCTGGTGAACCGGCTGGTTGACGATCCCGAGCTTCCCGGCGTCTCCGCGCTGCTGTTCGATGAAGCGCATGAACGCAGCCTCGACAGCGATCTGGGGCTGGCGCTGGCGCTCGAAACCCGCGCTGTGCTGCGCGAGGATCTGCGCGTGCTGGTCATGTCGGCCACGATCGACGGCGCACGGTTCGCCCGGCTGCTGGGCGATGATGCGCCGGTTGTGGAGAGCGAAGGGCGCAGCTTTCCTTTAAGGATCAAGTGGCTTGGCGGCGACGGTTCGCAGGGTATCGAGGATCGGGTGGCCGGCGCGGTGATGACGGCGTGGCGCGACGAGATGGGCGATATTCTCGCTTTCCTCCCCGGCGTGCGCGAGATCGAGCGGGTGCGCGAACGGCTGGCCGCGCGCCTGCCGGACGTGCCGATCCACGCGCTTCATGGCCAGATCGAACCGGCGGCACAGCGCGCCGCCATCCGCCGCGATGGCGAGGGGCGCCGCCGGATCGTGCTCGCCACTGCCATCGCCGAAACCTCGCTGACGCTCGACGGGGTCAGCGTGGTGGTCGATTCTGGCCTTGCACGCCTCGCCGAATTCGACCGCGCGGCAGGGACGTCCCACCTCGTTACCCGCCGCGCCTCCCAGGCTTCGGCAGCGCAGCGGGCCGGGCGTGCGGCGCGGCAGGGACCGGGTGTCGCCTACCGGTTGTGGGAAGAGGCGGGCCATGCCGGTCGTCCCGAATTCGCCCCGCCCGAGATCGTGCAGGCAGATCTTGCGCCGTTGCTGCTGCGGCTGGCGAAGTGGGGGACAGCCGATCCGGCGACTCTGCCGTGGCTCGATCCGCCGTCCGAAGCTTCGGTTGCGGCGGCGCGGGCCGCGCTGGAGGCGTTGGGCGCGCTCGATGCGGGCAGAAAGATCACGCCGCTGGGCGAAGCGATCGCCGCATTGCCGATGGCGCCCGATCAGGCCGCCGCAGTGCTGCACGGTGCGTTCGCCGGCTGCGGTGAGGATACGGCGCGGCTGGTGATGCTGCTGCAGGAACGCGGGCTGGGCGGGCGCGGGGAAGACCTGATGCAGCGACTGGCGCGCTGGCGCGGCGATCGTGCCCCGCGCAGCATCGCCGCGCAGCGAATTGCGCAAGGTTGGGCGCGGCAGGGCGGCCAGCTTGCGGAGGTCATCGGCCAAAGTCCCGCCGCAGACGCCGCTGAGGCGCTGGCGCTGGCCCGGCCCGATTTCGTTGCCCGGCGGCGCGATCCCTCGGGCGAGCACTGGCTGAGTACGGGCGGGCGCGGGTATATGCTCGATCCCGCCTCACCGCTGGCCCGTGCCGAATGGATCGTGATCGGCGATGCGCAAGGGCAGGCCAAGGGCGCGCGCATCACCGCCGGTGCCGAGATCGCGGCTGATCGCATCGCGGCATTGTTTGCCCAGGAATTGCAGGAACGCGTCACAACCCGCTGGAACAAGGCCAAAGACTGGGTCGAAGCGCGGCGTGAACGGCGGCTCGGCGCGATCGTGTTGGCCAGCGTGCCGGAGCCTGCACCCGACCCCGCGCTGTTTGTGGATATCCTTGTGGAGAAGGCTGTGGAGCGGTTGGGGGAAGTGCTTCCGCCAGGCTTCCTTGCCCGCGCCCGCTTTGCCGGGGTCGATGCCCTTGCGCCCGAAGCCCTGCGCGACCGCGCGTCGGAATGGCTCGTCCCGCTGCTGACAGGCAGGCGCGATTGCGACCTGCCGCCACACCGCTTTGCCGAGGCTGCGCTGGGCCTGCTCGACTGGAACCAGCGTCAGACATTCGACCGCGCTGCGCCGACGCATTTCACCTCGCCCGCCGAAACGCGCCATGCCATCGACTACGCAGGAGATGATGCGCCGAGCGTAGAGGTGCGGGTGCAGGCGCTGTTCGGTTTGGACAGCCAGCCGATGATCGGTAGCACTCCGCTGCTGCTGAAACTGACCAGCCCCGGCGGGCGTCCGGTGCAGTCGACCCGCGATTTGCCCGGCTTCTGGCGCGGGAGTTGGCGCGATGTGGTCAAGGACATGAAGGGGCGTTATCCCAAGCACCGCTGGCCCGACGCGCCGTGGCTGGAAAAGCCGAGCATGAAGACCAAAAACGCCTTCAACCGCGAATAACTTTGCGCTATCTGAAAGCTGCAATTCGGCCCGCGACAGCGGGTCGCAAGGGCGCCAAGAGCTTTCAGCGCCCGCCCGCAGCGATGCGGCCGCCAGGCCTCAAGCAGCGAAGCGATAGGCCAACAAGAACGTCGCATGAGCGAGGATCGCAAGAAAAAATGTCCGCACGTATCTACCAGCAGCCCAAGCACGCGATGCAATCGGGCAAGGCCCATACGGATGAATGGGTGCTCGAATTCGAGCAGTCCGAGGCCCGTTTTGCCGATCCGTTGATGGGCTGGACCGGCAGCGGCGACACCCAGTCGCAGGTGCGCCTGACGTTTCCGTCCAAAGACGCGGCCAAGGCCTATGCCGAAAAATACGGCATCGCCGCACGCATCCACGCGACCCCGCCCAAGCGGCTGAAGCTGCAGGCTTACGCGGATAATTTTCGCTGAGTTGATTTTTCATTCGCGCCGCGCCATATGCACGCTCGGGAGTCGGGTGGACGTTTGCGTCTGCTCACCGGGTCAGGGCCGGAAGGCAGCAGCCCAGGTGGATGGCGACGGGTCGCTCGGCTCCTTTTTCCACGCATATCGCTGTGATGCGCAGCATGACAAACGGGCGCCGAGCGCCTAGCTTGTCGGCATGAGCGATTCCGATCCCGAACTGCCCGAAGGCGATACCGGCCCGACCGCCGCTGAACTGGAGGCCGCCGGGCAGAATGCGCTGTTCGGCGACCCTGCGCCGCCGCCCGCTGTCGCGCCTCAGCCAGCACCGACACCCGCGCCCACACCCGCGCCGCCTGCTGCGGCTGCACCCGCGACTGCGCCAGCACCCGCCAGCCAGCCATACCGCGTGCTGGCGCGCAAATATCGCCCCCAGACCTTCTCTGAACTGATCGGGCAGGACGCGATGGTGCGCACCCTTGCCAATGCCATCGCGCGCGACCGGCTGGCGCATGCCTTCCTGATGACCGGCGTGCGCGGGGTGGGCAAGACGTCGACTGCGCGACTGATCGCCAAGGCATTGAATTGCGTCGGGCCGGACGGGCAGGGCGGGCCGACCATCGACCCGTGCGGGCAGTGCGAGGCCTGCGTCGCCATCGCCGAAGGCCGCCATATCGACGTAATTGAAATGGACGCGGCGTCCAACACCGGGATCGACGATATCCGCGAGATCATCGAGGCGGTGCGCTATGCCGCGGTCTCGGCACGCTTCAAGATCTACATTATCGACGAAGTTCACATGCTGTCGAAGGCTGCCTTCAACGGCCTGCTCAAGACGTTGGAGGAACCGCCGCCGCACGTTAAGTTCCTGTTTGCTACCACCGAGGTCGACAAGCTGCCGGTGACGGTGTTGAGCCGCACCCAGCGGTTCGACCTGCGCCGCATCCCCGCCGGAATGCTGGCGGAACATTTCGCCAAGGTCTGCCGCCTAGAAGGAGTCGAAGCCGATGCGGAAGGCTTGGCGATCATCGCTGCTGCCGCCGAAGGATCGGTGCGCGATGGCCTGTCGATTCTCGATCAGGCGATCGCTCATGCCGATCTCGACGGAGAGGGACGGGTGACGGCCGCGCGGGTGCGCGACATGCTGGGCCTTGCCGACAAGAGCGCGCAGCGCCGCGTGCTCGGCCATCTGCTCGAAGGCGACGCCAAGGCGCTGTTGGCGGCGGTCGATGAACAATATTCGCTCGGTGTCGAACCGCTGGCGCTGATGCGCGCATTGATGGACCTGACCCATCGGATCACGCTGGCGCAGATTTCCGGTAACGAACCCGATGCTCCGGCGGAGGAAGAACGCGCGGCGCTGGCCGATTTCGCCGCGCGGCTTGGGGCGGGCGAGCTGCACCGCTTGTGGCAATTGCTGATCAAGGGCCATGACGAAGTGCGCTCCGGCCCCGATCCGCTGGTCTCGTTGCAGATGGCCTTGCTGCGCATTCTCCACGCGGTGCAAATGCCCGATCCGGGGAAGCTGGCAAAACGGATCGAGGAATTGGCGGCGGGCGGGTTTGCTGCAGCGGCTCCGGCTCCGGCAGGGGAGGGCGCCGCGTCGCCCGCGCCGGTTGCGGCTGCGGTGCCTTCGACTGCACCCTCGCCCGATTGGGCGGCGCTGGTCGAAGCGGTCGATGCCGCGGGCCAGCTGCGGGTCGCCCAGATCATGCGCGACCGCGTCCGGGTGATCGAACTCGGGACGGATCGCCTGGTGTTCGAGCAGGCCGACAGTTTTCCCGATGACCCTGCGCCCGACATCCGCGAGGCATTATTCAAGCTGACGGGCAAGCGCTGGCAGGTCGAGCGCGGAACCGGCCTCGCGCAGCCGAGTTTGCGCGAAGCCGCCGATGCCGAGGCGCAGGCCGAGGATGCGCGCATCCGTTCCGATCCGCTGGTCGCAGCGGCGTTTGCGGCCTTCCCCGAGGCCGAATTGCTCGGGACCGAGGGCAATGTCGCCCGCGCGGTCCGCCCCCCGTGGAACTGACTTTCAAGGAGACCCCCAGATGAAATCGATGGAAGAAATGATGCAGGCAGCCCAGCAGGCCGCCGAGACGATTCAGAAGCAGATGAACGAAATGCAGGTGAAGCTCGATTCGATCGAGGTCGAGGGCACGGCCGGCGGTGGTTTGGTGAAGGTGCGCGCCAGCGCCAAGGGCCGCATCCTCGGCGTGTCGATCGACGACAGCCTGATCACGCCGGATGACAAGCAGATGCTCGAGGATCTGGTCGCGGCCGCGTTCAACGACGCGCGCGACCGGGCGGACCGGGTGTCTGCCGAACAGATGAAGGAAATGCAGGGCTCTATGGGCCTGCCGCCGGGGTTCAACCTGCCGGGCCTGGGATAGGGGCGGTTTGCGAGCGCTTGGCTTCGGGAGGTACGGCGGTCGTCGGCGGCGCTTACATCCACACGCCGGGGTTCAACCTTCCCGGCTTGGGGTGAGATCTTGGCGCGAGTGGCTCAGGTGACCCGGCGGCCAAAGACAGGGCGCGCGGCAGGCGGCTGGCGCTCTGCCATCGTCGCCCGCGGAGCGACAGGTTCTGCAGCAGGCTGCGCCGCGCGCTTTTCCATGTAACGGGCGAACGCGGCATCCGCGTCGAAGGTGTCTTCCGCTTCCGCCGTATTAATATCTGCGAGGCGCTGCGCGGGCCTGGCTACGGTTGCAGCCGGTTTCGCCGCCTTCGGCTTGTCGGAATTGCCGCCGATGATCTCGGAAATCGCGCTGCGAATGCCTCGGAAAAAGCAGATTGGCGCGCCTAACAACGCAAGCAGCGCAGGGACGTAAAGCGGCAGGCGCTCGCCCGGCGACGCACCAGTATCCCCTATGCTCTCCAACAGGCTCGACACGCCCAGCAGGGCAAAACCTGCTATCAACCAAGCAATCGTCTTCATCACCGTCCTCGTCTGGTCGTTGAAGGGCATAAGGGATAAAGGTTAAGTCCCTGCAAAGCGTGTTCCACAGCTTCTCCTGCAAAAGCCATTGCGGGCGGTAGCCGCCCTACCCATATTCCCTGGCGAAGGGCGCGCCCCAACGGCGGCCGCGGACACACAACATGACTGAGACCTATCCTCTCCTCCCCTTGCGCGACATCGTCGTTTTCCCCGGCATGGTCGTCCCGCTGTTTGTCGGGCGCGACAAATCGGTGGCGGCGCTCGAAGCGGCCATGGAAGCCTCCAAGGACATCGTCCTCATCGCGCAGCTCGATCCGGGTTGCGACGATCCAGAAGGCGATGACCTGTATGATGTCGGCGTGATCGCACAGGTGCTGCAGCTGCTGAAGCTGCCCGATGGCACGGTGCGCGTGCTGGTCGAAGGCAAAACCCGCGCCCGGCTGGCGGCGCTGGAGAGCCTCGACACGCATTATGTCGCCGAAGTCGAGCTGCTGGTTCCCGAGACCGTCTCGGGCAGCGAGGTCACGGCGCTGATGCGGCAGGTGGTCGAACAGTTCGGCGAATATGTGAAACTGAACAAGAAGCTGGGCGATGATGCCGGGATCGACCTTACCGATGTCGACGATGCCGGGCAACTGGCGGACACGATCGCCGCTGCGATAAGTGCGAAGGTATCGGACAAGCAGGCGTTGCTGACAGAGGGTAGCCCGCTGAAGCGGCTGGAACTGGTGATGGC
Source organism: Erythrobacter sp. NFXS35 (assembly GCF_040148725.1). Classification (NCBI taxonomy): domain Bacteria; kingdom Pseudomonadati; phylum Pseudomonadota; class Alphaproteobacteria; order Sphingomonadales; family Erythrobacteraceae; genus Erythrobacter; species Erythrobacter sp. NFXS35. Next base: position 323,087 of record NZ_JAGDEB010000003.1, on the reverse strand, counting down.
CTTCATGGAAGGCGAATTGTCGGTGCTGCAGGTCGAACGCAGGATTCGCGGGCGCGTGAAGCGCCAGATGGAAAAGACCCAGCGCGAATATTACCTCAACGAACAGTTGAAGGCGATCCAGAGCGAGTTGGGCGGCGGCGACGGAGAGGAAGGCGACGAAATTGCCGAACTCAGCCAGAAGATCGAGAAGACCAAGCTGTCCAAGGAGGCCCGCGCCAAGGCCAATGCCGAGCTGAAAAAGCTCAAGGGCATGCAGCCGATGAGCGCCGAGGCCACGGTGATCCGCAACTATCTCGACGTGTTGCTCGGCCTCCCGTGGGGCCGCAAGTCGAAGCTGAAAAAGGACATTGCCAAGGCACAGGCCGTCCTCGATGCCGATCACTACGCGCTGGAGAAGGTCAAGGACCGCATCGTCGAATATCTTGGCGTTCAGGCGCGCACCAACAAGTTGAAGGGGCCGATCCTGTGTCTCGTCGGCCCGCCGGGTGTGGGCAAGACCAGCCTTGGCAAGTCGATCGCCAAGGCGACGGGCCGTGAATTCGTGCGCCAGTCGCTGGGCGGCGTGCGTGACGAGGCGGAGATCCGCGGTCACCGCCGCACCTATATCGGCTCGATGCCGGGCAAGATCGTCGCCAATCTCAAGAAGGCGGGGAAATCGAACCCGCTGTTCTTGCTCGATGAGATCGACAAGCTCGGTCAGGATTTCCGCGGCGACCCGGCCTCGGCGCTGCTCGAAGTGCTCGATCCCGAACAGAACAGCAAGTTTCAGGACCACTATCTCGAGCTCGATCTCGACCTTTCCGACGTCATGTTCGTGTGCACCGCGAACAGCCTCAACCTGCCGCAGCCGTTGCTCGACCGGATGGAGATCATCCGGCTGGAGGGCTATACCGAGGAAGAGAAGGTCGCCATCGCCCAGCGTCACCTGGTCGACAAGCAGATCAAGGCGCATGGCCTGAAGCAGGGTGAGTTCACCCTGACTGAGGAGGGCCTGCGCGATCTGATCCGCTACTACACCCGCGAAGCCGGGGTGCGCACGCTGGAGCGGGAAATCGCCAAGCTGTGCCGCAAGTCCTTGCGCAAGATCCTCGAAAAGCAGACCGACAGCGTCACTATCACGGCTGAAAACCTCGGCGACTTTTCCGGAGTGCGCAAGTTCAAGCACGGCGTGAGCGAGGAAGATGCGCAGGTCGGCGCGGTGACGGGGCTGGCGTGGACGTCTGTGGGCGGCGAATTGCTGACTATCGAAAGCGTCACCACGCCGGGCAAGGGCGAGGTCAAGACCACCGGCAAGCTCGGCCAGGTCATGAACGAAAGCGTCGCGGCGGCCTTCAGCTTCGTCAAGGCGCGTAGCCCCGCCTATGGCATCAAGCCGAGCCTGTTCCAGCGCAAGAATGTGCATATCCACCTGCCCGAAGGCGCGGTCCCCAAGGACGGGCCAAGTGCGGGTATCGGCATGGTCACATCGATCGTCTCCACGCTTACGGGCATCGCGGTGCGCCCCGATGTGGCGATGACGGGTGAGGTTACTTTGCGCGGCCGGGTGCTGGCGATCGGCGGATTGAAGGAAAAACTGCTCGCGGCCCTGCGCGGCGGGATCAAGACTGTCCTGATCCCCGAGGAGAACGTCAAGGACTTGGCCGAGATTCCCGCCAATGCCAAGGAAGGGCTGGAGATCATTCCGGTCAGCCATGTCGACGAGGTGCTGGCGATTGCACTGGTCGAACCGACTGTTTCGATCGAATGGACCGAAGCGGACGATCTGGCCAGCCAGCCCGGCAGTGCCGGTCAGGCGGCGAATCCTTCCGCTTCAGAGGTGCCAACCGCGCATTAAATCGCTAGAAGGCCTGCTCTTGCCGCGATTCGCGGCAGGGTCACCTTCGATCCCGCAAATCAGGGGCGTCCGACGAATGGTGCAGCTGGTTTTGGCCAGCCGCGAAACACCACCGCCAGACGGACGCATTCTGCGGGGGCGATTTGCCTTTGACAGCCTTGCATAAAAAGTCTCAAGTTCGGACTTTTGGTGAGGCGATTCACCGGAAATAATAGAATCTTGAGCCGAGGGGGTTTCCAGATGAACAAGAACGAGCTGATCAGTGCTGTCGCCGATGCCACGGGCCTTTCCAAAAGCGATGCTGCCAATGCGGTCGAAAACGTGTTTGACACAATCACGAAGGCCTTGTCGGGCGGCGACGAAGTGCGGCTGGTGGGCTTCGGAACCTTTTCAGTCGGCAAGCGCAAGGAATCGACCGGTCGCAATCCGCGCACCGGCGAGGAAATGAAGATCAAGGCATCCAACCAGCCCAAGTTCAAGGCGGGCAAGGGACTGAAGGACGCCGTCAACTGATCGCCTGACACGCGCCGCTTCCTGCGTCAGCGCTGGCAAGAAACCCCGCAGCTCCAAGGGGCTGTCGGGGTTTTTCTTTGCGGCGCTATGCAATGCTTCTAACCGCCGGCTACCACAAGCGCGGTCGGGGCCTGCGCGGTGCGGGGCGAGATAGCCCATGTCAGCACCTTGCTCCCAGCATTCACGCTTGGCCCTTCGTCGGTGTTGTTGGCGAGAATCCGCATTCCCGGCGCGAGGCGGACGATGAAGGTGCCTTCCATCACCGGCAGCCCCGGAAGCTGCGCGACTTCTGCGCCGCTGTCTGCGCTGTCGCCCGAAGCGCCCATCGCAGCGAGCCCGGCCAGCGACCCCATCCCGCCCATGCCGCCCATCATCGGGTTGTCGCCGCTCTGGGCAGCGAAACCCGGGGCGTTGATCCGCACCTGACCGCCGTCGCGCAGGATGATCTGGACGAAAGGATTGGTCGCCGGGAAGCCTTCAATGGTCGGGAACAGGAAATCATGGCTCAGCGTGCCGGTCACCGTGTAGGTAACATCGAACAGGCCGTCACCCTTGTGGACCACCCGCTCCCAGCCGCGCTGACGCTCCAGCAGCCGCACCAGTTCTTTGGCGGCCTCTGGGTCGGACGGATCGATCCCGCCCATCACCGCCGCCATCTGTTCGGCCTCTTTCTTCCGCTCGGCCGCGCGCTCGGCAGCGCCCGCCTCCCATGCGGCGCGCTGCTCGGCTTCTTCGGCAGGGGTGCAGTCGCGGGCTTCGAAGGTGTCATCATCCTGGCATTCCGCCGTGAACGATTCTTCCGCGCCCGCGCCCATCTGCGCGAGCTTGGACAGGCCGAGGAAGAAAATCTCGCCATCATAGGTGAAGCTGAAGCTGTCCGGCCCGGTCAGCTGCAGTTGCGATGTGAACTTGCCGGGCGACATGAAGCAGCCCGTCAACAGCAGCGCAAAGCCGGTCAGCAGCGCCGCGGCGTGCAGGCGAAATGTGGTTGCTTGATTCATGGCGGTTCCCCTTCCGGCCCCGAATGCGTGACGTGCCCCACGCGTCAGCTGCGGGTCGCCGCAGCATATAGCGCAATTGCCGCCGCATTCGAAACATTCAGACTTTCGATAGCAGAGGATATCGGCAGCCGCGCCAGCGCGTCGCAGTGTGCGGCGATGTTCTGGCGCATGCCTTCGCCTTCAGCCCCCAGCACGATTGCCAGCGGCCCGGTCGGCATGACATTGGCCAGCGTCGCTTCGGCCTCCCCTGCCAGCCCGATGCGCCAATATCCGGCTTCGGCCAGTTCCTCCAGCGCGCGGGCGAGGTTCACCACCCGCACCCACGGCACCGTCTCGAGCGCGCCAGAGGCGGATTTCGCCAGGGTGCCGCTTTCCGGCGGGGCGTGGCGATCCTGCGTCACGATTGCAGCGGCGTTGAACGCCGCGGCCGAACGCAAAATTGCGCCCACATTGTGCGGATCGGTCACCTGATCCAGCACCACGATCGGGCGCGCGGCTTCGCCCAGCGCGATTTCATCGAGGAACACATCCTCCAGCGCCGAACATTCCAGCACCAGCCCCTGATGCGGCGCATCCCTGGCGACCAGCCGCCCGAGATCGGCGACATCGGCATATTCGACCGGGAAACCGGGCGGCAACTCGCCATCGAGGTTGTCGATCGCTTCGCGGGTCGCCCACAGCTTGCGGTGCTGGCGTTCCGGATTCTTCAGCGCGGCCTCCACCGGATGGCGGCCCCACAGGCGCACCTGTCCGGTGCTGCCCTGGCCCGAACCGCGCCCGCCCTTCATCCGCCCTGCGCGTCCGCGCAATGCGCGCTTGCGTTCACCCTTGGCCATCTTTGCTCCTTGGCTAACTTCAAGGGCGCCCCCTGCCAGCAGGGCCATTGACAGGCAAGCACCGCTTCGCCAAAGGGGCGCCTCTCGGCAGCGAGGCCCATCGGCCTTGCGCAAATTCGTAGCGCACCAGCGCTCGGGAATGCCCCCCTTAAAGACAGGGGACTGTGTGGACAGGTGGCCGAGTGGTTAAAGGCAGCAGACTGTAAATCTGCCCGCGCAAGCGTACGCTGGTTCGAATCCAGCCCTGTCCACCACTTTCCCGATACAAGGTTTCACGTGTTACTTCGGCGAATGGCAGGGGAACGGCAAGAAATCCGCCGCCCGCTCACCCCGCGCGCGATTATCGACGGGTTGCGACCCTTGAGCGAGCGGCGGTTCTGGCGGGCGAACTCGTCAGGCAGCCAAGGTCTGCGGCGTCGCATCGGCCCAGTTCAGTCCTGGACGATAGCGCGCATCCACCTTGCCTTGCTTCAGCACGAACAGGTGCAGCCACCCGTTGTCGAACAATTCGCGCACCCCGGGGTGGCGTTCCAGCACCTTGAGGACTTCCTCGCGCGGGGCCTCGATCATGACGGACAGGCGCAGCGGTTCGTGCGCGAGCGCCTCGCCGTCGTGCACAGCCTGCCACGGCAGGCCCGGACGCAGGCGTCCGCCATTGCCTTCGATCACTCCGATCCCACCGACGACGTTGTGGATCAGCTTGTTGCCGCCACCGAATATTGCGGGCGCGACCGATGACCCGAAATACTGGAGCGAAATCCAACTTGCCACCACTACCGGCGCGGTGATGATGAGTTCGAGCGTGGCGAACCCTTCGTCCGCGCGCCAATCATAAGAATGGAGGAACGCGCGGCCGCCCAGATCACGGCCCGCAGTTGCCTCGCGCGGCGCGGCGATGAAGGCTGCGCAGCCCGCGAGACCCCATTCGGGGCGGATTTCGGCCCAGTTGGTCGCGCGGGCAGCGATGGTGTTCCAGCGCGCACCCGGCAGGCGCACCGCCCGCTCGGCCCGGGTGACCCTGGTCGCTTGCGAAAGCTGCCTGCGCACCTTTGTCAGATCGCCGCTGCGTACCGAGGGCAAGCCATCTTCGTAGATGGTGATCTCATCGGTGGTGGTGTCGTGCAGACCCGCGACGAACAGGGTATCTTCCGGCACCGTCACGCCGCGCTCGGCCAGCCCGCTGCGGGTTTCGGGATCGTTGAGCAGGATCGCCAGCAGCCGCGCGGAAACCTCGCCGGTGTAGCCGCCGCAGGCACCGCAGTGATAGGCGCTTTCGTGCGGGTTATTGGTTACGTTTCCGCCATGGCCGAGCAGCAGCACGATCGCGCCGTGCCCGCTGGTCAGGCTCATCGCCTTCAGTACCGCCGCGCCGGTATCGGCCTTGGCCTCGGCGCTCATGCCGCCAAGAACTTCGGGGGCAGGCTCCGACTTGGCCGTGCCAGCAAAACCGAGCGCCGAGCGTACCAGTTTGACCGCATAGACCGGCCCCATCGCCTCGACAAAGGCGAAGGAGGACACCGCCGCCTGCCGGAACCTGCCCCAGGCCCGCTTGCTACGGGCAGCTATGCGAGTGGCCTTATCTTTCGCCGGGTCGCCCGCGCTGCTGGTCTCGACCGCCGGATTGAGCAGCACCGGCAGGCGTGCTTCGCGGATGTCCGAGCCATGGGCATGGTGGGCGAGCGGCAGGCCGAAGAACCCGGCAAAACCGAGCGTCGAGATGGAATTGTCGACGCTTTCGAGCGCGCGGCGGAACACCTCGGACCGCACGTCGATACAGAACGCGGCCTGCAGGAAGGGGCGTTCGCTGGCGGGGGCTTGCCCGTCAAGCGCGGCGGTGAGGCGGCGCTGGTGCCCGCGATCGGCGGCGTCCTGCAGGATGGCGAGCGCGACCTCGTCCGCGCCCGGCACAACCGGCTCGGCATGGGCAGCGACAGTCGCGGCCCAGCGGTCGGCGATTTCGGGCGCATGGGCAAGCAGAGCCTCGTCCCAGATCAGGCGGATTGCGAGCAGGTCGACCATGGTGCGATCACTTTCGCCCGCCAGTTCGGCCTGCCACAGCAGCCAGCGGGCGTGCTGCGACCAGCCGCCCATGCTCATGAACAGGCGGTGGAAAGCGGTTTCAGCGCCTGCGTCGCTGATCCCGAGCGCTTCGGCGGCAAACAGGACGGCGCGTTCGGCGGTGTCGGGTGCGGCGGCGACGTGGGCGCAGAAGCCCTTGAGCCCGGCGATTTCGGGCGTGAGATCGTGCATTGCCCAGGCGCGCCATGCAGCAAAAGCGCCGCTGCCCGGTGCGGGCGACCACAGCGCCTGTCCGCGATCGAACTGTCCGGCGGCCCAAAGGCCGATGCACTTGTCGATAAGCGCAGGCCAATCGATACCGGTCGCCTCCGCGGCGAGATCGGCCACTGTGGGGAGCGCCGCCGGCTCCGGCCCGTCGCCCAGCCGTTCGGCCTCATGGTGCAGGGCTGCGGTGCCGCGAGGCTTCAAAGGTGAAGGCGCGGCGGCGAGTGCTTCGGCAAGGTCGTCTTTTCCGATGCGCCCATCGCGGATCGCGGCGGCATAATCCGCCCCGGTGCGGGTCACACGAACCCCCGCCACCCGGCCAAGCCTCATGGCGGCGGTGGCGAGATCCTCACCCGTCTGGCCGAGGAACGGGTTCACCGCCACGGTCGCATCGAGCGGGAAGGCGGGGGGTATGGCGCGCGCGGCGGCTTCGGCGGCTTCGAGGACAGCCGAGAGCCGGACGGGCGTGATTTGCGAGTGCTTCATGAACATGGCGGTCTCCGTGAAAAGCCGGTGTGCGGAGGATCAGGAACGCGGCGCGCGGGTGGTGCGGAAGCCGCCGATGGCGCGGTCAAGCAGGGCGTTGAGGTAAAGCCCGTTGGCAAGATGGACGCGTAGCCCCGCGGTCGAGGGGTGGTGCGCCCACAGCGGAAACAGCGCCTGCGCAAAAGCGACAAGCCCGAAGCTGACCACGCCCAGCACGATCAGCGCCCATTCGAGATCGCCCGGAACTGGCGCAGCGGGCAGGATCGGACCCCAGATCGCTTGCGACAACACGTGGAAGGCAAAATATGCGACCGCCGTGGCCAGCGAGGCCAAGGCCGTGCGCTTGGTCAGCGCGACCGGTGCCCGGTCGGCAAGCCCCTGCGCCACCAGATAGGCCACACCGAAGATCAGGATCGTTCCCAGCGCCAGCGCCTGCGGGCTCTTGGGGCCGAAGACCGCAGTGAACAGTCCGGCGATTGCGGCATAGAGCAGGATCGCGAGGCCGAAGGACTTGAGCACCGCCGCCACGCTCGGCACGGCAACGGGGCCGGGGCGGCGGATATTCGCGACCTCGGTCACCGCTCCGCCCGAGGACAGGAAGGCATGCGCCTTGTAGAGCGAGTGGGCCATGATGTGCAGCAGCGCCAGCGTCCACAGGCCCAGCCCGCATTGCAGCAGCATGAAACCCATCTGCGAAATCGTCGACCACGCCAGCGCCGTCTTGATTGCGCTCTGGGTGAGCATCACTGCCGCGCCAAAAACGGCCGTGAGCCCGCCCAGCATGACCAGCGCAGCCATTGCGCCCGGGCTCGACTGGACCAGTTCGGCATTGGCGATCAGCAGCACACCGCCTGAATTGATGATCCCGGCATGGAGCAGCGCGGAGACGGGGGTGGGCGCCTCCATCACTTCCGTCAGCCAGCCGTGCAGCGGGAAGGACGCGGTCTTCAGCGCGGCGGCGGCAACGATTGCGGCCACCGCAAGCGTGCCTCCGATGCCGAGGCCGTTCGTCCCTGCCGCTGCAGCTAGCGCAGCAAATTCGAGCGTGCCGAAGGTCGCGAACAACAGCCCAGCAGCCAGCACAAGCATCGCATCGCCGGCATGCCACACCACCGCGAACTTGGTTGCGGCGCGGCGTGCCTCAGCGCGTTCGGGATAGAACAGCAACAGGCGCTTCAGGGCGATGCCCACGACGATTGCGGCAAGAAGGGCGAGAGAAAGGGTGCCCGCCTGAACGAACGCCAGCACCGCCGCGAGTGTCGTCAACATCAGCGCGTGAAACATGCCCTCGCGTGCCTCGCCGTCAATGTAGGTGCGGCTGTAGCGCATCACGATCCAGCCGATGAAGCCGACCAGCGTCGCCATCGCAGTGCTGACCAGATCGGCGCGGAAGGCCAATCGTGCGGCGCCTTCCATGATGCCGACACCGGGCACCGCGCCAAGGGCTGTCTGCACCAACCCGGCGAGCGCCAGCGCGAATGCCGCCACCGCCGACAATTCGGCCCAGCGCGGCAGGCTGCCGGGCCGCTTGCCGGGCCGCGCCAGTGCGACAAGGATGGCAGGCAGCAAGGCCAGCGGGGCGAGGAAGGACAATGCGAAGGCGATTTGCATGGCGGCACTCCGGCGAAGGGGCGATCGGGATGCCGGACGGATAAAAGCTGGACAGAATTTAATAAAATACATATTTTCTGTCTTATCGTTCGGAAATTTGGAACTATGGCGAGCCTCAATCTTCACCATCTGCGGCTGTTCCGGGCCACCGCGCGCGAAGGCACGCTGACTGCGGCGGCCAAGGCGCTCAACATCTCGCAAAGCGCGGTCTCCACCCAGATCAAGGCGCTGGAGGCCGATCTCGGTCACGACCTGTTCGAACGGCGCGGGCGCAATCTGGTGCTGACCGAGGCAGGGCGCATCGCGCTCGATCATGCCGACGAGATTTTCCGCACCGCCGAACAGCTCACCGCCACCTTTCGCGCGGTCGGTCAACGGCGCAAGGTGCTGCGCATCGGCGCGCTGGCGACATTGTCGCGCAACTTTCAGCTCGGCTTCGTCCAGCCGCTGATCGGGCGAGAGGATGTGGAGGTGGTGATGCGATCGGGCACGCAGGCGAGCCTGCTGCGAGCGCTCGAAGCGATGACGATCGACGTGCTGCTGACCAACATGGTGCCCGCGCGCGACGCGGCGAGCCCCTATCTGGTGCGGCGGCTGGCGGAACAACCGGTCAGCCTGGTCGGCGGGCGTTCGCGGCTGGCGCTGGCGGCGCAGGGCCTGCCGAAACTGCTGGCGGCGGCGCCGCTGATCCTGCCGACCCCGGAAACCGCGCTGCGGGCGGGCTTCGATGCGCTGATCGAGCGCATGGGCATCGTCCCGCGCATCGCTGCCGAGGCGGACGACATGGCGATGCTGCGCCTGTTGGCGCGGAGCGATTCAGGCGTGGCGGTGATCCCGCCGATCGTGGTGCAGGACGAACTTGCCTCCGGTGCGCTGTACGAGCTGTACCAGCTTCCAGATATCACCGAGATATTCTGCGCCGTGACGATTCGCCGCACCTTTCCCAATCCCCTGCTGGACGACGTGCTCGAAAGCGCGGAGGCAGAGGCTGCCCAGGCGTGATCCGCAGCTGCCTGCGCAGCGCAGGCCTTGCAGGTAGCCGAGGCGAACAGTAAGGCCGCGCGCTCCCTATGCGAGAAAGATCCATGCAGGAATCGCAACCCAGCCCCATCGCCCTGACCGGTCGCCCCGTGATTTCGGCCACCGGCCTGTTCACGCCCGCCGAATCGATCAGCAACGCCGAACTGGTGGCGAGCTTCAACGCCTTCGCCGACCGCCACAACGCCGCGCATGCCGAAGCAATCGCCGCTGGCGAGGCCGAGCCGCTGCCCTATTCCTCGGTCGAATTCATCGAGAAGGCGAGCGGGATCAAGTCGCGCCACGTGATGAGCAAGGCGCCGATCCTCGATCCCGAGACCATGTGTCCGCGCCTGCCCGAGCGGGGTAATGACGAATTGTCGATCATGGCTGAAATCGGCGTTGCGGCTTCGCGGAAGGCGCTGGAGCGCGCGGGCCGCGATCCGCAGGACGTCGATGCGGTGCTGTGTGCCGCATCGAACATGCAGCGCCCCTATCCGGCGATGGCGATCGAAATTCAGCAGGCGCTGGGGATCGAAGGCTTCGGCTTTGACATGAACGTGGCGTGCTCTTCCGCCACCTTCGGCATCCAGACCGCAGCCGACTATATCCGGTCAGGCAACGCCAGAAGCGTGCTGGTGGTCAGCCCTGAAATCACCTCGGGCCATTTGAACTGGCGCGACCGCGACAGTCACTTCATCTTCGGAGACGTGGCGACTGCGGTGCTGGTGGAAGACGCCGCCATCGCCCCAGCGCAGCATTGGGACATCCTCGGCACCAAGCTGAAAACCGTGTTCTCCAACAATATCCGCAACAATTTCGGCTTCCTCAACCGCGCGACGCCGGAAACGGCCGGGTCGGCGGACAAGCTGTTCGTTCAGGAAGGGCGCAAGGTGTTCAAGGAAGTCGTGCCGATGGTGGCGCAGATGATCCTCGATGAAGCTATGCGGTTGGGGATCGACCCGCAGGCCTTGCGGCGGTTGTGGCTCCATCAGGCCAATGCAGGGATGAACCGCCTGATCGCGCACAAGGTGCTGGGTCACGAGGCCAGTGAGGACGAAAGCCCGACGGTGCTCGACACCTATGGCAACACGTCGAGCGCCGGGTCGATCATCGCCTTCCATCAGCACAGCGACGATCTGGCGGAGGGCGACACCGGCCTCATCTGCAGTTTCGGTGCGGGCTATTCGGCGGGCACGGTATTTGTGCGCAAAATAGGTTAGGGCCGACTTGCTTGCGGCTGCGCGCCGCTCTGCCTACAAGCGGTGCGATGGCAGGCGAAATCCTCGATAACAAGGGCCGCGGCGATGCGGGCTGGAACTGGCCCGCGATCCATCCGGAGGGTCGAAAATTCGGCCTGATCGCGGTGGCTACCAGTCTGTTTTTCCTGCTGGCGCTCGATTGGGAGATAATCGGCTGGCCGCTGATGCTGCTGTCGGTCGGGGTATTCGCGTTCTTCCGCGATCCCGAACGGGTGGTGCCGCAGGCCGAAGCCGCGATCATATCGCCCGCCGATGGGCTGGTGACGCTGATCGCCGAGGTCGAGCCTCCGCTCGAACTGCAGATCGACGATGGCTCGGGGCATACAGGGCTCGCGCGCGGGCCGGTGACGCGGGTCTCGATCTTCATGACGGTGTTCGATGTCCACATCAATCGTGCGCCGATGGGCGGGACGGTGCGGCGGGTGGTCTACATCCCGGGCAAGTTCATGAACGGCGAACTCGACAAGGCGAGCGACGAAAACGAGCGTCAGCATATCCTGATCGAGCGCGGAGACGGGCTGAAGCTCGGCTTCACGCAAATCGCAGGATTGGTAGCGCGGCGGATCGTGCCTTTCGTCAAGCCGGGCGACATGGTCGCCAAGGGGCAGCGCGTGGGGCTTATCCGGTTCGGTAGCCGGGTCGATGTCTATCTTCCTGCCGGCACCGATCCGCGGGTGATGATTGGCCAGACGGTGATCGCGGGTGAGACTGTGCTGGCGGAGGTCGGCCATAGCGGATTGATTGAAGGAATTGCACAGTGATTGCGGTGACGCGTACCATCGAAGCGAAGCGCGGGCAGGCGCGACCATGAGCCGCCCACCGAAATTGCGGCGCGGATCGTTCCTTCCAGCGCGACTCGGCCCCAAGGCGGCCGAGGACGAGGACGTGGCCGAAGTGCGCGATGGCGGCGGGCTTTCGCTGCGGGCGATGTTGCCCAATGCAGTCACTGCGGCGGCGCTGTGTTCGGGGCTGACGGGGATCCGGTTTGCGACCGAAGGCGAATGGTCGTTTGCGGTCATTCTGGTGGTGCTGGCGGGCGTGCTCGACGGGATCGACGGCAGGGTCGCGCGATTGCTCAACGCCCAGTCGCGGTTCGGGGCAGAGCTGGACAGTCTTGCGGATTCGCTTTCGTTCGGAGTGGCGCCAGCGCTGATCCTGTACATGTGGTCGTTGCATGCGTGGCCAAGCTTCGGCTGGCTGGCTGCGTTGGCCTTCGCAATTTGCTGCGCGCTGCGGCTGGCGCGCTTCAACGCGCGGATCGATGTCGACGATCAGCCGCACAAATCCGCCGGTTTCCTAACCGGCGTACCCGCCCCTGTAGGGGCGGCGCTGGCGTTCACTCCGTTCTACCTGTGGAACGAGACCGGGCTGGAGTTCTTCCGCAATCCGGTGGTGATGGCGCTGTGGCTGACCATCATTGCAGTGCTCATGATTTCCAACATGGCAACGCTGAGTTGGGGTTCGCTGCGCCCGCGCAAGGCGATCCGGCTGTGGCTGATCGCGTTCATCGCCGTCGCCTTTGCCGCCTTGCTGCTGGAACCGTGGTGGACGCTGGCGACGATCTGCATCGTCTACCTCGCGCTGATGCCTTACGGCCTCGTCAGATACGGCCGGATCAAGCGGCGCCGCGCGCAAGAGCTGGTTGCGACCGCAGCATCGAGGAACGACGTGGCATCATAGCCGTGCCCGAATGGCGCGCTGCAGCCCGCAGCCGCACTTCGCGCGGATCGACCTGCATCATGAAGCCTGCGCCCATCAGCGCACGTTCGCGCATCAGCATGGCATAGGCCCGGCGCGCCTTCATGGCGCTGTCCGCCAAGCTGAGCATCGCAGCCACGGCGGCAATCGCAAACAGCAGGTTGATGGCAAGAGCAAGCATGGCCGGTTCCTTCTCGATCAATCGTTCGTTCTTTGTTCTACGCCTCTTGTTCCCTACCTGTTCCATCCTGTCAAGCGGCATTCGCGGCGCGGACGACGGAAATTTTGTGCGCCAAGCGGAATCGGGGCTGGATTTTGTGGTCCCACGGGGCTAAGGGCGCGCTCGCTTCGGGAATGGCATGCGGCCTGCCCCGGAGCAAATTCACATGGAAGGCGCACATACCGGTGCCGTTTGCGGGACACTCCGCACACGCGGTTCCAGCCTTCCAGAGGAACAACCGGAAAGGAATTACCTATGGCGGCACCTGTCGTCACGATGCAGCAATTGATCGAGGCCGGCGCGCACTTCGGCCACCAGACCCACCGCTGGAACCCGCGCATGAAGCCGTATATCTTCGGTGCGCGCAACGGTGTTCACATCATCGACCTGTCGCAGACCGTGCCGCTGTTCGCGCGTGCGCTCGATTTCGTCGAATCCACTGTGCGTTCGGGCGGCAAGGTGCTGTTCGTCGGTACGAAGCGTCAGGCGCAGGAGCCGATCGCCGAAGCTGCGCGCGCTTCGGGCCAGCATTTCGTCAACCACCGGTGGCTGGGCGGGATGCTCACCAACTGGAAGACGATTTCGGGTTCGATCCGCCGCTTGAAGAGCCTTGAGGAAATGCTTTCGGGCGACACCAGCGGCCTCACCAAGAAGGAAGTCCTTCAGCTCACCCGTGAGCGTGAAAAGCTGGAAATGTCGCTGGGCGGCATCCGCGACATGGGCGGCATTCCGGACGTGATGTTCGTGATCGACGCCAACAAGGAAGATCTCGCGATCAAGGAAGCCGCCGTGCTCGGCATTCCGGTGATCGGGATCCTCGATACCAATGTCGATCCGTCGCACATCGCCTTCCCGGTTCCGGGCAATGACGATGCGGCGCGTGCGGTGCGGCTCTACTGTCAGGCGATCGGCGATGCCGCGCTGGCGGGCAAAGGCAAGTTCCAGTCCGACGTGTCGAGCGATTTCGGCGCGATGGACGAGCCCCCGGTCGAAGCTACGGCTGTCGAAGAAACGGCTGCGGAAGCCAGCGCAAGCGAAGCTGCGGACGCCTGATCCAGCGGGTGGCAGCGCGCGTCTTTTATGGCGCGCGCGTCAACCACCCGTCACAATCCCTCTATAGCGCGCCCGGCATTGCCCTCCTGTAACGGTAGCGGCAGGGCCGGGCGCCCTTGAAACAGAATGAAAGGAATTTCCCATGGCCGATTTCTCCGTCGCCGATGTGAAGAAACTGCGCGAGCGCACCGGCGCTGGCATGATGGACGCCAAGAAGGCGCTGACCGAAGCGGGCGGCGACATTGAAGCCGCGGTTGACGCGCTGCGTGCCAAGGGCCTTGCGACCGCTCAGAAGAAGTCCAGCCGCACCGCGGCCGAAGGTCTGGTCGGCGTGGCCGTATCGGGCACCAAGGGTGTCGCGGTCGAAGTCAATTCTGAGACCGACTTCGTCGCCAAGAACGACAAGTTCCAGGAATTCGTGCGCAATGTCACGGCAGTCGCCCTCGACCTCGGCAATGACGATGTCGAAGCGCTGAAGGCTGCAGCCTATCCCGGCGGCGGCACTGTTGCCGACAAGCTGACCGACAATGTCGCCACCATCGGCGAAAACCAGCAGATCCGCCGGATCAAGACGGTTGCGGTCGATAAGGGCATGGTCGTGTCCTACATGCACACCGCCGCTGCCGAAGGTCTCGGCAAGATCGGCGTGCTGATCGGTCTGGAAAGCGAAGCGGTCGCAGATGTGCTCGAACCGCTGGGCAAGCAGCTTGCGATGCACGCCGCTGCCGCCTTCCCGATGGCGCTCGACGCCGACGGTCTCGATGCCGAAGTGATCGAGCGCGAGCGCAAGATCGCTGCCGAAAAGGCCGCCGAAACCGGCAAGCCCGAAGACGTGCAGGCCAAGATGGTCGATGGCGCGGTCAAGAAGTTCGCCAAGGAAAACGCGCTGCTCAGCCAGATCTTCGTGATGGACAACAAGACCGTGATCGCCGATCTCGTCGCGCAGGCCGGCAAGGCTGCGGGCACGGCAATCGTGCTCAAGGACTATGCCCGCTTCCAGCTCGGCGAAGGCATCGAGAAGGAAGAAACCGATTTCGCAGCGGAGGTCGCAGCGGCAGTCGCCGGCTGATTTTCCTGCAGTTGAATACGAAAACGGCCGCCCCAGCTCAGCGCTGCGGCGGCCGTATTTCTATCAGCCAGATTTCGGGGTGCGTGAACATCCGCACCGGTAGCAGGCTGGTGCCGAGCCCGGCGCTGGTCACCAGCGTCTTGCCGTGCTGACGCGTCACCCCGCAGGCATACAGATTTCCGTACTCCGACATCGTTGCAGGCGCGCCGCCCCATGGCCAGGCGATCTGCCCGCAATGAGTGTGCCCCGCCAGCACCAGCTCGACATCGACCGGCACCTGCGGGAAGATATCGGGACTATGGGTGAGCATGATGCGCACGCCTGATTGCCCTGCCATCGCCGTTACCGTGGCGGACAGATCGGCCTTGCCAGTGAAGTCATCATCCACCCCCCCGATCACCACCGGCCCGCGCTGCGCCGCCTGATTGCGCAGCACTCTGATCTGCGGATAGCGCGCCAGTTCTGCCGCCAGTGTCTCCCAACCGAACCAGTGGTCATGATTGCCGGGCACCACCACAACGCCCTGCGGCGCTGACAATAGGCCGAGCGGTGCGACCACTTCGGCAGCAGTATAAACCTGCGTCGCTGTTCGCTTTTCGCTGACGAGGTCTCCGGCGATGGCAATCAGATCGGGCTGGAGCGCGTTGACCTGCGCCGCGATTTCGGCGAGCCGCGATGGCGGCATATCCGGACCGGCCACGTGGATATCGGCGAGCAGCGCAATCGTGAACGGCGGCGCGCCCGAGCGTAGCGCATCGCTTTCCACAACCAGCCGCTCCACCACCGGCGCGCGCATCGTGTCGTTCCACGCCTTGGCCCCCACGGCGATGGCCATCACGAGCGCGAGCAGGCCGGCGCGGCGGAACATTGTCATCCCCATTCTCACCGCTATCCTCTTGGCAGCACCGCGCCACCCCGATAAAGGCCCCGCAAGCCAGTTTCCGTCAGCCCAGATCCGCTAGAAAGCCAACCTGACATGTCTCTCCCCACAATCAAGCGCGTGCTGCTCAAACTTTCGGGCGAAGTGCTGATGGGCGGACAGCAGTTCGGGATCGACCCGGCCTTCGTCGCCGAACTCGCCAAGGAAGTGAAGGCTGCCAAGGATACCGGGCTCGAAATCTGTCTGGTGATCGGCGGCGGCAACATTTTTCGCGGGATGGCGGGCGCAGCGCAGGGGATGGACCGCGCGCAGGCCGATTACATGGGCATGTTGGCGACGGTAATGAACGCGCTCGCGATGCAGAACGCGCTCGAACAGATCGGCGTGCAGACCCGTGTGCAATCCGCGATTGAAATGGACAAGGTGTGCGAACCGGTGATCCGCCGCCGCGCCGAACGCCATCTGGAAAAGGGCCGCGTGGTGATCTTCGCCGCCGGCGTGGGCGCCCCTTACTTTACCACCGACAGCGGCGCAGCACTGCGCGCGGCGGAAATGAAATGCGATGCGCTGCTGAAAGGCACCAGCGTCGATGGGGTTTATGATAGCGACCCGAAGTATAATCCCAATGCCATCAGGTTCGATGCCGTCACCTATGACAGGGTGCTGGCGGATAATCTGAGGGTGATGGACGCCTCTGCCGTGGCGCTGTGCCGCGATAACCAGATCCCGATTGTGGTCTTCTCGATCCGCGAGAAAGGCAACCTCGCACGCGTGCTGGCGGGCGAGGGCGTGCAGACCATTGTTCAAGACAACTGACTTGCAAGACAGCTGAGACAAGAAGAAGGAAGCCCGAAGCATGCCGCAATATGACAAGGCCGATATCGAGCGCCGGATGAAGGGCGCGGTCGATGCGCTCAAGAGCGATCTGCAAGGCCTGCGCACCGGCCGCGCCAACACCACGCTGCTCGATCCGGTGGTGGTCGAGGTTTATGGCGCGATGATGCCGCTCAACCAGGTGGCGACCGTTTCCGCTCCCGAACCGCGCATGCTGAGCGTGCAGGTGTGGGACAAGTCGAACATGACCCCGGTGGAAAAAGGCATTGCCCACGCCAATCTGGGCCTCAACCCGATCATCGATGGCCAGACATTGCGGCTGCCGATCCCCGATCTGACGCAGGAACGCCGCAAGGAACTGGCCAAGCTTGCCGGGCAATATGCCGAAAAGGCCAAGATCGCGATCCGCAACGTGCGCCGCGACGCGATGGAAAGCCTGAAGACCGACGAGAAGAAGAAGGAAATCTCCGAGGACGACCGCAAGCGGTCCGAGGACGAGGTCCAGAAGCTGACCGACAAATACGTGGCCGAAACCGACGAGGCAGCGGCGAAGAAGGAACAGGAAATCCTGACCCAGTAAGGCTGACAGATCGGATCGGTAGGAACAGGCTTGGACCAATTACGCGCCAGACATGTCGCCATCATCATGGATGGCAATGGCCGCTGGGCCAAGAAGCGCGGGTTGCCGCGTGCGGTCGGCCATCAGCGTGGGGTGGAGGCGGTGCGGCGGCTGGTGCGTTCGCTGGAGCCGACCGGGCTCGAATGCCTGACGCTTTATGCCTTTTCGTCCGAGAACTGGAAGCGGTCGGAAGACGAGGTCGACGATCTGATGAACTTGATGCGCAAGTTCATCAAATCTGACCTGCCCGAATTCGTCGCCAACAACGTGAAGCTCAAGATCATCGGTGACTGGCAGTCGCTCGCGCCCGATATCGTCGCGATGCTGGAAGATGCGCTGGCGCAGACCGCCAACGGGCAGCAGACGCTGGCGGTGGCGCTCAATTATGGCGGGCAACACGAAATCGCACGCGCGGCAGCAAAGGCCGCCGCGGCGGGCGAAGTGACGATCGAGAGCCTTGCCGCGCAGCTCGACACGGCTGATCTGCCGCCGCTCGATTTGCTGATCCGCACCAGCGGCGAAATACGCCTCTCGAACTTTCTGCTGTGGCAATCGGCCTACGCGGAAATGTTGTTCGTGGACACGTTGTGGCCCGATTTCGAGCCCGCGCACCTCACGCAGGCGCTCGATGATTTCGCGCGAAGGGAGCGGCGTTATGGCGGGCGGTAAGGTGCGCGTGCGTGATCCGCGCGCCGGCGTTTCCGATTTGCCGGTGCGGCTCGCCTCGGCGATTGTCATGCTGGTGATCGCAGGCGGGGCGCTGTGGCTGGGGGGGTGGTTCTGGACCGGATTTGTCGCGTTGCTGGCGTGCGGTATCCTGTGGGAATGGAATCGGTTGGTGAGCCGGTTCGGAGCATCCAACCTTACCGAGGTACTGTGGTTTTTCGGCGGCGTAGTCTACATCGGCGGGGCGGCGCTCGCGATGATGGCGCTGCGCAATGGTGCGGGTTTCCTGCCGGTCGATGGACAGAGCGTGGGATACGCCCCGGTCGAAGTGCTGATCGGCTATATCCTGCCGATCATCGCGGTCGATGCCGGAGCCTATTTCGCCGGGCGTGCGATTGGCGGCCCCAAGATTGCACCGCGCATCAGTCCGTCGAAAACCTGGGCGGGGTTGGGCGGCGGGGCGCTGGCGGCGGGACTGGTGGCGCTGGGCAACGAACTCGCCAATTTCGGCCCGGCAGCGGCCTCACCCGGCTACGACCTCGTCAGCGTCGCGCTCGCGCTGGCAGCGGGCGGGCTGATTGCCGTTCTCGCGCAGGCGGGAGATTTTTTTGAAAGCTGGATGAAGCGGCGGGCGGGGATGAAGGATTCGAGTGCGCTGATTCCGGGACATGGCGGGCTGTTCGACCGGCTCGACGGGTTCCTCGCGGTGTTCTTTGTGCTGTTTGTGTTTGCAGTCGTGCCCACTTTGCTGGGATAGTGACAGTATGACCCGCTCGCTTACACTGCTCGGCGCCACCGGATCGATCGGCGCATCCACGCTCGATCTTGTGCGCCGCAACCCCGATCAATGGCAGGTCGAAGCCTTGACTGCGCATTGCAGCGCCGCCGAACTCGCTGCGCTGGCGATCGAATTCGGTGCGAAGCTGGCGGTGGTCGGCGATGCGAACTGCCTGCCCGAATTGCGCGCAGCCTTGGGCAACAGCGGCATCGAAGCGGCGGGCGGACGCGAGGCGCTGTGCGAGGCGGCAGCGCGTCCGGTGGACATGACCGTGGCGGCCATCGTCGGCTGCGCCGGGCTTGGTCCGGTGATGGCCGCGGTCGAGCGCGGCGGCACCATTGCGCTCGCCAACAAGGAAGCGCTGGTCTCGGCGGGCGAGGTGCTGATGCAGGCGGTGTCGAAGCACGGCGCGACCCTGCTGCCGACCGACAGCGAACATAACGCCATCTTCCAGTGCCTTGCCGGCAACCGGATCGAGGATGTCTCCCGCATCACTCTGACCGCGAGCGGCGGGCCGCTGCGCACGTGGAGCGCCGAGCGGTTGGCGGCGGCCACCCCGGCCGAGGCGGTCGCCCATCCCAACTGGTCGATGGGCGCGAAGATCAGCGTCGATTCGGCGACGATGATGAACAAGGGGCTCGAATATATCGAAGCCTATCACCTGTTCCCGGTGGGGCTGGATCGGCTCGCGATTGTCGTCCACCCGCAAAGCGTGATCCATTCGATGGTCGAATTCCGCGACCGGTCGACGCTGGCGCAGCTCGGCCCATCTGACATGCGCGTGCCGATTGCCTCGTGCCTTGCCTGGCCGCAGCGCATGGCAACCCCTCTCGCGCCGCTCGATTTGGCGGCGATCGGCCAATTGACGTTCGAGCCGACCAATGAGGCGCTGTTCCCGGCGACCCGGCTGGCGCGCGAGGCGATTGCCGCAGGCGGCGGCGCTCCTGCGATCCTCAACGCTGCCAACGAAGTCGCGGTCGCGGCGTTCCTTTCCGGTCAGATCAGGTTCACACGCATTGCCGCAGTGGTGGAAGAGGCGCTCCATCGGATGAGCGCCGCTGCGCCGCAGACGCTCGAAGACGTTCTGGCGCTGGACCGGGAAGCGCGTGCCCGCGCTGCCGAAATCGTGGAGACTTCCGCTCTTGTTTGAATCCCCTCCGTTCTGGATGTACGTGGCTGGCTTTCTGCTGTTGCTCGGCCCGCTCATCACCCTGCACGAACTCGGCCACCTGCTCGTCGGGCGCTTCTTCGGCGTGAAGGCCGAGGCATTCTCGGTCGGCTTCGGCAAGGAAATCGCCGGTTTCACTGACAAGCGTGGCACACGCTGGAAGCTCTCAGCGCTGCCGCTTGGCGGCTACGTGCAGTTCAAGGGCGACATGAACCCCGCCAGCGTTCCCGAGGCTAACGCCCCGCGCGAGGAAGGCAGTTTCCAGCACGCGGCGCTATGGAAACGCGCGTTGATCGTGGCGGCAGGGCCGGTAACGAACCTGTTGGTGGCGATTGCCATTTTCGCGGCGTTTTACGCTGTACTCGGCAAGCCGGTCATCGACGGGGTCGAGGATTCGCGCCAGATCGGCGGCTTTGCCGAAGCGAGCGTTGCCCGCGACGCGGGGATTCGCGCCGGCGACACCATCATCGCCGTCGACGGTGAGCCGATCGCGGAATTCGACCAGCTGCGAACTGCAGTGGGCCTCCACCCCGGCAAGGACATGGTGATTACCGTCGAACGGGCCGGCGAGCGTATCGATTATCCGCTCACGACCGCGCGCGTGGTGCAAACCGACAGCTTCGGCAATGAAAGTGCTATCGGCCAGATCGGTGTGGCTGCGGCAGGTGGCCGCTATGTGTTCGAACAGGTTAGCGTGGTCGAAGCGGTGCCGCTGGCGGCGAAGCAGAGCTGGGACATGATGGGCATGATGGTCACCGGCATCAAGCAGATCGTGGTCGGCGACCGTTCGTTCAAGGAGTTGGGCGGCCCGCTCAAGATCGCGAAATATTCGGGCGAACAGATGAGCCTTGGGGTGGTGGCCTTCATCAATTTTGCCGCGCTGATCTCGCTTAATTTGGCATTCATCAACTTCTTGCCAATCCCCGCGCTCGATGGCGGGCACCTGATGTTCTACGCGGCCGAGGCTATCCGCCGGAAGCCGGTGGGGCCGCGGGCGACCGAATGGGCCTACCGCACCGGAATCGCGCTGGTGCTGACGCTGATGGTGGTGGTGACGGTGAATGACCTTTTCTCGCTCCCGCTGTTCGGCAGCTGACGCGGCAGGAATGCAGGTGGTCGGTTTGCCGTGGAAAGCCGGCGGCGCTGTGCGCAATGCACAGCCTCGCGGCTTGATTGCACGGGGCACATCGGGCAGAGGCTTGGCCGGTGAGGGCTGGGTTGCTGCGTGCGGCATCCAACAGAAGCGCCCGAAGTCGCGGGGGCGAGTGACACACGGGTTGAACGGGACTTTAGCTGCATGAACCGAATGAGCGCGATGGGCTGCGGGCCCGTCACAAGCCAGAGTGGCCAGCGCCGCACCCAGTTCTCTGCCGATCCGTCCCGAACCGGGCGGTTGGCGGTGATGCTGTGTTGCGGCTCGATTCTGGCCGGCATACCGGGGGCAGCCTTTGCACAGGCGCAGCCGCAGGTGCCGGCCCAGGAAGCCGCGCAGCCAGCTGCGTCCGCGCCTGCTGTTGCGCCGCAGAGCAACACGATCCGCACCATCAGCGTGGTCGGTGCCGAACGGCTCGAGCCGACCACCATTCTCAGCTACATTCGCTTGAGGGTAGGGCAGGAATATACCTCGGCCGCCGCTGACGAGGCGCTGAAGGACCTCGGCGCGACCGAACTGTTTGCGAATTTCTCGATCCGCAACGAGAACGGCAATGTCGTTATCAACGTGACCGAGAACCCGGTGATCAACCGCATCGTGCTGGAAGGCAACGAACGGCTCAAGAACGACAAGATCCTGCCCGAAATCAAGCTGTCGCCGCGTCAGATCTTCACCCGGTCCAAGGTCCGCGCGGACGTTGCCCGCATCATCGAGCTGTACAAGCGGCAGGGCCGCTTTGCTGCGCGAGTAGAGCCCAAGATGGTGCAACTGCCGCAGAACCGCGTCGATATCGTGTTCGAGATCAGCGAAGGGCCGAAGTCCAAGGTTCGTCAGATCAACATTCTCGGCAACGAGGAGTTCTCCGACGGGCAGCTGCGCGGCGAGATGGTGACCAAGCAGGCGCGGCTTACCAGTTTCTTCAGTTCGAACACCAGCTACGATCCCGATCGCCTCGCCTTCGACCAGCAGAAGCTGCGCCAGTTCTACCTGACCGAAGGCTTCGCCGATTTCCGCGTGGTTTCCGCCGTTGCCGAACTGACCCCGGACCAGCAGGACTTCATCATCACCTACGTGGTGGAAGAGGGCGAGCGCTACAAGTTCGGCGAAGTCAAGGTCGACAGTCAGCTACGCGACTTCGATAGCGATGCCATGAGCGCCAACCTGCCGATGCAGACGGGCGACTGGTACAATGCCAAGACGGTGGAAGACACGGTCGAGCAATTGACTGAACTGGCGGGCCGTTTCGGCTATGCTTTTGCTGACGTGCAGCCGCGCTTCAAGAGCAATCCCGAAGATCTCACGATGAACATCACGTTCATCCTGCGCGAGGCGCCGCGCGTTTATGTCGAGCGGGTAGACATCAACGGCAACACGCTGACGCAAGACAAGGTGATACGCCGCGAGTTTCGTCTCGCTGAGGGCGATGCGTTCAATTCGCTCGGCGTGCTGCGCACCACCGCGCGCATCAATTCGCTGGGCTATTTCCAGGAAAACTTTGAAGTCACGCAAGTCGAAGGCAGCGCGCCCGACAGGATCGTCCTTGAAGCCAATGTCGAGGAGCGCCCGACCGGCGAATTGCAGTTCTCGGCCGGGTTCTCCTCGATCGAGCAGTTCATTCTGGCCGGCTCCATCCGTCAGCGCAACTTCCGCGGGCGTGGGCAGACCGTCGGGCTCAGCGTCAACTATTCGCAGTTCTCGCGCTCAGCGCAGGTGAGCTTTTCCGAACCCTATCTGTTCGATCGCAACATTTCGGCCGGGGTCGATATCTATCGCCGCGACTTCAACAGCTTCAACTTCACCAATCGCGATCGCAACACCACCTTCCGGCAATCCACAACCGGCTTCTCGATGCGTGCCGGCGTGCCGCTGACCGAGTATATGTCGCTGATCGGCAGCTATACGCTCAACTACGAGGACGTGACGCTCGACGAGAACCAGTTCTTCTCGGACATCGACGGCGACGGGGTGCGCGAATGCGACCCGCAGCGCGCGGGGCGTTTCCTGTGCGATGCGTTAGGCACGCGGTTGAGTTCGATCCTCGGGCTCAGCCTGAACTACAATTCGTTGAACTCGCGCATCCGTCCGACTCGCGGCAAGACAGTGTCGTTGTCGGCCGAATTCGCGGGGCTCGGCGGCGATGTCCGCTATGTGCGCTTCCGCGGGCGCGGGCAGCAGTTCTGGAACGTCGGCAATAGCGGTTTCATCTTCTCGATCCTGGCCGAGGGCGGCACGATCATCCCGCTGCAGGAACGCCCCGGTGCCGGAGTCGACGACATCCTGCTGACCGATCGCTTCTTCCTCGGTGAACCGCAATTCCGCGGCTTTGCCATTCGCGGCGTCGGCCCGCGCGTGCTGACCCGTTTTTCGCTGCTTGACGAAAACAACCGCCCAATTCTCGACGAGAACGGCAACCCGACTTACAACTTGGCGCGGCAGCAGACCCGCGACGATGCGATCGGCGGGCGCAATTATTACCTCGGCCGGGCAGAGCTGGAAATTCCGCTCGGCACTGGGGCGCGTGAACTCGGTCTCAGGCCCTCGATATGGGCCGATATCGGCGCGCTTTGGGGGGTCGAAACGCCGCTATTGTTCGACAATACGGCAGGCATTCCTGTTGTCGATGCCAACGGCAATCCGCTCTACATCACCGGGATCGGCCCTGACGGTCAGCCTATCCTGAACCCCGAAACGGGGCGGCCGACGACCGTGCAGACTACGGCCGAGTTCGATGTCAACGGTGACCCCAATCTGGCTCAGATCTTCCCGAACACCAACCGGCGCGAATTCTTCCTAGGAAATTCGCCGAGCCCGCGCATCACCGCCGGGATCGGGGTCAACTGGAACTCGCCATTCGGCCCCTTCCGCATCGATTTCGCCCAGATCATCCGCAAGGTTGAGGGTGATGACGAGCGAACTTTCACATTCAACGTAGGAACCCAATTCTGATGACTATCTTCTCCAGACTTCTCGCCCCGGCCAGTGTCGCGCTGTGCGCTCTGGCGGCGCTTCCGGCGCAGGCTCAGGTCGAAGGCCGCATTGCCACCGTCGATATTTCGCGCACAGTGATCGGCACCACCGCGTTCCAGACCGCATACGAGCAGGTCAACACCACCTATGCCCAGCAGAACGAACTGCGCCGCACCAAGGCACAGGAACGTCAGACCCTGCTCCTGACCTTCGATACCAATGCTGACAAGCAGGTCGATGATGCCGAACTCGCGGCAAAGCAGAATACGCCCGATTTCACTAAGCTGCAGACGCTCGAGGCTGAAATCCAGCAGCTCAGCAACCAGATCGACGCCGCGCGGGTCTATGCTGTCGAGCAGATCATCGCGCAGTATGGTGCTGCCTTGCAAGAGGTGACCACCCAGCAGCAGATCAATCTTGTGGTCGACCCCAGCTCGCTGCTGTTTGCCGCGCCTGAGGCCGATGTTACCCAGCAAGTGACCAATTCGCTGAATGCCAAGGTTCCGAATGTCGGCATTGTGCCGCCGGCGAACTGGCAGCCGAGCCGCGAAGCGGTGCAGCTGTATCAGGACATCCAGCAGCGTCTGATGACGGCGCAGATGATCCAGCAGCGCCAGCAGCAGCAGCAGGGCAATCAGCAGGCGCCGGCAGGCCGCTGAAATCGGTAAAAGCGGACGCGGACGAGGACCAGACGATGAGCGAAGTGAGTGGCACGGCCCCGGATGTGGTCGATTACAATATCGGCAAGATCCTGCAGGCCCTGCCGCATCGCTATCCGCTGTTGCTGGTCGACCGCGTGCGTTCGATCACGCTGGGTGAGCGCATTCACGCGGTCAAGGCCGTGACCATGAACGAGCAGTTCTTTCAGGGCCACTTCCCCGGTGCTCCGATCATGCCCGGCGTGCTCCAGATCGAGGCGCTGGCGCAGGCCGCTGGCATCCTCGGGATCGAGACGATGGAGCTGGCCGGGACGGGCAAGCTGGTGATCTTTATGGGTATCGAGAATGCCAAGTTCCGCGCTCCGGTGACCCCAGGCTGTCTGCTCGACCTGCACGTGGAGTTCACGCAAAAGCGTAGCCGGGTCTACAAGTTCAAAGGTGTCGCCAGCGTCGAGGGCAAGACCACTTGTGAGGTCGAGTTCACCGCGATGATGACCGATCCTCCTGCCTGAAGGCGGACCTCGTTATCTAAGGTTGCATTGGTCCGCGTTCCCCACTAAGGCGCCCGCTTCCCATTCATAGCTGTGCCGGTCGGAACCGGCGCCACGCTGCAAAGGAATACGTCATGAAGGCCGAAGGTCACCCCGAATACCACCTGATCACGGTCAAGATGACCGATGGTACCGAATTCCAGACCCGGTCGACTTGGGGCAAGGAAGGCGACGTGCTCGCGCTCGACATCGATCCGCTGAGCCACCCCGCCTGGACCGGCGGCCGTCAGCAGGTGTCCGAAGGTGGCCGCGTGGCCGCTTTCAACAAGCGTTTCGGCGGTCTCTCGCTCAAGAAGTAAGCGACCTCACAAGCTGCGCAGCCGCAAGGCTGCAACGAGGAGGGCGGCCTGACGGGGTCGCCTTTTTCGTTTCCCGTCAGCCAGTCTTCACGCCGCGCACTTGATACAGCGGGTGGCGATCGGGCGGGCCTTGAGCCGTTCTGGCGCAATTTGCTCGCCGCAGTTGGCGCAGGAGCCGTAGGTGCCGGCCTCGATCCGGGCGAGAGCAAGGCGAATTTGCCGCGCTTCGGCGAGCAGCACGGTGTCGACGCCTTCAAGCGATTCGTCGTCGGCCAGGTCGATCGCCTGTTCCTCAAGGTCATCGTCGAGCGGGTGGCGCAGGTCGTCCTCGATCCCCCGCGTGCGTTCGACAATGTCGGCGAGCCGCGCCTTCAAATCCTGCGCGATATCGGAATAATCGTTCATCAGCCCCTCCATGGTTTTTCGCGATACCACTTGGTAATCACGTATTTGACGCCCTTGCGCACCTTCATCCCGTGGTGGAGCGTGGCCGGATTGACGCCGCCGTCAGCCAGGCGATTGTTCCAGCACAGCAACTTGCCCACCTCGGGATGGAAGGTCTTGTCGAGCATCTTGAAGCGCGTAGCACCGCCCGCGGCGACTTCATTGAGATAGATCATGAAAGTCCATGTGCGATTGCCCGACAGTGCGCAGAACGTCTGGTAATCACGTCCGCCAGGCGTGAAGTAATCGGTGTGCGGCTTGAACTCCTGACCTTGCGCATAGCGCTGGCCCTGCAGCGGTTCGCCGAAATCCGGATCGATGCCGCACAGCGCCGTCAGCAGCGCTTCAATTTGGGCGACTGGCGCAAGGTCGGCATCAAGGTCGCAGGTCTCGCTGGTGCGGAAATAGGCATCGCCATTGTCGTCGGCGATGGTCGAGGGGCGGCGATCCTGTTCGATCATCGCGACCAGTTTGGCGGCAAGATCAGGCGCACAGAACCCGCGCTGCTGGAACAATTCTGCCTTCGGCGTGGGCATTCGTTGCAGCCCGGCGTGGGTGCTGAGTCGGGCGGCGATGGATTCGCTGGTCAAAGTCATGGAGCGGCAGATTAGTTTTCCCCGCCGCCTTCGCAATCATTTCACGGCGCGCGTAACAATCTTGCGCGTGACGCGCCACAAAGCAGTTTTCGCTTCCCATCCACAGGCCTTTGTGCAAGAGGCGCTGGCCCGCCCATGATGCACTTGACCGGGCGCGTGCCATGCGTAAACCGCGCGCCTTGCGCGGGCTTGGCAGCGACCGGATGGGTTGTTTCGGGCAGGGGCGTGTGGCGATCGTAGCTCAGTTGGTTAGAGCGCCGGTTTGTGGTACCGGAGGTCGGGGGTTCGAGCCCCCTCGGTCGCCCCATCATCCTTCCCCAGCCATGTCTCCCCGCGCCGGAAACGGGGACGATTGATGACCGCTTTCTGGGCCGAGCCCGATTTCGACGCGCACGAATGCGTGCAGCTGGTGCATCACCGGGCGAGCGGCCTGACGGCGATCATCGCGATCCATTCCACTCATCTCGGCCCGGCGGCGGGCGGCACGCGGTTCTGGCATTATGCCGATCCTGCAGGAGCGATGCGCGATGCGCTGCGGCTGTCGCGCGGGATGAGCTACAAGAACGCCATGGCTGGCCTGCCGATGGGCGGCGGCAAGGCGGTAATCCTTGCCGGCGCCGATGCCGCCAAGACGCCTGCGATACTCGCCGCGTTCGGCGATGCGGTCGATGCATTGGGCGGCCGTTACATTACTGCCGAGGATGTTGGCATCACCGAGGCTGACATGGTCGCTGTCTCGCAGCGTACCAAATATGTCTCGGGCCTGCCCGTGGCGGGTGAAGGCAGCGCGGGCGGCGATCCCGGCCCCTTCACGGCGATGGGCATCTATCACGGCATAAAGGCGGCGGTGCAGCACAAGCTGGGTCGCGATAGCCTCGCGGGTGTGCATGTGGCGGTGCAGGGCACCGGCAGCGTCGGTGGCGGAGTTGCCCGGCTGCTGGCGAAGGACGGCGCGAAGCTGACTCTGGCGGACATCCACGCGACACGCGCGGCCGATCTGGCGGGCGAACTGGGCGCGAATGTGGTTGCGTCCGATGCGATCATGTCGGTTGGATGTGATGTGTTCAGCCCCAACGCTCTCGGTGCGATCCTTGACGAGGACGGTATCGCCCGGCTCGATTGCGCGATTGTCGCAGGGGGAGCGAACAATCAGCTCGCCAAGGCAGAACACGGTGCGCTGCTGGCGGGCCGCGGCATTCTTTATGCACCCGACTATGTGATCAACGCGGGCGGAATCATCTCGGTTGCCACCGAGTACCTCGCCCGCCGCGACGGCGTAGCCGCCGATATCAATGAGGTCAGGAAGCGTCTTGCGCAGATTCCGGGCCGGCTCAACGCGATCTGGCGAGAAAGCGACGCCAGCGGGGATTCGTCCGATGTGGTTGCCGACCGTATGGCGCAGGAACTGATCGGACGCGGATAAGACTTGCGGAACGCGGCGGGGGGGAACGATTTGGCCCTTGCATGAATTGCAGTCTTGTCCCCGCCGGGTGTAAGGCTACAAGCCCGCGGGACGCAAAAGCTTATGCACATTTACGCCAACCCCACCCGATTCCTCGCCCTTGCGAAGTGGCTCATGCCGCTGTGCCTGTGGAGCGGGCTGGTGCTGTCGCTCGGCGCGACGGCGTGGGGACTGTTCGTGGTTCCGCCCGACCGGCTGATGGGCGAGACGGTGCGCATCCTGTTCATTCATGTTCCTGCCGCCTGGCTGGGGATGGGCGGCTGGGCCGGAATCGCGATTTCCAGCGCCATGTTGCTGATCTGGAAGCACCCACTGGCTGCGCTCGCTGCGCGAGCGATTGCAGTGCCGGGGATGGTGTTCTGCGCGATTTGCCTTGCCACAGGCTCGATCTGGGGCCGCCCGACCTGGGGGACATGGTGGGAATGGGACGGTAGGCTCACCAGCATGCTGGTGCTGCTGTTCCTTTATGCGGGATACATCGCGCTGACGCAGGCCGCCAGCCGCGAGGGCGGATCGTCGAAAATTGCGGCGATCTTCGGGTTGGTCGGGGCGATCAACGTGCCGATTATCAACCGTTCGGTGGTGTGGTGGAACTCGCTGCACCAGCCGCCCAGCATCACGATGGGCAAAAGCGCGATTGATGCGGTCTATCTCTGGCCGCTACTGATTGCGTTTCTGGG
This sequence comes from Erythrobacter sp. NFXS35, assembly GCF_040148725.1. Taxonomy (NCBI): domain Bacteria; kingdom Pseudomonadati; phylum Pseudomonadota; class Alphaproteobacteria; order Sphingomonadales; family Erythrobacteraceae; genus Erythrobacter; species Erythrobacter sp. NFXS35. Next base: position 294,448 of record NZ_JAGDEB010000003.1, on the reverse strand, counting down.
CCTTGCGCTGTTGTTCGGTGCGATTGTGCTGATGCGGATGCGTGCGCTGATCGCCGAAAGTCAGGTCGAGGCGCGGTTGCGACGCCGGGCGCTGGACGATGATGCGCCGGTGGCAGTCACTGCGGACATGGAGCGCGCCTGATGCGTGAGGGACTTGCCCAGTGGGATTTCGTGGCTCTCGCCTTTGGGGTGGGGATTGCCGCGCTCGCGGCTCTCACTATCTGGGCGTGGCGCGCGATGCGCCGGGCCGAAGCGCGGCGCGATGCCACGCGGCGGCGCTGAACGAGGAAATGCAATGAAGGCCAAGCATCAACGTCTCGTGCTCGTGGTGATCGCCGTGCTGGCGATTGTTGCGGCGGGCCTGCTGGCGACATGGGCCTTACGCAATCAGGCGAATTATTTCTACCTTCCCGAGCAGATGGCCGCAACGCCTCCTGACGTGGGACAGGCGGTGCGGCTGGGCGGAATGGTGCGCCCCGGCTCGATCGTTACCGAAGCCGACGGAATCACGGTCAACTTCATGGTCACCGGCAACAGCGATGATGCGGTGCCGGTGCGCTACACCGGGATCCTTCCCGATCTGTTCGTCGAAGGTTCTGGCGTGGTCGCCGAAGGCAGCCTTGGTAAGGACGGTGTGTTTCTGGCCACCAACCTGCTCGCCAAGCATGACGAGAACTACGTACCCCGCGAACTTGAAGGCATGGGCAGTGCGCAGGCGGCAAAGGTTGCCGCCGATACCACCATGGGTTTGAAGCCGTGATTCAATCCGCGCAAGGGGCCAAGCAATGATCGCCGAAATCGGACTCGCCGCCCTGTGGCTCGCTGCCGCGCTGGCGGCATTGCAGATGGTCTCCGGCGCGTTTGCGTTGAAGGGCGCGGAAGGTGTGCCCAATCCGCTGGCGATTTATGCGCGGCCTGCCGCCGTGATCCAGGCCGGTCTTGCCGTGCTGGCGTTCATGATGTTGCTGTGGGCGTTCGCTATAACCGATCTTTCGATCAAGCTGGTCGCAACCAATTCGCATTCGATGAAGCCGATGACTTACAAGCTGACCGGCACATGGGGCAATCACGAAGGCTCGATGTTGCTGTGGGTGGGGGTGCTGGCGCTGTCCGGCGGTCTGCTCGCCGCGTTCGAGCGCCGCTTGCCCGAACGCACCATGGGCGCAACGCTCGCGGTGCAGGGGTTTGTGGGGCTGGGCTTCTATGCCTTCCTGCTGTTGTCCTCCAACCCGTTCGAACGCCTGCCGGTGCCGGCGGTTGAAGGTGTCGGGCTGAACCCGCTGCTGCAGGACATTGGACTCGCGATCCATCCGCCGACGCTTTATGCGGGTTATGTAGGCCTTTCGGTCGCCTTCAGTCTTGCGATGGGCGCGCTGCTGACCAATCAGGTTAATCCATCTTTTGCGCGGGTGCTGCGCCCGTGGGTGCTGGGCGCGTGGGTGCTGCTGACCTTCGGCATTACCGCCGGTTCCTATTGGGCCTATTACGAGCTTGGCTGGGGCGGCTGGTGGTTTTGGGACCCGGTCGAGAACGCCTCCTTCATGCCGTGGCTGGCTGCGACCGCGCTGATGCATTCGGTCAGCGTGCTGGCCGCGCGCGACGCGCTGCGGACGTGGACGATCATGCTCGGCGTGCTGGCATTTTCGATGTCGATGCTCGGCACGTTCCTGGTGCGTTCGGGCGTGCTGACCAGCGTTCATGCCTTCGCGGTCGATCCGGAACGCGGCAGCTTCATCCTTGCGTTGCTGTTGCTGTACATCGGCGGGGCCTTCACCATCTTCGCCCTGCGCGCGGGCGCTGTGTCCGAAGGCAAGCGGTTTTCCGCCACCAGCCGCGAAGGCGCGTTGGTGTTCAACAATGTGATGCTTTCGGCGATCCTCGCAATCGTCTTGCTCGGAACGCTCTATCCGCTGCTGACTGAGGCGTTCGACGTGCGTGTTTCGGTCGGCCCGCCCTATTTCAACCCGGCCTCCGCGATTTTTGCGGTGCCGATGTTCCTCGTCATGGCGGTTGGCCCGCTGCTGCGCTGGAAGGAAGACAAGCCAGCGCGAATTCAGTTCGAAGTTGCGCTGGTCGCCGCCGTGCTGATCGCAGTGATTTCACTGGTGACGATCCTCGGCGATTATCCCTTCCTGCCGGTGCTGGGTCTCGGCCTTGCGTTGGCTCTGGGGGTCGGCGCGCTCCTGCCCTTGCGCGGGCGCAAGCTGAGCCGCGTGCCAGTGGCCACCTATGGCATGGTGCTGGCGCATTTCGGCGTGGCGGTGTCGCTGTTCGGCATGGCGTGCGAAGGCGCCTTCACGCAGGAACGGCTCGCTGCCATCGCGCCCGGAGGCACCGAGCAGGTCGGCGATTTCGCCGTCAAACTCGAAAGCGTGACGCCGGTCGCGGGGCCGAACTGGACCGCCATCGAAGCACGCATTGCCGTGAGCCGCGATGGGGCCGAACCTGTGATCCTTAGCCCGCAGGCGCGCAATTTCTGGTCGCCCGCACAGGCCACCAGCGAAAGCGCGCTGCTGACCCGCTGGGACGGGCAGCTTTACGCCGTGATCGGCAATCAGGCCGAAGACGGGCGTTGGCAGATCCGCGTATGGTGGAAGCCGTTCGTCACCTTCATCTGGTATGGCGGGTTGCTGATCGCATTCGGCGGCGTGCTGGCAATTGTGGGCCGGGTGCGGGTGGATGTGAAGCGACGCAAGGCCGCAGACATGGGCGACGCGCGCCGCGCCGACATCGAGGCGCTCGACGCTGCTGCGCCGGTTCCGGCAGAGTAATCGGCCATGCGGAACCGAATCTGGCTGTGGGTGCCGCTCGCCCTGTTCGCCTTCTTCGCGGGGCTGGCCGGCTATATGCTGACGCAGGAGAAGGACCAGTTCGTCGAAAGCACGATGATCGGCGAACCGCTGCCCGATTTCGCGCTCCAGCCCGCGTTCTCGGACCTGCCGGGCGCATCGAAGGGTGACTTCGTCGGGGGCGGCCCGCGGCTTCTCAATATCTGGGCAAGCTGGTGCCTGCCCTGCATCGCCGAAGCCCCGCAGCTTGAAGCGCTGCAGGAACAGGGCGTCGAAATCGTCGGCATCGCAATCCGCGACCGGCCAGAAGATGTCGCCAATTTCCTCGCCCGGCACGGCAACCCCTATACCCGCATCGGCAGCGACGCGATTTCCGAAGTGCAGCTGGCGATCGGATCGTCCGGCGTGCCCGAAACCTTCGTGATCGATGCTGCAGGCGTGATCCGGTACCAGCATATCGGGGATATCCGCGAAGACGACGTGGCTGTTCTGCTGGCCGAGCTGGAGAAGGCGCAATGAACCGAGCGATGATCGCAGCTGTGCTGGCGCTGCTGGCGATCCCGCTGGCGGCACAGGACACCATGCCGCCAGCCCCTTTTGCCTATAACCAGCTCGACGATCCGGCGCTCGAGGCTCAGGCGAGTGAGCTGATGCTCACGCTGCGCTGTCTCAAGTGCCAGTCGCAGTCGATTGCCGATAGCGATGCCCCAATGGCGGGCGACATGCGCCATCAGGTGCGCAGCCGCATTCTGGCGGGCGAAAGTCCTCAGGAAATCCGGGCGTGGCTGGTGGCGCGCTATGGCGACTACGTCAGCTACAACCCCACGATCAGCGCCACGACCTGGCCGCTGTTCGCGATCCCCGTGCTGGTGATCCTGCTGGTGGCGGGGGTGCTGCTGCGCCGGTTGGGTAAGCGCAGCGGTGCTGCGGAGGATGCGGCATGATCGGCGGATGGCTTGCAGTCGGCGCGCTGGCGATGGCGGCATTCGCGTTCGCGGCGCTGATTCTGCGCCTGCCGCGCGACGGGCTGGCGCTGTTCGGCGCGGTTCTGGTGTTCGGTCTGGCCGGCTATGCTTGGCAGGGGTCTCCCGGTCAGCCTGCAGCGCCCAAGCCGCAAATTGAGCGGGCCTCCAATCAAGGGGAAGCGATGGTTGAGGGGCGAGCCGCTTTGTTCGACCGCACCCAGCCGCCGCCCGATTACCTGCTCACTTCGGATGCTTTCGCCCGGCGCGGGCGATTCGGCGATGCGGCAGGCCTGCTGCGGCAGGGGCTGGAGGCCAACCCCGATCATCTTGAAGGATGGCTTGCGCTCGGCCTTGCTTTGGTGGGCCATGCCGATGGTTTCGTGACCCCGGCAGCGGTTCAGGCCTTTGGCCGAGCGCGGATGATCGATCCCGGGCATCCGGGCGCAGACTACTTCTTGGGCTCCGCTTACCTGCAAAGCGGGGAAATTCGCGGTGCTCGCGCAGTATGGGCGGGTCTGGTCGAACGATCGCCCGCCGATGCCCCGTGGCGCGAAGGGTTGGAAGCGGAAGTCGCCCGGCTTGATGATCTCATTGCGCGTGCGCCCATGCTTCAGGGTCAGTGACCGTTTGATGGCCACACCCAGCGCCGTGTTGCAGGCGCGAAGACACAGTGCTAGGCGCGCCGCCTTACCCCGCCGGAGTTGTTTCGGCCTGATGGGCAGTACCGGGATATACGGGAAATCCGCTTGATATGAACGAGACAGCAGCGCCCGCCCATCAGCCGCCGTCGGCGGGGCACAGCCACAGCGCATCGAAAGCCGCATTGGCGGTGGGTGCAATTGGGATCGTTTTCGGCGACATCGGCACGAGCCCGCTCTACGCCTTCCGTGAAACCTTCGCAGGCGCAAACCCGCTCGCGCTCGACAATGCCCATGTTCTCGGCGTTGTCAGCCTGATCTTCTGGTCGATGACGCTGGTCGTCTCGATCCAGTACGTTACCATCCTGATGCGCGCCGATAACAAGGGGCAGGGCGGTTCGCTGGCGCTTGTCGCACTGATTTCGCGCAGCATATCGACGTCGAAACACGCCTGGATCGCGGTGCTGCTGGGCGTATTTGCCACCAGCCTATTCTATGGCGACAGTATGATCACACCGGCCATTTCGGTGCTGTCGGCGGTCGAGGGGCTGACGGTTGTCGATGACCGCTTCGAACGGTTCGTCATTCCCATCGCGCTGGTTCTGCTCGTCTTTCTGTTCGTGATTCAGAAGCGCGGCACGGCCAAGGTCGGCGCGCTGTTTGCCCCGGTGATGATCGTCTATTTCTGCGTCCTCGCCGCGCTCGGCACGTGGCAGATCATCCAGACCCCGGAAGTCCTGTGGGCGCTCAACCCGTGGTATGCAGTCAACTTTTTCGTCCTCGATGGATGGCTGGCGTTTCTTGCCTTGGGCAGCGTGGTGCTGGCGGTGACCGGGTCGGAGGCGCTGTATTCCGACATGGGCCATTTCGGGCGTGGGCCGATGCGGCTGTCGTGGTTCGGCTTTGTCATGCCGTGCCTGCTGCTCAACTATTTCGGGCAGGGCGCAATGATTATCGGCCTTCCGGCTGAACAGGCAGCACAGGCGATCCAGAACCCGTTCTTCTTCCTTGCGTCGGACGAATGGCGCTTGCCGCTGGTGTTGCTGGCGACGGTGGCGACCTTCATCGCCAGCCAAGCGGTGATTTCCGGCGCGTTCTCGATCACCCATCAAGCGGTGCAGATGGGTTACATCCCGCGTCTCAACATCCGCCACACGTCCGAGACCGAAGGGGGACAGATCTATATTCCGGTCATCAACTGGGCGTTGATGATAGCGGTGATCGTGCTGGTGCTGACGTTCCAGAATTCGTCCAACCTCGCCGCTGCCTATGGCATCGCCGTGACCGGCGCGGTGACGATCGATACGTTGCTGATGGCGGTGCTGCTGGTGGGCGTGTGGAAATGGCGCTGGTGGTATGCTGCGCCGGTGGTGGTGCTGTTCCTGATCGTCGACGGCGCCTACTTCGCTGCCAACCTCATCAAGGTGCCTGATGGCGGCTGGTTCCCGCTGGTGGTGGGCCTCGTCGCGTTCACATTGCTGACGACTTGGGCGCGCGGGCGCAAGCTGATGCGCGAACGCATGAGCGAAAGCGCGCTGCCGCTGGAGATCTTTGCCAAGTCGGCCAAGAATTCCGCCCTACGGGTGCCAGGGACCGCGATCTTCATGGCATCGAGCACCGCTGGCGTGCCATCCGCGCTGCTGCATAACATCAAGCACAACAAGGTGCTGCACGAACGTGTGGTGATCCTCACCATCAGCATCGCCGATGTGCCGTATGTCGACCCCGAAGCGCGCTGCGAGATGACCGATCTGGGGGATGGCTTTTACCGTGCGGTGCTGCATTATGGTTTCATGGAGGAAACCGACGTGCCGCTCGGCCTGAAAAAGCTGGAGCGCTGCGGCGGCGTGTTCGACATGATGCACACAAGCTTTTTCCTGTCACGCCAGACGCTGCTGCCTTCCGAGAAGCCGGGAATGCCGCTGTGGCGCGAGAAGATTTTTGCGTGGCTGCTGCGCAATTCGGCGAGCGCGATGGACTTCTTCAAGCTGCCCACCAATCGCGTGGTGGAGCTGGGGAGTCAGGTGGAAATCTAGCGCTTTCGCCGATTGCTGCGTTACCAGTCAGAATGATGCAGGCAGTAGGCCAGCGATCTCGCGAGCCAGCATCGCCGGTGTCTTATTTGTGCTGTTGACTACGATGTCATATTGCATTCGCAAGTGCACGATGTCGAACTGGCCGCGCGCCTGACCTATGACCCGGTCACCGCGTATGATCTCTCGTCGTTCGAGTTCCTCCAAAGAACAATGCACGCCGACAAAGGCAGTTCGGACGCCACTAAGCACTTCATGCCAGTCGCGGCGCAGTTCTTCGGTCAATATGACCTCATCGCAGATCAGATCGATGCCGCTTCGGGCCATTGCCGCGACCGAGCGATGGTGCGCTTTCAGGCACGCCAACCCAATACGCCCAAAGTTAAGGCGCACATGATCGCGTTCGTCGCGGTCGAAGAAAAAGCCATCGGGATTGTTGTGAAGGCGATCGGGCAGCATCGCGAAAGCATCATCAATACCCGTGACGCAATAGGGGCGCACCAGTTCATCCTGAAGTGCGCGCGCGATGCTTGTCTTGCCCGATGAAGTCGTGCCGTTGAGGAAAATCAGAGCCATCGCACAATTCACCCCGTCGGCGGCTCGTCCTTGAACGGTTCGTCGCGATCTTCGAAGCTCAGCCCGTGCTTCAGCAGCATCGGGATCTGGCTGAAGGTGAACAGGAAGGTCAGCGGCAGGAACACCCAGAACTTGGCCCACAGCCAGCCCTCGAAATCGAGCTGGGCGCGCAGGACTTCGTTGAGGCCGGCGAGCGCGAGGAAGAACACCCCCCAGTTGCGCGACAGCTTGAGCCAGCCGGCGTCCGTCAGCCCTTCGAACGCGGCTTCGAGCAGGATTTTCAGCAGCGCCTTCCCGGCGAAGAACCCGCCCAGCAGCGCCACGCCAAACGTGCTGTAGATGATCGTCGGCTTGATCTGCACGAAGGTGGGGTCGCCGAAAAAGATCGTCAGGCTGCCGAAGCCGACGATCAGCGCGGTCGAAAACCACAGCATCGGCGACACCTTGCCCAGCCGCCATTTCGAAATGACGAGTGCGGCGACGGCGGCGATCATGAAGGCGACGGTGCCATAGATGATCGCACCCAGTTCTCCGGCCGCGTTTGGGTCTTCGGGCGCATTCATCCGGTAAACGCCCAGGAACACCAGCAGCGGTCCGTAATCCACCGCCACGTTGATCCAGCTGGAAGCGGCTTTCTTGCCTTCGCTCTCGCTCATCACGCCACCCCGGCAATCACGCGGGCGACCAGATCGGGATCGAACGGACGCAGGTCTTCCATCTTCTCGCCCACCCCGATGGCATGGATCGGCAGGCCATATTGCTCCGCCGCCGCCACCAGCACCCCGCCGCGCGCGGTGCCATCCAGCTTGGTCATGATCAGTCCGGTGACGCCCGCCACTTCCTTGAACACATCGATTTGCGAAAGCGCATTCTGGCCGTTGGTGGCATCGAGCACCAGCACCACGTCATGCGGCGCTTCAGGGTTCAGGCGGCCGAGGACGCGGCGGATTTTCGCCAGCTCCTCCATCAATTCCTTCTTGTTCTGCAAGCGGCCAGCCGTGTCGACGATCAGCGCGTCGATGCCGGTATCGGTGGCCTGCTTGACCGCATCGAACACGATCGCCGCCGGATCTCCGCCCTCCGGGCCGCGCACCAATTCGACCCCGGCGCGCTCCGCCCAGGTCGCCAGCTGACCGATGGCCGCAGCGCGGAAGGTATCGCCCGCCGCCAGCAGCACGCCGTAATCGTCTTCGGTGAACAGGTGCGCCAGCTTGGCGATGGTCGTGGTCTTGCCGCTGCCATTCACACCGATCACCAGGATCACCTGCGGGCGCGGGAAGGCGGTGACTTCCAGCGGCTTGGCCACGGGACGCAGGATCGCGGCGATTTCCTCGGCGACGGCTTCCTTCAATTCGCGCGCAGTGATTTCCAGCCCGAACCGCTTGTCCGCCAGCCGGGCACGGATGCGCCCTGCCGCTGCCGGACCGAGATCGGACATGATCAGCGCGTCCTCAACGTCGTCCAGTGTGGCATTGTCGAGCTTCGCTCCGCTGGAAATCGCAGGTAAGCTTGAGGCGAGCTTCTCTGATGTCTTGGCAAACCCGCCAAACAGGCGCTGGCTCCAGCTGGTTTCACTCATAGGAGCAGGCCCTCCCTGGCCTCGCGAACGGTCACGTCGATCACTTGGCCCGCCGCGACCTGCGGGGGCAGGGCCACGCGGGCGTAGTTGGGGGCATAGCCCGTGCCGTCGCGTTCGGCGAGCACGGGCAGGGTTTCGCCCACAAGCGAGGCAAGCCATGCAGTGCGACGGACGCCGGCACGTGCGCGCAAGGCCGCGGCGCGGGCCTTCACCACGTCACGCGGCACTTGCGGCATCCGCGCGGCAGGCGTGCCGGGACGGGGGGAATAGGGGAAGATGTGGGCATGGACGATGTCGAGCTCGTCAATGATCGCAAGGTTCGCTGCGTGGTGCGCCTCGGTCTCGGTCGGGAAGCCCGCGATGAGGTCGGCACCGACTGCGATGTCGGGCCGCTCAGCCTTGAGCCGGGCGACCAAATCCACGGCATCATGGCGCAAGTGGCGGCGCTTCATTCGCTTCAGGATCAGATCGGCGCCGTGCTGCAGGCTGAGGTGAAGGTGCGGCATGACGCGGGGATCGTGGGCCAGCAGGTCGAACAGCAGCGGATCGATCTCCACCCCGTCAACCGAGGACAGGCGCAGGCGGTCTAGTTGATGAAAGCCATGCAGAATCGCCTGAACCAGCGTGCCTAATCGGGGATTGTTGGAAATATCCTGTCCCCAGCTTGTAAGATCGACACCGGTGAGCACAATTTCCTTAGCTCCCGTCGCCAGATGCGATTCGACCTCGCGCAGCACTTGCGCAACCGGAACCGAGCGACTGACGCCGCGCCCCTGCGGGATCACGCAAAAGGTGCAGGCGTGATCGCAACCGTTCTGCACGGCGACAAAGGCGCGGGTGCGGGACGGAGCAATCGGCGCAGCGTCGGCGGCGACATTCCAGGCTCGCGGATCGAGCTTGGCGGCGTTCGCGACCAGACCGTCGACTTCGTCCATCATACCGATTTGTTCACGGTCGATCTCGGCCGCGCAGCCGGTCACCACCAGCCGCGCATCGGGATGATCGCGGCGGGCGCGGCGGATCGCCTGCCGGGTCTGGCGCAGCGCCTCGCCCGTCACCGCGCAGGAATTCACCACGACCAGGTTGCCTTCGTTCGCGAGCATCGTCCGCATCCGTTCGCTTTCGGCGAAGTTCATGCGGCAGCCGAGGCTGATGATCTGCGGAGCGGTCACGCGAAATCATCCCAGTCGAAACTGCCGCGAAAGCTCGCCTTGGCCGGGCCGCTCATCTGGATGGTGCCGCCCGGTTCCCACGCGATCACCAGATCGCCCCCCGGCAGGCTCACGCGCACCGGGCTGGCAACCAGCCCGCGCCGAATTGCAGCGACTGCGCTGGCACATGCCCCGGTGCCGCACGCCCGCGTCAGACCGGCGCCGCGTTCCCACACCCGCAAGCGGAGATGATCGGGCCCCGCGAGGCTCGCCACGTTGACGTTGATGCGCTGGGGAAACAACGGATCGTGCTCGATCACGGGGCCGATGCTTTCCAGCGGCACAGCATCGGCATCATCGACAAAGAAAATCACGTGGGGATTGCCGACATTGACCGCCATCGGGCTTTCCAGCGAGTCCCAACCCACCGGCATCGCGGCAGTGTCCATCGGCACATCCAGCGGGATCGCATCCCAATCGAAGCGAGGCGTGCCCATGTCGACCCGCGCACCGCCGTCCAGCGGCTCCAGCGTGATCGGCCCGCCGCCGGTTTCGATCACTGCGGCCTCACCATGCAGCAACGCCACCGCCCGTGCGGCATTGCCGCAGGCTTCCACTTCCGAGCCATCCGAATTGAAGATGCGCATGCGGAACGCGTGGCCCGCCTCGGGCGCAGCGCTCGGCTCCAGCAACACCAACTGATCGCAGCCGATGCCGGTGCGCCGGTCGGCCAGCGCGCGCGCGACCGCAGGGGTCATTGGCGGGAAGGCAAGCGCACGGGCATCGATCACGACAAAATCATTGCCGAGCCCGTGCATCTTGGTGAAGGGAATGCGCGTTGTCACTGATGCGCATCTATGCACGCGCAAGCGGCGCGTCCAGTGCCGGACGCTACCGAAAGCTCAGGAGTTGGCGGCGCGGGGAAGGTTTTGCGGCAGCGCTTCGGGAGCGGTTGCGGGAACTGCGGCCCTCGCAAGCTTTCCTTGTTCGGCAAGACGCTGGCGCACTTCGACCGCAGTTTCCGGCTTGCCGTAGACATAACCCTGCGCCTTGATCCGACCCATTGATCGCAGCGCGGCGAGGATTTCCTCGTCTTCCACGCCCTCGGCCGTCAGCGGCAGATCGAGCCCTCGACCGAGCGCGATGATGGCATTGGCGATCCGTGAATGTTCCGAGGCGTGGCGCAGTTCGCTGATGAAGCTGCGATCGATCTTGATCCGGTCAAACGGCAGGTCGCGCAGCTGTTCTATGCTCGAATAGCCGGTGCCGAAATCATCGAGGCTCACCTGCACACCCTGATTGCGCAAGCTGGTGATCATCGTTCGCACCAATCCGATATTCTCGTGAAGGCAGCTTTCGGTGATTTCGATTTCCAGGCGCCGCGGCGGGAAATTGGCGGCCACTAGCCGCTTCAGCAGGCGCTGGGCAAACCAGGGATCGCGCAATTGCACCGGCGAAATATTGACCGACAGGGTCAGGCTATCGTCCCAGTCGCGCGCATCGGCAAATGCGCGATCCATCAATTGCTCCGAAAGCTGGGTGATGAGGCCCATTTCCTCGGCGATGGGAATGAAGATTTCCGGGCTGACCAGCCCCAGTTGCTCCGATTGCCAGCGGGCCAGCATTTCGAAGCCGACCAGTTCCCCGCTGTCGATGTCGACCTGCTGTTCGTAATAGGGCACGAATTCCTGCTGGGTGATCCCGCGCCGGATCCCGGTTTCGAGCTGGTTGCGGAACCGCAGTTCGTTTTCCATGCTCGCTTCGAACCAGAAATGACGGTTCCGGCCCTGCTTCTTGGCGTGGTAAAGCGCCATGTCTGCACGGTGCATCAACACACCGGCATCCACAACCGGGCTGGGTGAGCCATCCGTATCATGATCGGTGGAAAGCCCGACCGATATCGTCAGCTCGACCGTGATGTCCGTCACCTCGACAGGTTCCGCAATGCTGGCGAACAGCCGGATAACGAGATCGTCGATCCTGTCGGTATGGCCAATCGGGTAAGGCATGACGAATGCGAATTCATCGCCCCCGAGCCGTGCCAGCCTTGCTTCCCGCGGAAGCATGGCGCGCATCTTGTCGCACAGGCTGACCAGCACCGCATCGCCGCAGGAATGGCCGTACATATCGTTGATCTGTTTGAAGTTATCGAGATCAATCATGCAATAGGCGATCGCCTCCCCGCGCAAGGCTGCGCGGGCGCGCAACTGCTCGGTCGCCTCGATCATGCTGCGGCGGTTGAGGCACTGCGTCAGGGGATCGGTCGCCGCCAGCTGGCGGGCCTGATCTTCGGCACGGCGGCGCTCGGCAATTTCATCTGTGAGCTCACGATAGCGGCGCCAACCGAAGATTATCACTGCGATGTTGAGCAGCAATGCGCTTGCCAGCAGTTGGTTCGGCGCTGCGCCCGTGCCGAGCAGCGAACGCACCGCGTCCGGCACCACTGTCCCGCCCGTTGCAACCAGAAGTAGAATCGAGGCCGCAGCAATCCCCAGCGCGACCACATCGCGCTCGGCATTTTCCAACGGGTTTTGCTCGTCATGATCCGTCAAGGCCGTCATTCCTGCAATTTCGGCAGGTGGTTAGCCAAGGCGGCCAATCCATCCCCAATCACGCAAGCTATCGCAGGTCTCGCTAAATATCGGGTTAATCCCATCGGCGTTCGCGGGCCGAGGGCTTGAGCGGGGGCACTCCGTAGGGCTATCGATGGGCCGAGCATGATGACACTGTGCAAGGAGCAAACGCCGCATGACCCGCCAATCGCCGCAATACTGGCTGATGAAGTCCGAGCCGTTCAAATACAGCTGGGACGACCTTGTGGCCGAAGGCGAGGGGACGTGGGACGGGGTGCGCAACTATCAGGCGCGCAACAACCTGGCTGCGATGCAGGTGGGCGATCAGGCGTTCTTCTATCACTCGCGCGAGGGGCTGGAGATTGTCGGCGTCTGCACGATCAGCGTGGCGGAAATAACCGATCCGACCGACGAAACCGGCAAGTGGGCCGCGGTGAAGCTGAAGCCGGCGGAAAAGTTCGCTCACCCGGTCACGCTGGTCGCGATCAAGGCAGAACCGCGCCTTGCCGACATGCAGCTGATCCGGCAATCGCGCCTGTCGGTGTCCGGAGTGACGCCTGCGGAATGGCAGCTTATCTGCGCGATGGCACAGGGCTGAGGCGGCTTTTCGGTCGCCTCGTCGCCGCGCTTGCACACCTCGCCCTGAGCACCGGAACAATCACGCCTGCCGCCCATTGGTCTCATGAAAGGTCAATAAATCCATTGGCTTGAACCAAAGGGAGATCAATCATGGGTGAACTTACCGACAAAGCGAAGGGCAGCGTCAAGGAAGGTATCGGCGAGGCCAAGCAGCATTCCAACGATCCCAAGACCCGCGCCGAGGGCCGGGCCCAGGAGGTCGACGGAAAGACCGACAAGGCCAAGGGCGAGATCAAGGGCGCGACCGGCGACCGGGTCTGACGACCCCACCAAAGGCATTGCACGAGGCCGTCCTCCCGCAGGGGAGGGCGGCCTCTCGCTTGTCGGGGTTAGCCCTTCGCGCGCTCCCTGATCCCGCTGATCGTCGCGCCGCTGGCCGCGATCCGTTCAAGATCGGTCTTGGCGTGTATCAGGCGCAGTCCCATGCGCTCCTTTGCCTCGGCGAGCGCGGCAAGGAATTGCTCGGTCGTTTCCGCCCTTGCGCTCCATGCGCCATAGGCTGCGCCGAGTGCGGCGAAATCGGGATTGGCGAGGTTGGTGGCTGAGACACGGCCCGGGTATTCGCGTTCCTGATGCATCCGGATGGTGCCATAGGCGCCGTTGTCCACCACCACCACGATCAGGTTGGCGCCGTATTGCATGGCTGTGGCCAATTCCTGCCCGTTCATCAGGAAGTCCCCGTCACCGGCGACCGCCACAACGGTGCGATCCGGATAGCGCAACGCGGCGGCGACCGCGGCAGGCACCCCGTAACCCATAGCGCCGCACGTGGGGGCGAGCTGTCCGGGGTAGGCATCATAGCGCCAGTAGCGGTGCCACCAGCCGGCGAAATTGCCCGCCCCGTTGGCGATCATGGTGTCTGCAGGCAGCATGTCGCGCATCGCCGCGACACAGGCGGCAAGATCGAGGGCGGCATCCGATGAGTGCGGCGTGGCCCATTCCAGCCATTCGGCATGAGCCTGCGCGCCGGCATCGAAGGCGATGATGCCGGAATCCTCCCACAAGGACGCGCATTCGGCGAATTCGTCGACCGCGCAGCACAGCGCCAGATCGGTGCGATAGACCCGGCCCAGTTCTTCGGGGTCGGGGTGAATGTGGACGAGCAGTTGCCCCGGATGCTCAAGGCTCGGGACGTCATAGCCATCGGTGGTCGCCTCCCCTAGCCGCGCGCCGACAGCGATGACGAGATCGGCGTTTTTTACGCGCTCGACCAGTTTGGGGTTCGGCCCATAGCCGAGGTTTCCGGCATAGACCGGTGAAGACGGCGCAATTGCGTCCTGACGGCGGAAAGCTGTCGCCACCGGCAGGCCGACCCGTTCCGCGAATTGCTGAAAATATTCGCGTGCTTTGGTGTTCCAGCCGGCTCCGCCGATGATGGCAATCGGGCTGGCGGCATCGGCGATCAGATCGAACAGCGCCTGCATTGCGTCGGGACAGGCAGCCTGGGTCGCACGGGTGACGAAAGGGCGCGGATCGAGGCTAATCGGTACCTGCTCGATCAGCATATCTTCGGGCAGGGAGAGCACCACCGGGCCGGGCCGCCCGTTGATGGCGGTGGCATAGGCGCGCGCGATATATTCGGGGATCCGCGCCGGATCGTCGATCCGCGCCGCCCATTTGCAGATGGGGCCGAAAAACGCCGGAAAATCGACCTCCTGAAACCCTTCGCGCCCCTGCATCGGGCGGGCAACATCCCCGACGAACAGGATCATCGGCTGCGAATCCTGATGCGCGACATGCACCCCGATGCTGGCATTGGTCGCCCCCGGTCCGCGGGTGACGAAAGCCACACCCGGCCTGCCGGTCATGCTGCCGTCGGCACACGCCATGAAGGCGGCTCCGCCTTCCTGTCGGCATGTCACCACGTCGATTGCGGGCTGATCGGGCAATGCATCCAGCACCGCCAGGAAGCTTTCGCCCGGCACAGTGAAAATCCGGTCGCAGCCCTGTGTTGCAAGGCAATCGACCAGCAGCGCAGCGGCACTTCTCAAGGAACCTGGGCGCGTGGAATCAGGCACGTGACATTCTCCCGTCTTGTCGTCCTTGCGGCATCTACAGTCGGGCGCGGGGCGGCGCAAACGACAGGGGCTCGCTTGCGGCAGAAAGCCTGTCCCAAGCTGTGACATGTGCAGTCGCGAAGGTTCCAAACAGTTAAGAAAGTATTAAAGTGCATCGTCCCGCCACAGGAGACTCACGTAATGCGTCGCAGCCTAGTTCTGACCGAAGAAACTGCCCGGCACTGGTATCGCGCCAGCCTGCCCCCGCACGTGAAGCGCGAATTGATCCCGATCCCGGCGGAAGACCTGTGGCGGCTGACACTGGCAGACGTGCGCGGGTTCGCCAGTGTCTATGTCGCGGCGACGGCGGCGATCCTGGTGTTCATCATCTGATCGGCACCAGCTAAGCGAATTCCGGGCCGCGCAAGTGCTCCAACGCGTGCAGCTTGCGCGACAACTGCGCTGAGAACAGGCACAGGATCAGGCTCGCCAGCAGTTGTTCCTGCAGCGGAATGCCGAGAAACCCCAGACCGCCCGCGACACCAGCCCCAACCACCATGAAGATCGAGGAAATGAAGTTGTTGGCCGCCACCGAGCGGGAGGCTTCGGACTTGTCCACCCGCGTCGTGAGAAAGGCGTAAAGCGGCACCACGAACATGCCGCCTGCGACTGCGATCAGCAACAGATTGGCCAGCAGCACCAGTGCCAAAGGCTGCACCAGAAACTCGCTTACCGTGAACAGGTCGCCCGCAGGCTGCAAATCCCAGATCCGGCACAGCAGGTAGAACGTGACCAGCAAGCCGCCGAGCGCCAGCACCGAGGCGGCCGAATAGCGCGCCGAAATGTCGCCCTTCAACAGCGTGTTGATCGACACCGAACCTATCGCGATCCCGGCCGAAAATGCCACCAGCATCACCGCCGCCACCTGCTTGTCCGCCAGCAGCACGTTTTTGGCGAGCGGGATGAACTGTACCGAAAGGATCGCGGCAATGGTCCAGAAAAAGCTGATTGCCAGCACCGAATAGCGCAGCTCCAGATTGCCCATCGAAAAGGAGATCAGGGCTTTCGAGGCGCGGATCGGGTTCCAGTCGACCTTGACCTCGGCGGACTGGGCCGGGGCGGGCGGCACCCAGCGACAGGTTATGTAACCCACCACCGCGATGACGATGACCGCAACGGTGCTGGCCATGATCGGCATCGCGCCGCCCAGCATCATGCCCACCAGTATCGCGACGTAGGTGCCAGCCTCGACCAGGCCCGTCCCCGCCAGCACTTCGTCCTTTTTCAGGTGTTGCGGCAGGATCGCGTATTTGATCGGGCCGAAGAAGGTGGAATGCACCCCCATCGCGAACAGCGCCACGAACATCAGCGGGATCGCGATGGTTTCGACCGACATGCCGCGTGCTGCCATCACCAGCCCGGTCGCGCCCACGGTCATGATGATGATCTCGGCGAACTTGATCCAGCGGATGATCTTCGCTTTGTCGCGCATGTCTGCAAGCTGGCCCGAGGTCGCCGAAAACAGCACGAACGGCAGCACGAACACGGCGGTGGCAATGCCGCTGATGAAGGTTTCGGTCTCGGGCGAATCGTAGACCTGATAGACCACGAACAGCACCATCGCGTTCTTGTAGAGATTGTCGTTGAGCGCGTTCAGCAGCTGGGTCAGGAACAGCGGCAGAAAGCGCCGCTGGCGCATGAGATCGGTCGACGTGGTCATGCGTGAATGTGCCGGTACTTCCCTGTGAGATAGGCCGGACATAGCGCGGACGCGGGTATTCACAAGCCTTGCGCGGATACCGCAATCTGGGGCAGGGGCATGGAGCTTGGGCTTTTTCCCGCTCAAATGCCGCGCTACAGCGTAGGATAGCCATGTCGAGCCTGCCCAATATCCTCACCTTGTCACGGATCTTCGCCGTGCCGCTGCTTGCCTTTTTCCTGTGGTGGCCGGAATGGCGGTTCGGATACCTGGTCGGGTTCGTGCTATATTGCGTGATTGCGCTGACCGATTACCTCGATGGCTATCTTGCCCGCGCGCAAGGCACAGTTTCGAAGATGGGCACGTTCCTCGATCCGATCGCCGACAAGATCATGATCGCCGCTGTCATTCTGGTGCTGACCGCACAAGGCTATCTGCGCGGGCCATATGCCGGCGATGTGCATGTGATTGCCGGACTGGTCATTCTGGTGCGCGAGATTGCGGTGTCGGGCCTGCGCGAATTTCTTGGCGGACTTCAGGTGTCGGTGCCGGTGTCAAAGCTGGCCAAGTGGAAGACGACCTTTCAACTGGTGTCGCTGGGCGCGCTGATCCTCGGCGGTGCGGTGCATGGGCCGCCGTGTCAGGCGGTGGGCGACATGTGCCGTACGGTTGCGCAAAGCTGGGTCCATCTTGTCGGACTGGTATCGCTCTGGGCGGCGGCGGTGCTGACCTGCGTGACGGGATGGGATTACCTGCGGGTCGGCCTCAAGCACATGGATTGAGGCTGGAAAGGCGCTTCGGAATGCGCTATTTTTGGTAAATGGGATCCGAAACGAGAGGCCGGCAGCAAGAGTATGTCGGCCGGTTGGCAACACATGCGAGCATGCTCCAGCGCGAAGCGCATTCGGCGTTGAAGCGCGGCGATTACGAACGCGCGGCTGCGCTGATAGACGATGCCGCGATGCTCGCCGACGATGTGGGCGCGATGGTGGATGCCATCGAGGAACGCCGGAACAGCGAAATGATGCTGCTGGTGGCCGAACATCACGCGGCTTCCGGCAGGCGCCGCAAGCCGGTTTTCGGCCCGCGTTCGCGCGCACTTGGTGCGGCGCTGGGCACCGGCCTTGCGATCAGTCTTGCGCTGGTGGAGTGCTGAACCGCGAAGTTTCCGTTGCTGCCTCTACTTCGGCGAATCGCCCTGCCGCAATTCTTCAGCCAGCAGCATGAAATCCGCCTCGCGCGGGGAGTTTTTGCGCCATGCCAGCACGATCTCGCGCTTGGCGGTGGGGCTGTCGACCGGACGGGCGACCACTTGCGTGCCGGCCAGAATGCCCGCCTTCAGCGCCATTTCGGGAAGCATGGTGAGGCCCAGATCATTGTCCACCAATTGGACAAGCGTGTGCAGACTGGTGCCGATCATCGCCGCGCTGGCGCGCAGTTCGCTGCGCGAGCACGCGGCGAGCGCATGATCGCGCAGGCAATGGCCGTCCTCCAGCAGCATCAGGCGGCCCTGATCGATCATGTCCGGCGAAATGCTGGCCGGGGGATCGCGCGGATCGTCCTTGGGAAAGGCGATGAACAGCCGATCATCGGCGATGTGCTCGATCGCGGCGTCGCCGGTATCGAACGGCAGGGCCAGTAGCACGCAATCCACCCGCCCGTGATGCAGCGATTCGAGCGCATCATGGCTGGTTTCCTCGCGCAGCATCAGCTTGAGTTCCGGCCGCTCGCGCCGGAAGCGGGGCAGTACGCGCGGCAGCAGGAAGGGGGCGATGGTGGGGATCACGCTCATACGCAGCTCGCCCACCAGCGGCTTGCCGGCAGCCTGCACCAGATCGGCCAGTTCCTCGGCCTCGCGCAGCAGCCGGTTGGCCTTGGCCACCACCTGATCGCCCAGCGCGGTGAAGCGCACCACCCGGCGTGAGCGTTCCACCAGCGTCACGCCGAGCAGCGATTCCAGTTCGCGAATCCCCGCCGACAGGGTCGATTGCGAAACGAAGCTGGCATCGGCGGCTTTGCCGAAATGGCCGTGTTCGTGCAGTGCCACCAGATATTGCAGCTGCTTGATCGTGGGGAGATAGGTGCTCATCGGCGGGGGGTCACTCGGCCGCCAACGTGTCTGGCGTGTCAGGCTGGGCCGGATCTCCCGCAACCACATCGTCAATATGGGTCATCTTGAGCCGCCCCTTCTCGACCGCGAAGGCCAGCTTGCCTTCTACCAGATCGAGCGCGTCCTTGCCGAACACGTCATAACGCCAGCCCTTCAGCACCGGCAGATCGCGCATCCCTGCGGCGAGCGACTCCATTTCGTCGGCGCGGGTCAGCAGGCGCGGGGCGACGTCGATCTCGCGGGCGCGAATCTTCAGCAGCAGTTTGAGCAGATCGGCGACCAATGCGCCTTCCTTGCCCAGCGGCGCGCCGCGTGCCGCCTTGTCGGGCATCTCGTCCTTGGGCATCGGCTCGGCCTCGGCCAGCACCTTCATCAGCCGTTTGCCGATATCATTGTCCTTCCATGCGGTTGAAAGACCGCGAACCTTTGCGAGATCGGCCTGATTTTTCGGAGGATGCGAGGCGATGTCGGCCAGCGTTTCATCCCGCATGATCCGGCCACGCGGGATGTTCTTTTGCTGCGCTTCGCCTTCGCGCCAGGCGGCGAGCGCCTTCACCCGGCCCAGAATCTGCGGATTGCGCCCCGATTGCCGAATGCGTTTCCACGCCACGCCCGGATCGGTCAGGTAATTCGACGGGTCGGCCAGCTTTTCCATTTCCGCATCCAGCCACAGCCCACGCCCGGTCTTGATCAGCTTTTTCAGGATGCGCGGAAAGATCGTGGCGAGGTGCGTGACATCGCCGATGGCATATTCGATCTGCCGGTCAGTCAGCGGGCGGCGGCTCCAATCTGTAAAGCGCGCGCCCTTGTCGATTGTCAGGCCCATCCAAGTTTCGACCAGATTGGCATAGCCGATCTGTTCGGACTGGCTGATCGCCATCATCGCGATCTGGGTGTCGAAGATCGGGTGCGGGGTCTTGCCGGTCAGGTTGACGATGATCTCAACGTCCTGCCCGCCCGCGTGGAACACCTTGAGCACGTCTTCATTGTCGCACATCAGATCGAGCAGCGGCGTAAGATCGATACCTCCCGCCATCGGATCGATCGCGGCGGCCTCTTCGGTATTGGCGATCTGTACCAGGCACAGTTCAGGCCAGTAGGTGTTCTCGCGCATGAATTCGGTGTCGACCGCCACGAATTCTGACTTGGCAAGGCGGGTGCAGAGATCGGAGAGAGCTTCGGTCGTGGTAATCAGCGGATGGATTTTCATATCGTCTTTTCGCGTTACGGGCGGAGTGCCGCCCTCGGGATTGATCCCAGTGTGCGCCCGTACCCTTACCAAGCTTGGCTTGACAAAGTGCCGGGCTTGCCCTGTTAGCGCGCCGGTAATGGCCCGGATCAGGCTTAACCTATTCCGGCTGCCCGGCGCCCTAGCGTCATAGCCTCGGACAGGACAAGAGTTTAGATGCACCCGTATCGCACGCACACTTGCGCACAGCTTTCTTCCGCTCAGGTGGGCGAAACCGTTCGCCTGTCGGGCTGGGTTCACCGCAAGCGGGATTTCGGCGGGGTGTTGTTCGTCGATTTGCGCGATCATTACGGGATCACCCAGATCGTCGCCGATGCGGATTCGCCCGCCTTGCCGGTGCTGGATCGGTTGCGGGTGGAATCGGTCATCACCATCGAAGGCGAGGTCAAGGCGCGGTCGGCCGAGACAGTGAACCCGCGCATTGCCACCGGCGAAGTCGAAGTGTTCGCACGCAGCATCACCGTGCAAAGCGCGTCGGAGGAACTGCCGCTGCCGGTCGCCGACGAACAGCCTTACCCCGAAGACGTGCGGCTGAAGTATCGCTTCCTCGATCTGCGGCGTGAAACGCTGCATCGGAACATCATGACCCGCGTGGCGGTGATCGCCGATATGCGCGCCCGCATGGCGACGGTCGGCTTCAATGAGTTTTCGACTCCGATCCTCACGGCATCATCGCCCGAAGGCGCGCGCGATTTCCTCGTGCCGAGCCGCATTCATGCCGGCAAGTTCTACGCGCTGCCGCAGGCACCGCAGCAGTACAAGCAGCTGCTGATGGTGGCGGGTTTCGACCGCTATTTCCAGATCGCCCCCTGCTTCCGCGACGAAGACCCGCGCGCTGACCGCCTGCCGGGCGAATTCTACCAGCTCGATCTGGAAATGAGCTTCGTCACACAGGAAGAAGTGTGGGAAACGATGGAGCCCGTCATTCAGGGCACCTTCGCAGCCTTTGCGGGCGACAAGCAGGTCACGCCCGCAGGCGAATTCCCGCGCATTCCCTATGACGAAGCGATCCTGAAATACGGCAGCGACAAGCCCGATCTGCGCAATCCTTTGATCATCAGCGATGTGTCTTCGCATTTCACCCAAAGCGGCTTCGGCCTGTTCGAGAAAATCGTCGGCAGCGGCGGCGTGGTGCGGGTGATCCCGGCGCCCGCCACCCACGAAAAGAGCCGCAAGTTCTTCGACGAGATGAACGAATGGGCGCGCAAGGAAGGTTACGCGGGCCTCGGCTACGTCACCAGAAAAGCCGGCGAATTCGGCGGCCCGATCGCCAAGAACCACGGGCCTGAACGCATGGCCGAGCTTTACGCCGAATTGGGCCTTGGCGAGAATGACGGGCTGTTCTTTGCCGCAGGCAAGGAAGCCGATGCTGCCAAGCTGGCAGGCGCGGCGCGCATCCGTGTGGGCGAGGAACTCGGCCTGATCGACGAAAACGCCTTCGCGCTCGCATGGATCGTCGACTTCCCGTTCTACGAATATAATGAAGACGAGAAGAAGGTCGATTTCAGCCACAACCCGTTCTCGATGCCGCAGGGCGGAATGGAGGCGCTGGAAGGGCAGGACCCGCTCACCATCAAGGCGTTCCAATACGATCTGGTCTGCAATGGCTTTGAAATCGCCTCCGGTTCGATCCGGAATCACAAACCCGAAACGATGGTCAAGGCATTCGAGATCGTCGGCCTTTCGAAGGCGGACGTGGAGGAACGGTTCGGCGGGATGTACCGCGCGTTCCAGTACGGCGCGCCGCCGCATGGCGGGATGGCCGCCGGTGTCGACCGGATCGTGATGCTGCTGTGCGGGGCCAAGAACCTGCGCGAAATCTCGCTGTTCCCGATGAACCAGCGCGCCGAAGACCTGCTGATGGGTGCGCCGAGCAGCCCCGAACCGCGGTCCTTGCGCGAACTGTCGCTTCGGGTCGTCGAACCGCCGAAGAAAGAGGGCGCCTGACCCGCCTCGTTTCGGGCAGGAGGGCCGCGGTCGCTGTGTGCGGCACTCCTCTTGCCCACTTGCGCTTGCCAGCGCCCTTCATTAGGGCGAAGGGGAGTTTTCCAAACCCCAGTTCAAGAGGGAATATCATGAGCGATACTGCCGACCGGGTAGCAAAGATTGTCGTCGAGCATCTCGGCGTCGAGGCTGACAAGGTCACCCAGGATGCGAGCTTCATCGACGATCTTGGTGCCGACAGCCTCGACATCGTCGAACTGGTGATGGCTTTCGAAGAGGAATTCGGTGTCGAAATCCCTGACGATGCGGCCGAAAAGATCACCACCGTTGGTGACGCCACGAAGTACATCGAAGAACACAAGGGCTAAGTCTTGCAGGCCAAGTCCCGGTTTTCCCGGGACGAGTGCCTGCAGGGTCAACCCTGTGACCGCGCTTGCCGACCACCTGTTTGCACGCAGGTGGGGCCATTGTCCGGCAATCGGTTTGCGGACACGCCGATCAGGGCTTACACAGGCTCAGCCCTTTACGGGTTGAGCCTGTTGCTCTTTCGGAGCCAATCCATTTTCTTTCGGAGAACCTGAATGCGCCGTGTGGTTGTAACCGGGCTAGGCCTTGTCACCCCGCTCGGGGGCGATGTCGAAACGACGTGGGCAAACCTGATCGCGGGCGAAAGCGGGGCGGGGCAGATCACCCGTTTCGACGCCTCGAACCAGAAATGCACCATCGCCTGCGAGGTGAAGGACAAGGATCATCCCTGGGGTTTCGATCCTGACAAGCGGGTGGATCACAAGGTTCAGCGGCAGGTCGATCCGTTCATCATCTTCGGCATCGACGCCGCCGGGCAGGCGCTGGAAGATGCCGGCCTGACCGACATGACGCAGGCCGAGAAGGAACGCACCGGATGCTCGATCGGATCGGGCATCGGCGGCCTGCCGGGGATCGAGCTGGAAAGTGTCAATCTGCATGAACGTGGGCCGAGCCGGGTCAGCCCGCATTTCGTCCACGGTCGCCTGATCAACCTCATCACCGGACAGGTGCAGATCAAATACGGCTTCATGGGGCCGAATCACGCGGTCGTTACCGCGTGTTCCACCGGCGCGCATTCGATCGGCGACGCGGCTCGCATGATCGCGGCAGACGATGCCGACGTGATGCTGGCGGGCGGGGCGGAAGGTACCATCAACCCGCTCGGCATTGCGGGCTTTGCACAGGCCCGTGCGCTCAATATGAGCATGAACGACCGGCCGACCGAAGCCAGCCGCCCCTATGACAAGGGCCGCGACGGCTTCGTCATGGGCGAGGGCGCGGGCGTGCTGGTGCTGGAGGAATACGAACGCGCCAAGGCACGCGGTGCGAAAATCTACGCCGAAGTGACCGGCTATGGCCTGTCGGGCGATGCCTATCACGTCACCGCTCCGCACCCCGAAGGTCGCGGTGCGGAACTCGCCATGCGCATGGCGCTGAAGAAGGCGGGGCTTGGTGCAGGCGATATCGATTACATCAACGCCCACGGCACTTCGACCATGGCCGACACTATCGAACTCGCCGCGATCAAGCGCGTGCTGGGCGAGGATCTGGGCGGCGCGTCAATGTCCTCGACCAAGTCCGCAATTGGCCACCTGCTGGGCGGCGCGGGCGCGGTGGAAGCGATCTTCTGCATTCTGGCAATGCGCGACCAGATCGTGCCGCCGACGCTCAACCTCAACGATCCGGACGAGGGCACAGAGGGCATCGATCTCGTCCCGCTGGTAGCAAAGAAGCGCGAAGTGCGCGCCGTGCTGAACAACAGCTTCGGGTTCGGCGGCACCAACGCCTCGATCATCATGCAGAAGATCGACTGACCCGATGACGCGCGCGCGCCTTGCTCTGCTGGGCCTCATCGCGCTGACATTGGCGGCACTGGTCTTTGCGTGGAGCCTGATGGGCTCGGCGACAGTGACGCAGGAGACCAGCTTCACCATTCCCGCAGGCGCTTCGGTCAGCGCGGTGGCGGAAAAGCTCGAGGCCGAGGGGCTGGTGTCGTCCGCCTCCGGTTTTGTGCTGCAGGCGCGCATCTTTGGTTCCGATGCGCCGATCCAGGCGGGCGAATTCCTGCTTGCTCCGGGCATGAGCCAGGGCGATATTCTCTCCGCCTTTCAGTCAGGCGACGTGATCCGGCGGTTCGTCACCATCCCCGAAGGGATGCCGTCGATCCTCGTGTGGGAACGGCTGATGGCCGAGGAATTGCTGAGCGGCGAAGTGCCAGTTCCTCCCGAAGGGTCGATCCTGCCCGATACCTACGACTTCGAACGTGGGCAGTCGCGTGAAGCCCTCGTCGAACGGATGCAGGCAGCGATGGACACTGCGTTGGCAGAAGAATGGGCCGGGCGCGCGCCCGACATCGCGGTGGATACGATGCGCGATGCGCTGATCCTTGCGTCGATCGTCGAAAAGGAAACCGGCAAGCCCGAAGAACGCCGGATGGTTGCCGGGCTGTATTCCAACCGGGTCAAGACGGGGATGCTGCTGCAGGCCGATCCGACGATCATCTACCCGATCACCAAGGGCAAGCCGCTGGGCCGCCGCATTCGCCAGTCGGAAATCTCGGCGGTCAACGGCTACAATACCTATACCCGCGTCGGCTTGCCCGAAGGGCCGATCACCAATCCGGGGCGCGAAAGCATCGCCGCGGTGCTCGACCCGGCCAAGACCAGCGCGCTGTTCATGGTCGCCGACGGCACCGGTGGGCACTGGTTTGCCGATACGCTGGAGCAGCACAACGCCAACGTCGCCAAGTGGTATGCGATCCGTCGCGAACGCGGCGAAATGTAGCCCGGAGCGCGGCGTTCGGCCACGTGACCAAAAACATCATGCCGCAACCTTTCATCCTCACCGCCGCATTGCCGGCCGATCTCCAGGGCTTCGCCGAGGGGCTGCGCCGCGCTCATTTTCCGGCCGACAAGAACCACCTTCACGCCCATGTGACGCTGTTTCATGCCTTCGCGCCCTCGCTGCTTGATGAACTGCGCGACTTCGTGCCACGCATCGCCGGCGAGTTCGCTGCGCCAGAGGGCGCGGTGAAGGGGGTAATGGATCTGGGCAAGGGCACCGCAATCGCGCTCGAAGCGCCGCAACTGTTGCATGTGCGTGCCATGATCGCGGAGCATTTCCACGGTAGCTTGACGGCGCAGGACCTCCACGAGCCGCGTCCGCACATCACGATCCAGAATAAGGTGACGAAGGAAGACGCACGCGCGCTCCAGTCCAGCCTCGCCTCGGCGTTGACGCCGTGGATCGCCAAGGGGCGTTTCGCTTTTCCCGCGCTGGAGCTTCACCTGTATCAGGGCGGGCCGTGGCTGAAGATCAAGACCTGCGCATTTCGCGGCCGCCAGCAGCTGTGATCGGGGCGCCGCGATCTGGGCCGCAACGGGGCTTGACCCGGCCAGAACAGCGCCCTAAACGCGCGCCTCGCACGGCGGTCTCCGCTGCGCGATTCCGGCTGAAAATTGCGCCGGAAGCCCATGGGGCGGAGTAGCTCAGCCGGTTAGAGCAGCGGAATCATAATCCGCGTGTCGGGGGTTCGAGTCCCTCCTCCGCTACCAGTCAAGTCATTTATCCTAATGACTTTAAACAATTAATTGGCTGTCTGTGAAAGTTGGCGCCACATCCGGTCCCACACTTTGGGCGGGATGTAGTGGTCTTTCTTGATCCCCCATCGGACCATGCTCCGATCGGGCAGGAGCTCGCTCCCCAACAAGCCGGGAACTCCCTCGCTGACCAGATTCAGATTTTTCGTTGCGCTGCGGTGCCGTTGGATCAGCCAATCAGCAACGGCACCTCGCGATCCAGACTCAGTCTGCTCCCGATCATCAGGATAAATGTCTGCTTCCGCACAAAGCCGCCATACGGCTTTCGGAGTCGAACGCTGACCCCGCTATTGACTGCAACTGGGTGGATTTCTGCCCATGACCGACAGAGTCATCGCCGCACATCCAGCATAGATCATCTGCACGACAGACCTGCCCTTAACGCACGGCTTGACTTGAGCTCTGTTGCACACCTAAGTTCAGAAAATGAAGTTTGACTCGAGCCCACCCCCGCGCCTGCGTGCGCCGGTCGCCCCCGCCGACTGCGGCATGGCCATGACCGCGCGCCTTTTTGGCGACCGCTGGACGCTGTTGGTGCTGCGTGAGGTGTTTTATGGCGTCACCTGCTTCGCTGATATCCGCGCCGATTTGGGCCTCCCGCCAGCAACGCTCGATAAGCGGCTGACCGCATTGGTCGAGGCCGGGGTGCTGAAGCGAGCGCACTACAAGCTTGAAAGCGAGCGCGCCCGCGCCGCCTACCACTTGACCGAGGCTGGCATCGGACTGTTGCCGATGTTGTTGGCCATGAAGGAATGGGGAGACGCAGTGTTGCGACTTGATGATCCGCCCACCCGATTGGTCCATGCCGACTCTGGCGAGCGTCTGCGTATTGGTCTTGTAGACGCACATGGTGCGGCCGTCCCCTTCGAGCGGGCGGAATTGCGCCCTGCGGGGGAAACAGGCGCGTGACGCGCTGGGCAAGGCGGGCGCTGGCCGTGCTGACGGTGTTGTGCTTCGCAGTTGGGGTGGTGTGGCTGGTCGTGTTTCGCGTGCCGGCACCGCCTGCCCCCGCGCACCAGGGCTTTGTTCTTGACGGCGTGACGATCATCAACCCGATGCAGGATCGCAGCAGCGATACCCGAATTGTGGTCCAGGGCGGGATCTTTGCGAGGGATGCTGGTGCCGGCAGCGATCTTCCGGTGCTGGAGCAGTATCGCGGCCGTTTCGTGTTGCCCGGCTTCATTGACATGCACACCCACCTACCGGGCGACAACCTGCTCAAGCTGACCCAGCATTACGGACTTCTCCATCTGGCCCACGGCGTCACCACGATCCGTACCGCTGGCGATATCGACGGGACTGCGGACGTCGCGGCCCGGGAGTTGATCGCGGCCCAAGCGCCGTTTCCACATCTCATTTCCTGCGGGCCCTTTGTCTCCCGCGGGGGAAAGGTGTGGCCGAACAGCCTTCTGATCGAAACACCCGCAGACGCCGAGCGCGCAGTCGCGCGCATCGCTGCTGGCGACCATGGCTGCGTCAAGGCTTATGAGGGCCTCAATCCTGTCCTGATTGCCGCGCTGGTCCGGGCCGCAGATGCGCGCGGCCTCCAGGTTATCGGTCACGTGCCAGTCGACCTTACATTTGAAAAGGCAGGCGTGCCTGATGTTCAGCACTTCTTCGGTGTGCCAGATCCATCCGGGCTCCACGGTCATGATGTCACCTACCGGAATGGTGATTGGACCCGAGTGGACGAGGCGCGCCTTGAAGCAATTAAGGCACATGTTCTTGCCAGCGGCATCCGCAACACGCCGACCATTGCCACTCTCGAAGGCTTCGGGCGGCTCGCCGATCCTACCGCCTCAGCGCGGCTTTCTAGTTCGCTGTTGCCGACCTTCTTCGCCGAGGTGGTGTGGAACGCGCGCACAGGCCTTCCAGTCTATCGCGGCATAAATGGTGTTCGGTTCGATCAGGCCGGGCAGGCGCTCCGACTAAAGCAGCGTCTTGTCAAACAGCTGTCAGATGGCGGCGCCGTGCTGCATCTCGGGACCGACGTCGGTCAGCCTTTTACCGCTCCGGGCTGGTCGTTCTGGCGCGAATTGCGCCTGTTCGGCGACGCTGGCGTCGCGCCCGAGCAAGCGCTCGCTTACGCAACCAACGTTGCCGGAGCCTCGCTTGGAAATGGCGCCGGCAGAGTCTCTATCGGTGGGCGTGCTGATCTGCTGATCTTTGCTCGCGACCCGACCCGCTCGCTCGATGCACTCGACAGCCTTGAAGCCGTTGTGGTCACCGGTCGGCTCTACACTCGCCGCGAACTGAACGAAGCGGTGAAAGGTTCGCTCGCCCATTACGAGGCTTGGCCTTTACGTCTGATTGCGCGCTCGGCCGCGCAACGCACAGTCGACGAGGCAGCGCGCAACTTCGGAGGGCAAGGGAAACATTGAGACGCTATGACGGCAAAGGGATCGTTTCCTGCTTGTCAGCTTTTCGTCCCAATGCCGCGATATCAGCCTGTCCGCTTTCGGGATTTGCCGAGGCGCTCGCGAACGGCTCATTGTGGGTGGAGAGCTGCCAATCAAGCCTTAATGTAACGTTTGAAACTCACAATCGGATCGTCCGCCGCTCCATTGCAGAACTTCGCGCTTCGTCTCTGCGCTTGGAGGTGTGCGGCAAGGTATAGAGTCGTTGGGCCAGCAGGGGTATATGCTACTATGACGCCCATCTTGGCCTAGAAATCAATTTTGCGAGTGAAACTTCATTGATAAATTCGGTGTAATATTCTTAAGGTGCTTATTCGTTCTTTAAATAAATGACTTTCTGGATCTATGATCGCAGAGTGTGCAATAGCCCTCAATTTTTTTAAATTATGACGATAATTATGATTGATCAGCATTTTGTTTACAACGTCAAACCTATTTAGCTTCGCAAAGTACTCCACACTTGTAGATCCCATTTGATCTTCGATATCGACCCTTGCTCCTTTTGAAATCAACTGATTAAAATTAGTCCAATCACTGTCCTCAACGCCCTTCAAGAAGGCCAGATCAACTGCTCGACGCCCGTCGCGTTTGTCAATAGAATTTGCGTCACCACCCCCCTCAAGTAAAATACGAAGTAAATTCGAATTGTCATACGTTGACGAGATAACTATCGGGTTGACAGAACCATCAATGTATTTATTAGGGTTTGCGCCTTTATTAAGTAGCGCCGAGATTCCTCGTTCACTTTGACATGTGATTGCCCACATTAAAGGTGTTGTTCCGCCAAAGCCTGCGTGATTGACGTCTGCCCCTAAAGCTATCGCTTCATATATAGCGTCTTTATCTCCGACGCATGAAGTATCGGCCAGTTGAACCTGAGCGCCCGAACTGAATACATCTGCAGACGTCTTCC
Organism: Erythrobacter sp. NFXS35; assembly: GCF_040148725.1. Lineage (NCBI taxonomy): Bacteria > Pseudomonadati > Pseudomonadota > Alphaproteobacteria > Sphingomonadales > Erythrobacteraceae > Erythrobacter > Erythrobacter sp. NFXS35. The sequence continues at coordinate 265,550 of NZ_JAGDEB010000003.1, read as the reverse complement.
CACCTACTGTATGTACTCCGCCACATCCGGCCAGTGCTACGAGGGCGATTATTAAATCCTTCATTGAATTCATTCTCAGAATCCTATGTGTGGTGTGATCGAGCTTTACCGTGAGCCCAAGCATCGGTTTATCGAGGTCGTGATGCGTAACTGTCTCAGTTGATTATCATACCAATATGTCAACGCCGAAGGAATAGGTGAACTGTCAGGGCAAGGCATCAAACATTTGATCGACGTAAAGTGCCCTGTCACCTTCTCGTCAGCAAAGGGGTCGTTTGCTGAACGGCAGGAATTTTTCCAGAAGCAAGGCAAAGCCGCCATTAGCGGCCCGATCTGAGCCGTGACCGCTACCGACCCAGACCCGGTCCTTCAACAGAATCGCCACGAGTGTCCGGTCTTACCAGGACCTGCCATTAGGAACTTCAAAGCGCTGGGTCAGAATAGCGCCCTCATTCCGATCATCAGGTCTGTCGTCAACGTTCCGAAAGCGGTCATTAAGTCCGCATTGCATTGATGTCCGCTTTCGATCGACCCTCGTTGGTCGACACCCGTTCCTTCTCCTGGCCGATCTCGACCGCGCAGGATTTCCGTGACCTATTCGCATTTTGATCCCGCCGTGCAGAACCGCATCCGTAATTAGTTTATTGAACTGCATTGTTTCCGAAATTTGCGAATTCAATCAGCCTATTCCACCATTAAGTGCCCGAAGCATTCTGCTTTCAAGCGACTGTATAATCGGACGGAAAAGGAGTTTGGCATGAATTCGAGGATTATCATTGTTGCTGCGGCTGGCCTCACCCTCTCCGCGTGCGAGGAGCCCTATGAAGAAGGAGCGGTCGTGACCGAGGGGGGAACTGTCATGACAGAAGCCGAAGCCGACATTTGGGAGAACCGGATGGACCAGATGGAGGCTCGGGTGGATCGCCTCGAGCGTGAAGCGGACATTTACGGAACGCCTCTTGCGGAGGTCCATGCGGACGCCGCCGAAGCAGCTGCCGATCGGGCGGAGGATCGCGCCGATACGCTAGAAACGAGCACAGATTTGGCGCAATGAGGCTGCCGGGGACGCTCCGATACTAAGGACTTGCGCATATCGTCGATAGAGAGCGGCTGGCCGGTTTCCCGAGGATGGTTCGCCATCAAATCAAATAGCCTTGTCAGGGCAAAGGCACTGGTCCTCGCAAGAACGAGTTTTGCCACCCCAAGAGTGGTGTCTTGCTGACTTCTGGCCGGAGGCCCCGTCCTTGAAACCTAGCCGGCGACGCGGCCGCAAGCTCAACACGAATGATTTCCGGTTAGCGCGGCCGCGCTTCCCATTTCCCGGAAGCGAGCGGTGGGTGAACAGGCGTAGGCAGAGGCCATCAAGGCCTCCACCTGCGCATAATCTGGTTAGGTCTGCGGCATTTGGACGCTATCGCCGAGGCGTGCCATCACCGCGCTTGCATTGAAGGTGTTTTCTGCACCCATCGGCGGCTGACCGCGATACATCTCGATCACCGCAGTAGCGGCGAACTGGTCGCTTGCCATTATCTGCTGCGTCGGGAAGGCTGTACCGATGTAGGGATCGAAGGTGTTCCAGCCATAGCCTGCGCCATAGAAGTTCCAGGTCGGCCCCCAGCCGGGATAGGTCGTCGGCACTGTGTCAATATCGACTTCGGTCTGCGTCCGGTCGCGCACGATATAGAAGCCATCATACCCCTTTTGCCGGGTCAGTTCAGCGGCCCGATACAGCAGATACTGCTCGACCGTCTCGCGCGATGTGACATCGTTGCCTTCAAATTTGACGCGGTAGCGATCAGATTGGATCATTTCGCTGGAATAGCCGAACTGTTGCCCGGCCATCTCGGCAGACTGATAAGGTGTCGGGGTTGCACAGGCGCCGAGCGCAACGGCCATGCCGAAGGCCGCTGCGACGGCTAGACTGCTGCGAGTTGTTAACATATTTAACCTCCTGTATTTGCTGCTTCTTTTCGGAAACAGTGCAATGCGGAGACAGTTCCGTCAGAACGGATGAACAGAGGCAAACAGCGGACGAAAAGCCCTCCCATTTAGCGTTCTTCCAGCGCCTCGTCGGCGGTTTTCAGGATTGGCTTGGTCAAATAGCGGAACACGGTGGTTTCGCCGGTCTTGATCTCGGCAGTGGCAGTCATTCCGGGTTGGATCTGTATGATTTCGCCAGCTTCGCGCGGCCGCATCGGTCCAGTGTTCACCTCGACATAGGCAGCGTAATAGCTGACCGGACCGTCCTCGGTATCCTCGGTAAGAGTGTCGGCGCTGACATAGGTGACCTTGCCGTCGGCTGCTCCGTAAATGCTCGAATCATAGGCGTCGAACTTTACCGACGCCTCCTGCCCCTTCCTGACGGAAGCGATCTCGGATGGCGGAATCCGCGCCTCCACTATCAGGTCATCGCGAGTGGGAACGATCTGCAGCACCTCGTCGCCAGGCTGCAGCACCGCGCCGATAGTGGTATATGAAACGTTGACCACCACGCCGTCAGTCGGGGCATAGAGCTCTGTGTGTTCCAGGGCCTGCCGCCTTTGAGCAAGGGATTGTTCGGCGGTAGCCAATTCTCCTTCTATCCGGGCGTATTCTGTCTGCAGCTCCTGTAGGTAGGTGTTTCGCCGATTGGTGATCTGGCCTTGGAGATCGGCGACGGTCCGCTGCATGCGCAGCACTTCGGACTCGCTGACATCCCCGCTTTCCACGAGCGGGAGGTTCATCTCGAGTTCCCGCTGAACGAGGCCGAGCATGGATCGCAGGTTTTCCAGCTCATCTTCCAACGCTCTTCGCCTTTGACGATATAGCGCAGCCTGATTTGCGACGAATTCTTGCTGCTGCCGCAGGACAGCCGGGAAATTCAGAGGCCGGTCGAAGAGTTCCGCTTCGATCCGCGCCATCTGCGTCCTCAGGTCAGCGACCTTCGCCTGGCTTTCGTCGACTGCGGCCTGCTGACTGACCTTGTCCAGCACGACGAGGAGCTGGCCTTCCTCCACCCGGTCGCCCGCTCGCACGAGCATTCTGCTGGTTACGCCGCCCTCCGGGCTTTGCACGATCTGCACGCGTCCGCTTGGTATCACAGTGCCAGGCGCGCGCGTGATCTGATCCAGTTCGGCCCACATGGACCAACCCAGGAATCCCAAGACGGCCAGCGCGGAAACGAGGATTATGAGGTTCGACTGTTTGATCACGACGAACCCGCGGCCTTCTTCGCGACGGCCGTATCCGGCTTGGCGGGATTGGCATGTCTGGATTTGCGGCGCGCCGTTGAATTTTCGAGGACCTTGACTTCCGGTCCGCTCGGTTTGTCTTTCTTATCGATCGAATGCGGCGTGGAAGTGGCTTTTTTCGGCTGCAACTTGCGAATGACTTCCTGCGGCGTTCCGTCGAGCGCGATCCTCCCGTTGGTGAGCACGATAACCCGGTTGACCAGCGAGAGTAGCTGCAGGCGATGCGTAACGATGACAAGCGTGCTGTCCGGCCCGATCGCCTGCTCGACCGCCCCGAGCACCCGCTTTTCAGTCGGCTGATCAAGGTTGGCGGTTGGCTCGTCCAACAGCCAAATTCGCGGTTTGCCGAGCATCAGGCGTGACAGGCCCGCAAGCGTACGCTGCCCTCCCGAAAGGCCGCGCCCCCCTTCCGAAATCGGCAGGTCGAGGCCCATTGGATGAGCGGAAATGATCGAGGAAAGGCCGGTATCCTCCGCAACAGCCATCACGGCATCGTCGCCCGGATCGGGTAGGCCAAGCAGAATATTGTCGCGCAGGGTGCCGTTGAGCATTCTGGTATCCTGCGGAAGATAGCCGATCTCCCACCGCACGACCTCATCGGCAATCTGGCTAATGTCGAGTCCGCCGATCGTGATCAGGCCTCTGGACGGCGCGTACAGGCCAGCCAGCAGCCGCAGCAAGGTGGACTTGCCTGAGCCGATGCCGCCGATGATCGCGACCCGTTCACCTTTGCCGATTTCAAGACGGGGTATGTCAATGCCCGAACGGGCGCCCGGATAGGCAAATTGCACGTCCTCCAGTTTGATTGACCCCTTAAGCGTCTCGGGCCGCAAGGCCTCAACATTCGCCGGACGATCCATGGGAAGGGCGAGGATCGCATCGAGCGCGGCAAGCGATGAGCGGGCATACCCCCATTGCACCAGAAAACTGGGAAGCTGATTGACGAGCGGGCCGTTGATGCGGCTGGCGATGATCGAGGCAGCGAGCAGCGCGCCGATCGTCATTTCGCCCCTGGTCACTTGCAGCGCGCCCAAGGCGATAATCATGACGTAGGCAATCTGCTGCAGCGAGCCGAAAATCGGGCCGGCCGCAGCCGACCACCGTTTCACCGGATCCTCGTGCAGCTGCAATTCATCCATCAGGTCGTTCCAGCGGGAAAGCATGTGCCATCCGCCGCGATTGGCCTTCACCGTTTCTGCGGCGTCGAGCGATTCCACCAGCAATCCGTTCTTCCGGTTGCCGCTGATCTGGGCCTTGTCGGTATCCTTCATGATGAGGCGGGCGAGGATATAGGCGATGAGCAGGGCGAGCGGAAAGCTGATGACGGGCACCAGTGCGACCATCCCGGCAATGCTCGCGATTACGAAGATGAAGAAGATCGCGAACGGAAGATCGGCAATCAGGAAGATCGAGGCCGAACTCAGCAGCGAACGGATCTGTTCGAGCCCGCGAAGCTGCGCCGCCATCGTGCCGATCCCGCCGGGCCTTGCGTCAAGCCGGATCGCCTGCGCCCGTGCGAAGAAGAACTCCGATACTTCTGCGTCGATATGTGCGGCTTCGCGCTCGATCATCACGGCGCGGGTAGCGCGGAGCACGAAATCGATTGTCAGCGCGAGCAGCACGCCCACTGTCAGAACCCATAGAGTGGAATAGCCGCTTCTCGGGATCACGCGGTCATAGACCTGCATTGCGTATAATGAGGTGGCGAGTGTCACCAGATTGACGATCACAGTCGCCACGATCGCGGAGGCGAACACCCTTTTGCGCAGCAGGATGGCTCTCCAGAACACGCTCAGCGCGTTTGGCGTTTCGTCGTGTTCGACCGATCTCGGGAGAGACAGCTCGTAGAAGCGCACGCCGCGCCCGAAACTCCAGCGTTGATGGCTACCGAGGCGGTCCACCCTCAGCGTTTCTGTGCTGTCCCACTGGTCCGCGATGCCCCATCCTCGCGTCGGCGAGAAAACCAGCAGAGGAAATTGATTCGCTCGCGGTCGGCCAGAAACCCGGGTCGGCTCCTTCCATCCGGCGCTTTCGGCGAGGCGGTGAAGGGCCTTGTCACCATCGTCCGCGGTCGGGTCGACGCCTTTGTCCCAATCGGGCGGAAGCGCCACACCGCGGCGACGGGCGAAAGATTCCACCAGGTCTGTAAGCTTCTCACTCACCGGCGGCCCCCGTCAGATCAGGACGCCACACGCACGTTCGCAGAAGCAACCTTCCGGCAGAGCTCATCGCTGTTCTTTGAGCGTCCACCAGCGCCATCTCGGCGGTCATGCTTTCGCGTACCGCATTCATGACGTCCAACCAGGTGCGCCGGCCGGTGATGAACTGGCGGACAAAGGACTCCGTGACCTCCTTTGCCGAGCGCGCAGCAATGCCGCTGCTCGCAATCGTATCTTTCGCAGTGGTGTTTTCGACGATGTCGAGAACAACCGCTTCGCGCAGCTGGCGTTCGGCTGTTGTGATCTGAATCTGGCTGGCCTGCTCGCGCAGGCGCGCGCCGTCCGCGGCGGCAAAAGGGGCAAGACCGCCATTGGTCTGGGCGTTCACGACCAAGCCAAAGCGCGTTCCGAAATCGCGATCATGCATCAGCTCGGCACTGAGCTGCGGCAGGATCGAAGCTTCGGTAACCTCGGCTTCTGCTCTCGCCACGCCGGCTTCGGCTAGCAGCCGACGCCTCGTTGGATCGCAGACGAGCGCCTGCGGAACTGCCCCCTCTGTTGGCGGATGATGAATGGCCCGGGAATATTCAGGTAGCGGACCTAGCTCCAGATCCGAGCGGCCGGTCAGCTCTGCCAGCCGTTGAAGCGCGGTGTAGCGCTGAGCGACCGTAAGGCCGAGCTGCTGTTCAACTTGGGCTGCCCGCGATGTCGCCAGTTCCAGGTCAGAGCGAGGGCTTACCCTTTGCCGGACCCGGCGCGCCATAGATTCCACCAGGCGTTGATGTTCGGCAAGGCTGGCGCGCAGGATTGCCTCGCGCTGCATCGCCTGCACAGCATCGTAATACGCCGTCAGCGTTCTCAGCGCGATATCCTGAATCGTTTCGTCCAGCTGAGCCTCCGCAGCCGCCCGCACCGCTTCGGCGCGCTGTATTCCGGCAGTGATCCTGCCGCCCGCCCACAGCGGCTGCTGCACCCGTAATTCAGGAGAAAATCGCCCCAGCCGGTCATCCTGCGCTCGTGCTCCGACCGAGACACTTGGAAAGCGCTGCCATTCTGCCGCTCGCAAGTCTGCAGCCGATGCGCGGATCGAGGTCTCGGCCGCGCGAACTTCCGGATAGGTGCGGACTGCTTGGAAGGCGGTAACGCTCAGCCCGTCCGGGATTGCCGCCGGAGCGTCATCTGCAGGCAGCACTTCCACATTGGGCGTGGCCGGGGGACCATAAACATTCGAGCCAGATTCCTGCGCTCGACAATACAAGGGCGATGCCACACAAAGCACTGCGCTCGCGACTATATATCCGGGCGCGCGGCTTTGCTGCAAACACCGCACAAATCCTAGAGCGCGACCTATTGCTGCCTCATCACCTGCTCGGGTCTGTGACATTATCCCGATCCTCCACCACTGCTCGAAAGCGCACGAGAATGGCGAAGGGCGTTGGCGGGTGTGAGCCCCGTAAGTCCGCCTAATGTTTGCATACCAACCTTGGTCTCCGGCAGCTGTTGAGCAGTCTTGTAAGGACTTGAGAGGGGGTGCCCCGAACATGAGTTACGATGGCAATTTCGAAATTGGAGTTGGAGACCGGTTCTTTCGTTGTTCGTAAGAAGCAGGTGTCTTCAGCGCGGATCGATCGCTGATTAAGCGGCTCGCGCCCGAAGCGGCGCCCTTCTCTGGGCCAGAGACGAAACCGCATGAGGGGTGCCAAGATGCACTCCCGGTGTTCACGCCCCACAAGACTCCGAAGGAATGAAAAATGGAAAAGTTCGAAATCCCGCAGGAAACCGTTCAGTATGAGCCGCCCGACAGCCATATGACCGACACTGATCTGACCGCGAAGGCAGACACTGCTGGGGTTCCGGAGGGCAGCGTGCACGCTGCGTCGGTCAGGCCGACCGGCCCGCAACTTGCATCAGCAAACATTGGTGCCGCCCCTGTTCTCGATGATGTGAGCGAGGTTGATCTAGCGAGCGACGCCGCATTGAGCCCTGAGCCTGCAGCCGAGATCAAACTCGACTTCGAAAAGGAGCGCGACGAAGAAGACGAGGAAAAAGCGGAGGAGGAAACCGAACAGGCGCCTGACGATCTCGCCATCGATCCGACAGCCGAGATGATGGAGGCTGTCGCGGCAGCTGATGGAGCGCGTGCGGCGCCCGAACTGGACGGCGAGGCATCGGCTCTTCTGGGTGACGGCTTCAACCCGATATTGTTCGTTCCGGCCGCTGCTCTCGTAGCGGGCGGTATTGCTCTTGCAGCGAGCGGCGATGACGATGACGATCTACCATTCGAACCCGAGCCCGAGCCTCAGGCACCGGTAATCACTTCGCCGGCGACTGCAGAATTCGCTGAGGACATCGAAGTGGGAACGGTCGTGTACACAGCGACCGCTACCGATGCTGACAGCGCTACGATCACCTTCAGCCTTGAAGGCGATGACGCCGATCTGTTCACGATCGACGCCGAGACTGGCGAAGTCGTGCTCAACGAACCCGCAGACTTCGAAACGCTGCAAGGGTACGACTTCACCGTCGTCGCCACGGACCCCGAAGGCAACCAGGACACTCAGGAAGTGACCCTTACAGTCACCGACGTGAATGAAGCTCCGGTCTTCACGATCGACCCTGAAGCCATCGTTCTGGAAGATGCAGCCGAGGGCGACCTAGTCATCGATCCGATAGTGATCGACCCTGAAGGCGGCGAAATCACGCTGACGCTCGAAGGCAACGATGCCGATGATTTCACGGTCAATGCGGATGGCGAGGTCGTGTTCGCGGATGGCGCAAATCTTGACCAGGGGGTCTATAACGTGACTCTGGTCGCTGCGGACCCCGAAGGCAACGAAACGCGCCAGTCGATCGTCGTCATCAACGAGATCAGCGCCGAGAATCAGGCTCCGGTCATCACGTCCGACGACAACGTGACCATGGCGGAAGGCATCGTGCTGGGATCGGCTGTCTATGTCGCGGCTGCACTGGACCCGGAAGCGGAGGGCTTGATCTACAGCCTTCAGGATACTGACGGCGGCCGGTTCACGATCGATCCGCTGACTGGCACGGTGCTTCTCGCACAGGAGCTGGACTTCGAATCTGCAGAAAGCCACACGTTCACGGTCGTAGCGACCGATCCTGCGGGTAATCAGGGAATGCAGACGGTTACGCTCAACGTCACCAATGATCCCGAAGTGGATCTGGACACCGTCGAGGATAGCGACCCGTCCACTCCCGTGGTCGATGTCGATGCTGCGGATGGGGATGTCCTGTTCGTGGACGATCCGACGGTCGAGAACGAGGTTCTGATCGCGAACTTCGAGGTCGGCGACCGCATCGAACTCACTCAGGATGCTGAGCTCGAGTTTTCGGTCGACGGCAACGACCTGATCATCGAATCGATGGTCAATGGTGCCGTTGCCAGCTCGATTACCCTCGATGAAGTCCTCGTCGGGGTCGCCAACCCAGAGGCCATCGTCGACGAGGCAACGGCAGAAGCGGCGTTGGGCTATGACTTCCTGAACGTGCCGGACGATGGCGACGAAGCGCCGCTGTTTGTGACCGATGAAGAGGTGACCGTTCCCGAAGACCTCGCCATCGGCGCACTGGTTTACACGGTAAGAGCGCTCGATCCCGAAGCCGAAGGCGTGCTGTACAGTCTGGAGGATACGAACAACGGACGCTTCACTATCGATCCGGTGACCGGACAGGTCTTCCTTGTTTCCGAACTGGATTTCGAGACGGATGCGAATCCCTCTTTCACCGTCCTCGCGACCGACCCGAACGGTAACCAGACATCGGAGACGGTCACCCTCAACGTCACCGATGCGCCGGACATGCAAGTCGATCTGGAGACCGCAACCGACCTGAATCCAGGTACGCCGGTGGTCGATCTGGATGCGACCGGAGGCGGGTTTCTGTTCCTTGAAGATCCTACGGCATCAAGCGAGGTTTCCATTGCAGGTTTCGGTACCGATGACCGGATCGAAGTTACCGGCGAGGCTGTCGTGGACTTCGCCGCAACTGGTGACGATCTCGTAATCCAGTCACTGGCCGATGGGGAACTCAGCAGCATTGTGCTTGAAGACGTGCTTTCGGGTGTCGCCAATCCGGCGGCGATTGTGGACGAAGCTACGGCCGAAGCCGCTCTTGGTTTCGACTTCTTCTCGCAAACCCAGATCGTCGACACCATGGGCGTTGCAGCCTGACATCGAACAATCTTGTCGGCCGCGAAACACGTGCCGGCGCGGTGGAGCCCCCAATTCTTCCGGATTGGGGGCTTTCTCCCGCTACTCTCCCGAACCATGCTCGGGCAAGGCGAAGACCAAAGCGCCCGGCGATGCGCCTGTAGGTGAATATGCTCAGCATTATATGGAAGATTATGCACCATGCGATCGGCTATGCCTGATCGCACCTTAAGCAGTGGAGCGAGTTGGTATCGGCATCTCGCCGCGGTGTCGCGGCGGCCGCGCTTCGTATTTGTCGCCGCGCTGTTCAGCTGCGTCTCGATGGCGATTGCGGGGCTGCAGGTGAACAGACTTTTGGCGACCGAGGTTGCTTCGGGTTCAATTCGGTCGACGACCACCTCGATGGCTGGGACTGCCAGCGGGGATGGAGGGTCGGCAGGGACCGGCGCTCCCGAAGCAGCGGACTGGGCAATACACGCTGCGACGCTATCCGGTCCTGCCGCGCCGCCTTTCGATGCGGTCTTCAGCGATGAAGTCTCGCACCGCCGCTCCATCGAGTGCCTGACCTCGGCCCTCTATTATGAGGCCGCTTTGGAAGGCGAAGCTGGCCAGCGCGCGGTGGCTCAGGTGGTCCTTAACCGGGTCAGGCATACAGCCTATCCCAACAGTATATGCGGCGTCGTTTACCAAGGCGCGAACCGCCGGACAGGCTGTCAATTTACGTTCACTTGCGATGGCTCGACGGCGCGGGGACCTTTGCCAGGCCTGTGGCAGAAGGCGAAGCGGATTGCCCGCGGAATGCTGGCTGGCGAAGTCTTCGCGCCGGTCGGATACTCGACCCATTACCACGCCGATTACGTCGCTCCGGGCTGGCGTTTGGAAATGCAAAGGACAGCCATGATCGGAAAGCACGTCTTTTATCGTTTTCGAGGAGCGCCCGGCATGCCGCGCGCTTTTGCTGCATCATACGCCGGAAAGGAATGGTCGCCCGGCCCGGAGCCAGCTGCCTTGGAGGGAGAAACGGTAATAATCACACCTGCTGCGTCGGGCGTTGCTTTGGCCGATCTGCCTGATGAAAGGAACGCCGAGCAACTCGATACCTTCGGGCTGCTAAAATATCGCGAAGTACAAACCGCGCACGGTAGTGGCTGGCATTCCGATCCCAAGCTCGAAGCCACGATATTGGCGGCCGGTGCTGCTGTCGGCCCGCTGAAGCGCTAATTCGGACCACGTTTCCGGAAACGCTCGCCAGCTTCCAGATTGGTGATCTCTGTCTTGATCGCCTCAACACGCTGGCGCCAGGGAGGGTGATCCGAACCGGAGAAAAGCCTGAAGCGCTTCGGTCCCAATCTCTTCCAAAACCGGATGGCGCCTTGTGGATCGAAGCCCGCCTGCCGCAGCAGGTGGATGCTGAGGCGATCGGCCTCCAGTTCGGATTCCCGCACGTTAGAACGCGATCGCCCCGCTTCGTCCAGCCGAGCTTTGTGCCCTAGCACACTGTGCGCGAGCTCGTGCGCGAGCACCGCTGCCAATTCAGAATCGTCGTCAGCGAACGCTGCGACCGAAGAGGTGACGACAACGTTGGATCCATCCGACCAGGCATTCGGAGTGGAGGACGGCTCAAGATAGAACCGCGTGGCGCAACCCGGTTCCGCATCGATGTAGAAGGAAAGGTTGCGGCCGTCGCGCTCCACCCGGACTTCGGCGCGACCATCGGCGAAGGCTTCATCCAGTTTTGCGTGAATCGTCGCAAGCACGGCGGCGGTTTTATCAGCTCCGAAATCCGCCGTTGAGAAGGCTCTACCATCAACCGCCAGCACAGCGTCGCCGGGCTTCAACCCAGCGGCTTCGGCCGGGCCTCCGCGTGCGGTGGCGAGCACGCGCGGTTCAAGCGCGAGGCCGAAGATTGCACTCGCCGTCTGACGGTATTTTTCGCTGTACTGGGACAAGTGGTGAAGGCTGAAGCCCGGGTGGTATGCCTTTTGGTCACAGATTTCCGCATTGCGAACGGCGAGGCGGTGACCGAGAGTTTCGACCTCCCGGTCCAAGACAGCAATTCCGCGGAGAGCAAGATCCGGGGCCTCAGCCGCGCCGGCCGAAGTGTTGGCCGAAGTGTTGGCCGAAGTTAAAACGAGGGTAACCAGCAGCAAGCTCAGCATCTTCGGAATTCCTCGGTTCAATCACTTCGCGGGCCTTGCAGCGCCAAGTGGCTTGGCAGCGAGAATTAACGATGAGCACGGAATCGATCAGCCGCTGCCTCGGCTTCGTCACTTTCCGTCCCGGCAAAGACTTCCGCACTATCATGAATCGGATTTAACGTTCATCTCATGCTGGCGTCAGAGTGAGTGTCTAGACAGGCTGTCGAACGAAACCTCTTCTTGTCAGGACAATCATGAAATTGCGCACTCTCTCCATCCGCCCCGCATTGGCAGCCTTGCTACTGAGTGGTTCGGCCATCGGCGGTATTGCCGGCGGCGTCGCTTTGGCCAGCGATGGAACCAGCCCGGTCTCAGGCCAACTTCAGGCTCCGGGCCCGGCAGCCGTGATCCAGGGCGGCGTTCATGCCTCGCTTGCCGACATGGTCGAAGCGGTGGGGCCGAGCGTGGTCCAGATCCAGGTCAAACCGGATGCGCAGATGCACCGGACCGGAAGCGCGCTCAGCCGCGAAGAAATGCTGCGCCGCTATTTCGGCCAGGGTTCGCCGGATCGTGACCGCGCCCCGCAACGCGGCTCGCTCGGCTCGGGCTTCATCATCGATCCATCGGGTCTGGTGGTGACGAACAATCACGTTGTCGGCGATGCGGCGAAGGTGACGGTGCAACTGAGCGACGGACGCGAACTTGAAGGCCGCGTGCTTGGCCGCGACGCCAAAACGGACGTCGCGGTTGTGCAGATCACCGAAGGCGGCAGCTATCAGGCCATCGATTGGGGTGATAGCGAACGCAGCCGCGTCGGCGACAGCGTATTTGCGGTTGGCAGCCCCTTCGGGCTCGGCAACACAGTCACCTCGGGCATTGTTTCGGCCTTGGGGCGCGAGATCGGCGGGCCTTATGACGACTATCTGCAGGTCGATGCCGCAATCAATTCGGGCAATTCGGGCGGTCCGCTGTTCGATGCGTATGGCCGGGTGATCGGCGTCAACACCGCGATATTCAGCCCATCGGGTGGTAATGTCGGGATCGGATTTGCCATTCCTTCCCATCTGGCGCGCGAAGTGGCGATGGAGATCGTCGCTAACGGCAGCGTGGCACGCGGCCAGATCGGCGTGTCGCTTCGCGATCTCGACGAGGATCTGGTCGAGGCGCTGGGCCTGCCCGACCAGAACGGCGTGCTGATCGCGCAAGTCGAGCCTTCCGGCACCGCCGCTCGCTCGGGCTTGCGTCCCGGCGACGTGGTGCTGCACTTTGGTGGGCAGGCGCTTGAGGACGGGCGCGATCTCGCCCGCGCGGTGGCGGATGCCAAGGCCGGTAGCACAGTGCCGGTGGAGATCGTCCGCGACGGTCGCCGACTGGCGCTGAACCTTGCCATCGGCAGCAACGCACCGGTCAGATCCTGATCGGAATGGAACTATCGGCCGGGAGAGGCGGTTCTGTCATCCAAAGCTTTTCCGGAGCCGGTATTCCCTTGAAACTGCTGCTGATCGAGGATGACGAAAAGACCGCCGAATACATCATGCGCGGGCTGCGCGAACTCGGCCATACCTGCAACCATCTCGGCAACGGGCTTGATGGCCTCTCCGCCGCTCTCACCGAAGCGCATGACGCGATCATCCTCGATCGCAACCTGCCCGGTTTGGACGGGCTTGCCGTGCTCACCGCATTGCGGGCGCAGAACAACCGTACTCCGGTCCTGCTGCTTTCGGCGCTCGGTCAGGTCGATGATCGCGTGGCAGGCCTGAAGGCCGGCGGCGACGACTATCTGGCGAAGCCGTTTTCCTTCCAGGAACTGATCGCGAGACTGGAGGCAATCACGCGGAGAACGGACAGTGACGGCGGCGACAAGGCGCGCTTGCAGGTCGGGACGCTGACGCTCGACCTGCTGTCGCGGACAGCGAACCGTTCGGGGCGAGCAATCGAGCTCGGCAACAAGGAGTTTCAGCTGCTCGATTATCTGATGCGCCATGCCGGTCAGGTGGTGACGCGCACCATGCTCACCGAAGCGATCTGGGACTACAACTTCAATCCCGGGACCAACGTCATCGACGTGCACATCAGCCGTCTGCGCGGCAAGATCGATGCCGACGGCGATCCCGCAATGATCACCACCATACGCGGCGCGGGATATCGCCTCGATGCCGCCTGAGCGTTCCGGCATCTTTCGCAGCGCAGCCCTACGCGGTGCAGTGTGGATCACACTCATCGCACTGGCCGCGACAAGCCTCGCGCTGACGGTGCAATACGTGCAGACCATGCGCCTGATCGAGGAGCGCAACCACGCGCTAGTCGATGACGAGGCTGCGAGCCTTGTTTCGCGCTACCGGTCAGCGGGCCTGCCGGGGGTTGCCCGCGCGATCCGGCAGGAAGAGGGCGTGACCCGCCTCAACGAATTCTTCTATTTGCTCGCGACGCCTGGCGGCAGGCCGATTGTCGGCAATCTTGTGGAATGGCCCGACGCAGTGGAACGGTCCGGCTATCATCGCTTCGCAACACAGGTCGCCAGCACCCGCGCGCCCCTGCGCGAGCGCAGCGTGGAGGCCCGCGCGGTCATCCTGCCGGACGGTTACCGCCTGCTGGTCGGCAACCTGTCGGACGAGCGCATGATGCTACGGGATCAGTATGTTTCGGCACTGGCCTTGTCGCTTCTCGCCACGGGCATCCTCGGACTGGCGCTCGGGCTCTGGTACAGCCAGCGCGGACTTGCCTTTGTGCAGGCGGCTTCGGATGCCGGCGACCGGTTTCTGCGCGGTAAGCTGGACGAACGTCTGCCCGTTTCCGCCCGGCGCGACGAATATGATCGGCTTGCGAAAACGATCAACACCACTTTCGAGGAAATCGAGAGGCTGGTCGGTTCGCTCAGGGCGGCGACGGAAGGTCTTGCCCATGACCTGCGGACGCCGATCACGCGCATCCGTGCACGGTTGGAACTCGCCGAGATGCAGCACGCCGATACCGAGCGATTGGCTGCGGTCATGGCGGAGAGCCGGGAGGACTTGGACGCCATCCTGCACCTTATCGAGGACATCGTCGAACTCGCCCGGGCAGAGGCCACGGCGGAGACTGGCTTTACGCCCTTACAGCTCGACCAGATCGTGGCCGAGGCTGCCGAACTCTATGAACCGCTTGCTGAAGAACGTGGCATCACGCTGCGGGTCGAAACGGCCCCTGCGCGCCTTTCAGGTTCGCGCTCCTTGCTTGCCCGAATGGTGACGAACCTACTCGACAACGCCATAAAATATTCACCTGACGGGGGATGCGTGGCGGTCTCGGTGACAGCGCAGGATTCGATCGTCCTGACGGTTGCCGATAGCGGGCCGGGTGTCCCCGAATCCCAGCGGGACAAGGTTTTGCAGCGTTTCGTCAGGCTCGATCCAAGCCGCTCACAGCCGGGCAGCGGAATCGGGTTGAGCATTGTGGCCGCGGCAGTGCGCGTTCATCGTGCGGAGCTGGCGCTAGATGACAACAAGCCTGGCCTGCGCGTCACGATCGACT
This sequence comes from Erythrobacter sp. NFXS35, assembly GCF_040148725.1. Taxonomy (NCBI): domain Bacteria; kingdom Pseudomonadati; phylum Pseudomonadota; class Alphaproteobacteria; order Sphingomonadales; family Erythrobacteraceae; genus Erythrobacter; species Erythrobacter sp. NFXS35. The sequence goes on along the minus strand of NZ_JAGDEB010000003.1, from coordinate 250,344 downwards.
TTCCGCAGGTGCAAATGCCGCCAGTTTGAAGCAGCCTCTGGCTCGCATCCTCTGATCACTCCGTGGAACCAGGAATCGGTGTTGAAGTATTCAGGTATTCACGCACGTAGAGCCGCTTCACAAGCACAAACAGCACCACCGTTAGCGGCGCTGCAAGGATAACCCCGGCCAGTCCGAACAAGAACCCGAACCCGAGCACCGCATAAATCAGGAGGGCGGGCGGGAGGTCCACTGCATGCTGCTGGATCAGCGGCGTCATCAGGTTTCCCTCAAATTGCTGAACCAAGAAGTAAAGGCCAATGACGAACATTGCTTCTGTCGGACCGATCAGAAGGGCCAGCAGGACAGCGGGAATTGCGGCGATGACCGGTCCGATGAAAGGAACGAATTCCAGCAAACCCGCCAGCAGAGCCAATGTCAGATAGGAGGGGACCCCGATCAGCCAAAGTCCCAATCCGCTGAATAATCCGACCAGCAGCATCGCAAGCAGGCGTCCTTTGAGCCAGAGGGCGAGAGCTCTCCCAATCTCCCGGAGGCTAAGATCCGCCGCATCGCGCGATGTGGGAGGCAGCAGCTTGATAAAGCCGCGACGGTAGACTTCTGGGCTGGAGGCCAGAAAGACCCCTCCCACAACGACGATTACCAAATTTATGAGCGCGTCTCCAAGCGACATCAGCGCGCCGGCGGCAACATCGTAGAACGTCGATTCCGATGCCAGTTCGCCCACTTGCTTGTTGGCAAGGTCGGAGAAGCCCGCCTCCGCAAGCAGCGACCGTGCCTGTTCCAGAGCGGCGGGCAAGGCGTCCGAAATCAGATCTGCCTGACCAACGATGTCAGCGCCGAACTTCGTCAGCGTCAAAATTGGAGTTGCGATCATCAGGATCACAACCAGCGGAAAGGCGAGACCAGGCGGCAGCTTGAGCCATTTGCAGAAGCCTTGCGTTACCACACGGATAACTACCGCAAGGAGCACAGATCCAAATGCAAGAAGGAGCACGTAACGAATGCGCCAGGCTAGCAAAAGCAGACCGACGATCAGGAGAGTAGCGAGGAGCCGCTTCAGGTATTCCGACGAATGTTCACTGCCATGCTCGCGCAAATCCCACCTACCCTCGTCTTCGTTCTGTCGCTTAGGTTCGACAGTGCGCCTCGGCGAGGAGACGAGGCATGGAGTATGCCTCAGGCGATCCATCTCGACCGGCCGTGCCGCGCCTGGCGCTCGAGCCCCAGCTTAAGTTCACGAGTCGGTGCGTCAAAAACATCGCGCTCTCGTTCAGCCGGTTTCCCGCACAATCTGTCGGCCAAATGCCACCTTCACAGCACCGACGCATAGGGCTGTTGCCGCATCCACACCCACTCCCAGCCACCTGCGTCGACACAACGTAATCTGAAACCTGCCAAGCGGAAGCCGGTCCCAAAGCCATACCCGCTGTGCATATTGTTGATAAGCCGTGGAGCACAGCAATTCTTCATGAGGCTGTAAACGAAGCGATCGAGCGGCCGTTTCGCACCGCCTAGATCTCTTCGGAAGCACATGATCGATCGAACAAACGGCTACCGATAGCATTCCAAGAATTTGGTTTTTAGCCACTGACGCGCCGAAGCTGGTTGGCGGATTCCTAAGTTATGCGGCGGCAGCAGGCACGGCCGGTCACACGCAATCTGCCACTGCCATGGTCATGAACACACCAATTCGATCTGCTTCACCACCGCGTCCAGATCAACAGGCTTGACCAACAGGGGGGTATCATCGAACGCAGTATGATTGACGACAACAGCGTCATAGCCGGTGATGAAAACGAACGGCACTCCGAGACGTTTTGCATGCAAGGCAAAATCGTATGAAAGTCCGTCGCTTCCCATGTTGATGTCGAGCAGGACGACATCGGGCGAGTGTCTTGCGAGAATGTCACGAGCAGCTGAAAGACTTGAAGTCGGCCCGATCACATCGAACCCGCGGTTCTCCAAATGCTCCTTCAGCTCGAGAGCAATGAAGAAATCGTCCTCCACCACAAGGGCCGATATCCTGCTTTCCAACGCGATTTGCCTCCACCATCAATGACGGTTTTCACCCGCCTCCTAGTGGGGTGAATAAATCGCAAGAAAGAAGCTGTCGGTTCGATAGCGAACCTAGACGACGAGACAGATGCAAGGATTGCGCTCGTCGGAGACATAATCGGGGTCGGGCGTCTCGAAGAGGCCGCCGACTGCTTGTCTTCAAAAAGTTCAGCGCCACATGCAGTGTATCGCTCGCCGATCTACCAGGGCGCGAGCGGCTGTTAGGCTTTCGCACTCTCGCCCCAACCAAGGGGCAGAAAAGTGTCTCACGATCCGCTGATCGAAAGCCCAAATCTGATAATCAAAGCCTTGTCTCATCCGGACCACGAACTGCTCGCGCCCCATCTTGAGCGGGTTCCGCTTGAACGTGACGACGTGCTGGCGCGCACGAACGAACACATCAGGCACATGTATTTCCTTGAGGGCGGTGTCGCCTCGATGACCGCGCTTTCGGCTGATGGTGAACGGACCGAGATTGGCGTGATCGGGTTCGAAAGTGTCTCCGGCCATGCGCAGGTGCTTGGATCAGACCGATCCCCGCACGAAACCTTCATGCAGATCGGTGACACGCATGCCCTGCGGATAGAGTCCGGCCGGTTTGCGGCTGCCGTCGAGCAGAGCCAGAGCTTGCGCCAGATTGTGCTGCGACTGATCCACACTTCGATGGTTCAGATGAGTCAAAGCGCTGTTGCCTATGCACGATTTCAAATCGAGGGCCGCTTGGCGCGTTGGCTTCTTCTCTGCCGGGATCGCACGGAAACTGACGATCTCAAGCTCACCCACGAGTTCATGGCGGCCATGATCGGAGCGCGGCGGAGCGGCGTAACGTTGGCGCTGCACGTCCTTGAAGGTGCAGGCCTGATCAGATCGGCACGCGGGACCGTGACCATAGTTGACCGTGAGAAGCTGCTTGATCTGGCGGGCGATAGCTACGGCCTGGCCGAAGCCGAATATAGCAGGCTTATCGCGCCCTTTGGCTTGCCTAGGTCTGCATAGCCGAAGGTCTGGAATGCCTTAGGATCGGACGGCAACTTTGGGGTCGATTACCGAACGGCAGCTTTTTTCCGTGCCTCTGGCAAAGCCGCCATTGGCGCCCGATGTGAAGGCGACCGCGCCCGACCCAAACTACGCCACTCAAGCAGATCGGCAACTTAATCCGCGTCCGGGCGATCGGGTGATAACCGCAATTACCGACACCAACGCGCAAAGCAGTCCGCTAAGTGCCGAATTCCTGGGTTATAAAAGCGTCGCTTGGCGCGTATAGTTGTCATAGTCCGCCAGCTCGTTGATGACGATGGGAACAGCTTGGTTATTAAAAAGGCAAACCGAAAATTGGAAGAAAATCAGAAGCTCTCGTCCGAAACTCTCATTGAGCTCACCAGCGATATTGTCTCGGCGCATGTCAGCAATAATGATGTCGCTGTCGGCGATCTGCCCGGCCTCATTACCAACGTCTATGCGGCGCTCGCCGATCTGGGCCACGCGCCGGTCCTCGAAGAAGCCAAGCCGGAACCCGCCGTTGCGATCCGCAATTCGGTGAAGCCCGAGTACATCGTGTGTCTCGAAGATGGCAAGAAGCTGAAGATGCTCAAGCGCTATCTTCGCACGAACTTCGATATGACCCCCGAAGAATACCGCGCGCGCTGGGGTCTGCCGGCTGATTACCCGATGGTCGCGCCTGCCTATGCGGAGAAGCGCCGCGAACTCGCCAAGAAGATCGGTCTTGGTCGCAAGCCCGGCACGCCTGCGCCAAAGCCACGCCGCACGAAGAAGGCCTGATCTAGCAAGGCCGAGAAAGGCAGGGGAAGCGGCGGGGCGACCGCCGTCAGATCCCGATCCCTCTTCCTCTGCCTCTGCCAAGGTCGATGCCATGGTTGAACGCAAGCTCGCGGCCGAGACTACGACCTGAGTCAAAACTGATGCCAAGCTCCAGCTTGCGATTGGCAAGGATCGACTCCAGCTGCGGGTCGCGTTCGAGGCTCTTGGCCATGTCGCCCATGGCGACGCGCGTTGTCTTGTAGCCGGACATATCACCCGCCTGATACTGGCGTTGGCTGGTGTGGTCGAGCTTCTGCCAGCGCTCGACGAAACGGTCGGCACGGCGCTGCGGATCGGTGCGCAGCTCGGTTTCGAGCTGAAGCGCTTGGACAGCGCGGCGTACCTGGCCGCTGCCTGCCTCGCGCGCGAGTTCCGGGTTCTTGACATAGGCTGCTTCCGCATCGCGCCAGCCATTGGGCCGAACCTCTTCGAACGCCTTGCGCGCATCCTGAAGTTCCCACATCTGATCGGCGCTTCTCGTGCCGCCAGCGTCGTGGGTGACAAAGATATCGTCGACCGCACGCGCATGGCGAATGAGCGCTCTGGTGCGGGCACGCGTTCATTACATCGAGGAAATGGCGGAGCGCGGCTATCGCAGCGGGACGGTGACAGTGAACTGATCCACCACCAATCATCCGTTTCAGGCACCGGGAGGGGTCGGTATCAGTGCCGACCCCTTTTGGCATCAGGTCGGCTCAAGGCTGCCAATTGCGTTCCCGTGCCGCGCGCTCGCCTGCGGCATCAAGCGCGCCGCTTGCGGCCATGTCCTGCGCTGCGGCAAGCAGATCTGCCTCGCTACCGGCTTGCCGAAACTGGCCTGATGCCGCTTCGTCCAGGGCGAATTGCCGCTCGATCTTCCAGCCGGTATCGTCGCGGCAGGCGATTCCGCCTGCATCGGCTCCGCGCCAGGCACGGCAAAGACCGCCGCCCTGTCGCTCGAAACTCAGCAGGATGCGGGTATCGGCATCCAAGGATTGATTGGCGGCGAGCTGCGTGTCGAGCGCGGCTGCAAGCTTGCCACCCGCATAGCCTTCAGGCGTCTCGCCCTGCCACGGTTGCCACAGCGCCAGCACCAGCGAAGCTGCCAGCGCCGGCCCGGCAATCGTTGCCCAGCGGCGCAGGAACGGTGCAAGTCCGCGCTTTTGCCGCTCGGCAGCGAAGCTGACCACGTCGACGGTGTCAGTGCCGCGCTCGTCACCGCCACTCTCCAGCAACGCCGCGATATGCGGGGGCACTCCGCCTTCCGCAAAAGGCGCATAGTGCGCAGCAAGCCGCGCTTTCAGCGCACGGTGAGCCTCCACCTTGCGTGCGAGCAAAGGATCAGCGGCAATGGCTGCTTCGACCTGCGCCTTGTCCGCACCCTCAAGTTCGCCATCGGCAAAAGCGGCGATTATTTCGTCGGTCACCATCATTGCCCGTCCTCCAGCAGCGACAGCAGCGCGTCACGTCCGCGCACCAGCCGCGAATTGAGTGTTCCCACCGGGCACCCGACAATCTCGGCGGCTTCCTTGTATGAGCAGCCTTCAACCATCACCAGCAGCACTGCTTCGCGTTGTTCATCAGGAAGGCGTGCCATCGCCCGATCGACCATGCCAAGTTCGACCTGCGCTTCCTGCGCCCCGTCCGATCCGATCGTCAAACCGGCATCCGCGTCCACAAATGTCTCGCGCCGCCGCGACGTGGCACGTCTCTCGTCGATGAAGATATTGCGCATGATCCGATACATCCAGCTGTCGAGCCGCGTCCCCTCCTGCCACTGGTCACGGCGGGCAAGGGCGCGTTCGATTGTCATTTGGCACAAGTCGTCACCATCGGCCGGCGACCCGGCAAGCCCGATCGCGAACCGGCGCAGCCGCGGCAGCAGTTCCAACACCTGGTTCTCGAAGCGTATGGCCAGAGTATGTGCCTTTCCATGGATGAAACGAATGGCGCCGAGCGTTTCATCCATGCTTAAGACGAAAACGACGAATGAGGAATAATGAGACAGATCCTTCCCCCGATCCTTGCCGCGCTGGCGCTGACAGGAATGCTGGCAGGCCCGGTGGCAGCGCAATTGCAGGTGCCCGGATTGCCAGTGCCCGGCGTAGGCAGCGCGCTGGATGATCTCACCGACCGGGTCGGCGACACAGTGGAAACCGCCGACCGCACCGCCGCGCGCGAGGCCCGCCGCCTGCTGCGCTTGCGTGAACGGACGCTTGACCGATTGATCCAGCGGAACCCGGCTGTGATTGAACGCGATACGCAAGGCGATCTGGCACGTCGTGGAGAATTGCTGGCGATCGCTTCTTCGGCTGGCGATTTGCTTGCGTTGGAACAGGCCGGTTTCGGCATTCTCGCCCGCGAGGAAATCGAAGGATTGGCAGTTGCCGTCCACCGCCTCGCTGTGCCGAGCGGAATGCCGCTGGCAGAGGCTGAACGGCTGGCGAGCGGAATTGCCCCTGATCTTGAACTCAGCGCTGATCACCTGCATTTCGAGGCAGGGGGCGAGTCATCCCGGACATCAGCAACGCTGACCCCGCCGGGACTGGCTGCTGTGTCGGGCGCCACTATCGATTTGCCGGTTGGGATCATCGACGGTGCGAGCAGCAAGGCTGTGCCAGTCGCTGCACAAAAGGGCTTTGCGCGCGGCGCGCCGCTTGCCTCGGATCACGGTACGTCTGTGGCGAGCCTCCTGCATTTCACCGGCGCGCGGCGGCTACTTGTTGCCGATGTCTATGGCAGCGATCCGGCTGGCGGCAACGCGCTCGCCATTGCCAGGGCGCTCGGCTGGCTCGCTGCCAGTGGCTCCAAGGTGGTGTCGATCAGCCTCGTCGGGCCAAGGAACGCGCTGGTTGAACGCGCAGTTAAATCCGCACAGCAGCGCGGGGTTGTGATCGTTGCGGCCGTTGGCAATGACGGCCCCGCTGCACCGCCCGCTTTTCCGGCTTCGTATTCTGATGTGCTGGCCATCACCGGGGTCGATCGCAAGGGGCGCGCACTGATCGAGGCGGGACGTGCGCTCCATCTCGATTATGCTGCGCCGGGAGCCGACGTTCGCGCATTGGACGCGCGCGGGCGGAGCATGGTGCTGCGCGGCACCAGTTATGCTGCTCCGCTTGCTGCCGCCCGGGTCGCCGCAGCGATCGGAGGCGGCACAAATTGGCGCCCACGGCTCGATGCCGAGGCCCGCGACCTCGGCGCCAAGGGCCATGACACGACCTATGGTCGCGGATTGTTGTGCTCGGGCTGCGGCAAGAGAAAATGACATTTTTGGCAGCTGCCATGCATTAAGCCGCGTCGGCCATCCGTTTTCCTTTCGAGCGAGCACAAACACGAAGCTCGCTGAACAAATGAAAGGATACGGACATGAAGACGATCATTCTTGCAGCCAGTGTTTTTGCCTTGATCCCGGCAGCAGCCCAGGCGCAACTGCTCGGCGGGGGCGGTGGTCTCGGCGGCCAGATCGGCGGAACGCTCGGTGGGACGTTGCGCGGCACTATCAGCCCTTCCATCGGCAACACTGTGGATCGCACGACGCGTTCTGTGCGCAGCACTGTCGATGGCGATGCAGCTACAGGAGGCAGCCAGTCAGTTGACGCCCGCAATGGCCGCGTAGCTGCTGACCGCAGCGCCAATGGCTCGATCACCGGTTCGACAGCGAGCCTTGCCGATCTTGCCGTGCCGCAACTCGGCAGCGCGATGGGCAGTGCCAGCGGGAGCGGTTCGGCCAGCGGCAATGGCAATGCCAGCGCCCAGTTGATCGGCACCGACGCTGTAATCGGAACGATTGCTCCGGCTCCAGACGAGGCAAAGGGCTTGGCTGGTGATGCAGCGGGCCAAGCGATGGGCACGGCGGGCGGAATGGTCCAGAACGCGCCGATGCCCGGCATGATGGCTGTTCCGGCTCTGGGCAGCGTGACTGGTGGCGGTAGCGCCTCGGGTGAAGGCAATGGCTCTGCATCGCTGACCGACTCAATGCTGGCAGTCGCAGGGAGCGCCGCCGCGGCCGGTCAGGGTGCCGCCTCGGTTGCGCCCGGCATGCCGGTGATGACACCCGATGGCGCCTCGCTTGGCAAGGTTCGTGAAATCGTCGCCAATGGGCGCGGTGAAATTGAGCAGGTGGTGGTCAAGCAGGGCAAGGTCGCCCGCACGCTGCCGGCGGGCATGTTCAGCGCTTCGGGGGACGCACTGATCGCCGGGCAAGCGCAGGGCGAGACCGGTGCCGAACGTGCCGAACCGGCCCCCATGGATGGCGGCGAAGCTAAGTAAAGTTGCGATTATTGGAGCTGCTGTCCTGCCCCGATAGGGCGGCAACTCTCAGACTGGGGGCGGTTGCAGCCAAGCGACCGCCCTCTTTTTTGGGATGCGACGCTTCGTCCCTAAGGCTGCGGCCGTGTCAGCTCTCGTTCGGTCACCCCACTCACGCGGATCCTCAGCTTGGGTCATTGACGCCTGAAGTGGCTGCAAGAATGTATGTTAGGCGATCTCTTCATCGCAAAATGAGCAAGTTGTGTCAAAGCACAGCGAAATTTCAGTCTTTATAGAAAACTTATATGACAGTCGTGTTTGACGAAAATAAAGGTGTAATATCAATACCTGAAACACACTTGTAACTTTCGCACTTGCCTATTGTAGTTGGCCAAAGCACTATGACTGCGAGGTTGGGAGAGACCTCGAATAAGACTGGGGCACGGATATAATTCCGGCTCACTGCTGATTTGATGAAGGCGCAGGCCTATGATGTCCGCGTCAGGTCGTCTCCCTTTCGAAAAGGGGGAAGTGTATGAACGCGACTTTTCGTCAGAGCACCGCATTCGGAGCGATCGCAAGCATACTAGCCGCGATGCCCGCAACTGCTTTCGCCCAGCAAGCAACTGATGCGCTAGAGCAGCCCGCGCAGTCCGAAACCCGCACCATCGTCGTCACTGGCTCGCTGATCCGCGGCACTCCCCAAGACGCGGCTTTGCCAGTCGATGTCTACACGAACGAAGATCTCGCGAAACAGGGCGTGGATAGCCCGCTCGAATTCATCAAGGATCTTCCCGCCGTTGGCGCAGTCCTGGGTGATACCAACCAATTTTCGACTGTTGCGCAGGGTTTTCAAGGTGTCGGTTCGCTCAATTTGCGCGGGCTCGGGCCGCAGCGCACGCTGGTCTTGCTCAATGGCAAGCGGACGATCCAGACGCCCGGTGCAGGGTTTGTCGACACCCAGCTGATGCCGCTGTTCGCATTGGAACGGATCGAGATCCTGAAGGATGGGGCCGGGACGACCTATGGTTCGGACGCCATTGCCGGCGTCGCCAACTTCATCACCCGCAGCACGTTCACAGGGGTCGAGCTGCAGGGCAATTACACCTTCATCAATGGCTCGGACAACAACTACACGATGAGTGCGCTGGCCGGATTCGAGCTGGGGGATCGCGCTAATCTGGTGGTCGGCGCCGGGTGGCAGCACCGTTCGGAACTGCCGAATACTGCGCGCGATTTCACATCGCTCGACTATACGGTGAACCCCTCGGCCTATTCAGCGTTGTCAACGCCGGGATTGTTCGCAGTGAGCTATTTCGACACCGCCGCGGGCGCGGTTAATACACAAGTCCGCCCCGACCGCGGATGTAACGAGCTCGGTGGTTTTCAAGATGGAGCGATCTGCCGCTTCACCTTCATTCCATTCGACAACATCGTTGAAGACGAGGATCGCTATCAGGCCTTTGCACAATTTACCGTCGACCTCAGCGACCGAGTGCGCTTTCAAGCAGATGCGCTTTGGGCCCGTAGCGATCTGGAATCGATCAATTACTCCCCAGCCTTCCCGCCGACACAAGGGCCACGGGGATCAGGTTTTCAAAGCGCTTTTACCACGTCCCCGCTCAACCCGGGGCTGCCTGCCTTTCTCGCTCAGCAAGGCCTCCCGGCAAGCAGCCCGACCAATCCGATCGTAGCTGTTACCAATGTGCTCTACCGACCACTCGGCTATCTGGGTAATCCGCTCGACGAGGATCCTTCGCGCGGCGCTGGGACTGGTTTTGCGCTGAACGATGCGTGGCGCGTCAGCGGCGGCTTCGACATTGAACTTAGCGACACCTTGACGCTTGATATCGATGGGACCTTCTGGGAATCCAACCGTGATGCCGCAGCTCCGGGGATCATCGGATCGCGGTTGCAAGCCGCTCTCAACGGCTTTGGCGGACCTGACTGCACCGGCACCACACCGGGCGCAAATGGTTGCCTGTTCTTCAATCCGTTCTCCAATGCAGGCCCGTCCAACCCCACGCTCGGTCTCACTAATCCATTCTATGTGCCGGGCGCCGAAAATACCTCTGAGCTAGTTGGGTGGCTGCAAATCCCCAACGGGACATCGGAGCAGGAAACGCAATTCGTCATCGACGCTGTCCTCTCGGGAGATACGGGTTTCGAGCTTGGCGGCGGGGCGGTGGCGTTCGCGGTCGGGTTCCAATATCGTGATACAAGTTTCAAAAGTCGTCCGCTCAACAATGAGTCCAATCTCGACTTCAATCCCTGCTTCATCGAAGGGGACACAAGCTGCGTCGGCACCACGACCGAAGGTGTCGGACCATTCATCTTCCTTGGTGGGTCGCGCCCAATAGATCTCGGCCAGAACGTCTATGCCTTCTTCGGCGAAGTGCGCTTGCCGGTAACCGAGCGGCTGGAACTGCAAGGTGCGATCCGGTTCGAGGATTATGGCGGTTCGGTGGGCTCGACCGTCAATCCCAAAGGATCTGCACGCTTCGAGGCGACCGATTGGCTGACCTTGCGTGGTTCGGTCGGGACCACCTTCCGCGGACCGATACCCTCGCAAGTCGCCCCGATCTCAGTCACGGCCTTGCAGGGCTTCACTGCTGCCGGGGGCAACTTCAAGTCGCTCGATATCTTTGGCAATCCCGATGACCTCGGCCCGGAAACCGCCTTCACCTACAATATCGGTGCGATCATCAACGCGCCGCTAGGGGCGGGCAACGTGATCTTCAGTGTCGATTACTGGTCGATCGATCTCGATGACCAGATCACCACGACGCCGGGTGATGCGATCGCCAGCCTGGTGGCCAACGGACAGACCACCGGCACACTGCCGGTCGATTGTTCGAGCCCGCTGGCGGGCCTCATCACGTTCAGCGGCAATCAGTGCATTCAGGGCACCACCACCGGCCTCGACATCAGCCGGGTGCGGACCGACGTCGTCAATGGGCCAGGGGTGAAAGTGGCGGGGCTTGATTTCTCGCTGACCTTCAACGTGCCCGTCGCAGATCAGATCGATCTTTCTTTCGGCGGCAATGCGGTGTGGAATCTAGACTTCAGCTTTGACGAGTTCGTCATCGATGGCGTGGTGGTTCAGGAGAGTTACGACGCGATCGGCTTCGGCAATTACTTCCGTGATCCCAACACCGTCCCCGAATGGCGCGCCAACGGCTTCGTCAACGTGAATTACGACATTTTCAACCTGCGCTATGGGGTTACCTATATCGACGGGGTGACGGATGATCGCTGCGTCGGCCGCGATCCTTGCTTCCAGACCTCCGCTGGCCCGACCGATTTCGGCATCGATAGTGGTTCATTCACGGAGCACGATATTGGCCTGACGATCGACCTCGATCTTGGCGGGGTTGAAACCCAGTTCCAGGCATCGATCGAGAACTTCACCGATGCCGAACCGGCAGCGGCGCAGTTGCCGCTTGGCTTCAACCCCTTCATCGGCAACGCCATCGGCCGCAGATATCGACTGGGCCTGCGGACTCGGTTCTGATCAGATCGGACTGCACGGGGTCAGCGGCCCATTCGCTGGCCCCGGTCGTTCGTAAGCCCCGTCTGAGCAAATGCACTGGGTAGATTGATGACCCGGCTTCTGGAGGTTACATCAAGGGGCGACGTTCAGCATTCCGGCACAAGAAATGAAAATGGATCCTGCCCTAGCGGCAGGAATCCACCCAGTTTCGCCATTAGCGAAAACAAGCTAAACGCCCGCAACCATACCTTCCAAATCGAATAATAGCGCTACGTAGACGCGTCTATGCCTACGTTCCCGCTGGAATCATAATCTGCGGCTCTTCCGCTGTTCTGCGGGCACCACTGCCATAACCCCGCTAAGGCCGTAGATTGAAGGTAGAGATGGAGCTGCGGCTGATGGCGGCTTAGGGGTGGGGTCCAACCAAAACCCGGCGTTTGGGTTACGACCCCATACCAGCCATTCCCAGCTGCCATAAAGGTAAGCCTTAATCCGACCCCTAGCTAATGCTTACGGTCTCAACGTTCGACGATGTCCTTTGACATCGGCGCAAGCTTCGCAAGCAGGCGGTTCTGTGCCGCGAACGGCACGCCGGCTTCGCGCATCGCGGCTTGCAGGTTTTCGACCAGCGCGTTGAGATCGGTTCTGGTCACGCCCATTCCGGCGTGCGCGGTGCGCATGTCGCGGCCGGTGTAATCACAGCCCGCACCGAGCAGATAGCAGAACTGTTCGTCCAGCGTTCGCTTCAGCCGCACCATGTCTTGCGCGGCGAAGATATCGGCGATGCGCGGATCGGCCTGACTCATTTCGACAGTGCGGATCGCGATTCGACGGATGCCTTCGCGTCCGCCGAAATCGGCGACCAATCTTGCGCTGTCATAAGGCTTGGCGCCGGCGTTGGTATCGCTCTGCGTGTAAGGATCGACCGGCAGTTCACCCGTCACGGGATCGCGCACTTTTTCTTCGACCCCGAACTCGGCATCCCAATCGGTGCCTTCGGCAGGCGCTTGTTGCAGCACCATCAACAGAGCGGTGGCAGCGGTCATCAGCATCGGGAAGGCTCCGGAAAATTCATCAGAATGCGACTTGTGCGGACACAAACCCGCCGCGCTGATCCGAGAAAGTGGCGATCGAACCCAGGTCGACATAGGCCGCCGTCAGAGTGACATTGTCGGTAAGCGCGTAGGCAGCGAACAGATCCATCCAATCGTCTTCGCCCAAGCCAAGATTGTCGGACTTGCTGCGATATTCAGCGCCGATCACCGCGCGGCGCGACAATTGATAGCCGAGCGAGCCTTCGAATTGCAGTTGATACCCCCGGCCAGCGGCCGCGCCGAAGCCGAGCAAGCCGAGCTGATTGGCCTCGGTGAAACGCGCAGTCGCGTTGATCAGCAGGCTGTGGGCCAAGAGCAGCTTGGTAGCGCTGATGGTGTAGTCCATGCCGTCATCATCAGCAGCACCCAATGCGCGCACGATAGCGCCATCGCGATTGCGTTTGTGTTCGATCCCGACCGCAATCTGCGGCAACCAGGTTTCGCCATAGACGAGATCACCCGCTACCCGCATTTTTGCGCCGACCACTTCCTGACCGAAGGTAAATCCTTCGCCAAGCCCCAGCAGCGCGCCGGCATCACGGGTGTCGAAATCCGCCCGTGCGAACGACAGCTCCAGCCGATCGCCGATGCCAATCGCGACGCCATAGGAACGCCAGCCGAACTCAGGCAATTCGATCGCAGTGGCATGGCCGGATACTCCGACCCCGCCGCCTGTCTGCCGGCCGGCAATGGTGGCCCAGCGCGCGATTCCGCCCCCCGAAGCGCCTTCGACCGTGGTGATCCCGTTGGTCAGCAGCAACTTCCCCCTCTTGAATGCGCGCAACTTGCCGATCCGAAAGCCGTCATCGCCGAGCGCGCTTGTTGGCCCAAGCGGTTGCAATGCACGCTGCGTGGCTGATCCAGTACCGGCCGCCAGTGGCACAGCGGCAGTCTGCGGTTCTTCGAACTGTTCACTATCGAGCACGGGCGCATAGGCGATTTGCGGCGCTTGCGTGGCCCGATCATCCGCTGCGGCAGATCCGGCCGCAGCGTGGCACAGGCTCAGGAGACAGGTGGCGAGCAACGTCATGGTGCTGGGCGTTAATGGCACAAGGTAAATAGCGCCTAAACCAGCGGGGGACGGTTTTTTAAGGGGTTCAGGTTAGTTCCAATGCCCTGATATGGCCTTTCGCAGTTTCCCCTATTTCTTGTCGGCACTTACCCTTGCTGGCGCAGCGGCGCTTGCTGGCGGCGCATTCGTTGTGCAGGCTGCAGCCGGTGCAAGCGTGAGGGTGCAGGTTGTCGACGTCAATGGCATGCCGGTGCGCGATGCGGTGGTTGAACTGCACCACGCTCGCGGTGCTTCCGGCCCGATCCGCTTCCCTTGGAAGATGGGCATGGCTCAGAAGGGCCTGCAATTCACACCGGGCACATTAGTAGTGGCCCAAGGCAGCACCGTCGCCTTTCCCAATCTGGATCAGGTGCGCCATTCGATCTACAGCTTTTCCAAGCCTGCGCGCTTCGAGATCGATCTTTACGGCCGCGATCAGACCCGCACGCAAAGCTTTCCGATTACTGGCAGCGTGAAGCTGGGATGCAACATCCATGATGATATGCGCGGCTACATCCGCGTTACCGACACGCCGTATGCAGGCAAGACCGATCACAATGGCTATGTCATTCTGGCCGGGATGGCCGCGGGTAACGCCAGCATAACTGTGTGGCATCCACAATTGCGTAGCCCCGCCAATGAAATGAAATCCGCCTTCAACGTGAGCGGCGCGGCGCAGGTGCACAAGATCAAGGTGACCTTGCGGTGATCCACGAGCCGACTGCGCCTGCAAATTTGGCAAAGGCATTGAACCGGCTCGCCAAGCTGCGGTTCGGTTCACTGCGGGCGCGCATCGCCGTGCTCTATGCCTCCTTGTTTGCGGTGGTGCTGGCACTTGTGGTGACGTTGGCAGGCAGCGGCCTGTCGCGCTTTGCCGAGACCAGCGCGGCACGCGATCTGGCAGCCAATGCTCGGGTGTTTGACGAAATTCTCGCGGCGCGTGCCCGGCAGATGGGCGATCAGGCTGGTGTATTGGCGCGTGATTTCGGGTTTCGCGAAGCCGTGGCAACCGGCGATGCGCCGACGATCGCCAGCGCTCTGAGCAGCCTTCAAAGCCGGGTTCGCAGCGACGCCGCCTTTGTGCTGACTCTCGATGGCGAGGTGCTCGCCGCAGATGCCAGCGCCGCTCCGGCAGCCGCCGATCTGTGGGCGCGGCTGGATGCTGGCGAAACTCGCGGGATTATCAAAGGCAAGGATGGGCTTGCATTGGCAGCAGCCGCACCGATTGAAGCGCCCGATCTGATCGGATGGCTGGTGATCGCCCAACCACTGGACCGGGCCGAGCTGGATCGGCTGGTCGAACTTGCCCCGATTGCGCTTGAAGCGCAGGTGGTGGAAGCCTCCCGGCAACCCGGTTGGCTGCAAGCCGCCAACACCGGCGACGTGTTCGAACGCCAAGAAGGCGAGCGGCTGCTTTACCATGTGTCCGACCTCACTGTGCTTCAGGAAGGCGTCGCTCCCCGCCTCGTGCTGAGCCATTCGCTGACAGAAACACTTGCTGCCTATTCCGGCCTCAAGTGGCTGCTGGCTGCACTGGCGGTGGGCGGGATTGTGCTGGTGCTGGGGTTGAGCTGGCGGGTGGCGCACAGCGTGACCCAGCCTTTGCAGCAGCTTGATGCGGCCACCAGGCTGATCGGCGAAGGGCGCGAAGTCGTGCTCAGCATTACGACCGATGATGAGATCGGGCGGCTCGCCAGCAGCTTCAATCACATGGCGACCGCGATCGAGGAACGCGAACGGCAGATCATTCATGTCGGTTTGCATGACGGGTTGACCGGCCTGCCCAATCGCAAATTGTTCACCGAACAGCTGGCCAACACGCTGGCGCGCCGCCGCGATGGCGAACAGGTGATGATCGCCTACGTCGATCTTGATGACTTCAAGATGGTCAACGACACGCTCGGCCATCCAGCAGGTGATACGTTGCTACGTGCGGTCGCCGACCACTTGCGCGAAGATCATCCAGATGCGCTAATCGCGCGGTTGGGCGGCGATGAATTCGCGATCCTCGTCGATGGCATTGCCGAAGGCGATAGTCTGGGCGGCATAGCTGACGCGCTGCAACGCTGCTTTGGCCGATCAATGACAATCAACGGACAGGCCGCGACCTGCGGTGCCAGCATTGGCATTGCCATGGCCCCGGGCGATGGCAACGACGGCGTCACTTTGATGAAGAACGCCGATCTCGCGCTCTACCGTGCCAAGCACGAAGGTAAATCGACCTACCACTTTTTCGAACCTAGCCTCGATGATGCCGCCCGTCGCCGGCGCCAGCTGGAAATCGACCTGCGCAGCGCAATTCGCGATGGCGAATTCGAGCTTCATTTTCAGCCGCTTTATTGTGTCGCAGAACGCAGGCTGACCGGGTTCGAGGCGTTGATCCGATGGAATCACCCGACCCGAGGCCAAGTCAGTCCGGTCGACTTCATTCCTTTGGCGGAAGAAACCGGCCTGATCATCCCGATCGGCGAATGGGTGATCCGTGAGGCGTGCCATCACGCCAGCACATGGCCCGATGATGTCTCGGTCGCGGTGAATGTCTCGCCCAAGCAGTTTACCGCTACGGGGCTTGCCAGCACCATACTTCAGGCGCTGGCTGCCAGCCGACTTCCCCCTCAGCGGCTCGAACTGGAAATCACCGAGAGCATCTTCATCGCCGATATCGATGCGACGCTGACGACGCTGCATTCCTTGCGCAATCTAGGCGTGCGGATAGCGCTCGATGATTTCGGAACGGGCTATTCCTCGCTGAGTTACCTGCGTTCTTTCCCGTTCGACAAGGTCAAGATCGATCGCAGCTTCGTCGAAGACCTCGGCACCAACGGCAATGGCCATGCAATTATCCGTGCGATCACCACGCTGGCCGATGCGCTGGGGATGGAGACGCTGGCTGAAGGGGTGGAAGAGATCGCCCAGTTCGAAGTGCTGGAACGTGAAGGTTGCCGCCACATTCAAGGGTTCCTGTTCTCGCGGCCAGTCCCTGCCATAGCCGTCGCCGGCTTATTGAGCGACGGGGCGGGCTACCAGCGTCAGATCTGCGCCTAATTCTCTGGTCAATCCTCCGCTCTGTTCGAGTAAGCTTCCGTTCGGCCTTCGACGCAGTTGCAGACATCACCGGAAAAGAGGTTTCGCAACCAAACCAAGCGCAAGAAAAGCGAATAGAAGCGCTACGTAGACGCGTCTATGTCTATGTTCCCGCTGGAATTATAATACGCGTTTCGGGGGTTCGAGTCCCTCCTCCGCTACCAACAAGCCATTGAATATCATAAAAATTCATTATTAGACGCAGCATGGCAGAAATGCCGTGCTGCATCTTCTTGCGCGCTTTCCGCCGCAGTGAATCGATGGCGTGCCAGAATGGCGGAACCTGATTGTTGGGGCAGTGTTGCGTCAGCCACCGCCTCGCGGGGCTCCGCTGAAAGGACGGGTTGAATGGCGCAGCACATAACAAATACTGCACAATCCGACCACGCCGGTCTCGAGGAGCATAAACTAGCGTCGCATCCATGGAGACGAGTCCAACCGGGCTGCAACCGATTACCAGCAGCCGCGCCATTTTCCTGTTTCCGAAAGATCAGGTGCGGTGCTACTGGCTGCTTTGACCGGCAGGACGGGGATCGGCCGTTTCGGGTCACGGAATATATCCCAACATGATTTTTGACCGGGTGAAGCCGCTGGATGCCATCTTGGCCGCGGCTCGCAACAAGTCCCTGAAGCGCACCATGAGTGGGCTGCAATTGATGCTGTTCGGTATCGGCTGCATCATCGGCACGGGCATCTTCGTCCTCACCGCCGCTGGCGCGCAGAAGGCGGGGCCGGGCCTGATGCTGGCGTTTGGCGTCGCCGGGCTGATCTGCATCGTCGCAGCGCTGTGTTATGCAGAGATCGCCTCGACCATTCCGGTCTCGGGATCGGCCTATACCTACACCTACGCAACCATGGGCGAGTTTCTGGCGTGGACGGTGGGCTGGGCGCTGGTGCTCGAATACGCCATTGCCGCAAGCGCGGTTTCGGTCGGCTGGTCGGGGTATTTTACCGGCACGATCCTGAACGAAACTTTCGGTGTTCAACTGCCAGCATGGCTATCCGGAGGGCCGCTTGTGCTCGGCGGCGTGGAGGGCGGGGTTATCAATCTGCCCGCGCTCGCCATCGCCCTGCTCGTCACCTTGCTGCTGGTGATCGGAACGAGCGAGAGCGCGAAGGTCAACGCGGTGCTGGTGGCGATCAAGGTCACGGCGCTCACGGTCTTCATCGCGCTGACGCTGCCTGAGGTCGAGGTCGATCGGTTCAATCCCTTCCTTCCCGCAGGCGTGTTCGGCGGCTGGGGAAGCGGCGTGGGCGCGATCGGGGCGGCGGCGACGATCTTCTTCGCCTATGTCGGTTTTGACGCTGTTTCGACTGCGGCGGAGGAGACCAAGGACCCGCAACGCAATGTGCCGATCGGGCTTGTCGGCTCGCTCTTGTTCTGCACCTTGTTCTACATCGCGGTCGCCGCTGGCGCGATCGGGACCATCGGCGGGCAACCGATCATGGGGCCGGGGGGAATTCCCTTCCCCGCAGGTTCCGAGGAACTCGCCCGTCAGTGCTTGCTGCCGCAGCATGCCGCCGCGCTGGTGTGTTCGGACGAAGCGCTCGCGCATGTGCTGCGCCAGATCGGCTGGTCCGGCGTGGGGAATGCGCTGGGGTATGCGGCCTTCATCGCCCTGCCTTCGGTCATTCTGGTGCTGCTGTTCGCGCAGACCCGCATCTTTTTCGTCATGAGTCGCGACGGCCTGCTCCCCGAAGTCCTCAGCCGGGTGCACCCCAAGTGGCACACGCCGCACGTGGTGACGATCATCACCGGCAGCGTGGTGGCCTTCGCCGCGGCGTTTCTGCCGGTCGGCAAATTGGCCGATATCGCCAATGCCGGAACGTTGTATGCCTTCGCCATGGTGGCCGTCGCTGTGATGGTTCTTCGCAAGAAGCGGCCTGACGTAAAGCGTCCGTTCCGGGTTCAGGGGCTGTGGTTCGTCGCTCCGGCCACGGTCGCCGGATGCGTCTTCCTGTTCCTCAACCTGCCGAGCGATGCCATGATCGTGCTGCCGGCGTGGACGGCCGCCGGCATACTGTTTTACTTCGCTTACGGTCGGCGCCGGAGCCATCTGGGGCAGGGCATCGTCGAGGTTGTCGATGACATCGAAGGGGATGAAACCCTCATCCCGATTGATCCGCCTGCCAGCTGAGCGCAATCGGAAATATCCGATGCCTCAGCCCGCAGGAGCCGCGCTCAAACGGGATGCATATTTCAGCAAAATCCGCGCCTCCAGCTCGCCGACCAGGGCGTAGGCCAGCGGGCCTTCTTCCCAGTAGGCGATGGCGGCGCCTTCGCGCCGTTCCAGCATCGGCAGCCCCTCGGCAGGGGTTTCCGCGCGGGCGGCCAACAGCGAAAGCCGCTCATCGGCCTCGGTGAGAAGCGTGACCGTCACCACGTTTCCGAGATCGGATGGGTAGAGCTGCACGTCGCTCACCTGCCAGCCTGCCGGTAGTACCGGCAGGTCGAGGCCGGTCGCCCGTGCGATCTCGCCGCGGTCCAGCCGTTCGGATTCGGGCAGGGAGATAATTCCTTCGCGCGCACGGCCAGCAGCGTGCGAGGCGTGCGCTTCGTCAACGATCGAGGCGGCCTGGGCCGGCGCCGAAAAGTCACCTGTTACCTCGTTGGCAAGCCAGCCGGCGCCGAACAGTGCGAAGATGGCGGCGGCGCGCCGCCAGCTTGCAAAGGGCGAATTTTCGTTCGCGGCTTCGGGGGTCGGGTGTACCGCACTGCGGGCGTCATGCTTGCGTCCCACCAGCGTGCCCTTGGTGCTGCCGCTCGCGCGTTCGAAACTGATTGCGGGCCAGTTCCTGCGCCAGCGCCGGGCGACGATCCGCTCTCCGGGTCGCGCGGCATCGTCTAGCAACACCATACCACCCGGCGACAGGCGATCGAACAGGGACTCGGCCGCACCACGGACGAAGGGATGCACCGCCCACGGCGGGCCGTCGATGATCAGAAGGTCGATCTGCGCGGGTACCCCGTGCAGTTCGTACCATCGGCCGGGCCATTCGGTCGCGCCGTCCACCAACGGCGCCCAACGAACGTCTGCCTCGGCCCCTTCCTCGGCGACCCAATTTGCGGTGGCCTCAACGAAATCGCGATGCTGGTCGAAACTGATCAGCCGCCCACCGCCATTGCGGGCAAGCGCTTTGGCACAGACCAGCGTCGAAGCTCCGGCCCCGAGCTCGACCACCACTTGCGGGCGCAGTTCCTCGACCGCATCGACGATGCGATGGAGAAAACCCGTGTCCGCCTTCCAGCTGCCAAGATTGGGTAGCGCTCCTTCGGCGAGTCCGATCCGCGCCATCAGCCGCCGCTTGGATTCCTGCGTGCCGCCCCACAGGCTGTAGAGCAGCCACGGCCAGCCGATCGCCCCGAAGGCGAGGCGATGGAGGACATCGGAAACGGAGGCACCACGGCCGGACGCTGTGTCCTCGCGCAAGGCGAGAATGCTGGTGGTTTCGCGGGAAGTCATAAAAGCGGATCCGATCTGGGAGGGAATTGCCGGGAGAAAAGGCTGAACCGAACGGCAATTCGTTCCTTGCTCCCGACAGGCTTACAGGGAGTTGAACAATGTGGCGGAACTTAGTCGTCCAGCCATTGGCGAACGGCGAACCACCCCAGCACCACCAGTGCGATGAGGAGGCAGATGCCGAACACCCCCCAGAAAGCCCAGTCTTCGTTGGCGAAGGGGATGCCGTCGACATTCATGCCCAACAGTCCGGTAACGAAGGTCAAGGGCAGGAAGATGAAGGCCACCACGGCAATCGCAAGGCTGCGCCGGTCAACGATCTCGGCTCTGAGATCGGTGAGTTGTTCGTGCAGCAGCGCGGCGCGTTCGCGCACCGCTTCCAGCTCCTCAGCCATGCGTGCGAAACGGTCAGCCGCATCGCGCAGATGCATCCGGTCGTCATGGCTGATCCACGTGAAAGGCAGTTGCGCCAACGATGCCAGAGCGTCTCGGTCGGGTGCGACAAAGCGGCGTAGCGCAATCGCCTGCGATCTCAGTGCGGCGATGCGGCGTCGCAGGGCGTAGATATCGGCGCTCTCGATCTCGCCCTCGCAATCGTCGAGCAGGTCGCCCAACTCGGCGATCTCGGGATCCAGCTCGGTGCTGATCGCCTGTGCCAGCGCGGCGACGAAGTCCCCGCCATCGCACAGCTTCCCCGCCTGCATGGCCGTTTCGACCTTGGCGAGCGCAGCCAACGGGTTGCGCGTGACGGAAGTGACGCGGCGACCTTCGACCCACACCCGGATCGAGACCAGTCGATCGCTGTCAGCCGTCGGTTCGAGCGCATTGCCGCGAAGGTTGATAATCGCGCCATCGTCGATCTGTTCACACCGGGGGCGGGTCTCACTCGCCAGCAAGGCGTTCGCGGCGAGGCCGGGAAGGTAAGAGGGCAGGTCGGGCCGCCCGTTGCGGCCTGCGCCCTCGACGTGAAGCCAGACAAATCCATCTCCGCGGTAGCTTGCGACCTCAGATGCTGGAATTTCACGGACGACGCCCCTTTCCAGCACCAAAGCTGGCAGTGTCTTGAGGCAATCTGGATCAAGCATTCAAGATCTCTAGCCCGTGGCCCGAGTATCGCAAGCACTGGCGCGTTTTGCCCGTTTCCCACCGCCGCACGCCTGATTGGCGACACCCGGGTGCGATAGGGCGAAGTGACCCAGGACTTCCATCTCCGCAGCGATACGGAAACGCTGCCGTTGCTTTTCGTGGTGGCGTTATCAGAGCGCAGCGATCTTGATCTGCCGCGAGCAACATACAGGCTCGCGGCAGACCTCTCCAGCCTTCGCCGATGCAACATCAGCATTTGGTGCGACGATAGTCGCACTTCACACAGGAGCATGCGACATGCCTGATGCAGTCCCTATCTCGCAACCCTTCTGTCCTCCATCGTAAACGCAAGGTTCGAACATTGGTCATTTCGGATGCGTCGGTGCGTAATAGCGTCGGTTGCAGGGCTCTGGCGGAACAATCGCGACCCCGTGGCATAGATTCCATGGAGGTTCAGGATGAAATTCATCACGAGCGAACGTACGTGTCTGCGGGCTTCCGTCAATCGGATCGAATGCGCCGGGATGTGCCGATGGGTGTAGCGGTTTATGTGCTGGACCTCGCCATCGTAGTTGCCGCGGTGTTCTCCGCATGGTTCTGGCTGCAAGCCGCCGGCAAGCCCCAGCGAAGGGTGAGCAAGTTCGAGGAGTTCAATCATGCCGACATCAACCGGCTGATCACCGCGCTCAATCGTGCGCGCATTCTCAATGCCCGCGCTGCCGTTACCACGGCGATTGCCGCATTATTGGGCGGCTTTCGCGTTGCTCTGGATCTGATCTAATGACCTATCTGTTTTTGGTCCTCGGTCTCGTGCTGCTGATTGCCGGAGGCGAACTCCTTGTTCGCGGCGCAGTTCGCATCGCCGAACATTTCGGTCTTTCGCCGATGCTCATTGGACTCACCATCGTCGGAATGGGCACTTCGATGCCGGAACTTGCCGCCAGCGTCCAGGCAGCGCTGGCAGGTTCTCCGGGGATTGCGCTGGGCAATATCGTGGGCTCGAATATTGCCAACTTGCTCCTGATCCTCGGGTTTGCGGTCGCGGTTTCGCCGTTCGCGGTTGCACGCGGAGTTTTGTGGCGCGACGGGGGCGCCGGGCTGGCTTGTGCCGCGATCCTGATTGCTATCGGCTACACTTTCGGCCTTTCGCGCGGGGTGGGGATCGTGCTGGTCATCCTTATGGTCGCTTATGTGTATCTCGCCTTTCGGCAGGAGAAGGCCGGAGCCGGGCATAGTGCCGCATACGACAAGGCCATGGCGCTAGAGGCGGTGGATTCGGCGCTGATCCCAGCGACAAAGCCGCGCGGCGTGATCCTTCTGGCCGGTGCGCTCTTTCTGGCGGGGATGGTGCTCATCATTGCCGGAGGCAGCCTGCTGGTCGATTCCGCCATCACCATCGCCTCTGATCTGGGCGTGTCCGACGAGGTTATCGGCCTCACAGTGGTCGCAGTCGGGACTTCGCTCCCAGAACTGGTGACCTCGGCCATCGCTGCCATCAAACGTCAGGGCGAGATCGCGCTTGGCAACGTGCTCGGCTCGAACATCTACAACATTCTCTTCATCGGAGGTGTGACCGGGATCGTTGCGCCGACCGAGATACCTGCGGGGATACTTCGCTTCGACCTCCCCGTGCTAGTTGGGGTATCGGCGGTGGTGATGCTGTTCGCATATAGTGGCCGCAGGCTTTCCCGGGTGGAGGGTGCCCTGCTTGTGGCTGGCTATGTGGCTTACGCAGCGGTTACTGCCGGGCTTGTCTGATCAGGGAGTCCGGTCGCGCACTCTGCGTCGATGAAAACGCATCTGCCGACTGAATGCCCTGTCCGCGCGTGAGGCGAGTCCCTCCTCTGCTACCAGCACATTCACCCGGGGGATGGCCCCGCCTATTTCAATCGAATATGTCGAAGATCGAGCTGCGCTTTTTCCGGTAACCGCGCTCGCCATACTCGCCGCGCTCGCCGTATCCCCCTCGTTCCCCGCGTTCTCCACCCTCACCGTAATCGCCGTAGATCGGCTGCTGGGGCGGGGGTGAGCGACGTTGTGGTTGCGAGGACGAGGCGCTCTCTTGTGCAGCGGCCATGAGTTTTTCCAACTCGCCCCGATCGAGCCACACACCGCGGCAGGTGGGGCACATATCGAATTGCACCCCGTCACGGTCCACGGTCTGCATCGAGCTATTATCATTCGGGCAGAGCAGCAAAGGCATGAGGGCTTCCTTTTGTTGGGCCATCGACACCAGGGCGTCAGCGGCAGCGCGGGGCGCATTTCCCGCGATCGGCGCTGGACAATCAGCGGCTAACTCAGTCGGGCAACGCAATGGGCGGCGACCATAGCTGACAGCGGAGAAAGCTTGCAGCAACTTGCGATAGGCCGGTTCGTTCTTCCAGTCAGACATCGCAAGCCACGTTGCTCCAGCTCACATCGCAGCCTGTCGCCGCCACCGGAAGGTCATCCTGCCAGATATGGTCGGAGGCGCGAAAGGAAATCTCATGCGTCACCGATCGGGCGGTGCCAAGCCTTGGCTGCGCTTATCAATACCAGCACCTCGCCGCCGCCGATTTGCGGCTGCAAAAGGGCGGGGTGAGGTTGGCGGCATATCTCGACTGGCTGTTCGCGCCGGTCGCTGGAGAGGCGCCGAAGTGATGGCGACCCACCCGCGAGCCTTTCCTCAAGTCTCGGCGGCTATCTCGCCTTCATTTTGGGACATAACCCACGAACCAACTGCCGCTGCGATCACATTCTCGATGGTGGCTGCGTCTTCAAGCCGCGACCTGAAGGCGAATTCCAGTTTCTGTCTTCCCAGTTCCGTCGTCTTGATCGTCACGGTGACGGCCACGGCTTGCTCCGGCTCATCGCTGTTACTCCGGGCAGCGCATTCGTCGTAGGCCGAGCGTGCTGCGGCCTCGATCTCCTCCAGCCGCGAGAAGAGGTTCAGCTTGGTCTCGAACACGAGAGAGAACACATGCTCGGGAAGGGAACCTGCCCTCGCTACGATCCGCACGGGGGTTGAAAACAGCAGGCTGTGCGGCACCACCGCGGTCTGTTTGAGCAGCCGGATCGAACCTTCACGCCGGTCAACCTCCCTGAGGCGCGAGGCGAGCAGATTGATGTCGAGCACCTCGCCGCGATATTCGCCGATCTCGATGATGTCGCCGATTGTGTAGGCGCGGTTGAAGGTGCGGAACGCAGACCCTGAAAGGCAAAGGATCAGCTCCTTGGTCGCAACGACGACCGCCACGGCCACCGCCGTTAGTGAGAGCGCGAAGGTTCGCAGCTGCGGCGCCCAGATCATCAACAGCCCGACCATCGCGACGAGCAGCAGCGCATTGCGGATATTGGCGCTCCACCGGCGCGCTGCCTGAGGAGGCAGGTCGGCACGAGCCTTCAACGCGCGCCGCGTGATCCACCCCACGAGCATCAAGGCCGAAAGCAGTGCAATCGAAGCGAGCAGGTCGGGAAGCGAAGATTGAGCGGGAAACGGCAAGGTCATGCGAAAGCCTTTAAATGGCTCGGCGGCTGGGCGCCAGATGTGCCGTTCACGCGCGCCTCCGCAAGCTTCACTCAGACTTCAGTTTGAAACAGCGCCATGTGGCGCAAGACCTGGCGGCGGTGCAGTCCGCCTGCCAGCGCTCCGGTGGTCACCCCCACCGTGCTGATGAAGACGGCGATCTTCAGCAGGTCGGCAATGCCCGCCTGCTCATTGCTCAGGGTCGGCCAGGTCGAGATGAGATCTGATGGGAAGACCCACAGCTCGATCGCCAGTGCCAGCGCGGCCACCATCACGAACAGGCCGATGATCGCCATCAGCATTGAAAGGAAGATCACCACGTTCGCCACGGCGAGATGTTCGGGCACGATGTGGCTTTCCTTGCGGGGAAGGAACAGGCGCTGCGCGAAACACAGGAACAGGCTCGCCGCAAGGATGCTGACCCCGGCATAGCTCCATGCGGTCAGCTGGCTCATGCCGAGACCCGCGTCCCAGAATTCGGCACTGAAGACCAGCACGAAAACGGGCGCGACGGCCGCCGTCGCCAGCGCTGGCATCTTCAGCGGAAGCAGGATCGCGCGGTTCCTGAGCAGCGCCCTCAGCACCAGCCGTGGGTGGCGCAGGGCGGAACCGAGATGAACGCCAAGATCACCGGCAGGGCTGCCCACGCTATGCTCTCGTTCGGGGAAGCGCGATGCAAGATGCTCCATCGCTTTCCTGTCGCCGAACGGCGGCACCCTGTCCCGCTGGGGATCGGGCTGAAAGGGTGACATGGCCGTGCCAGGACGCGGGTCTGAGGGTGCACCGAGGGTCTGGCCGATCAGGTGCAGCAGCAAGGCGGCAGCGTCCATCCTGACCTGCCTTGCATCAAGGGCTAGCTTGTCTCCCCTGCCTAACCTCCGCAAGCGGTGGGTCGAGAGCACCACCGTTCGGGCGAGCGGCGAGGACAATCCGAACACGATGCGGTCCCGCCGCGACATGACGGCGATATCCGTGATGATCACGATCAGATCGAACGAACCTTCGACCAGCCGTAAGCTACCCTCACCGAGAAAGTCCCCGGCATGACGCCGCTCGTTCGATCCTAGCGAGAGCGGCTCGGTGATGTGGAAGTGCCAAGGGCGGCCCGTGGCCGTTTCCAGCTCGGGAAGTGCGTCCTGCATCAATTGCCGAGCGAAGCTGACGAGCTGGTCGTGAGGTATGCTGCTCGTGGCGGCAAGCACCACACCCACCTGAAGGGGTCGAGGGTCGGGTCGGGCAGGCACGGCTCTCCAATGCGCCAGAAAATCACGGTGCGATGGGGAACTGGCTGGAGCATGGCATTGTTCCGCCGCGCCGGAGATGTCGGCATGAAGCGCATGGAGAGATGAGGAACGACCGGCGGGCGGCCATGAGTTCCCTCGCCGCAGTATAGAACCCTATGCTGCGGCGAGGAGTGTTCGTCAGGTCACCAGACGAACCAGTTCTCGTTCTCCTGGTCGAACACGTTGGGTTCTACGGGATCTCGATGATTTTGGCCCGAAGCCTATGATCAGTGGTTCCAACTCTAAGCGGATATTGATCGCATGGCCGGCCGTCCGGCAAATTGATGGACGAGTTACAATCCTAGACCGTGCCCTGTGCTTGCAGAACCGTTTGGCATATCCTCGGGACCCGGCATTTCGGCTTTGGATTGGGTGCGTTCATGCAGGCTTCTTGAGGCCTCCTTTCCTGCTGGACCTTTGCTGCTACGCGCCGCACATTGTCGGCTCGAAAGTGCTGGGGGGAAATTATGGAGCTCGAACTGGAAGGGAAAGTCGCACTGGTTACCGGGGCGAGCCGCGGTATCGGGCGTGCCATTGCCAAGGGGTTGGCAGCCGAGGGAGCGAAGCTTTGCCTTGCTGCGCGGGGGGAGGAAGCGCTCGGTGAGGTTGCGGCGGAGTTGGTAGCCGCCGGCGCCGAGGTTCTCGCGATGCCGTGCGACGTTGCCGATGATGCCGCTGTCCGTAGCCTGGGGGAGGCGGCGCTAAAGCATTTCGGCCGGATCGACATTCTCGTCAGCAACGCGTCGTCTCTCGCTGTCGGCGGCACGCGCGGGGACTGGGACAAAAGCCTGTCGGTTGACCTGATGGGCGCGGTGCGACTGGTGGACGCCGTGCTGCCGGGAATGCGGGCGCACGGCAGCGGCTCGATCCTGCTCGTATCTTCCGTGTCGGCGATCGAGGCGTCCCCGATGGAGGATTATGGCTACACGGCAGCCAAGGCGGCGCTGAACGCCTATGCCAAGAAACTCGCCATGAACGAAGCGGCGAACGGCATCAGGGCGAATGCGCTGCTGCCCGGCTCGGTCGAGTTTCCCGGCGGCGGCTGGGATTTGATGCGCACCGAAAATCCGCCGGTCTACGCCATGGTGCAGAGAAGCATTCCCTCCGGTCGTCTGGGCAGACCCGAAGAGATCGCAGACGCAGCCGTGTGGCTGGTATCCGCGCGTGCGGGCTGGGTGACGGGCGCGGCTCTCAGTGTTGACGGAGGGCAGGGCAAGGGCATCCGGTAACCGAAATCCGTTCGGCGGTTCCCCGGCTGCGGTCGCGGCGATGCATCAGCAGCGGTCGCTGCGGTTGGCGTTCTTGCGGTCCCGCGGGGTTGCAAATGCCCGTCAGGGGGGTAGGACAGCCCCCAACAGATTTTCCGCAACTGGGGGCGGTAGGACATTGCGGCTATGCGCATGTCCTTTTCGTTGGTGTCCGTTCGGGACGCATCCCATGCCTTTTCACGAAAGCGGACAAAGCCTTGGCAGCAATGCCGGCCGCGTGATCCTGCGTCGCCACTTGCCACGGTTGCGTCCGGGATAGGAACGCTATGACCAGCAGGCCGGGCGAAGCGCACTTGCAGACAGACCCGCAGGCAGACGCACTTGGCGACTGGCCAATCGATCCGCCGCTGGTCGAACTCGACATCGAAACCCATGACCGCGGTTTCTATGACGGGTTCAGCCGGGCGGTGACGATCCCGGCCAAGGTAATCGTGTCGCTGCTGATCATGTGGGCGATCTTCTTCCCCGTGAACGCCGGAAAGACGCTCGGCGCCGCCAATTCGACCATCATTGCGACCTTCGGCGGCTGGTACGTCTATCTCGTCGCCAGCCTCATCGTCGCCTGCCTCTTACTGGCGCTGGTGCCCGGAACCGGCTCACTCAGGATCGGCCCGCCCGGCGAAAAACCGGAATTCAGCCGCTTCTCGTGGTTCTCGATGCTGTTCGGGGCCGGGATCGGTATTGGCATGCTAACCTATTCGACAGGCGAGCCGCTCGCCCATTTCGTCAACAATCCCGACATCATCCGCGGAATGGCCGATCCGCAGAGCCGTGAGGCCGTGCGCCCGGCCTATATGTACACCTTCCTTCACTGGGGGCTGGGCGCATGGTGCACCTATGCACTGGTGGGGCTTGCGATCGGCTATGTCGCGCATCGCCGCAACCTGCCGCTGACTATCCGTTCGGCGTTGGCGCCGCTGTTCGGGAAGGTAATGGAAGGGCCGGTGGGCCATGTCGTGGATATTGTCGCGGTGGTGGCGACCATCCTCGGCGTAGCGGTGACGATGGGGCTGGGGGTCGAACAATTCGTCGCGGGCCTCGCGCGGTTGGGGCTGGGCGATTGGCTGCTGGCGGATGACGGATCGGCATCCTCGCTGGCAATCATCGTGTCGCTGACGGTGCTGGTGGGCGCCTCGACGATCAGCGCGCTGTCGGGCGTGGGACGCGGGATCAAATGGCTTTCGAACATCAACATGGGCCTGTCGATCGCGCTGCTTGCGCTGTTTGCGGCGCTGGGTGCGGGCCTGTTCGGGCTGGAACTGCTGGGCGTGGGCTTGTGGGACTATCTCACCACTTTGCCGCAGCAATCGCTCAGGCTGTGGGACCGGGACGGCACTACGCTCGGGGCGGCGCTCAACCAGTGGCAACTCGACTGGACGGTGTTCTACTGGGCGTGGTGGATTGCCTTTGCACCATTCGTCGGGATGTTCATCGCCCGCATTTCTCGCGGGCGAACGATCCGCGAATATATGTTCGGGGTAACAATTGTTCCTTCGCTGATGTGCTTCGTGTGGATGGCGCTGGTGGGGGGCACTGCGATCGAGCTGGAATTATCGGGTATGGCCGGAGGTCGGATCGTCGGTGCGCCGATGTCGGACCAACTTTTCGCCACGCTGGCCGTTCTGCTCGATCCGGGGCTGGCGCTGCTGGTCGCGGGCCTCGTGGTGGTGCTGTTGATGACCTATTTGGTGACATCGGCAGACAGCGCGATCCTGATCGTCAACACGATCAACGGCGCGGGCGATGACGAAGGCAGTCGTCGCTACCACATCCTGTTCTGGGGCGCGGCGATCGCGTTCGTGGTCGGTTCGATGCTGATCTTGGGCGGGATCGAAGCGATTCGCATCACGATGATCATCGGCGCGCTGCCGTTTTCCTTTGTCGTCGCACTGATGTGCGTGGCGATTATCAAGGCGGTGGTGTTCGATCTTATCCGCAAGCGGCACGGCGTTCCGACCACCGCGCAGGCGTGCGAGGAATGGGCTGAGAAAGTATCCGTTGCTGGATGACTTGGCCCCCTATTTGCCGGTTCTACAGTAAAAATATAAAATTTTCTTGGTAATCAACAAAATGTCAAAATATTCACTCGAAAATTAGCCAATATATGAAATTCCAAGAAAAATTTTCGTAGCAGGGCTACATATACTTTGAGTAATACTTGAGTATTCTTTAGTGTTGTGATTATACAACAACATCAGATAGCTTTTGCGTGATTTGCTCGACTGCGGTGGAAACCGCAAGCTTCCCTTGGTAGCGGAATGATGTTCGCCACAGTGCATCCGTGTGCGCGTGCTATTTCTTGGGCCATGTCGTTGCGTTCCTCGCATACCGGCCCGTTCCGAAGCTCAAAGGGGCCTTACATGATGAAGATTCTTGGCGGCGCGTCGATTGGCGCGCTTGCAATCGCGATTGCGTCTCCTGTCGTCGCGCAGGATGCGGATTCCGCCACCACCACCTCGCCCGCCGCCAAACAGCGGCCACGCCAGCAAGGCGGGATCAAGACCATCGTCGTTACCGCGCAGAAGCGCACCGAGGATCTGCAGGACGTGCCGATCTCGGTCACGGCCATTGGTGAGGAGCAGCTTTCCGAGCTCGCGATCGACACCTTTGAGGACTATCTCGACCAGTTGCCCAACGTGACCGCAGGCGGTACCGGGCCGGGGCAGAACACGATCTACATCCGCGGCCTTGCCTCGACCACGCCCAACCTGACGACGGCGGGCGTGGCCGGCCTTGCGCCCAACGTCGCCTTCTATCTCGATGAGCAGCCGCTCGCGCAGCCGGGCCGCAATCTTGATGTCTATGCCGCCGACATGCAGCGGATCGAAGTGCTGTCGGGCCCTCAGGGCACATTGTTCGGCGCCAGTTCGCAGGCGGGCGTGGTCCGGCTGATCACCAACAAGCCCGATCTGTCCGGCTTCGATGCGGGCTTCGATTCCAGCGTGTCCTTCACGAAGGGCGGGGAGGAGAGCTATTCGGTAAAGGCCATGCTCAATGTGCCCGTGACCGATACGTTGGCCGTACGCGGGGTGGTCTACCTCGATGACCAGGGCGGCTTCATCGATAACGTCGCGGGCAGGCGCGACCTGTCCGAAAGCGCGCGCTTCCGGCCCGAGGGAACGGTGCGCGCCAACGGCGTTCCGGTCAACGCCAACCGCGCCGGGTTCCAGTCGACCGCAGATCTTTCGGATGTGACCTTCCTCGAAGCCGACAATGCCGGTCTGGTGCGCGACAACTTCAACGACACCCAGTATTCGGGTTTCCGCGCCACCGCCCTCTGGGAGGTCACACCGGACTGGACGGTGACAGTCGCCCATACCCGTCAGAGCCTGGAGACGGACGGCGTGTTCTTCGCCGACCCGGAACTTGGCGGACTCGGTGATTTGGAAATCCAGCGCTTTGAGGATGACCGGCTGGAGGATGATTTCTCCAACACCAGCTGGACCGTCGAAGGCCGGATCGCCATGCTCGATGTGGTCTATACCGGCGCCTATACCGACCGCCGCACCGATCAGCGCATCGACTATACCGATTACCTGTTCGTCGGTCAGTATCTGCCGTATTACATCTGCGACGGATCGGTGAGCTATCCGGGCGCGGCCGCACCCAGCGGCACATGTCAGGAACCGAACCTCTACGTCACCTCGGACAGTCAGACGCAGGTTTTCACGCAGGAATTGCGGTTTTCGACGCCGGAAAGCTGGCCGGTGCGCGCGACCGCAGGCGGGTTCTATTCCGACCTCGAACTGAAGGAACGCAACGACTTCAACTATCCCGGTAACGTCGATGCCGCGCCGTTCGGCGGGTTTGCGCCGAACTTCACGTTCCCCGGCATTTTCAGCTCCGATGACGGGGCGTTCCCGCGTGATGCGATCTTCAGGAACGACATCCGCCGCACCGATAAGCAATTCGGTCTGTTCGGCGAGGCCGCGATCGACATCGTGCCTGATCTGCTTACCGTAACGCTCGGCGCAAGATACTACGATGTCGAGGTCGATCTCGAAGGCGGCGCCAATGCCAGCTTCTGCAACACCAGCGGCAATGACGAGAACGCTTTCGGCACCAACATCTCCGATCTGTATGACGGTGACGGCAATTTCTTCTTCAACCTGTCATGCTCCGAAGCCCTGCGGCAGAACTTCACGCTGGATGACAGCCTTGCCGATATCGAGGCCGCCGGGCTTTCCCCGACGCAGGCACAGCGGGTGTTCAATTCGGTGCGTGCGCCCGATGTGGCAGCGACCAAGGGCACCATCCTGAAGGGCACGGTCACGCTGACACCGACGCCCGACACGCTGTTCTATGCGACTTATTCGGAAGGCTTCCGTCCGGGGCTGCTCAACCGGCCCGGCGGCGCACCGGGGCCGAACAACTTTACCGTGCCGTTCGAACTGGCGACCGACGAGGTGCAGAATTACGAGTTCGGCTGGAAGCTCGAACTGGTGGACGGACAGCTGCGCTTCAACGGCAGCGCGTTCTATGTCGACATTGCGAACTTGCAGACGACGATCTTCGACCCCTCGATCACCAATCTGTTCTTCTCGGCCAATGCCGCCGATGCGAAGATTTACGGGCTGGAAGCGGACTTCACCTTCGCGCCCTATGCGGTGCCGGGGCTGACCGTGGCTGGCGCGTTCTCGATCCTCGATACCGAGATCACCAATGTGCTGATCCCGACCAATGATGTGGTGGAGGGTTCGGAACTCGCCTTCGCCCCCTCATTCCAGGGCAACTTCCGGGTGCGCTACGAGTTCGACCTGACCTCGACTCTGGGCGCCTATGTCATGCCGCAGGTGACCCACTCGGCCAGCAAGTTCACCGACATCATCGAAATCAACCGTCTGCAGCTCGACAGCTACACAGTGGTCGATTTCGCCGCGGGGATCGAGAAAGACCAGTGGAGCTTTGAGGTCTTCGGCGATAACCTGTTCGACGAACGCGCTCAGGTCTCGGGCAATTTCGTCAATGATCGGGCGCGGATCGTCACAAACCGTCCGCTCACAGTCGGCTTCCGGGTTGGCTACGACTACTGATCGGTTCTGAAGCGAAGAATGGCGGCGGGGGTGGGCAGAGGCTCACTCCCGCCGCCTTGTTTGCAGGACGAAGGCGTGTAGGACGATCGCCATGACTACCCGCGAAACTCAGCTAACATCCGCGCAGGAGGCGCTGAAGACGGGCCGCTTTGCAGAAGGGCTGGCGCTGGCGCGTGCGCTGCTTGAAAGCGCGCCGGAGGATGGCGAGGCGCTCTATCTTGCGGCGGTGGCTGCGCGGTATTGCAAGACCTTCACCGAGGCCGAGGTCTATCTCGATCGGCTCCATGCCGCCATGCCCGAATATGGCCGCGCATGGCAGGAGGCGGGCCATCTGGCGCTGGCGCAGGGCCACAAGGCGGCGGCGCTGGCGGCGTTCCAGCGGGCGACCCGTTTCAATCCGGCGCTGGAGGCAAGCTGGCGCGAACAGGCGCGGCTGCTCGCCGCATCCGGGCGCGCGGGCGAGGCCAATATGGCCACCTTCCAGCAGCAGCGGCTAGCCCGGCTCCCACGCGAACTGGTGGCGGTCACCAACCACCTTGCCGAAGGGCGGCTGCTGCGTGCCGAGGAGAATTGCCGCCATTACCTGCGCGCCCATCCGGCGCGCGATGCGAACCATGTCGAGGGGATGCGGCTGCTGGCGCGGATCGGGATCGAGTTCGGCGTGCTGGAGGAAGCGGAATTCCTGCTCGACAGCGCGCTCGCCTTCCGGCCGGACGACGTGCAGATCAGGCTCGATTATATCGACGTGCTGCGGCGGAGGCAGAACTTCGCCAAGGCACGGGCCGAGGCCGAAGCGCTCTACCTACGCGATCCTGACAGCCCCGTGTTCCAGTCGCGCCTCGCGATCGAGAGCATGCAGAGCGGCGATTACGAGCGCGGGCTTGCGCTGTTCGATCAAGTGCTCGAAAAGCTGCCCGGCGACCCTGCCAACCTCACCAGCAAGGGCCACGCGCTCAAGACCACTGGCGCTTCCGCCGAGGCGATTGCCAGCTATCGCGCGGCAATCGCGGCCAAGCCCGATCACGGCGATGCCTGGTATGCGCTGGCCAATCTCAAGACCTATCGCTTCCCCGACGACGAGGTTGAGCGGATGCAAATGCAGGCTGCGCGCGGCGATCTGGCCTTCATGGATCGTGTGCATATCGCCTTCGCGCTCGGCAAGGCACACGAGGATCGCGGGGAATACGCGGCCAGCTTCGCCGCCTACGATCAAGGCAATCGGCTGAAGCGCGCGCAGACCCGTTACAGTGCCGATGCGATGAGCGCCGAGCTGGCCCGCCAGAAGGAAGCTTGCACCGCTGAGCTGTTTGCGCAGCACGAGGGTGCAGGCCATCATGCGCCCGACCCGATCTTCATCCTCGGCCTGCCGCGGGCCGGTTCGACCTTGCTCGAACAGATCCTCGCCAGCCATTCGCAGATCGACGGCACGCTTGAACTGCCCAACATTCTTGCGCTCGCGCACCGCCTGCGTGGGCGGCGCGTGGGCGAAAACCGTTATCCGCAAGTGCTGCATGATCTGACTGCCGAGCAGCTTGCCGGTTTTGGCGAGGATTTTATCGCCAACACCCGCATTCACCGCGCGGGCGCGCCGTTCTTCATCGACAAGATGCCGAACAATTTCCGGCATATCGGGCTGATCCATCTGATCCTGCCGAATGCGAAGATCATCGATGCCCGGCGCGATCCGATGGATTGCTGCTTTTCTGGCTTCAAGCAGCTGTTCGCCGAAGGGCAGGAGTTCACCTATGGCCTCACCGAGGTCGGACGCTACTATGCCGACTACGTGACCCTGATGGACCATTGGGACGCGGCGCTGCCGGGCAAGGTGCTGCGCGTGCAACACGAGGACGTGCTCGACGATCTGGAAGGCGAGACCCGGCGGATGCTCGACTTCCTCGGGCTGCCGTTCGAGCCTGCCTGTCTCGATTTCCACAAGACCCAGCGTGCGGTGCGCACCGCTTCGAGCGAACAGGTGCGCCAGCCGATCAACCGCAAGGGGCAGGGCGCGTGGAAGCCGTTCGAACCGTGGCTGGACGAATTGAAGGCTGCACTGGCTGTCTGACGCGCTTGTCCGGCTATCGCCGCGGCTACGATGAAGTCACGGCCGGGCTTCGATGCATCAGCACATGACGCGGCAGGACCAGCCAATAGCCATCGCGGGTGCACTTGACTGTCCCGAGGCGCCTTCCGTCCTCGAACAGTTCGACTTCCCGTCCGGGCAACTGCCTTTGCACGACATCGAGCGCCATCTGGGGATCGGCACCATCCATCTCGATCACCTGCGCTGGCCCGGTGCTGTCATCGACAACCAGACTGTAGGAATGACCCGGAGCTTCAATCGTGACGGACATGGCGAATCACCTCCATCCAAGTGAACCACGCGGCTTCATGGGTGTCGCTAACATGGGTGACCTTGCAGTGTGCGACGAACGGCAAGTTTCGCTGCGATCATCAAGTGGCGAACACCGCGCAGGGCAGAACCGCGCCAAGCAGGTCGCGCAATTCGCCCGTTTCCATTCCATGCACCCAATCGCGAGGGCTTCCTGCCTTGCTCCGCAGCGCGGTCACCATGACCAGCCGTTCGGCGCCAGCCCCGCGCGAGAAGGCGATACAATCAGGGTCCGAAGCGATCCTGCGGTAGTCGCCAGCGAACGCATCGTGATGCTGCGCACGCAGATGAAGCAGGTCGCGCAGCAGCACGAGCTTCTCGTCGTCTGCAGCCCGCATAACCCGCTCGCGCACAGCAAAATTCACTGCGCGGCGATTATCGGGATCGACGAGGCTTCGGTCGGCCAGCTCTGTCCCCTGATAGGTATCGGGAATGCCGGGGCAGGTCAGGCGCAGGAAAAGCTGGGCAAGGCCCTTGATCCGCTCGGCCGGGCGAATTCGGTCCAGAAAGTCGCCGATCTCAGCCCTGATTTGCTGCGCTTCCCCGCTCAAAACCAGCGCGTCGACAGCGTCCGTCATGGCCCGCTCGTAAGCCTCATCGGGCGCCGTCCAGGACGAACGCAGCTTGGCCTCGCGCAGGGTCTTGACCGCATAGCCGCGCAGGCGCTCGGCGTAGCGGGGGAGTTCGCCGTCTTCATCCGGCCAGGCGCCGACGATGGCCTGTAACAGCATGTTGAGGTCACCCGGATCAATCCCGCCCGCGCGCGGCCAGGCCTGCCGCCACTGGGCGCTGAGGCCGGTCCATTCCTTCGCCACTTCGCTGATGGCGAACAGCCGGGCGCGCACATCCTCGCCGCGTTTGTGGTCATGGGTCGCGGTGGTGAGCATCGACCGCGGCCAGCGCGCCGCGCGGGCCTCCTGCCATTCATGGAACTCATCGGGCGGCGCGGAAAAACGCGCCGGCGCGAAGCCGACATCATTGCGAGAAATCAGCCGCCCGTGGCGGTAAAAGGCGGTGTCTTCGACAGCCTTGGCCGCGATCGGCGCAGATAGCTGCTGGAACCGCTGGACGAACTCCGCAGCGTGCGCGGCTGCAGGGCCATCACCGGCAAGCCAGCCGAGGATCGTTTGGCCCAGCGCCGCCTCTCCCGGCGGGGCGACGGCAGGCAGATTGCGCGCGGCATTGGCGCGGGTGCGTGCGTCCTCGGGCGGCGCGGCGCGTCCGGTTCCGTAGGTGCGGTAGGCAGGGAAGGCTATCAGCAACGCCTCGACCGCACGCGTCCAAGCTGTCCGAGTGTGGCGGGCTGTCGCGGGCGAGCGCTGGGCGAGCGCCATGACTGCATCGACACAAGCATCGAACTGGGCGCCGAATTCCCATTGCAGCAACTGACGGCGCGCAAGCCGTTCCTCCTCCTCGAAATCGGCCGGACGGTCCGATACCCGCGCCCAATCCTGCTCCAGCACCGGGCCCGCCGTGGGAGCGTGGAGCAGCAGCGATACCTGTTCCATAAACTCATAGCCGGTCGTCCCGTCCACCGGCCAGTCGCCGGGGAGGGTTTCGCCGGGAGCGAGGATCTTCTCGACGATAAGCCATGCCGGACCGTCCTCGCGCCCTGCCGCCTCCAGCCGTCCGCGCAGTTTGCGAAGATAAGCCGCCGGGTCGGTCAGCCCGTCGACATGGTCGATCCTGAGCCCGTCGATCACCCCTTCGCGGTAGAGCTGCAGGGGCAGGGCATGAACCGCTTCGAACACGCCGTCGTCCTCGATCCGAAGTCCAACGAGTTCGCTGATGCTGAAGAAGCGACGCCAGTTGAGCTCGTCATGGCCCCGCCGCCACCACGCGACCCGATAGTGCTGCCGCGCAAGGATCGCCGTGATGTCGCCCCCGTCGCCTGTGCCTGGCGCAAGCGGAAAATCCTGCTCGCCATAGAGCCGCAAGACCGGGCCTTCGCCTGTCTCGGCGATGGTGATGTCACCGGCGGCCAAAGCTTCTTCGGTCGGCGCGCCGAGCACCGGCAGCAGGATGCGCCCGTCATGGCGGCTCCAGTCGATATCGAAGAAATCGGCGTAGCGGCTCGCTTGCCCGTGCCGCAGCACATCGGCCCACCACGGGTTTTCGAGGCTCGCTGCCATGTGATTGGGGACGATGTCGAGGATCAGGCCCATGCCGTGCTCCGCAAGTTCGCTCGCCAGCGTGCGCAGCGCCCGTTCCCCGCCGAGGATGTCGCTGATCCGCGCCGGATCGGTCACGTCATAGCCGTGGGTCGATCCGGTCCGCGCCTCGGCCAGCGGGGAGCAATAGATGTGGCTGACCCCCAGATCGGCGAGGTACGGCACGATCCGCCGTGCGTCCTCCAGTGTGAAGCCGGGGTGGAACTGGAGCCGATAGGTTGCGCGCGGGATCATGCCGGTCTGCTTTGGTTGAGCGCCGCCGCCCGTGCGGCCACTTCGGGCCGGGCCAGCAATGTTTCTACCGTATGCGGCATCCGGCGGCGCCAGTTGGGATGCTCGTCAATCGTGCCGGGCAGGTTGGGCTGTTCGGGAAGCCCGGCGAGGTCTTCGAGCGGCACCAGCGCCAGATCGCAGGCACTGGCGGCGACATGGGCGATGGCGGCGGTGACGAACGGCGCGGGGTCGGCGGGGGGCGGCCCTTCGGCGTGGCCCGCGTCGCACAATGCGCGCCAGAGCGCTGCCTTCTCCGCCTTGCGCTGTGTACGGCTCTCCGCCTCATCAGCAATGCGCCCCAAAGCCTGCGCCCAGTCGAGATCGCGTCCTCGCCACCATCCGGCGAGTGTCGGCACATCATGGGTGCTGGTCATCGCGGCCGCCTCGCGCGTCCAGTCAGCGGGATCGGTGAAGACGCCGTCCGCGTCCCGTTCGAACCACAACACGCGCATTCCGTGGACGCGGCGCGCCCGCATCGCGTCGCGGAAACCGGGGGGGACGGTGCCCAGATCCTCGCCGATCACAATGCAGCGGTGCCGCCAGCTTTCGAGCGCGAGCACGTTCATGAGGTCGCGCTGCGGCATCGTCAGATAGCAGCCCATTGAAGATGGATACCCATGCGGAACCACCCACAGCCGCCCAAGGCCGAGCATATGGTCGATCCGCACCCCGCCCGCCGCGCCCATTGCCGCCGCCAGCGTCTTGCGGAAGGCGCGGAATTCATCGTTATGCAGGGTGAGCGGGTTGAAGGTGGTGAGCCCCCAGTCCTGCCCTTCGGGGCCGAGCAGGTCGGGCGGAGCGCCGACCGACAGCCCTTCGAGGAAGGCCTCGGGCCGCGTCCAGCAATCCGCTCCGCCCGGATCGACCCCCACCGCAAGGTCGGTCACAATCCCGCAGCCCATTCCTGCGCCGCACGCAGTGCGCTGGGCGTTCAACAAGCTGTGACGGGCAAGACCCTGCAACCAGCCATAAAAGGCGATTTCGTCGGAATTTTCAGCGGTAAAGGCGATCGCCGCCGCGCTGTCCGGCTGGCGGTATTCAGCAGGCCATTCGCGCCAGCCGTGCTGGCCTTCGCCAGTGAAATGCGCGTGCAGCGCATCGTGCAGGGCGTGGACAGCGCGCTCATCATCGGACACGTGATCGAGCGAGGCGATGCGGCGGCGTTCTGCGGGAGAGGCTGCGTCGAACAGGCCGCGCAGGCGTGCGAGCCTGTCGGGGATGGCCGCTTCCCAATTGATGAGATCGCCGCCGGATGCGTCCGCTTCTGCCTCGCCCCCGACCAATGCAGGGTCGGCCAGCAAAGCGTTGAGAAAGGTCCGGCTCGACGGCGAATACGGGCTGAAGCGGCGCGGGTCTGCCGGAAACAGGGCATGGATGGGGCTGATCGCGACGAAGTCCGCGCCGCTGCGACCCAGCGCTTCGGCCGCTTGCGCCAGTGTCCCGAGATCGCCGAAAGCGCCGCCACCATGCGTTTGCCCGCGCAGTGAGGGAAGCTGTACGGCGATGCCCCATGCCCTGCCGCCGGGCACGACATCGCCGACACCAAGGCAGCGTTCGGGCGCGACGGCAATCGTGGTCTCGCCTCTGCCATGAAGCAGGCGGTGGTAGCCCGGCTCGGGGATTGCCCCGATAGTGCGGGCGGCCTGATCGATATTGCGGCGCTCGCCGTTTTCGAGGACCAGTGCAGCCGGCGTGTCAATACCCGCAGGCAGCATAATGGTTTCCCTGACGGTCGCGGAGATGAAGCGCTGTCCGCCTTCGGCGCGCAAGTCGGCGAGCCGCTGATGGCTGGTGTCGATCTCTTCCGGCGTTGCGGCAGGCAGGCCGAGCGCAGCCAGCACCAACTCCAGCGTCTCGGCACTCACCTCCTGCGCTGTCCCCGCCGCGTCCTCCCACTGGGGCAGCAGCCCGGCTTCGCGGGCAAGGCGATCGAGCCCGCTCATGCTTCCTCGCGGGTGACGATGCAGAATGGGCCGGAGGCCGGATCGCCAACCTGGCGCACAGCCTCGCCTTGTGGAAGACTTCCCAAAAAACCCGATGGGTCGAAGCCGGCGCAAACCTGCCACACGGTTCCGTCGCCGAGCCGCCATCCGGCGCGAACCGCCCGCTTACCGACTGCTTCTGCGCCCAGACTCCTGGTCCCGGCAAGGTGCGGGACGAGGTGGCCGGCGCGCACCGCCAGCAGGTCGCGATACAGTGCGCGCCAATCCTTGGCATCCGGCCCCGGTTCAGGCCGCGACGCGGTGAAAGTCGCGCGCGCATTTGGATCGGGGATTGCCGCGCGCGCCGCCGGGTCAGCGAAGGCGGGGAACTCCGCAAACTCCCGCCGCCGCCCCTCGCGCACCGCATCGGCGAGGTCATCATGAAAATCGGTGAAGAACAGGAAGGGTGCGAGAGAGCCGACCTCCTCGCCCATGAACAGCAACGGGATGCCGGGCGACAGCAGCAACAGCGCGGTCGCCGCCCGCGCCGCCGGATCGCCCACCAGCGACAGCAGGCGCTCACCTAACGCGCGGTTGCCGACCTGATCGTGGTTCTGGACGAAATTGACGAAGGCGGTCGGCGGCAAGTGGCCGCTGGACGCCCCGCGGGTGCGGCCCGGTTCGACGTCTTCGCCCTGATAAGAAAAACCCTCGGCGAGGCAGCGGGCGAGGCGCTTGGCAGGATCATCGGCGAACGCTTTGTAATAGCTGGCGGTCTCGCCTGTCAGCAGCACGTGGAGCGCGTTGTGAAAATCATCGTTCCACTGCGAATCGAACGGTCCTTCGAGCCGTTCAGGATCGTTCGCTTCATTTTCCAGCACCAAATAGACATGCCGGCCTTCAGTCGCGGCGCGCAGTTCGCGTGCCATACGATCGAGGAAAGCATTGTCGCCAATCGCGTGCACTGCATCGAACCGCAGCCCGTCGAAGCGATACTCCTCCAGCCACATCAGCGCGTTATCGATGAAAAACCGCGCCACCGGCTCCTTGTCCACGCTGACGGCCTGCCCCCACGGTGTGTGCGCATCGTGGAAGAAGTCTGCGGCATAGGCGCCGAGGTAATTTCCGTCCGGCCCGAAGTGGTTGTAGACCACATCGAGGATCATCGAGATACCGAGTTCATGCGCCCGGTCGACCAGTGCTTTCAGTTCTGCGGGCGATCCGTAGCATTCTGCCGGAGCGTAAGGCAGAACTCCGTCATACCCCCAATTACGATTCCCGGCGAACGCCGCGACCGGCATCAGTTCGACTGCGGTAACGCCCATTGCCGCGAGTCCGGGCAGCGTCTCTGCGACACCGGAAAACCCGCCGAGCACACCCGCGTGGCACTCCCAGATGACAGTTTCCTCCCACGGTCGCCCGCGCCAGTCCGGATTGCGCCAGACATAGTCATCAGGATCGCAGACCACGCTCCAGCCGTGGACTCCGCTGTCCTGTCTTCTGGACGCTGGATCGGGCACCTCGCGCCCATCCGGCAGGCGAAAGCGGTAACGCGTGCCATCCGGCGCGCTGGCCTGCGCGGTAAACCAGCCGCCCGCACGCTCCTCCATCGCCATCTCGTCCCCGTCGGCGAGGACCAGCGTCATCGTGCTCGCGGAGGGTGCCCATACGGAAAACTCGGCCCTGCCGCCGCCAAGAAGTCGCGGGCCCCAGCGCATTATCCCCGCTCCTGTTGCCACGCCAGCAGCGCCGCCGCGCGTGATGCGAGAAGGTAGGTGTCGAGGATGCCGTCCTGCTCCTCCGCCTCGGGATGCGCGGAGTCGATCAGCAGGCGGCGGGGAACGTCCGGAGGGGGCAAATTGAAGGTCAGCGCCTCGTCGCTGGCATTGAGCAGCAGGCTCACCGTCGCAATGGACCCGTCTTCGCGCCGCTCGGCCCGGCGCATCAGCAACGCACGGCCCTCGCCATTGTCCCAGTCCTCGGGCGCAAGGCGCATCCCGCGTTCGTCCCACCAGTCGATGTCGGGCAAATCCTCGGCGGCCTCCTCGTTGCCGTGCAAAAAGGTGGCGCTGCGCAACACCGGGTGGCGGCGGCGAATCTGCGCCAACCGCGCGACGAACCGGGTCATCGCTTCGCCATCGTCCGAGCGCGCCTGTTGCCAGTCGAACCAGTTGATCCCGTTGTCCTGACAATAGGCGTTGTTGTTGCCGCGCTGGGTGCGGCCGAACTCGTCGCCGCCCAGCAGCATCGGTGTGCCCAGCGAGCCGAACAATGTGACCAGCATCGAGCGGCGCACCAGTGCACGGGTGGCGTTCGTTTCCTCGTCCTCGCTCGGCCCTTCCTCGCCCCAGTTGCGCGCGTAATTGTGGTCATGCCCGTCGCGGTTGCCTTCCTTGTTCGCTTCGTTGTGGCGATGCTCGTAGGCGGTGAGGTCGGCGAGGGTGTAGCCGTCGTGGCTGGTGAGAAAGTTGACCGAGGCCCAGGGTCGCCGCGCACGGCGGTCGAACAGGTCACCCGATCCTGCGATGCGTGCGGCGAGTTCCGGACGTTGCGCGCTGTCGCCGCGCCAGTAGCGGCGCACCGAATCGCGAAATCGGTCGTTCCATTCGGCAAAGCCCGGCGGATAGTTGCCCAGCTGGTAGCCGCCCGGCCCGATATCCCACGGCTCGGCGATCAGCTTCAGCTTCTGCAGCACCGGGTCCTGCCGGATCGCGGCGAACAGCGGGGCATTGGGGCGGAACCCTTCGTCGGTGCGGCCCAGCACCGTGCCGAGATCGAACCGGAACCCGTCAATCCCGTAGCTGGTCGCCCAGTAACGCAGCGAATCCATCACCATCTGCACCACCCGCGTGCGCGAGAAGTTGAGCGTGTTGCCCGTCCCGGTATCGTTGACCAGATGCCGCCGGTCGCTGTCCTGCAGCCGGTAATAGGCGGCGTTGTCGAGCCCACGCCAGCTCAGCGTCGGGCCGAGTTCCGATCCCTCGCAGGTGTGATTGTAAACGACATCGAGGATCACCTCGATCCCCGCCGCGTGCAACCGGCGCACCGCGATGCGCAGTTCGTCGTGATCGCCCGGCGAGGCGAAATAACTTCGCTGCGGGGCAAAGAACGACAGGGTGTTATAGCCCCAATAGTTGGATAGGCCCTTCTCCTGCAGGAATCGGTCGTTGGTAAAATCCTGCACCGGCAGCAGTTCGAGCGCGGTGACGCCGAGGCGCTGGAGATGCTCGATCACGCTGGGGTGGGCGAGGGCGGCGTAGGTTCCGCGTTCGGCCGGCGGCACGTCCTCGAGCAGCTTGGTTAGCCCCCTGACATGGGTTTCGTAGATCAGCGTTTCGGACCACGGGGTACACGGGCGGCGGTCCTGCGACCAGTCGAAGCTTTCGTGGGTGACAACGCTCTTTGGGATCGCGCGGGCACTGTCGCGCCGGTCCTGGCTGAGATCGGCGCGGGGCGAGCGAATGTTGTAGCCGTGCAGCGCGTCGGTCCAGCGCAGTGGGCCTTCCAGCTTGCGGGCATAGGGATCGATCAGCAGCTTGCTGGGATTGAAGCGGTGGCCTTCGTGCGGGGCATAGGGGCCGTGGGCGCGAAACCCGTAAAGCTGACCCGGGCGTGCGCCCGGCAGGTAGCCGTGCCAGATCTCGTCGGTCCATTCCGGCAGGTCGTAGGTGGCGAGCTGGCGTTTGCCGGTCGCATCGAACAAGCACAGCTCGATCCGCTCCGCGTGCGCGGAAAAGACGGCGAAGTTCACGCCCAACCCGTCGAAGGTCGAGCCAAGCGGATAGGGAGCACCGGGCTCCAACCGGCCGCCGATCAAGCGCCGCTCCCGGGCTTGAGGACGATCACGCCGAGCGGTGGCAGGACGAGCGAGAGCGAGGCGGGGCGGCCATGCAGCGGTTCGTCCGAGGTCTGCAGGCTCCCGCCATTGCCCATTCCGGAACCGCCGTATATTTCGGCGTCGCTGTTGAAAATTTCGTCCCAGGTTCCGCGATGCAGCGCCCCGACGCGATAGTCGCGCTGTGGTTCGGGCGTGAGGTTCGCGGCGATTACCAGCGGTGCGTCGCCTTCCTTGCCCTCCCGTTGCCACACCAGCACGCTGTTGGTGCTGTCATTACCGATGATCCAGTCGAAATGCGCCGGATCGGCATCACGGGCGTGAAGCGCGCCTTCCTCAGCATGGAGCCGGTTCAGATCGCGCACCAGCCGCTGGATACCCGCGTGCTTTGGGTCCTCCAGCAGATCCCACGGGATCTGCGCGTCGTGGTTCCATTCGGTCGGCTGGCCCAGTTCGCAGCCCATAAACAGCAGCTTTTTGCCCGGATGGCTCCACATCACCGCGAAATAGGCGCGCAGGTTGGCTAATCGGCGCCATTCGTCGCCGGGCATCTTGCCGAGCAACGAGCCTTTCCCGTGCACCACTTCGTCATGGCTGATCGGCAGAACGAACTTTTCGGAAAAGGAATAGACGAGGCTGAAAGTGATTTCGTTGTGGTGCCACGAACGGTGCACCGGATCGCGAGACATATATTCGAGGCTGTCGTGCATCCAGCCCATGTTCCATTTGTAATCGAAGCCCAGCCCGCCTTCGGCCACCGGCGCAGTAACGCCGGGGAAGGCAGTCGATTCCTCGGCCAGCGTGATTGCGCCCATTCCATCTGCGGCGAGGCGCTGGTTCAATTCGCGCAGAAAGGCGATGCTTTCGAGGTTCTCGCGCCCGCCGTGGATATTGGGCACCCACTCGCCTTCCTTGCGGCTGTAGTCGCGATAGAGCATCGAGGCGACAGCATCGACGCGCAGCCCGTCGACATGGAACTCGCGCGCCCACCACAGCGCGCTCGACAGCAGGAAGCCCGCAACCTCACGCCGTCCTAGATTGTAGATCAACGTATCCCAATCCTGGTGGAAACCCTCGCGCGGGTCGGCGTGTTCGTAAAGGTGTGTGCCATCGAAGGTGGCAAGGCCGTGCGCATCGGTGGGGAAGTGGGCCGGGACCCAATCGAGGATCACGCCGATTCCGGCTCGGTGTGCTGCGTCAACGAAATGCGCGAAACCTTCGGGCGTGCCGAAGCGGGCCGAAGGCGCAAATTGCGACAGCGGCTGATAGCCCCACGATCCTGCAAAGGGATGCTCCATGATCGGCAGGAACTCGACATGGGTGAAGCCGAGATCGGCGACATAGGGGATCAGCCGTTCCGCCAGCGCGCGCCAACCGAAGGTTGAATGGATATCCTCACCCGGTTTCATCCAGCTTCCGGGATGAACCTCGTAAATCGCCATGGGCCGGTCGGGTTGCTGCGCGGCGTGGCGGCGCTCCATCCAGTCGTCATCCGACCATGTGAAATCGGGTAGCGCTTCGATTACCGAGGCGGTGGCGGGCGGCAGCTCGGTGCGCCGCGCAAGCGGATCGGCCTTTTGCACCACCGCGCCATTGGCGCCTGCTATTTCGAACTTGTAGCGTTCGCCAGGGCCGATGCGGGGTACGAACAGTTCCCAAACCCCCGCATCGTGGCGCAGCCGCATCGGGTGGCGGCGGCCGTCCCAGCCGTTGAAGTCGCCCACCACCGACACCCTCCGGGCATTGGGCG
Source organism: Erythrobacter sp. NFXS35 (assembly GCF_040148725.1). Taxonomy (NCBI): domain Bacteria; kingdom Pseudomonadati; phylum Pseudomonadota; class Alphaproteobacteria; order Sphingomonadales; family Erythrobacteraceae; genus Erythrobacter; species Erythrobacter sp. NFXS35. The sequence continues at coordinate 205,543 of NZ_JAGDEB010000003.1, read as the reverse complement.
CCCAGACGCTGAATACCACGCCCTGCGTGCCGTCGATCCGGCGCGGCACCGCGCCGAAGTTGCGTGCCAAGTCGCGGTGCCGGCCTTCGGAAAACAGGTGCAGATCGAGATCGCCCAGCACCACGCCGAAATTATAGGGGTCTTCTGTCTCCTGCACCGTATCGGGCCAACGGATCTTGAGGCGGTAATGGCGATTGCGCCCCAGCTTGCCGACGAACAGGCCGTGGCCGACGTCCTCCATCGCGGCGATGGTCTTGCCCGACTTCGCGTTCACCAGAGTGGCGCCTTCTGCGCCCGGCAGGAAACTGCGCACGACCCGGTTGGCGCCCTCGCCGTGCGGACCGAAAACGGCGAACGGATCGGTGAGGCGGCCCTCGACCGCTTCGGAAGCAATTGCTGCAAGACCGTGATCGGGTTCCGAGGTGAAGGGACTCAATGTGTATCTCCTGACATCAGGCGCTCGGCAGCGGCGGCAAGACCGGCAAGCGGGATCGCAAGCCAGTCGGGCCGGCTCGCGGCTTCGTAGGCGACCTCGTAAGTGGCCTTCTCGAATTCGAAGAGGTCGACGAGGGGGGCAGGGAAAGGCTCGGCCACCTTGCGGTAGGCGGCAAGGAAGTCGCGCCGGGCCTCGATCTCGAAACGGGTGAAAAGCTGCGCCGCGCGCTCCGCCTCGCGTGTGGCAAGCGCCGGCAACTCGCGCCGGACAGCCGCGCTTGCATAGGCGAAGCTGCGCAGGATTCCCGCGACATCGCGCAGCGGCACGTCCTTGGCCCGGCGTTCCTCGACCGGGCGGCTCGGTTCGCCTTCGAAGTCGATGAACACCACCTCGTCACCCGCCACGAGCAATTGTCCGAGGTGGAGGTCGCCATGAATGCGCGTGGTGGGGGTTCCGGTCGCATCGGCGGCGATCGCGACGATCCGATCGCGCAACGCCTCACGGCGCCGGTCAAGCCGGGCGAGTGCCTCGGCCTCTGCGTCCTCCCATTCCGCCCGGTGCAGAATTGCGAGCGCACGGTCGAAGCCCTCGTTCACGCGCTCGGCGAGCCGGCCGGCAGCGCCCCGGTCCAGCGTTTCAGGCGCGAAGGCGGGGTCGTCCGTGGGTTCCGCCAGCAGCGCATGCATCTCGGCCAGCCGCTGCCCGATGCGCCCTGCGAAATGCCCGTAGCCGGGAACCGGGGAGCCTTCATCGGGCAGGTCGCGCGCATCGAGCGCCACTCGTTCGAGCGCGTTCAGCGTCCAGCGCCAGCCGTCACCCTGATTGCGCACAAATCCCTGCGCGAGGATCAACGTATAGCTCGTCCCGTCGGATGTGACCCGCCGCGCTTCGCCGAGGAACGGCGCGACAGCCGCGAATTGGCGATCACACAGGTATTTGGTAACTTCGACTTCCGGATGGATGCCCGGCTGAAGGCGGCGCAGCAGCTTGACCACGACCTTCTCCGCAAGGATCAGGGTGGAGTTCGACTGCTCGGCGGCGAGCCATTCGGCCGGCGTGTCCTCGTCGAGGTCGAAGCCATTTTCGCGCGCGAATATCAGCTTGCCCCGGCCCACCGCATATTCGGCGTTTTCGCGGAACGAACGGATGATCGCGCGCGGGAAGCTGTTGACGGCGAAGCCATCGGTCAGGAGGCCCACATGGCGTCCGCGCCGCGCCCGGGCGAGCGCGAGATTGGGCGCGAACGGCCCTTCGTGTTCCCCCTCCCACGCAATCCCGAGCGGCAGGGCGTAGATGCTCTTGCCGTTGGAGACGTCGACTTCGGTCAGGATCAGGTCTTCGTCGAGCTGGACATGGCGCACCACATGGGTCTCATCGATGTCCACGTCCTTTTCGCCGAACCAGCGGCGGTCGGGGATGTAGTCAGGCAGGATCTCGTCTTCGAGCACCTCGCGGTTCGCGTCTTCCAGCACGTCGGCAAGTTCGGGCCTGAGCACGAAGGTGTGGTGTTCGACATCTTCGTTGGGTGCGCCCGAACTCCATTCGGGTGCCTCTACATCTTCGACCAGCCGGAACCAGTAGAAGCCGTAGGGCGGAAGGGTGAGCAGGAAGGGCAATTGGCCGATCGCCGGGAACGGGGTTTCGCCCGATAGTTCGACCGGAACGTGGCCGGAAAATTCGGCAAGATCGAGTTCGACCGCCTGCGCGCTGGAGGCGAGGTTGGCGACGCACAGGATGGTCTCGCTTTCGCTGCCGCCATCGGATGCAGGCTGTTCGCGCAGATAGGCCAGCACCTTGCGGTTGCGCGGCTTGAGGAACCGCTGACTGCCCCGGCCAAAAGCGCGGTATTCCTTGCGCACCGCGAGCATCCGCCGGGTCCAGTTCAGCAGTGAATGGCTGTCGCGCTCCTGGCTTTCGACATTCACCACTTCATAGCCGTAGAGCGGGTCCTGGATTGGCGGCAGCGCGAGCCGCGCGGGATCGGCCCGGCTGAAACCGCCCGAACGATCTGGCGACCACTGCATCGGGGTGCGCACGCCGTCGCGGTCGCCGAGAAAGATGTTGTCCCCCATCCCGATCTCGTCGCCGTAATAGATGATTGGCGTACCCGGCATGGTCAGCAGCAGCGCGTTCATCAACTCGATCCGGCGCCGGTCGCGGCCCATCAACGGGGCGAGGCGGCGGCGAATGCCGAGGTTGATCCGCGCCCGGTGTTCGGATGCATAGGTCTCCCACAAGTAATCGCGCTCGGCATCGGTGACCATTTCCAGCGTCAGTTCGTCATGGTTGCGCAGGAAGATCGCCCATTGCGATTGTTCCGGGATCGGCGGGGTCTGGCGCATGATGTCGGTGATCGGGAAGCGGTCTTCTTGCGCCAGCGCCATGTACATCCGCGGCATCAGCGGGAAATGGAACGCCATGTGGCATTCCTCGCCGTTGGGGCCGAAATATTGCTGCGTGTCCTCGGGCCACATATTGGCCTCGGCAATCAGCATTCGGTCGGGATAATGCTCGTCGAGGTCGGCGCGGATCTTGCGCAGCACGTCGTGGGTTTCGGGCAGGTTCTCGTTGGAGGTGCCCTCGCGCTCGATCAGATAGGGAATGGCGTCGAGCCGCAGCCCGTCCACCCCGGTATCGAGCCAGAAATGCATCGCCTTGAGGACTTCCTCGAGCACCTTGGGATTGTCGAAATTGAGATCGGGCTGGTGCGAATAGAAACGGTGCCAGAAATATGCGCCCGCTTCCTCGTCCCAACTCCAGTTCGATTTCTCGGTGTCGCAGAAGATGATCCGCGTGCCGGCGTATTTCTGGTCATCGTCCGACCACACGTAGAACTCGCGCTCCGGGCTTCCAGGAGGCGCTTTGCGCGCGGCCTGAAACCAAGGGTGTTGATCCGAGGTGTGGTTGATCACGAGTTCGGTGATGACGCGGATCCCGCGTGCGTGCGCCGCTTCGACAAAGGTGCGAAAATCTTCCAGCGTGCCGTAATCGGGGCTGACCCCGTAATAATCGGCAATGTCGTAGCCGTCGTCGCGCCGGGGGCTGGGGTAGAACGGCAGCAGCCATATTGCAGTGACGCCGAGATTGGCGATGTGATCGAGCTTGCCGATCAGCCCCTGAAAGTCGCCGATCCCGTCATTGTCGGAATCGAAGAAGCTCTTGACGTGAAGCTGATAGATGACCGCGTCCTTGTACCACGAGGGGTCCAAGTTCGTTTCTTCGAACGGCAGTCGGAGAGCAGTCTCAGCCATGCGCGCCTCCTGTCGGCGTTATGCGCCAGATGCGGTAGGGATCATCGGGCGTCAGGTGGAGCGACTGGACTTTGCCCTGCCAGCGGAAGCTTGCGCCGCTTGCAAGATCCTCGACCGCGACTTCGCCGTCATCGGGCAGGCCGAACTCCCACAGGGGCACCTCGAATTCGCACCCATGCGCGCCGTGCGGATCGAGATTGACCGCGATCAGGATCATCTCGTCGCCATCAGGCGCAGGCTTGGCGTAATAGATGATGTTATCATTATGCGCGGGCAGAAAGATCGTGTTGCGGTGCGTCTGCAGCGCCGGGTGCGAACGGCGCAGGCGATTGAGCAGGGTCACGTCCTCGACGATGTCGCCCGGCGCGCGCCAATTGCGCGGACGGATTTCGTATTTCTCGGAATCGGCATATTCCTCGCGCCCCGGCAGCGGCGCGGCATCGCACAGCTCGAACCCCGAATAGACGCCCCACAGGCCCGATAGCGTGGCGGCCAGCACGGCCCGGATGCGGTGCGCTGGCCGCCCGCCGGTTTGCAGGAACACCGGGTTGATGTCGGGCGTGTTGACGAAGAAATGCGGGCGGAAGAAATCCTTCGGCGCTTCCTGCGTCAACTCCTCGATATACTCGGTCAACTCCGCTTTGGAATTGCGCCAGGTGAAATAGGTATAGCTCTGCGAGAATCCGATCTTGGCGAGGCGGTACATCACCTTGGGCCGGGTGAAGGCTTCGGACAGGAAGATGACTTCAGGATGCGCGGCGCGCACCTCGCGGATCATCCACTCCCAGAAGGCGAACGGCTTGGTGTGCGGATTGTCGACCCGGAACACCTTCACGCCCTCGCGCACCCACAGCAGCACCACGTCCCGCAGCGCCACCCACAAGCCCGGCACCGCATCCGGCCCGTAGAAATCGACATTAACGATGTCCTGATACTTCTTGGGCGGGTTCTCGGCGTATTTCATGCTGCCGTCGGGCCGCCACGCGAACCAGCCGGGGTGCTCCTTCAGCCACGGGTGGTCGGGCGAACACTGGATCGCGAAGTCGAGCGCGATCTCGAGCCCGTGTGCGTTGGCTGCCGCGCCGAGGGCGCGGAAATCATCGAAGGTGCCGAGTTCGGAGTGGATCGCGTCGTGCCCGCCTTCCGCGCTGCCGATCGCATAGGGACTGCCCGGATCGTCTTTCTCAGGCGTCAGGGTGTTGTTCGGCCCCTTGCGGTTGGTCGTCCCGATCGGGTGAATCGGAGGAAAATACAGGGTGTCGAACCCCATCGCAGCGACGCGCGGAAGGTGGTCGATCACGTCACGCAGCGTGCCGTGCCGCGCCTTGTCTTCGGTCATCGAGCGGGGGAAGAGTTCGTACCAGCTTGAGAACCCCGCCTCGCGGCGTTCGGCATCGACCAGCACCGGAGCCGCTATGGCGCGGTGGTGGTGCGCGTCGAGCGCTTCCATAGCCTCGACGACGGCGGGATCGGTGAAGACGTCGCGGCGCGCAGCGTCATCCGCAGCCTTCCCGAGCAGGCCCAGCGCATGTTCGAGCGTGTCCCGGTGGCCCGCGTCGGCGCGGTCGCGCGCGGCCTCAAGGAACTGCCGCCCCTCCTCGAATTCGACCGGTTGGGCTACCCCGGCGTCGACCTTCTTGCCGATGCTTTCACGGAAATAGCCAAACCGGTCGTCCCATGCCTCGACGGTGTATTCATGCCGCCCGAGCCGTTCGGGGGCGAAGGCGGCGGACCATTCGTCGTTGCTTTCTTCGAGCATCTGAACGGCGCGCCATTCTTTCTCGTCCTCGGCCCGCCACAGCAGGCGTGCACCGATCTTCTCATGGCCGTCAGCGTAGATGTGTGCGGTTACGTCGATCCGTTCGCCAACCACGCACTTGACCGCAAACGGCCCGCCCGCGGCCACCGGAGCAAGATTCTCGATCACGATCCGTGGGAGCGCCGCCGCGGCGCTTGCCGCCTTGCGCGAGCCGCGCGGTTTCATCGTGATGGCGCGCGGCGCTTCAAGTTCGATCAATCGCGCTTCATGCGGGGTCAGTGTATCGCTGCTGCCCGCCGCTTCCGGCAGACGAAACCTTTGCCCGTCCAGCAGGGTGGCAGGCAGTGCCCGCGGCTCGCTTGCCGGGTTGAGCAGCAGCGCCACCGCGCGGCGTGCATCGCGCTCGGTCAGGGTGTCGTAGCGCACGATTCCGGTGGTGGGCGCACCGATCGAGGTCAGGAATTCCATCCCCCCCTGCGGTATGCTGCGCCCGCCAAGATCATCGCGCCCCGCCCAAAGCCCCGGGCGTTCCTTCAACCGCGCCGCCAGATCATCCGGCACGATCACGCCCGCGCCTGTAAAGCTCGCGGCGATCAGCAGCGCGTGCGCAGCAGCGGGATCGCTCGCCCGGCTTGCGGCGGCTGGCGTAATTTCGGCGATCAGCGGGCAAATGGGAGAAATCGCCCGGTGTTCGTCCATAAGCCAACGCGCTTTCATGTCCCACCAGCCGAAGGAGGAAAGGCAATAGTCGAACCCGGAACCGGCAAGCGTAGCGGCGTCTTCGCGCGAAAGACCCGGGGTCGCTGCCACCAGCGTCAGGCCTGCGTGACGACCGCGAAGTTCGGGCAGGAGCTTGCGTAGAAATGGCGCGGCGCTCGCTTCGAGTCCGTCGAAAACGAACCCTGCGGCGCCCTGATCGGCAAGCGCATGAAGGCGGTCTGCGATCCGGCGACCTACGTCGTGCTCCAGCGTAACAACCCGCAATCGCGCGCGCGCTTCGCCTGTTGCCGGGGCAGGCCGGCGCGGATCGAGCACCTCCTCTGCACTCGCATCGCGCCGAATAGCAAAATATTCCGGATGCAGAGCGACAAGTTCATCATCTGCGGCAAACCTGTCGATGGGAAGCCTTAAAAATACCTTCCCGGTATATTGATCGAAGTTAGTAAGTATCGCTTCGTCGTGGCCCGGGTCGATTGAAATAAGGGCACCCTCAAAGCCGGAACTCTGAACATTATCGATTTCGAAGCTGGAGGGGTTCCGGTCAAAGGAACAGAGACTCAGACCCTCTGTGCCGGACTTTTTGGAAAATGCGCTCGCTGTTCGTCTTTTTTCACCCATGAAAATTCAACAGGGCATCAGGCGGAATGTTCCACCGGTTAAGCGCTCACAGGTGGTCAGGTCACCGCAAAACCCTTTTTGCGGCAACGGACGCAGATGCGTGGCTGCGACGACAGGGTCGGTTGCGAGGTCGAAATCCGGGGTAAACCCGCACAGTGATATGGCCGCCCGGCAAAGGCGGCTAAACTGCAACTGTCTGCAATGACGCAGCGTAAGCCCAGAGGCAGGGAAGCGGGGAGATCACGAAGCGGCGGGCGTTATCCACCGGTCACTGGTGAGCCGATGGCAATCGCCTCAGGTCTTGCCCTGCGGCGACGGTTTGCCGCCCCTGTGCGGCTTCGACGGATTGGTCCCTTTTTCCCGCTTCTTGTTCTTGTCGAACTTGTTGAAGCGGGGCTTGGGATTCACGCGCGGCGCATTGGCGTTGTCGCGTGAATGGGAGGCCTTGCGATTGACCCTGGCGACATCGCGCGGTCCACTTTCGGAGCGTTCGATGGTGACAGGTTCGTCATCGCCTTCGCTGATCGCTGTTCGTGCAGCAGCATCGGCGAACTTGTCGGCGATGGGACGCGGGATCTGGAAGAACGTCTCGTTCTGGCCGATGCGGATGGCGCCGATTTCGTTGCGCGTGATGTGTCCCCGTCGGCAGAGCAACGGCAGCACCCAGCGCGGGTCGGCATTCTGGCGGCGACCAAGGTCCATCCGGAACCACACGGTGTCCTCGAATCCGGCGCGATGGCGATCCTTCTGCGCCTCGCGCCGCGCTTCGGGGGTGTTGGCCATCAGATCTTCGGGTTCCGGCAGCTTCGCACGATGCGCCTGCACCAGCATGGCGGCGATTTCCTGCGGCGTGCGTTCGGCCAGCAGGCGCTCTGCCAGGTCGCGGTCGCCGTCGTCCACGATGATGGGCTGCAGCAGCTTTTCGAGCAAGCGCTCGCGGTCCTTCGCCTTGATCGATTCCCGATCGGGTGCGTCGGTCCATTCCGCCTCGATCTTGGCACGGCCCAACATCGATTCCACCTGCCTGCGCCGCGAGAACGGCACGATCAGAACTGCGGTGCCCTTTTTCCCGGCACGGCCGGTCCGGCCCGAACGGTGCTGCAAGGCTTCGGCATCGCGCGGCACTTCGACATGGATGACGAGGCTGAGCGAGGGCAGGTCAATTCCGCGCGCGGCGACATCGGTGGCGACGCAGACCCGCGCCCGGCGGTCGCGCAGCGCCTGCAGCGCTTGATTGCGTTCCGACTGCGAATGTTCCCCCGACAAGGCAACGACCCCGAAGCCGCGCTCTTGCAGGACTGCGTGGAGGTGGCGGACTTTCTCGCGGGTGGCGCAAAACAGGATAGCCGTTTCGGCCTCGTGATAGCGTAACAGGTTGACCACCGCGTTCTCGATTTCCGGCGGGGATACCGTGACAGCCTGATAGGCGATATCGCCGTGGCCGCGTCCATCGCTGATCGTGGCGATGCGCAGGGCATCGCGCTGGTAACGGCGGGCGAGCACCTCGATCGGGCGGGGGATCGTGGCCGAAAACAACAGCGTGCGGCGCCCATCCGGCGTTGCATCGAGAATTTCCTCAAGCTCCTCGCGGAAGCCCATGTCGAGCATCTCGTCAGCTTCATCGAGCACGACCGCAGCCAGCGCAGACAGATCGAGCGCCCCGCGTTCGAGATGGTCGCGCAACCGGCCCGGGGTTCCCACCACAATGGTTGCGCCTGAACGCAAGGCCTTACGTTCTTCCGACGGGTTCATCCCGCCAACGCAGGTCGCAATGCGTGCGCCTGTGCGGGCATAGAGCCAAGCCAGTTCCCGGCTCACCTGCAACGCCAGTTCGCGGGTCGGCGCAATCACCAGACCCAGCGGCTTTATGGAATAGGGAGCCTTGCCCTCTTCGTTGAGCAGTTGCTCGGTCATGGCAAGGCCGAAGGCGATGGTCTTGCCGGAACCGGTCTGGGCCGAAACGATCAGGTCGCGGCCGGCTGCTTCGGGCTGCAGGACTTCGCCTTGCACCTGTGTGGCCGCCGAATAGCCGCGATCGGCCAAGGCGGCTTCAATACTGGAGGGGAGCGGGGGGAAGTTCATGACATTGGCCTAAGGATGAGAGTGTGGCACGCAGGACCGCAGCGAATTGCGCAGTCGCGTTTCGATCATGGGGTTTCATGCCCGGCTGACCGGCGATTTGCGGTCTCCATAGGCCGGGTTTTGCGTTCTGGCTTTAGAAAAGATTATATCAGCGCAATGCACGAGGCAAATTCCCCTCGACCGGCGTTAGGTGAGGACCTGATAATGCCACTTTGGCTACTATTGGGCGGTCAAGACATCCGTGCGAAATTGGCGACTCCAGGGGCGGGGGTGCGCAGCGAGGAGGGCGGTTCGGCCGTGATTGCAATTCCCGGCGCAAGCGCGGCCAGCGCGGCAGTGACCGCTCCGATCTGTGCTTCGTCCACAGCATAGAACACCAGCTTGGCTTCCTTGCGGGTATCGACCAGCTTTGCCTTGCGCAGCACACCGAGCTGCTGCGAAAGCCCGGGCTGTCCGATGCCTGTCACCTGCTCGATTTCGCCGACATTGCGTTCGCCCGCAATCAGCGCAGTGAGAATGCGGAAGCGCAGCGGGTGGGCCAAAGCCTTCAATGCTTCGATCAGATCGTCCTCTTCCATCAGCTTTTGCTTCCGGTATCGCGCAGGAACCAGCCGGTAATGTCGTCGGCGGCATAGACATCGTCGAGGTCGTGGGACGGGGGGCTCAGCATGGGTTCGCCCGGTTGCCAATTTGCGGGTGCGAGCGCGCCGCGGGCGTCGATCGCCTGCAACCCGTCGAGGATACGGAGCATTTCCGGCACCGAACGGCCGAGGTTTGCCGGGTAGCAGGTCATAGCCCTGATTACCCCGTCGGGGTCGATAAAGAAGGTGGTGCGCACAGTGGCGCTGTCATTGTCCTGAGCCGAAACCATGCCGAAAGCGCGGCCGATCACCAGCGTCGGATCTTCAAGGATAGGGAAGCGCACTTCAAGGTCGAACTTGTCGCGGATCATGCGCAGCCACGCAAAATGCGAAAACAGGCTGTCGACCGATAGCGCCATGAGCGTGCAATTGCGCTGCTCGAAGGCCGCAGCCTCGCGCGCCAGGGCGACGAATTCGGTGGTGCAGACCGGTGTGAAGTCGGCCGGATGCGAAAACAGCACCAGCCAGCGCTTGCGATAGGCTGACAGCCGCACCGGGCCAATGGTGCTGCGCGCTTCGAAATCCGGGGCCATGTCGCCGATGCGCAGGCCCGCGCAAGGGGTAGGGATGGTGGTGTGTTCGCTCATGCTGTCCTCCATAGCACTTGACTCCAGCATTGCAACACATATACACAGTTTATGTAACCAAATGGAGAATTATCATGAGTGCAGTTGATTCGGTCCTGGAGGCGACTACCGCTCAGGTCGAGCAGGCGCACGCTGACGCCTCGCTCCGTCCGCAAATCGCGAGTTTCTTTGATCCCGCGACCTACACTGTCACCTACGTTGTGCACGATCCGGCAACGATGGAGGCGGCGATCGTCGATTCCGTGCTTGATTTCGACCCCAGTGCGGGGCGCACCTCGACGGTCTCGGCGGACAAGGTGATCGATTACGTCAATTCGCATAATCTGAAAGTGGCTTGGCTGCTGGAGACCCATGCCCACGCCGACCACCTTTCGGCTGCGCCCTATCTGCAAGAAAAGCTGGGCGGGAAGATTGCGATCGGCGCCGACATCACGACGGTGCAGAATGTGTTCGGCAAGCTGTTCAACGCTGGCACCGAGTTCGAGCGGGATGGTTCGCAGTTCGATGCCCTGTTCAAGGATGGCGATACCTTCACCATCGGCGCTATCCCGGTCACTGTCATGCATGTCCCCGGCCACACGCCGGCCGATATCGCCTATGTCGTGGGCGAGGCAGTGTTCACCGGCGACACCATGTTCATGCCCGATTACGGGACCGCACGCGCCGACTTCCCCGGAGGCGATGCGCGCCAGCTGTTCCGTTCGCTGCGGCGCATCTTGTCGCTGCCGCCCGAAACCCGGCTGTTCATGTGCCACGATTACCTGCCCAACGGCCGCAGCCAATATGTGTGGGAGACCACCGTCGCGGCCGAGCGCGAGGGCAATATCCACGCCCATGACGGCATCACCGAAGATGAATTCGTGCAAATGCGCGAGGCCCGCGATGCGACGCTGGATATGCCGCGGCTGATCCTGCCTTCGGTGCAGGTCAACATGCGTGCAGGCCACATGCCGCCCGCCGACGAAAACGGCGTCACCTATCTCAAGCTGCCGATCAACGCCGTATGAGCTTGCTGGGGACATCCTTGCCTGGCTTTCCTGAGGCGGCTCCCCTTGCGGGCCTTGCGGGCGGGGTGCTGATCGGGCTGGCGGCGGCGCTGATGCTGCTGGGGGCGGGGCGAATTGCCGGGGTTTCCGGCATCGCTGCCCGTGCCTTCAGTATCGGGTCCGGCTCGATGCCACGCCCGGCAGCATGGGCGTTCGTGATCGGCCTGCCGCTGGGCGCGCTGGCCGTCATGAACCTTTCGGGCGCTGCGACACCGGACTTTGCCGGGCCAGTGCCGCTCGTCATCGCAGGACTGATCGTCGGCATCGGCACGCGGCTCGGTTCGGGCTGTACCAGCGGACACGGGGTGTGCGGCATGAGCCGCCTGTCGCAGCGCTCGCTGGTCGCCACCGCCACCTTCATGGCAACCGGATTTGCCACGGTCGCGGCGATGAACGCGCTCGGGCTGGAGGTGCTGGGATGATGCGTGACCTGCTCGTTTCGCTCGTTTCCGGCACGATCTTCGGTGCCGGTCTGGCGCTGGGCGGGATGACCGATCCGGCGCGGGTGCGCGGGTTTCTCGATATCTTCGGCAACTGGGATCCGACGCTCGCATTCGTGATGGGCGGGGCGGTGATAGTGATGGCGCTGGCTTGGGCCATGCAGCGCCGGATGCTGCGCCCGGTTTTTGGCGAAGGCTTTGCACTGCCTGATCGCAGCGACATCACTCTGCGACTGGTCGGAGGATCGGCGCTGTTCGGGATCGGCTGGGGGATCGCGGGCCTTTGCCCCGGGCCCGGCTTCGCCGCAATCGCGATTGCCCCGCCTTCGGCGGCGATTTTTGTGGCCGCGATGCTGGCGGGAATGCTGCTGGTGCGGCTGAGGGAAGGAAAAGCATGATGGAACTGCGTATCGTCGACGAGACTCTCGCGGTCGCCCCGCAACCCGCGCCCGAGGAGTTGTTCGCCCTTGCCGCGCAAGGCTTCTCTGCGGTGATCTGCAACCGTCCCGATGGCGAGGAGCCGGGCCAGCCTCCGCTCGATGAAATGCGCCGCGCCGCCCAGGAGGCAGGGTTGGCGTTCCACCACATACCGGTGGCGGGCGGTCTATTTCCGCCAGCGGCGGTTGCCGCATTCGGAGCCATCCGGCGCGGAACACAGGGCAAGGTGCTCGCCTATTGCCGCACCGGGACGCGTTCCGTGACTCTGGACGCGCTCGCCAATGTCGGCGGGATCAGCGCAGAAGATCGCATCGCCCGCGCCAAGGCAGCCGGATACGATGTGTCAGCGCTCGCCGATCGCCTGGCGGCCAGCGACTGATCGAATTCGGAATAGGGATCATCATGAACACAGCATCTCACAAGGTCGTCATCGTCGGCGGCGGAGCAGCAGGAATTGCCACGGCGGCTTCAATACTGAAGCGCCAGCCCCGGCTCGACATCGCGATCATCGAGCCGGGCGAGACCCACGCCTATCAGCCCGGCTGGACGATGGTCGGCGGCGGGGTGTTCGACCTTGACAGCACCATGCGCCCGATGGCGAGTGTGATCCCCAAAGGCGCGACATGGATCAGGCAGGCGACGGCAAGCTTCCAGCCCGACGATAATCAGGTCACGCTCGCCAACGGCAGTACCATCCGGTATGAGGTGCTGATCGTCGCTCCGGGAATCCGGCTCGCCTGGGAAAGGATTGCGGGGCTCGAAGAAACGCTCGGGCAGAACGGCGTCACCTCCAATTACCGCGCCGATCTGGCACCTTACACCTGGGAACTGGTGCAGAACTTGAGGTCGGGCAAGGCGATCTTCACGCAGCCGCCGATGCCGATCAAATGTGCAGGCGCGCCTCAAAAAGTGATGTATCTCGCCTGCGACCACTGGCGGCGCGCAGGCGTGTTGAGCGATATCGCGGTGGAATTCCGCAATGCTGGCGGCGTGTTGTTCGGGGTTGCGGACTATGTTCCGGCACTGATGGAATATGTCGGAAAATACGGCATCGATCTTGCGCTTGGCAGCAATCTTGTCGCGGTCGACGGGCGGGCGCAGGTCGCGGTGTTCCAAACGGCCGAGGGTGAGGTGACCCGGAGTTTCGACATGATGCATGTCGTTCCGCCGCAGGTCGCCCCGCAATTCCTCGCCGATAGCCCGCTGGCGGCGGAGAGCGGCTTTACGGATGTCGACCAGCACACGCTCCAGCACGTGCGCTGGCCCAATATCTTCGGCCTTGGCGATGCCGGTTCCATGCCCAACGCCAAGACCGCTGCTGCTGCACGCAAGCAGGCGCCGGTGGTTGCGGTCAATGCGTTGCGCCAGCTGTCCGGAAAAGGGCCGACGGCAGGCTATGACGGCTATGGCTCCTGCCCGCTTACCGTGGAGCGCGGCAAGATCGTGCTCGCCGAATTCGCCTATGGCGGCAAGCTCGCGCCGAGCTTCCCGACATGGCTGGTCGACGGGACCAAACCGGCACGCCTTTCGTGGATGCTCAAGGCTGACCTGTTGCCGTGGATCTACTGGAACGGGATGCTCAAGGGGCGCGAGTGGCTGGCCGGGCCTGGCGGCCTGATCGCACAATAGGAGCGCCCGCCATGCTCCAGCGCTATCTCCCGATCCTCGAATGGGGCCGCACCTATAATCGCGATGTCCTGACCAGCGACCTGATGGCGGCGGTGATCGTCACCATCATGCTGATCCCGCAGAGCCTTGCCTATGCGATGCTGGCGGGATTGCCGCCGGTGGTGGGGCTCTACGCCTCGATCCTGCCGCTTGTCGCCTATGCGCTGTTCGGCACCAGCCGCACGCTGGCGGTCGGCCCGGTAGCGGTGATTTCACTGATGACGGCGAGTGCGGCGGGCGCGGTCGCGGCGTCGGGGACGGCGGCCTACATGGAAGCGGCGATCACCCTCGCGGCGCTGTCGGGTGTGATGCTGACGGTGCTTGGTCTGCTGCGGCTGGGGTTCCTGGCGAACCTGTTGTCGCACCCGGTGATCAGCGGGTTCATTTCGGCCAGCGGGATTCTGATCGCCACCAGCCAGCTCAAGCATATCCTTGGGGTCAGGGCCTCGGGCGAGACCTGGCCGGAAATGCTGGCCGGGCTGGCGGGCGCACTGGGGAATATCAATCTTCCCACCCTCGCCATCGGCATCCCGGCAACGCTGTTCCTGTTCTGGGTGCGCAAGGGCGCGAAGCCCGCGCTGATGACGCTCGGGCTCGCACCGCGCGCGGCCGACATGACCGCCAAGGCCGGGCCGGTGGTGGCTGTTGCGATGACGATCATCGCTGTCGTTGCGTTCGGGCTGGAGGCGCGCGGGGTTTCAGTGGTGGGAGCCATTCCGCAAGGCCTGCCGCCTTTCGCTCTGCCGCAGGCCGACCTCGCGCTGATCGAGGCGCTGTGGGTGCCTGCGTTGCTGATTTCGGTGATCGGCTTTGTCGAGAGCGTCTCGGTCGCCCAGACGCTCGCGGCCAAGCGCCGCCAGAGGATCGCGCCGGATCAGGAACTGATCGGGCTGGGCGCGTCCAATATCGCTTCGGCTCTGTCGGGCGGCTATCCGGTAACGGGCGGCTTTGCCCGTTCTGTGGTGAACTTCGATGCGGGCGCGCAAACCCCGGCGGCGGGCGCATACACTGCGGTGGGCATCGCACTCGCCAGCTTGTTCCTGACCCCGCTCTTGTTCCACCTGCCCAACGCGACGCTCGCCGCGACCATCATCGTTGCCGTGCTGAGCCTGGTCGATCTCAAGACACCGGGCCTGTTATGGGCCTATTCCAAGGCCGATTTTGCCGCCCACGCGGCAACCATTGCCATCACTCTGCTGGCCGGGGTCGAAATGGGCGTGATCGCCGGGGTTGCCGTTGGCCTGCTGCTCTACCTGTGGCGCGCCAGCCGTCCCCATGCCGCCATCGTCGGACGGGTGCCGGGGACCGAGCATTTCCGCAATGTCGATCGCCACACAGTGCTGACCCTGCCGCACCTGCTGTCGATCCGGATCGATGAAAGCCTGACCTATCTCAACGCCCGCTGGCTGGAGGAATATGTGCTGGAACAGGTCGCCGAACGTCCGGCGCTGCGGCACGTGGTGCTGATGTGCAGTGCGGTCAACGCGATTGACGCTTCGGGGCTGGAGAGCCTGGAGGCGATCAATCACCGCCTCGCCGATGCCGGGGTGAAGCTGCACCTGTCGGAAGTGAAAGGCCCGGTGATGGACCGGTTGAAACGCACTCATTTTCTCGACGACATACAAGGCCGCGTGTTTCTGTCGCAGGATAAGGCCTTTGCCGATCTGGCGCTCGATAACGGCGATGAGCTGCCGCCCCCGATCCCGGACGAAGCACGCGGTCTCATCTGAGCCGGTCCTGCTTCGCCCACCCTATGCACCGCCGGACACTCCCCCCAAACCCGTCCGGCGGTGCAACCCTTTCGCCTTCAAACCGTATATCGCGTGCAGCCATTGCAATTGATCGCTGCCGACAAGGGATTAGCTGCTAGCCATGTTGGAAAATCTCGACGCCTTGATGCTCGCGCGGATTCAGTTTGCCTTCACGGTGAGCTTCCATTTCTTCTTCCCGGCGTTTTCGATCGGGTTGGCGAGCTTTCTCGCGGTGCTCGAAGGGCTGTGGCTGAAGACCGGCAAGCCGGTCTATCTCGACCTGTTCAAATATTGGCTGAAGATCTTCGCCATTGCCTTTGCGATGGGCGTCGTGTCCGGCATCGTGATGTCCTACCAGTTCGGCACCAACTGGTCGGTATTCTCCGACGTCGCCGGGCCGGTGATCGGACCGCTGATGGCGTACGAAGTGCTGACCGCCTTTTTTCTCGAAGCGGGCTTCCTCGGCGTGATGCTGTTCGGGATGAACAAGGTCGGCAAGAAGCTGCATTTCGCCGCAACGTTGATGGTGGCGCTGGGCACCTTCGTGTCCGCCTTCTGGATTCTGTCGGTGAACAGTTGGATGCACACGCCCGTCGGCTACGTCATGGGTGCCAACGGTCAATTCATGCCTGGCGAAAGCTGGTGGGATATCGTTTTCAATCCGAGCTTCCCGTACCGCCTCGTTCACACGGTGATGGCGGCTTATCTCACCACCGCCTTCGTCGTCGGAGCCGTGGGTGCGTGGCACCTGTTGAAAGACCGCGCCAGCCCGCACGCACGCACGATGTTCTCGATGGCCATGTGGATGGCGGCAATCGTCACGCCGTTGCAGATTTTCGCAGGCGATATGCACGGGCTCAACACGCTCGAACACCAGCCGCAGAAGGTCATGGCGATGGAGGGGCATTTCGACAGCCACCCCGAAGGCGCACCGCTGATCCTGTTCGGCATCCCGGATTCCGAGACGAAGACGGTGCGGTATTCCATAGAAATTCCCAAGGCATCCTCGCTGATCCTCAAGCATGATCTGAACGCGCCGATGGCGGGGCTCGATACCATTCCCGATGACGAGGAACCGCCGGTCGAGGTCGTGTTCTGGAGCTTCCGGATCATGGTCGGCATCGGTTTTGCAATGCTCGGTATCGGGCTGTGGAGCCTGTGGGGCAGGGTGCGCGGCAGGCTATATGACATGCCGTGGCTGCACCGCACCGCTGTGCTGATGGGGCCGTCCGGGTTCGCCGCAGTGCTGGCCGGGTGGATCACCACCGAAGTCGGCCGCCAACCCTATGTCGTTTATGGCCTGCTGCGCACTGCCGATGCCGCCAGTCCGCTGGATGCGCCTGCAGTTGCCGCGTCGCTGCTCGCTTTCGTGCTGGTATACTTCGCTGTTTTCGGCATCGGCATCTGGTACATCCTCAAATTGATGGGCAAGGCGCCGCATGCTGGCGAGTACGGCGTGAAGCGCGGCGATGTCGGCCCGATCCGTACCGCCGGGATCACGCCGGGGCCGTCGCAGAATCCGGGACAGGACGACACCTGGCCCGGCGATAATCAGGCCAACCGGCATGGCGAGCGGGAGGACGCATGATGGATCTGACCGTCATCTGGGCATTCATCATCGCCTTTGCCGTCTTCGCCTATGTGGTGATGGACGGGTTCGACCTCGGCATTGGCATCCTTTTTCCGACCTTCGCTGTCGGGCGCGAACGCGACCGGGCGATGAACTCGATCGCGCCGGTGTGGGACGGGAACGAGACCTGGCTGGTGCTGGGAGGGGGCGGATTATTCGCCGCCTTCCCGCTGGCCTATGCGGTGATCCTGCCTGCGACCTATCCGCTGATCATTGCGATGCTGCTGGGCCTCGTCTTCCGCGGAGTCGCGTTCGAGTTCCGCTGGCGCGATCCGGCCCACCGCGCGTTTTGGGACGGCGCCTTCACCGGCGGCTCGCTGGTCGCCGCACTGGCGCAGGGCATGACGCTGGGCGCGCTGTTGCAGGGGATCGAGGTGGAAGGCCGCGCCTATGCCGGAAGCTGGTTTGATTGGCTCACGCCCTATACGCTGCTGACCGGCCTCGGCACGGTGGCGGGCTATGCGCTGCTGGGCAGCACCTGGCTGATCTGGAAGCTCGACGGCGACGAGCAGGCCCATGCGCGCAAGCTGGCTGTGCGGTCGGCGGCGGCGACGATCGTGCTGATGGGCGCGGTGAGCCTCTACAACATCACGCTCAATCCCGAATATGCCTCGCACTGGCTGGCCGCTCCGCAGATATACTGGGTTGCGCCAGTGCCGATTGTGACCGCGATCATCGCGATCTCGATGCTGCGGGCGATCACGCGGGACCGCAATTCCAAGCCGTTCTGGCTGGCCATTGCACTGTTTTTCCTCGGTATGGCGGGGCTGGGGGTAACGATCTTTCCCTATGTCGTCCCGCCCGGCGTCACCATCTGGGACGCTGCCGCGCCGGAAAGCAGCCAGATTTTCATGCTCGTCGGCGTGGCGATCACGATGCCGCTGATCATCGCCTACACCATCTGGGCATACTGGGTGTTCCGCGGCAAGGTTGCGGACGAGGGGTATCACTGATGCTCGCTCCACCGGAGCCGCCGCCAGAACCCCCGCTGTGGAAGCGTCTGCTTTGGATGGCGGGCATCTGGGCGGCGAGCGTCGCGGTGCTCGGCGTGGTCGCTTACATAATCCGGTTGTGGATCGCGCCGTGAACCAGCCGGTGAAGGTCTGGTTCGACGGCGATTGCCCGCTGTGCCAGCGCGAGATCGCGCTGATGCGGCGGCTCGACAAGCGCAAGGCGATCACCTTTGTCGATGTGGCCAAGGGCGCAGACCTCTCCTGTCCGATCGACCGCGCAGCGCTGCTCGCCCGTTTCCATGCCGAAGAAGGCGGCGTAGTACATGACGGCGCAGCGGCCTTCGCAGCGATGTGGCGCGCAATCCCGCTGCTGCGCCCGCTCGGGCTGGCGGCGCGCAATGGCACGGTGCTGCGCGTGCTGGAGGCGGCCTACCTGCAATTCCTCAAGGTCCGACCCCGGCTGCAACGCTTCTTTGCTTGAAAAACCGCTTGCCCCGCAGCGCTGCATGGTCTGAATCTCTGCCAAACAGAAAACGGGAGAGAGCAACGCCATGACCTATTTCGGCGCAATGCAGAACGAGATCTACAATGCCGGCCTGCGCGGCATCCTGCCGACCTTTCCGGTCGATTTCGCCACGCTGGAAAAACGCGCGCACGAGGCATTGGGGCCGAGCCTGACGAATTATGTCGCGGGCGGGTGCGGGGACGAACACACGCAGGACCAGAACGCCGCTGCCTTTCGCCACTGGGGCATGGTGCCGCGCATGATGGTCGATTGTGCGGAGCGCGACCTTTCCATCGAATTGTTCGGCCAGACCTATCCTACGCCGCTGTTCATGGCGCCGATCGGATTGAACGGAGAGGCGTCTCAGGATCGCCATGGCGACATGGCCGCTGCACGCGCTTCGGCAATGACGGGGGTGCCGTTCTGCGCATCGACCCTCGCCAATGATCGGCTGGAGGATGTGAAGGCGGCCTGCGGGGATACGCCCGCGTGGTTTCAGCTTTACACGCCCAAGAACAGGGAGCTCGCCACCAGCCTGATCCGCCGCGCCGAGGATGCGGGCTACAGCGCCCTGGTGGTGACGCTGGATACCTGGGTAACCGGCTGGCGCCCGCGCGATTTGAACGCCTCGAACTTCCCGCAGCTGCGCGGCAAGGTGCTGCAGAACTACTTCACCGATCCCGTCTTCCGCTCGCTGCTCGCCAAGCCGCCCGAGGAAGACCCGGCGGCGGCAATCTTCACTTGGGCGGCGACATTTGGCCAAGTTCTGACGTGGGATGACATGGCGTGGTTCAAATCGGTGACGAAACTGCCGATCGTGCTCAAGGGCATCTGCCACCCCGACGATGCGCGCCGCGCGGTCGATTGCGGGGCGGACGCGGTGTACTGCTCCAACCACGGTGGGCGGCAGGCCAATGGCGGGATCGCCACCATCGATCTGCTTGCCGACGTGGTCGCAGCTGCGGGCGATACGCCGGTGCTGTTCGACAGCGGCGTGCGCTCCGGAACCGATGCGATCAAGGCGCTGGCGATGGGCGCGCGCGCGGTCGGTGTGGGTCGGCCCTATACCTATGGTCTCGCCCTCGGCGGCGCGGAGGGCGCGGCCTGGGTGTTACGTTCGATCCTGGCCGAGGCCGATCTTTTGATGGCCGTTAACGGTTATCCGACCCTGAAAGACGTCCGATCTGCCGGGGTGCGGCGCACGGATCGATAGGCCGAGGCGGACGCAAGGCGGTTAACCATGTTCTTCATACTTTTTCCACAGATTTGCTGTTAGTTTGGTGATGACAAGAAACGCGAATCGGGAAGCGATCAATGGCAAGACCAACAATCTGGTCCAGCGGGCCGGATCCAATGTGTCGGACCGTCTGCATTCAGGACGAATTCTCGCGACGAGCGCGCTATGGCCGCATCCAGCCGATGCAGAGCCGTGGCTCGCTGCTATCGCGGCTCGCCAGCCTGATCGCGTAAACCGACCGCTGGCATCAGCCGCCGGACTTTGCCATCATCACCAGCTTGGTGTCCGTGAAGGCGAGATAGCCTTCCTCACCCCCTTCGGAACCGAAGCCGCTGTCGCCGACCCCGCCGAACGGGGTTTCGGGTGACGCCACGATCAACTGGTTGATCCCCACCATCCCTGCGCGCAAAACCCGCCCGAGGTAATGCGCTTCGTCCAGATCGCCGCTGAAAGCATAGGCTGCAAGGCCATAGCGTAGGGAATTGGCGATCCGCACCGCGTCTTCGATCCGTTCATAGGGAACAACACCGGCAATCGGGCCAAAGGGCTCTTCCGTCATGAACCGGCTGTCGGGCGCCGGATTGGCGATGACAGTCGGCTGGAAGAAGAAACCGCTTCCGGTGATGGCGGAACCGCCCGTCACCACTTCGCCGCGATTTCCTCCGGCATCGGCGACCACCGCCTCCATTGCGGCAATCCGGCGCCCGTGGGCAAGTGGCCCCATGTCTACGCTTTCGTCGGCGCCCGGATCGCCCACCTTCAGCTTGCCCGCGTGAGCGGCGAATTCGGCGACGAAGTTGTCGTAGATCGCCTTGTCCACCAGGAATCGCGTGGGCGAGACGCAAACCTGCCCGGCGTTGCGGAACTTGGTGGCCGCGCACATTGCGACGGCGCGGTCGAGATCGGCATGGCGGCTGACGATCACCGGCGCATGGCCACCAAGCTCGGGCGTAAAGCGCTTCATGTGACTGGCCGCCAGCGCGCCCAATTGCTTGCCCACTGCAGTCGATCCGGTGAAGCTGACCTTGCGGGTAACCGGCGAGGCAATCAGGTGTTCTGACACAGGGCCGGGATCGCCATAGACGAGGTTCAGCACGCCCTTTGGCAGACCCGCATCGACAAAACATTCGACCAGCAATTGCGCCGAGGCCGGGGTGTTCTCCGCCGGTTTCAGGATCGCGGTGCAGCCCGCCGCCAGTGCGCCGGCGATTTTCTTGCCCGGCAGGTTGACCGGGAAATTCCACGGAGTGAGCAGCACGCTTGGGCCAATCGGTTCGTGCGTTACCATCTGTGCGATCAGGTTCGCGCCGCGGGTCGGGATCAGGCGGCCCCCCTTGCGTTTGGCCTCCTCGCCAAGGAAGTCGGTCACATCGGCCAGCCCGGTGATTTCGCCCACTGCCTGCGCGTGCGGCTTGCCCATCTCGGCCGTGACGATGCGGGCAATGGCAGGCGCGCGTTCGCGCAGCAGGTCGGCGGCGCGGCGCAGGAAGCTATGGCGCTCCGCGCCCGAGGTGCGGCTCCAGTGCGCGAAGGCGTCGTCAGCCGCCTTGAGCGCGGCATCGAGCTGCTGCGGGCTCGCCTTGGGGCAATGTCCGATGGCCTGCCCGGTGGCCGGGTTTACCACCGCCATCGTCCCTGCTTCCCCGGTTTCGATCCACTCACCATCGATGAGCATCTTGAGAGTGGGATAGGCGGCCATGGGCTTGCTCCTCGGTTTGATTCGACCTTGCGCGAACTTGTAATTATGTTGCGCCTACTCTAGCCGCGATTCCGCTGCATCGCGAGGAGAGAATCATGCTGGTCGGCGTTCCCAAGGAAATTAAACCAAGCGAGTTTCGCGTCGGCCTCACCCCCGAAGCGGTGCGCGAATACATCGCTGCCGGACACCGCGTGATCGTCCAGGCCGGCGCAGGGCTGGGGATCGACAAGGAAGACGACACGTACCGCAAGGCCGGTGCCGACGTGGTCGACAGCGCCGCAGAGGTGTTCGCCCGCGCCGAAATGGTGGTGAAGGTCAAGGAACCGCAGCCCGGCGAATGGGTGCAGCTTCGCGAAGGCCAGATTCTGTTCACCTATCTCCACCTTGCGCCCGATCCCGACCAGGCGCGCGGGCTGATGAGTGCAGGTGTTTCGGCGATCGCCTATGAAACTGTCACCGGGCCGGGCGGCGGCTTGCCCCTGCTCGCCCCCATGAGCGAGGTTGCCGGGCGCCTTTCGATCGAGGCGGGTGCGCATGCGCTGCGGGCGAACAATGGCGGGCGCGGCACCTTGATGGGCGGGGTTCCCGGCGTGCTCCCGGCGCGGGTCGTGGTGCTCGGCGGCGGCGTGGTCGGCACGCAGGCTGCGCGCATGGCTGTGGGGCTGGGCGCGACGGTGGAGATCTTCGACCGCTCGCTCCCGCGCTTGCGGCAGTTGGACGAGATGTTCCAGGGCCGCGCGATCACCCGCTATTCGACCGCGGGCACGATCGAACAGGCGGTGAGCGAGGCCGACGTGGTCATCGGCGCGGTGCTGATCCCGGGCGCCAGCGCGCCGCACCTTGTGACCCGCGCGATGCTTGGTGACATGAAGAACCGCGCGGTGCTGGTCGATGTTGCGATCGATCAGGGCGGGTGCTTCGAAACCTCACATGCCACCACGCACGAGAACCCGACTTACGAGGTGGACGGCATCATCCACTACTGCGTCGCCAACATGCCCGGTGCGGTGCCGCTGACGAGTTCATACGCGCTCAACAACGCAACCCTGCCGTTCGGTTTGGCGTTGGCAAACAAGGGGTTAAAGGCGTGCGAGGACGATCCCCACCTTGCCCCCGGCCTGAACGTGCATCAGGGCCGGATCGTCAACGCAGCGGTGGCGGAGAGCCTCGGTTTCGAGAGCTAAACCTTCTCAGACCGCCACCACCTGCTGCTCGATTGCGCCGAAGATCGAGTGGTTGTCTGCATCGCGCATCTCGATCCGCACCGTGTCGCCCGGCTGCATGAACGGCGTCTTGGGCTGGCCATCGCGGATCGTCTCGATCATGCGGATTTCCGCGATGCAGGAATAGCCCGCGCCGCCGTCAGCCACAGGCGTTCCCGCGCCGCCGTCCGCGCCCTTGTTCGATACCGTGCCGGTGCCGATCACCGTGCCCGCGCCCAGGTTGCGGGTCTTGGCAGCGTGGGCGACCAGCTGCGCAAGGTTGAAGGTCGCATCCTGCCCTGCATTCGCTCTGCCGAACGGCGCGCCGTTATAGTCCACCATCAGCGGCAGGTGGATCAGGCTGTCCGCCCATGCTTCGCCCAATTCGTCGGGCGTGACCGCAACCGGTGAAAACGCGCTGGCGGGCTTGGACTGGAAGAAGCCGAAGCCCTTTTCCAGTTCCGCCGGAATCAGCCCTCGCAAGGATACGTCGTTCACCAGCATTATGAGCTTGATGTGTCCCGCTGCGTTTTCTGCACTGACGCCCATCGGCACATCGTCGGTGATGCAGGCAATTTCGCCCTCCATGTCGCAGCCCCATGCCGCATCGCCCAGCGGTATGTCTGCGCGCGGCGGCAGGAAAGCGTCAGATCCGCCCTGATACATCAGCGGATCGGAGTAGAAGCTGTCCGGCACCTTGCTCCCGCGCGCTTGGCGCACCAGTTCGACATGATTGATATAGGCGCTCCCATCGGCCCACTGGTACGCGCGCGGCAGGGGCGAATGGGCCTGACGTTCGTGAAAGCGCTCGCACGGCACGGTCTCATGCTCGACATCGCGGGCGAGCAGTTCGAGCTCGGGCGCGACCCGCTCCCAATTGTCGAGCGCGGCTTGCAAGGTCGGCGCGATGTAACCGGCGGCGCAGCAGCGGGTGAGGTCTTTCGACACCACCACCAGCATCCCGTCACGCGTGCCATTGTCGAGGGTTGCGAGCTTCATTGTGGGTTCCTCTCGGGCGAATCGTGTTGGTTATCGGGATGGGCGTCCGCGAAGGCGGGCAGGGCTAGGCACGCGGCCTCGATCCGGGTCAGGTGCGGACTGGCCGACAGGTCGTAATCGAACCGCCGCGCATTGTAGAGCTGCGGGATCAGCACCACCTCGAACAGGCCGGGCGCATCGCCGTGAACGAAGTCGCCGGTTCCAAGCTGTGCCAGCCGCGCCTCCACCGGCACCAGCGTGCGCGCCAGCCAATGGCGGTACCACGTGTCGATCTCGTCCTGCGAGTGGCCCAGCGGGTCCTTCAGGTATTTCAGCACCGGCAGGTTGTTGACCGCGTGAATCTCGGTCGCGACGGCGTAGGCGAGTTCGCGCATGGTATAGCGCGCTTCGATGTCGCCCGGCAGCAGCGGGGCATCGGGATAAGCCTCGTCCAGCCATTCCAGCAGCGCCATCGACTGTGCGCGGTCGCGCCCGTCCGCCTCCAGCATCGGCAGCGATCCGAACGGGTTGCGCTGCGTGAAGGCCGCGTCCTTGTTCTGAGCCGTGACGAGGTTCACCGGCACGTTCTCGAACGCCAGCCCCTTGAGATTCAGTGCAATCCGCAGACGGTACGAGGTCGAGGAGCGGAAGTAGCCATAGAGCTTCATGTGCGAAATCCCGCGATCCGGGGTGCTTGCAGACGCTTGTAGGAGACACATGAGACACTGTTCAGGAACAGAAAACCGCGCCCCTCGATCAGCGGTCCAAAATCGTTCTTGCTGCTCCTCGCTGCCCGCGTTTCCATCCGGCCACCATGCCGCGATGCGCAGGTGTAGGACAGAGCCTTCCCCAAGGTCCCCATCAGAACGCTGCAATCCCCGTGATCGCACGGCCCAGGATCAGCGCGTGGACATCATGCGTGCCTTCGTAGGTGTTGACCGTTTCGAGGTTCACCGCGTGACGGATGACCTGATATTCCTCGGAAATGCCGTTGCCGCCGTGCATGTCGCGTGCGGCCCGCGCGATATCGAGCGCCTTGCCGACATTGTTGCGCTTCACGATCGAAATCATGTCGGGCGCGAACCGCCCTTCGTCGATCAAGCGGCCCACGCGCAAGGACGCCTGCAGGCCCAGGGCGATGTCGCTCATCATGTCGGCGAGCTTTTTCTGGAACAGCTGCGTGCCTGCCAGGGGTCGTCCGAACTGGTGCCGGTCGAGGCCGTATTGCCGCGCGGCGGCAAGGCAGAATTCCGCTGCGCCCATCGCGCCCCACGAAATCCCGTAACGCGCGCGGTTGAGGCAGCCGAACGGGCCTTTCAGCCCTTCGACATTGGGCAGCAGCGCGGACGCAGGCACCCGCACTTCATCCATCACGATCATCCCGGTGGTCGAGGCGCGCAAGGATATCTTGCCCTTGATCTTGGGCGCGGACAGCCCGGTCATGCCTTTTTCCAGCACAAAACCGCGGATCGCACCGCCGTGTTCCTCGGACTTGGCCCAGATCACGAACACATCGGCGAAGGGCGAATTGGAAATCCAGGTCTTGCTGCCCGAGATGACGTAATCATTGCCGTCCTTGCGGGCGAAGGTCTTCATCCCCGCAGGATCGCTGCCCGCATCGGGTTCAGTGAGGCCGAAACACCCGATCAACTCGCCAGCGGCCAGACCGGGCAGGTATTTGCGGCGCTGTTCGTCAGAACCATAGGCGTAGATCGGATGCATCACGAGGCTGGACTGCACGCTCGCCATCGAGCGGTATCCGGAATCCACCCGCTCGATTTCGCGCGCGATCAGGCCGTAGGCGACATAGCCCGCGCCCGCGCCGCCGAATTCTTCGGGGATGGTCGCACCCAGCAGCCCGGCCTTGCCCATCAGCGGGAACAGTTCGGGCGCGTCCACCTCTTCGCGGAAGGCATCGATCACGCGCGGCTGCAATTCGCTTTGCGCAAAGCCGTGCGCGGCGTCGCGGATCATCCGCTCTTCCTCGGTCAGCTGGCTTTCGATGTCGAACGGGTCTTCCCAGTTGAACGGGACGATGCCGCTTTTCGGCGCTGCGGGCGTGGTGCCATGCACGATGATTGCTCCTGCTTTTTCTTTGCCCAGCTTTTGCAGGCTTGGCGGGGCGGGGCAAGGGGTAGCGCGGCGAAGCGTGGTGGTGAGCGGCGCGCTGGCGGCCCTTTCAGCAGGTCGCCAGCGCGCGCCCGACCATATCCAGCAGTGCGGCTGGCGGGCAGGGCTTCGCCACCGCGACCGCGCGTGGAAAACGGGCGGCGATTGCATCGCGATCGGCCCGTTCGGAATGGAGGATCACCGGCACATCATCGTCGATCAGTTTCTGCGCCAGTTCGTAGGTCAGCCCATCGACCAGTTCGATATCGAGGATCGCCAGATCGGGCTTTTCCTTCTGACAGGCGAGCATCGCCGAGGATATCCCGGCATGCGGCCCTTCGACCTCATAACCCGCTTCCTCGAAGGTATCGCACAGGTCGAAGGCCGTTATGAATTCGTCTTCCGCCACCAAAATCCGCAAGGGCATGGGTCCTCTCCCCGTGTCCACGACTCCCCCTACGGCGGAGAGTAACACGATTTGGAGGCAAACCTTGCGCGTTTCTTATCCGTTCCGACCGAACCTTTCGGAGAAGCCCGTTTCGTCGCCCGCTGCCAGTAACCGGGCCTGCGCAACCCATTGATCGCGGGCGATGCGCCCGGAAAAACGCCCCAGCTGCGCGTCCATGCGCTCAATATCGGCAGCCGACCATTCGGCGATCTGGCCAAAGCTGGAAACGCCAAGATCGCCTAGAAGCGCCGCCAGTTTGGGGCCGACTCCCTTGATTCGAGTCAGATCGTCGCTGCCACCGGTCGCGGCAGGGGGCGTCGGCGGGGTCATTGGCGCGGGCACCGGGCGCGTTGCAGGAGGCGCGGCAGGTGCGGCAGCTTCGGCAGATGCGGCGGTGGCCGGGGCCACTTGCGGCCCAGCCTCGGCATCGGTTCCCAGCGGCGCGGCGGCGATCGTCTGGGTGTTGGCGGCGGCGGACAGCGGCCCCTGCGACACCTCCGGCGCACGCGGCGCGTCGATCAGCGCCTGATTGCGCCTGGCCCGCTCGGCCCCGTCATCGAGCACGTCGGTCTTGGTGGTGGCGTTCTGATCGACCACCCGCGATTTGCGGTTCGTGCGCATGACCAGCCAGACGACCAGCACCAGCAGCACAAGGCCGATGACGATCAGGGGCAGGGCAGCGGTGATATCTGGCGACATGCGGGAAAAAGCTCCGTTCAGGATTCGGTTGCCCGCGCCCTTAGCAGCCCTGCCGGGTCAAGCCCAACCCCTTAACGCGGCAATACAGCCTGGGCCTCAGCCGCCCTTCATGCTCCCCGCCAGCGCGTTGAGCCGCAGGAATTCCTGCCGCCAGAAATTGTCCTTGCCCGATCTGTTCTGATCGCCGGCCAGCCCGCCGATCTGATCGAAGCTGTAGCCCATCATCATCTCGTCGCCCCGCAGCACCTGCCCGAAGGCGGCGACCGCAGCGGCGAAGGCGAAATCACCCCTCGGCAGCGCGGCAGACTTGAACGCTCCCGAAGCGAGCGCCTGCTCGATCAGTTTCGAGGTTTTCCCGTTGGGCAGCTTGTAGCGCAGCTTGACGTTGGCGGCTTCGGCCAGACGTGCGGTGGCGGCGGCATCGGGCTTGTCTTCATACTTGCGCGGCGCGATCCAGCCCTTGCCGCCCACCGGCACCACTTCGTAGATCGCCGTCACCTGATGGCCTGCGCCGATATCGCCTGCGTCGACCAGATCATTGTCGAAATCCTCTTCGTGCAAGGCACGGTTCTCATAGCCGACCAGACGGTACTGGCCGATCACCGCAGGGTTGAATTCCACCTGGATCTTCACATCCTTGGCGATGGTGAACAGCGTGCTCGACATCTCCTCGCCCAGCACCTTCTTCGCTTCCAGCGCGCTGTCGATGTAGAAATAATTGCCGTTCCCGTGATTGGCGATCTGCTCCATCATCGCTTCGTTGTAATTGCCTTGACCGAAGCCGAGCGTGGTCAGCGTGATGCCGCTATCGCGCTTGTTTTCGATCAGTTCGATCAGGGCCTTGGTGTTCGAAACGCACGACATTGAAATCGCCGTCGGTGGCAAGGATCACGCGGTTGACCCCGCCCTTGATGAAATTGTCTTCGGCGATGCGGTAGGCGAGTTCGATGCCTGCGCCCCCTGCGGTCGATCCGCCAGCAGACAGGCTCTCCAGCGCGCGGCGGATCTTGCCGGTGTCGCTGGTGGGTTCCAGCACCATGCCAGCCGCGCCCGCATAGACCACGATCGCAACCTTGTCCTTCGCCGACAATTCGCCCGCCAGTCCGGCGAGCGCGGTCTTGACCAGCGGCAGCTTGTCGGCAGCGTTCATCGATCCCGAGACATCCATCAGGAATACGAGGTTGGCGGGCGGGCGTTCGGCGGTGTCGATATCGTAACCGCGCAGGCCGATGCGCATCAGGTAGGTGCCGTCGTTCCACGGCGTCTTCGCGACATCGGTCGTCACGGTGAAAGGCTGGCTGCGGTCTTTCGGGCGCGCGTAGTCGTAGCGGAAATAGTTGATCATTTCCTCGGTGCGCACCGCATCCTGCGGGGGCATCATGCCTTGCGTCAAGAACCGGCGGGTGTTGGCATAGGCGCCGGTATCGACATCGACGCTGAAGGTGGAGACCGGTTCGGCACTGGTCAGCTTGACGGGGGAGACTTCCTTGCCGTCATATTGCTCGCGGCCCGGATCGGTCGCGACCATGACGGGCGGAGCGAAATAGGCCCGTGAAGCCATGACAGCATCGCTACGGCGCCTCGCGGTGACGGCAAGAACTTCCTGAGACGCGGGCGCGATTGAGGGCGGCGGGGGCGGCGGCGGCGGGGGCGGAGCGCCCACCACTGACGGAAGCGCCGGAGCCTTGGCGAGGTTTTCGGGCGCTTCCTTCGCGCAGCCTGCAACCACAGCGCACAGCGCCGCCATTCCGATCAGACGAGTCCCACGCATCACCTTGTTCTCCCCGCTTGTTTCAGCGACGGGGAAAATCGATTCGCGGCCGTGAATAGCGACTGAACGCCCTAAACGGCGGACGAATCGCTGACCGGTGCGGGCACCACATTCTTGCGGAACAGCACCTTGTCCTCCTCGCCGAAGCCGCGCCGCCAGATCACCAGCGCATAGGTGCCGAGCACCGCCGGAATGCCGAACAGCAGCTCGATCCATTCGGGCAGCAGAGTGAAGACATAGCCCACCACCACCGCTGCGGCGGCGGCATGAACCAGTGGCCAGCGCCAGTTGGAAACGGGCGCTGCCAGCAAGTGTTTGAGCAGCAGCGCCTTGACCAGGCTGGATACCGCCAGCGCGATCATCAACGCGCCCGCCGCCCCCGCCGCTTCGTATCCCGCGCCAAGCCCCGCATTGCGCGCGGCGAGGATCAGCGCCACTGTCAGGCCCGCCTGTAGCGCGATCACCCCGACCGAAATCGCCAGATTGCGCTTCCTCGCAATGTATACCAGCACGCTTTCCGAGACGACCGCCATGGAGGCGACCACTTCGGCTGCCAGCAGCAAGGCGAGGGCCGCAGTGCCCGCGACATAATCCGGCCCCCACAGACCCATTACCGCTTCGCCCGGCAGACCCAGCACCAGCGCGATGCCCAGTTGCACCGCGATGATCCAGAACCCCACCTGCCGCACCTGCGCGGCAATGGCACCCATGTTGCCGATCCGCAGGTTCTTGGTGATGACCGGTGACAGGATCGGTTCGAAACTGGTCTTCAGCTTCTGCGGCAGCGATGCGATCTGCTGCGCGGCGTAATAGATGCCGACCGCCTGCGGGGGCGCGAACAGGCCGAGGATGAAAATATCCAGCAGCCGCGTGCCGCGCTCGATCGCGTCGGCTCCGACCAGCGGGAACGCGCGGGTGGACATCGCCAGCATCGCACGGGGCGCAGGCCTCCAGTTGCGCGGCAGACCGAAGGTGCGCAGGAACGGCCAAAGCGCGGTCAGCAACCCGGCATAGATCGAGGCGATGAAGGCCAGCGCCAGCCCTGCATCGCGCGTTTCGGGGATGAAGAAGAACACCCCAGCTGCAATCGAGATCGTCCACGGTTCGACAATCGCCCGCGCCCGGACGGTGGTGGCGATGTCGAACCGGTAGGCCTGCGCGGCAAGCAAGATCTCGGTGACGGCGAAGGCGGGAATGGTGGCCACCAGCCACATGTCGAGCGGCGAGTTCATGCCGTTGGGGAACATCGGTTCCGGGAACAGCAGCAGCAGCCCGGCGGCGACCAGCGAATAGGCCAGCGCCAGCAGGATCCCGTCGTAGACGAGGTTCACTTCCTTGCTGCGATCCTCGCCTGCGCCTTCGGACAGGCGCTGCGCCAGACCGCGTTTCTCGCCCAGCGAACAGATCAGCGCGATGATCTCGATCAGCACCATTGCCGATGCGAAGCGGCCCAGCGACTCGGCCCCATACAGGCGGGTCGCGATAACCAGGAACGGAATGCGCGCCACCAGCCGGATGACGAAACCCATGGTGTTGGTGCGCCCGCCCTTTGCCAGCGTGGCGAGATCGTCGCCCCCCTTTTCAGGCGCGGCGGCAGGCTGGGCGGGAGGCTGGCTCACGCCTCGTGTTCCTTGTCGGAGGCTTCCCGTTCGGCCTTGAGCGGGCGGGCGAGCAGTCCGGCAACGATTGCGCGCGCGCTTTCACCGCCAAGGATGGCATTGACCGCAGCGACAATCGGCATCGGCGTTCCGCGCTTATCGGCCAGTTCGGCGAGCACCGGCGCGGTGTGCGCGCCTTCGGCCACGGTGCGGCGGTCGGCCATCAGCTTGGCAGCCGAGGCACCCGCTCCAAGTTCCTTGCCAAGCGAGAAATTGCGGCTGGAGGTGGAGGAACAGGTCAGCACCAGATCGCCGAGACCGCACAATCCGCTGAGCGTTTCGGCACGTGCGCCCAGCGATTCGCCAAACCGCAGCATCTCGGCATATCCGCGCGCGATCAATGCGGCGCGAGCGTTCTGGCCGAGCGCGAGCCCTTCCACCACGCCGCAGGCAATGGCGAGCACGTTCTTGACCGCGCCGCCGATCTCCGCGCCAACCACATCATCGGAATAATACGGGCGGAAGGCGGGCCGGGCGATGGCGGGGGAGATCCGGTCCCATTGGTCATTGCCGCCCCCGCAGGCGAGGGTTACGGCGGTCGGCAGCCCGGCGGCGACCTCATGCGCGAAGGTCGGGCCGGATAATACCGCGATGGCGCTGCCGGGCGCGGCGTCTCGCGCAACGTCGTTCATCAGCCGTCCGGTGCCTGCCTCGATCCCCTTGGAGCACAGCACCAGATCGCGTGGGCTGCGCGGCAGACCGGCCAGCACCTTGCCCAGCACCTGCGCGGGCGTGACCGCCAGCACGGTGTCGATCCCGGCGAATTCGGCAAGGTCGCCGGTCGCCCGGATGGTGGGGGCGAGGGCGGCGGTCGGCAGATAGAGCGGATTGCGATGATCGGCGTTGATCGCGGCGACCACTTCCGGCTCGTAAGCCCATAGCAGCACGTCGCGCCCGTCGCTGGAGAGCATCTGCGCCAGCGCCGTGCCCCATGCGCCAGCGCCGATAACCCCCAATGTCTTTGGGCCGATGGTTGGCTGTGCTGTCATGCCTTCACTCCGGCTCCGCGCACCGTATCGGCGCTGGCATCGAGCGGCCAGCGCGGGCGAGCGACGAAGTCGAGCGGGTCTCCGGCGAAGTCGCCGTCCCGCGTCCAACCTTCACTCGCCAGCCGCTCGCACCCGGCCCATGCGATCATCGCGGCATTATCGGTGCACAGCGCCAGCGGCGGCGCAGTGAAGCGCATGGCGTTCTTCCCGGCGAAGGCTTCAAGCGCGGCGCGCACGGTCTGATTCGCCGCGACCCCGCCTGCCACCACCAGCGCCGGGAAGGGGCCAGCGCGGGTCAGCGCGAATTGCAGCCGATCGATCAGGCATTCGACGGCGGCCTGCTGAAAACTTGCGGCGATATCGGCAGGCTTGTGCGCGCCGCTTTCCACCGCGCGCATTACCGCGCTTTTGAGGCCGGCGAAGGAGAAATGCGGCTCGGGTGAACCCTTTAACGGGCGCGGCAAAGGCACCGCCCTGGGATTGCCCTGCAAAGCCAGCCGCTCCACCGCAGGCCCGCCGGGATAGCCGAGGCCAAGCAGCTTGGCGGTCTTGTCGAACGCCTCTCCCAGCGCATCATCAATGGTGGTGGCAAGGCGGCGATATTGTCCCACGCCCTCGACGGCGAGGATCTGGCAGTGCCCTCCCGATACCAGCAGCAGCAGATAGGGAAAGCCGAGGCCCGCATCCGCCAGCCGGGGCGAAAGCGCGTGACCTTCCAGATGGTTGACCGCCAGCAGCGGTTTGCCCGCTGCCATCGCCAACGCCTTTGCACTGACAAGGCCGACCATTACCCCGCCGATCAGCCCCGGTCCGGCGGTGGCGGCGATGGCATCCACCTCGTCGAGGCTCAGCCCCGCCTCCGCCATGACGTGTGCGATCATCGGCGCGACCCGTTCGGCGTGCGCCCGCGCCGCGATTTCGGGCACCACGCCGCCATAGGGCGCGTGTTCCGCTTCCTGACTGGCGATGGCCTGCGCAATGATCGCGCCGTCGCCGCGCACCAGTGCCACAGCGGTTTCATCGCAGCTCGATTCTATGCCCAGAACTAGCGGGCGCGCGATAGCTGCATCAGAGGTGTGCGTTGCCGATCCCATCCGACTTCCATCTAGTCGCTATGAAAGCTAGGGCAAGCTTAGCTATGACCGACGTACCCGCAGCATCCCCGAGATTACGCCTCGGCACCCGCAATTCCCCCCTCGCGATGGCGCAGGCGGTCGAAACACGTGCTCGCCTGTGCGCGGCCCACAGTTGGGACGAGGACGCGATTGCACTCGTCCCTGTGCTGGCGAGCGGGGACAAGGTGCTCGACCGGCCGCTGTCCGAAATCGGCGGCAAGGCGCTGTGGACCAAGGAACTCGATCAATGGCTCGGCGAAGGTCGGATCGATCTGTCGGTGCATTCGGCCAAGGATGTCGAAACGATTCGTCCGCGCGAATTCCATTTTGCCGCGTTCCTGCCGCGCGCCGACCGGCGCGATAGTCTGGTCGGGGCGGCCAGCATCGCGGATATCCCGCAAGGCGCGGTTGTCGGCACCAGCGCCCCGCGCCGCGCCGCGCAGCTGCTCAACCTGCGGCCCGATTGCCGGGTCGTGACCTTCCGCGGCAATGTCGCCACCCGGCTCGGCAAGCTGCAGGCGGGGGAGGCGGATGTGACGTTCCTTGCCGCTGCCGGGCTGGAACGGCTGGGGCAGAGCGAAGTCGGGCAGCCGCTCGATCAGGTCGACTGGATTCCCGCCGCCGCGCAAGGCGTGATCGCGATCGAATGCCGCGCCGATGATGCGGCCACCACCGCGCTGCTTGCGGCAATCGACCACGCCCCCACCCGCGCCGAGCTGGAGGCCGAGCGCGCGCTGCTGGCCGAACTGGGCGGGACCTGCCATTCGCCGGTTGCGGTGCTGTGCGAATTGGCGGGCGGCGAACTCGCGATGCGTGCCGCGCTGTTCAGCCCTGATGGGGCCGAGCGGATCGAAGGCAGCGCGCGCTTTGCCGTGGGCGATCATGCCCCCGTCCGCGCGCTGGCGGCCGATCTGCTGGCGCGTGCCACGGCCGGCATCGCTCAGCATTTCCGAACGGCGGGATGAGCGCAAACCTGCTCGCATTGCGGCCCGAGCCGGGGCTGACCGCCACGCTGGAAAAGGCGCGCGCGCTGGGGCTTGCGATCACCGGGCACGCCTTGTCCGTAATCCGGCCTGTGTCCTGGAATTGTCCCGATCCTGCCCTGTTCGATGCCCTGCTGATCGGCAGCGCCAATGTGTTCGCGCATGGCGGGCCGCAGCTGGCACGGCTGGCAGACAAACCGGTCTTCGCCGTGGGCGAGGCAACCGCCAGCGCCGCACGCACGGCCGGGTTCGTGGTCGAAATGGTCGGCAGCGGGGGATTGCAAGGGGTGCTCGATGCTATTCCCGGCCCGCGCCACCTGCTGCGGATTGCCGGGGAGGAACACGTTCCGCTGACCCCGGCTTCGGGCGTCACCTTCGACACTGTGATCGCCTATCGCAATTGTCCGCTGCCGCTCGATCCCTCCGCGCAACTGCTGGGATCGGGAGAGGCTCTGGTGCTGCTGCATTCGGCGGCGACCGCGCGGCATTTCGCGGCCGAGTGCGACCGGCTGGCATTGGATCGTGGGCGGATTGCGTTGGCCGCGCTCGGCCCCCGGATCGCGGATGCGGCAGGACGGGGCTGGGCCGCCGTCCACATCGCGCCCCGGCCCGATGAGCCTGCGTTCCTCGCATTGGTATTTGACTTGTGCCAAAAGTGGCGCTCCATGCCCGTTCCTCCTGCCGGAAAGCCGTAATCGCGGCGCCGGCGCGGCGGGGATACGCAAGGTCGCAGAACGGATCATAATGGAACCGAAATATACAAGCCGCCGCAAACCGTCCTCGGGTCGGGGATTGATGCTGGCCGTGCTGACCGCCTTCATCGCGGGCGGCGCGCTGGTGGGCTGGGTGGTGTGGTACAATCTCCAGCCCGAACGCGCCGCGCCGATCGGCGCCGATGCGGTGATCGTGGCCGAAGCGGGCGAAACACCCCAGGCGTCAACGGGCCTGCCGCAAACGCCTTCGCCAACGCCGCTTGCCGACGCGATCAAGGCCGACAATGCGGAGGAGGCGGTCGAGGCCGTGACTCGCGTGGCTGAACAACAGGGCGGGTTGGACCAGCGGCTGGCCGCCGCCGAACAGCGGCTCGCCCGGCTCGATCTGCAGGCGCAGGCGGCGGCGGGCAATGCCGCGCGCGCGGAAAGTCTCCTGATTGCCTTTGCCACCCGACGCGCGGTCGAACGCGGGGCGGAACTGGGCTATCTGGCCGATCAGCTGCGGCTGCGGTTCGGCGACCAATGGCCCAACGCGGTCAGCACCATCGTCGAATTCTCGCGCAGTCCGGTGCGGCTCGACGGGCTTGTGGCCCGGCTCGAAGGGCTGGGTCCGCAGCTGCGCGAAAGCAATCAGGGGCCATCGTGGGAGACATTCCAGCGCGAACTCGGCCAGCTGTTCGTGTTTCGCCGCGAAAGCACGCCTTCGCCGCAGCCGGAGCGCCGGTTGGAGCGTGCGCGCTGGGCACTGGAACAGGGCCGCTATCAGAATGCGATCGACGAGGTGAAGGGGATGCCGGGCGCCGACAAGGCCGCCGCATGGATCGCGGATGCCGAGCGGTATCGCACGGCGATGGAAGCGCTGGAAGTGATCGAAACCGCCGCCGTGCTCGATCAACGCGGATTGCGTGACGGGGCAGGCAATCCGGTGCGGCAGTTGAGCCCACTGGTTCTGGGTCAGTAACTCGGGAAAGCGGGTTACCTAACCCCGCAGAATTGCCGGTAGATCGCCCGAAACGCCGCGTGCTTCGTCCATGAAGAAATCCTTCAGCATCGGGGTGCGCTGCACCGCCGCCATGCCGAGGCGGCGCACGGCGGATGCGGTCTTGCCCGGCACGCCGAACAACCGCGTCAGCCCGTCGGTCGCCAGCGCCACCATGAAGCTGTCGAGCCCGCGCCACGTTTCATAACGCTTGAGCAGCTCGGGATCGCCCGGGTCGAGACCGAGCCGTGCGCCATCGGCCAGCACCTCCACCAGTGCGCCGACATCGCGCAGGCCGAGGTTCAACCCCTGTCCGGCGATCGGGTGGATGCCGTGCGCCGAATCCCCGACCAGTGCGAGGCGTTCGGCGGTGATCTTCGCGGTGTGGTGAAATCCCAGCGGCCATGACGACCGTGCGCCGACCGTCTGCACCTTGCCCAGCACCCCGCCCATCCGCTTTTCGACTTCGGCGAGGAATGCGCGGTCGCCCAGCTTCATCACGCCTGCACCATCTGCTTCCGAAACGGTCCACACCAGCGAGGACCGGTGCGTGCCATCGGCATCGTCATTCAGCGGCAGCAGCGCGAATGGCCCCGCGGGGTAGAAGATTTCCCAGGCGACATTGCCGTGCGGCTTTTCATGCGTCAGCCCGGCGATGATCGCGCGGTGCTTGTAATCCCATTTCGCCAGCGTGATTCCGGCAGAATCGCGGGTGGGCGACTGGCGGCCTTCAGCGGCGACCATCAGCCGACCCTTCAGCTTGCGGCTATCGGCCAGCACGGCGGCAACGCCATATTCGCTGCGCTGGCGTTCGATCACGTGTGCCATGGAGGTCCAGTGGATCAGCGGTTCCTTGGCCGCCGCTTCGAACAGCGCGAGGCGAAGGCGGCGATTGGGGAACATCCGTCCCAGCGTGCCGCCAGCCGCGCCGGGCTGGAAATCGAGCCTGCCAGGCTTGTTCTGATCGGTCACCGCGATGCTGGCGATGTCGCAGGCAAATTGTTCGAGGCCGGCGGCGATTCCGATATTTTCGAACAGGTGCCAACTGGCGGTGGAGATCGCGGTGGCGCGGTCGTCGAAACCTTCGGCGGTCAGTTCCGCCGGATCGGCGCGGTCGATCACGTGGCTCGACAAGCCTTTTTTCGCCGCCGCCAGCGCCAGCGTCATCCCCACCAGCCCCCCGCCGAGGATCACCAGGTCGCGCGTTTCAGTGTCAGGCTTGGTCACGGTTTCGCTCCGATTGCGAAGATTGCTGGCTGAGCCTAGAGGGCTATTCGTGTCCCGCGCAAGAACCTTCCCGCTCCCGATCCGTCAATTGCTTGCATGGATGCTTGCGCTCATCGCAAGCGTGATGCTGGCGGCGGCGGGTCATGCGCAGGAAGTGCCGGTCGAGGCGCGATATGGCGACGAGAACATCGCCGTGCAGCTGTTCGCCGATGGTGCGCCGAACGCGGGCGAGGAATGGATGCTCGCGCTGCGCTTCACGCCCAGGTCCGAGGAATGGCACGGCTATTGGTCGAACCCCGGCGATGCGGGGCAGGGGATGCGGCTGACGCTCGATCTGCCCGCTGGCTGGGCAATGGGCGAGCCCCTCTATCCGGTGCCACAGCGGCTGACGATCAGCGGGCTGATGAACCACATTTATGAGGGCACTTACACGGTGCTGGTGCCGGTGAAGGTCGGGCCGGATGCCGATTTGATGGATGTCGGGCCGATCACCGGCCATGTCGAATATCTCGCCTGCACCGACAAGATCTGCGTGCCGCAGGATGCCGTGCTGGCATCACGCCAGAACGGCGACTTTGCGCGCTGGCGGGCGGAGGTCGCGCCGCCACTTTCTGCCAGGGCAAACTTCGATATCGGCAGCCGGGTTCTGCGCCTTGCGATCCCTCTGCCCGCCAGCGTGGCGCTCGATAATCCGCACATCTTCATCGCCAACGAAAATCTGGTCGATTACGCCGCGCCGCAAACCTTCCGCCGCGTCGGCGATGTGCTGACGGTCGATATCCCGCTCGCCGAATACCGCGCCGACACGCCGAGCGCGGTGGAGGGCATCATTGCATTCGGTGAAGGAACGGGGGTGGAGTTCGGCGCGATCCCCGGCGATGTCCCCACGGGCGGCGAGATAGTTGCCGGGCCGGTCGGTATGGCAACCCCGCCGCTATGGACGCTGATCCTCGGCGCGCTGGCTGGCGGATTGCTGCTCAACATCATGCCCTGCGTGTTCCCGATCCTGAGCCTCAAGGCGCTCAGCCTCGCCCGCGCTGGGGAAAGCGAGGCCAAGGCC
Source organism: Erythrobacter sp. NFXS35 (assembly GCF_040148725.1). NCBI lineage: Bacteria > Pseudomonadati > Pseudomonadota > Alphaproteobacteria > Sphingomonadales > Erythrobacteraceae > Erythrobacter > Erythrobacter sp. NFXS35. The sequence goes on along the minus strand of NZ_JAGDEB010000003.1, from coordinate 168,151 downwards.
CGGGCCGAGGGGCTGGCCTACACCGCGGGCGTGGTGCTGGCCTGCGTCGGGCTTGGCGCGCTGCTGCTGGCGCTGCGGGCGGCGGGCGAGCAGGTCGGCTGGGCGTTTCAGTTGCAGGAGCCGGGCGTGGTCGTCGCACTGCTGGTGCTGGCGGCAGCGATCACCGCCAACTTCGCCGGACTGTTCGAACTGCCTTCGCTCAGCGTCACCAGCGGCGGCAAGCCTGCGGGCGCCTTCGCCACCGGGCTGCTCGCCGCTTTCGTGGCCACGCCCTGCACCGGGCCGTTCATGGCGGCGGCATTGGGCGCGGCGCTGTTGCTGCCGGTGCCGCAGGCGCTGTTGCTGTTCGCATTGTTGGGGCTGGGACTGGCTCTGCCGTTCCTGCTGCTCGGCTTCATCCCCGCGCTGCGGCGGATGCTGCCGCGGCCGGGTCCGTGGATGGAGCGGTTCCGGCGGATCATGGCGATCCCGATGGGCCTGACCGCGCTCGCGTTGATCTGGCTCACCGCGCAACTGGGCGGGCGGGCGTTCGGCGGGATCGCGCTGCTGCTGGTCATCGGCGTGCTGATTGCGCTGTGGATCGTCGGACGCCTGCGACAGGCGGGCAAGCTGGCGTGGCCCGCCTTCGGCCTCGTCGCCGCGCCGTTCCTCGCCTTCGCCGCGATTGCTCTGCCGTCGGTTTACGAAGCCAAAGGGGCAGAGGCGCGGGAGAGCATCCACAATCCGCAAGCCTTCAGCGCCGAAGCTCTCGCCGCAGCGCGCGCCAGCGGCCAGCCGGTGTTCCTGTGGTTCACCGCCGATTGGTGCGTGACCTGCAAGGTCAACGAAAGCGTCGCGATCGAGCGCGAGGCGGTGCGCGATGCGTTCGAAGAAGCGGGCGTGGTGACCATGGTAGGCGACTGGACGGTGCGCGACGAAGCGATCACGCAGTTTCTGACGCAGCAGGGGGCGGCAGGTGTGCCGCTGTATCTGTGGTACGCGCCGGGAGCTTCAGCGCCGGAGCAACTGCCGCAGGTGCTTACGCCTGACCTTCTGGTGGCTCAGGCGGATCAATCGCTCGGCAGGCCTCGACCAACTGGGCCGGCAGCGGGCTCGGATTAAGCCGGACCAGCCCCGCGCCGGGAACGGTCGCGGTTGCTTCCCGCTGCCCGATCAGCGCATTCCAGCCTTGCGCATCGGCGGGCACTTCGCCCTGCCACATCAGCCGCCCGCCCTGATCGGTCGAATCGACCGGGAACCGCCCGATATAGCCATTCCCGATCAGCGCCAGCAGCGCGCCAGCGCCCTTGTCTGCCGGGGATTGGCGTGAAATCCTGAGGCGCGCATCGGGTGTACCGGGTTCGAGGCATTCCAGTGCGAGCAGCACCGGCTCACCCGGAATGCCATAGACCAATCGCATCGGTGTGGCGCCTTCCGGACCGCCGCTCGCCGCCCAGACCGCGCCGGTGGTGTCGGGCGAAGGAAGCGGGGTGGACGGAGCGGCGGGCAGGGGCAGGCTGTCTGCGCGCGCGGTGGCGGCATCGGTAGGGGGCGGCTTGCAGGCGTGCAGCGCCAGCGCTGCGACCAGGGCAGTTGCCAAAGAAATACGCTTACCGCGCATCACCGTGCCCGTATGAAGGCGCGGATGTCGCGGGAAAGCTTCGCGCGGTCCTCGTCGCGAATATACATCATGTGGCCCGCATCGTAATATTTCCACGTGATCCGGTCCTGCGGGATGCCGGTGCGCTTCAGCGAATATTCCGCACCGAAAAACGGCGTGGCGAAATCGTAATAGCCCTGCGCATTGAACAGCCGCAGCCCGCTGTTCTGGCGCATTGCCTGCCCAATCAAGGGCGCAATGTTCAGGTACGCGTTGCGCCCCCAGCCGCTGCCCAGCGACCAGTCCCATTGCCCGCCGACATTGCCGATCGCCTGGTATTGGCGGTCGGTGGTGTAGCCCAGTGTCTCACGCGCCCATTGGTTGATCGCGGCGGTGTAGCCTGCATCGATGCCGTAGAAGCTTGGGTCGGCATCGGGCGTTTCCCCGGCATTGTCGAAGTCGGTGCCGGTGTAGCGCGAATCCAGCCGCCCGACGGTCAGCCCTCGGTCGCGCAGCAATTCCTTGTAGAACCGCTGATCGGTCACGCGCAGGTCGGCCTGTTCGAGGTACTCTTCGGACAACCCGGTCAGGCGGGAAAGCTCCGCGCGAATGGCGGCGCGCTCCGCTTGCGGCAATTCCTGCCCTTTCAGCAGTGCGGTGGCATATGGTCCGATGGCGAACTGGCGCGCTTCTTCGGCAATGGCTTCGACCGACGCGGCCTGCGCCTTGCCGTGGAAATAGGCTGCCGTCGCCATGTTGGGCAGTGCGACGACATAGGCCATCTCGTTCCCCGGCGTCGGTTCACGCCCGGCGAAATCGAGGATGGTGGAGATCAGGATCAGCCCGTTGAGGCCGACATCGTTGTAGGTGCTGCCTTCCAGTTCATCCACCACCATCGCGGTGCGGCTGGTGCCGTAGCTTTCCCCGCCGAGATATTTGGGGGAGGACCAGCGGCCATTGTCATTGATCCAGCGCCGGATCACGTCAGCGACAGCGCGGCCGTCCTGTTTGAGGCCGTAATATTTCTTGGGGTCGGTGCCTTTGGTCAGATAGCTGAAGCCGGTGCCGGGCGGGTCGATGAAGACGAGGTCGGCGACGTCGAGCAGGCTTTCCGGGTTGTCGACCAGCGGATAGGGCGGCGCGCCATCGTCGCGCGCGTCGGACGGGATCGCCACCCGCTTCGGCCCGAAGGCGCCCATCTGCAGCCACACCGAGCCCGAGCCCGGCCCGCCATTGTAGATGAAGAACACCGGGCGCGATTGGTCAGCGGGAGTTTTGACATAGGAGGTGGTGACGATGACAGCTTCGGCCTTGCCCGCATCGTCCGACAGGATCGTATCGGCAATGGTCGCGCGGTAGGCCACGCGCTGCCCGCCGAACGTGCCGGTCAGGTCGCGGGTCTTGACCTGCGGGCTGGGCGCGGCAGACTTGGCCGCCTCGGCCTTGGCGTCAGGCGCATCCTGCGCGGCGGCGGGCGTGGCAAATGCGGCGAGGGTGAGCGCGGCAAGCGCTGCGGGGAATCGACGGTTCATGCGGGCAGGAAGTGGCAGTGTTGTGGGCGCGGTTCAAGTACGAGGTGCGTCAGGCGGCGCGGGGTTGGATGCGGTCCAACTCACCATTGAGCGCGCGTTTGGCTGTGCGGAGTTCGGCACTCGTCTGAAGCCGCAGGAAAAACCCTTCCGACATGCGGAAATACCGCGACAGGCGCAGGTCGAGTTCGCCGTCGATGCGGGTATCGCCGTCGATCAAGGCTTGCAGGCGCGCAGGCTCGACCGCGATGGCTTGAGCCAAGCCGGCGGTATCGAGCTTCAAAGGCTCCATGAATTCCGTGACCAGCAATTCGCCCGCGTGCGGGATGTGCAGCCAGTCCGAGGTGTCAGTGGTAGTCGACGATTTCGACATCGTAAGCGCTTCCGTTGTTCCAGCGGAAACATATACGCCATTTCATGTTAATTGAAATGGAATGCTGGCCGGCACGGTCGTCTTTGAGTTCATGCAAGCGGTTGCTGGGCGGCAGCTTGAGATCGTCGAGCGTTTCGGCGGCGTCAATCATAGCGAGCTTAATGATCGCACGCGCCTGAATGTCGGCGGGCAGCTTACGGCTTCGACGGCCCGACCACAGGCGTTTGGTCTCAATGCAGGAAAAAGACTCAATCATGGCTGCCTCTCAAAAGTGCAGCCAATCATTAATCAGGCAATTTTCTTTTGAGCAACAGCGGAGATTTAAAAAAATTGAGTTTTCTCTGTTGACAGGTCTCTAGCCCGCAAGAAGGCGTGCCGTATAGTTTAGTGATCCATGAGCAGTCTTGTGGAAAACTAACTTCAAGCCTTCCCGCCCATCCGCTTAGCCCGCACCTTCCCATAACGCGTCTTGCGCGTCCCCGGCTTGCCTTCGTTGCTGCGCCCCACAATCGGCGCGCGTTTTTCGCCGTCGGGTATCCCGAGTTCATCCGCTTCCAACCGCCGGATTTCGTCGCGGAGCCTTCCGGCTTCCTCGAACTCCAGATTGGCCGCCGCGTTGCGCATCCGCTTTTCGAGGTCTTCGATGTAACTGCGCAGGTTGTGGCCGACCATGTTGTTGCGCTCGTCGTCGCCGGTGCCCACCACCACGCTGTCTTGCGAGGCCGTGTGCGCGACGATGTCGTGGATATTGCGCTTGATGGTTTGCGGCGTGATGCCGTGTTCCTCGTTATACGCTTCCTGCTTGGAGCGGCGGCGGTCGGTTTCCGCCAGCGCGCGCTCCATGCTGCCGGTGATGCGGTCGGCGTAGAGGATCACCCGGCCATCGACATTGCGCGCGGCGCGGCCGATGGTCTGGATCAGCGAGGTTTCGCTGCGCAGAAAGCCTTCCTTGTCTGCATCGAGGATCGCCACCAACCCGCATTCGGGAATATCGAGCCCTTCGCGCAGCAGGTTGATGCCGATCAGCACGTCATAGACGCCGAGGCGAAGATCGCGGATCAGTTCGATGCGTTCGAGTGTCTCCACGTCCGAGTGCATGTAGCGGACCCGCACGCCTGCTTCATGCATGAACTCGGTCAGGTCTTCGGCCATCCGCTTGGTCAGCGTGGTCACCAGCGTGCGGAAACCCTTGGCCGCAGTGGCTTTGCATTCGACAATGCAATCCTGCACTTGATCTTCAACCGGACGGATCTCCACCGGCGGGTCGATCAACCCCGTGGGGCGGATCACCTGTTCGGCGAAGACGCCGCCGGTCTGCTCCATTTCCCAATGTCCTGGCGTGGCCGAGACCGCAAAGGTCTGCGGGCGCATCGCGTCCCATTCGTTGAAGCGCAGCGGGCGGTTGTCGATGCAGCTTGGCAGGCGGAAGCCATATTCGGCCAGCGTCAGCTTGCGGCGGTGATCGCCCTTCGCCATCGCGCCGATCTGCGGCACGGTCTGGTGGCTTTCATCAACGAACAGCAGCGCGTTTTCGGGCAGGTATTCGAACAAGGTCGGCGGCGGTTCGCCCGGCAGGCGGCCGGTAAGGAAGCGGCTGTAGTTCTCGATCCCCGCGCAGCTTCCGGTCGCCGCGATCATTTCGAGGTCGAAATGCGTGCGTTGTTCCAGCCGCTGGCGTTCGAGCAGTTTGCCTTCCGCCTCCAGTTCTTTCAGCCGTTCCTCCAGCTCGAATTTGATCGCCGCCGCCGCCTGCTTCATCGTCGGGCCCGGCGTCACGTAGTGCGAATTGGCATAGACCCGCACCTTCTCGAGGCTCGCGCCCTTGGTGCCGGTCAGCGGATCGAATTCGCTGATCGCCTCGATCTCGTCGCCGAAGAAGCTGACCCGCCAAGCCATGTCCTCATAGTGCGAGGGGAAGATTTCCAGGTTGTCGCCGCGCACCCGAAACGTGCCTCGGGTGAAGGCGGCATCGTTGCGCTTGTATTGCAGCGCGACCAGCTTGCGGATCAATTCGCGTTGGTCGACTGTTTCGCCCGCCTTGATGTCGAAGATCATCGCCGAATAGGTCTCGACCGAACCGATGCCGTAGAGGCACGAAACCGAGGCGACGATGATGACGTCATCGCGTTCCAGCAAGGACCGCGTGGCCGAATGGCGCATCCGGTCGATCGCCTCGTTCACGCTCGACTCTTTCTCGATGTAGGTGTCCGAGCGCGGGACGTAGGCTTCGGGCTGGTAGTAATCGTAGTAACTGACGAAATATTCGACTGCGTTTTCGGGGAAGAAGCTCTTGAATTCGCCGTATAACTGCGCGGCCAGGATCTTGTTGGGCGCAAGGATGAGGGCGGGGCGCTGCAGCGTCTCGATCACCTTGGCCATGGTGAAGGTCTTGCCGCTACCGGTGACGCCCAGCAGCACCTGCGTCTTCTCGTCCGCCAGCGCGCTTTGCGTCAGTTCGGCGATCGCGGTCGGCTGATCGCCGGCCGGTTCGTATTCCGACACCAGTTTGAACGGGATGCCGCCCATCGACTTGTCCGGGCGGGCGGGGCGGTGAGGGGTGAAGTCCGAGCTCGTATCGGGCTCGTCCAGCCCGCGTCGGATTACAAGTTCTGCCATGACCGCAGATATGAGAGCGATGGGGGCGGTTGTGAAGTGGGGCTTTGCCCCTTAGCCTGCAACAAGAAGGCCTCCGGTCGCGGCGACTCACATGGCTGAAGAGGAGATCTGGGCAATGAAGGTTTGGTTGAGCAGTGCGGTTGCGCTTCTGGGTGCGGGAGCGGTGATGGCCCAGACGTTGGACGAGGACATGAAGCCGCTGCCGGGACAGTATGAATCGCGCGTCGAGCTGATTTCCATGGATATACCGGGCGTGCCCGCCAACATGATGGGCATGATGAAAGGCGCGTTCGAACGTTCCGTCACGATCTGCCTTACGCCCGAAGAGGTCGAGGAAGGATACAAGGACGCGCTGCGCAAGTCGCAGGATGGCGAGTGCAAGTATAAAAGCTTCTCCGCGACCGGCGGCAAGATGAACGCAGAAATGGTCTGCGACACCGATAATGGGCCGATGACGCTGACGATGACCGGCACGGGCACGCCGACCACCTCGGATGTGACGATGATGATGAGGGGCAATATGGGGCCTGGCCCCGGATCGATGTCCATGCGGGTCAGGCAGAGGCGCATCGGCGACTGCTGAGCGTTGCGGCATCTGGCTTGTCCACGGGGGCCGACCTGTTTCCACGTTACTACCAAGGAGAGATTGAATGCGTTATCTCATGGCACCGGCTCTGGCAGCCTTGGCGCTTGCGGCTTGCGGGGGGGAATCTTCGGTCGATGCTGATGGTGACGGCGCTGTGAGCGCGGGCGAAGTCGCCAGCAAGGTCGAAGCCGAAGGTATCATGCCCGAACCCGGCCAGTACAAGGCCACCATCACCATGACCGGCATGGATATTCCCGGAATGCCTGCCGGAATGGAAGGCCACGGCGCGGGCGCATCTACCACCACCGAATACTGCCTGACCGAAGAAGAGGTGGCCCAAGGCTTCGAGGAAATGATGAAGCGCGGCCAGAACGGGGAATGCTCCTATGAAAGCTTCGATCTCACCGGCGGCGAGATGGATGCGGTGATGGTGTGCAAGACGCCTGATGGCGATGCGCGCATGACAATGAACGGCACTGCCACGCCCACCAGCACCGATTTCACCGCGACCATGGCGATGAACGTGCCGGAACTGGGCGAGGGCACCATGAGCTTCGCCGCGAAGCACGAACGCATCGGCGATTGTCCTGCAGAGTAAGCCGCCGCTGCGGGCGATGCCGAGTGTGACATTTCATGGAACATTCAGCTACAAACGTGTTACACCATGCATATGTCCCCGCTCCGTTTCGCCCCTGATTTGCCGCGCCTCCCCCGTCAGTTCGCTGCTGCCGGGCAAGGTGCGCGGGCGGCCCTTGAGCAGAGCGAGTTCGGCCGCCGGGTCGCGCTGGCACGCGAAGTCTGCCCCGAGGAACACGAGGCGGGAAAGCCGCGACTGGTGCGGATGCTGGCCGAAGCGGCGGTGCTGCTCGAACCCGTGCGTCGCCGCTATCGCAAGCTGGACATCGCCCTGAGCGCCAATCCGCAGACGGTGATGCTGCTGCCCGGTTTCGCCACCCATCCGGTGCGCATGCGCTATCTGGCGCAGCAACTCGAAATCGCAGGCCATCGCACCAAGCGCTGGGGGCTGGGCTTCAACTGGGGGCCGGACGAGGAGCGCTTCACACAGCTAGAGGCGCGGCTGGTCGATCTTCACGCGTGCCACGGCAAACCGGTGGTGCTGGTCGGCTGGAGCCTGGGCGGGCTGTTCGCCCGCGAACTGGCCAAGCGTCAGCCGCAGGCGGTCGCGAAGGTTATCACCATGGGTTCGCCCTTCTCGGGCTCTCCGCGCGCCAATAATGTCTGGCGCGCCTATCAGTTCATCACCGGCCATAGCGTCGATGCGCCGCCGATCGACGCCGATCTTGCGGCGAAGCCTCCGGTCGAGACAGTCGCCATGTGGAGCGCCAATGACGGCGCCATCGCCCCGCGTTGCGCCGCTGGCCGCGCGGGCGAGCGCGACCGCGCGCTGGCGGTGCGCTGCACGCATATGGGCTTCACCTACGAACCGCAGGTCATCATGACCTTGCTGAACGAACTCGAAGCGACCCGCTGAAGCGTTTCACCGGGCCGCTGCACGCTGCAAGCCCTTTCTTTTTGTAAAAGGCCCGTTAGGTTGCTGCATTGCACCTAAAGGATCGTGCGGGGGTTGATGATCGCGGACGACGGCAATTTTGACGAGATGTTCGATGGCAGCGGTCAGACCCGGCCGGCCTATGCGGACTATTGTCGCTGGTATGACGAACAGCCCGCCGAATTCCTGCGCCGCAAGAACCGCGAGGCCGACGACAGCTTCCGCCGCACCGGGATTACCTTCAACGTCTATGGCGAGGATTCGGCGGAAGAACGCCTGATCCCGTTCGACATGGTGCCACGCATCATCACCGCAGCCGAATGGCGGCGCCTGTCTCGCGGGATCGAACAGCGGGTGCGGGCGCTCAATTCGTTCCTCTACGACCTTTACCACCGCCAGGAAATCGTGCGCGCCGGACGCCTGCCCGAACGCCTGCTGCAATCCAACGACGCGTGGCTCGCCAACATGGTCGGCTTCACCCCGCCGGGCGGGATCTACACCCATATTGTCGGCATCGATCTGGTACGCACCGGGCCGGACGAATTCTTCGTGCTGGAAGATAACGCGCGCACGCCGTCGGGTGTCTCCTACATGCTGGAGAACCGCGAGACGATGATGGGGATGTTCCCCGATCTGTTCAGCCGCATCGCGGTGGAGAGCGTATCCAACTACCCGCGCCGCCTTGCCCGCAGCCTTGCCGCCTGTGTGCCGCCTGCTTTCGAAGGCGGCAAGCCGACGGTGGCGGTGCTTACCCCCGGCATCTACAATTCGGCCTATTTTGAACACGCCTTTCTGGCCGACCAGATGGGCGCTGAACTGGTCGAAGGCAGCGACCTGCGCGTGGTCGAGGGCCGCGTGCAGATGCGCACCACCCGCGGCTACAAGCCGATCGACGTGCTGTATCGCCGGGTCGACGACGAATATCTCGATCCACTGACCTTCAATCCCGACAGCATGCTGGGCGTCCCCGGCATCATGGATGTCTACCGATCGGGCGGGATCACCATCGCCAATGCGCCGGGTACCGGCGTGGCCGATGACAAGGCGATCTATTCGTTCATGCCCGACATCGTCGAATTCTACACCGGCGAAAAACCGCTGCTGCCCAATGTCCAGACGTGGCGCTGCGCAGACAAGGACAGTTTGGCCTATGTGCTCGACAACCTGGCCGAACTGGTGGTGAAAGAGGTGCACGGATCAGGCGGCTACGGCATGTTGATCGGACCGACATCGTCCAAGCGCGAGATCGCCGCGTTCCGCGAGAAACTGATCGGCAAGCCCGATAACTACATCGCCCAGCCCACGCTGGCGCTGTCGACCTGCCCAATCTACACCCGCGCCGGGCTTGCCCCGCGCCATCTCGATCTGCGCCCCTTCGTGCTGGTCTCGCCCGAGGGGATCGACATCACGCCCGGCGGGCTGACGCGGGTGGCGCTGAAAAAGGGATCGCTGGTGGTCAATTCCTCGCAGGGGGGCGGCACTAAGGATACCTGGGTGCTGAAGGACTAGGATGGGGAGGGACACACCATGCTAGGCCGCACAGCGAACGGGCTGTTCTGGATGTTCCGCTATCTTGAGCGGGCCGAGAACACGGCCCGCCTGCTCGAAGCGGCGCTACGCATGGCGCTGACCCGTGATCTGGCAACGGCCGAGGCGGAATGGCGCTCGGTGATCGCGACGCTCGGTCTGCAACGGGCTTACGAAGCCGCGCATGACGGCTATGATGCGCAGACGGTCTGGAACTTCGTGCTGCGCGAGCCATCGAACCCCGGCAACGTCCGCGCGATGTTCGGCGCGGTGCGCAGCAATGCGCGCACAGCCCGCACCAATATCTCCAGCGACGCATGGGAAGCAGTCAATGACAACTGGATGAAGCTGGACAAGCTGCTGGCGCGACCCGTTGGCCAGACGGCGGTCGGCGAGGTGCTGGGCGTGATCCGGCGAGCGGGGACGCAGGTGCACGGCGCCTTCGACGGGTCGATGCTGCGCGACGATGGATACCACTTCAGTCGCGCAGGCACCTTCATTGAGCGCGCCGACAGTACCGCACGCATTCTCGACATGAAGTATTTCCTGCTGCTGCCCTCGCTTTCCTATGTCGGATCGAGCCTGGATACCGGGCAGTGGGAGCAGGTGCTGCGTTCCGTCGCGGGCGCTCGGGTCTATAGCTGGCTCAACGCCGGAAAGATCGAGGCGCGCGGGATCGTCGAATTCCTGGTGTTAGACGATCGATTCCCGCGTAGCCTTGCGTTTTGCCGCAACGCGCTGCGCGATTGTCTCGCCGCGCTTGCCCGCAATCACGGGGTCGAGGGCAGTTGCCATGCGCTGATGCGCGATGCCGATACCCGCATCGGCCATCTGACGGTCGAACAGATCTTCGAGGCCGGGCTGCACGAATTCCTTGTCGATTTCCTCGCCCGCGATGCCGCGATTGCCCGCGCAATCGCCGAAGATTACCGGTTCCACGCATAAGGACGCTTGCATGAGCACGATGAGACTGGCGATCCGGCACACGACCCACTACGCTTTTTCCGCGCCGGTGATGCACGCGCTGCAGCGGTTGCGGCTGACACCCAAGGAGACCCAGGGCCAGCGGATCATCGAATGGCAGATGCGCTTCGAGAATGCCCATGCCGAACTCGAATATGACGACCAGCATTTCAACCACGTCACGCTGATCGGGCTGGAACAGGGCGCGCGCGAGGTGACGGTGATCTGCGAAGGGGTGGTCGAGACGGACGACAATGCCGGGGTGATCGGCCGTCATTCGGGCCACCTGCCGCTTTGGAGTTTCCTGCGTCAGACCCCGCTCACCCGTCCGGGTCCGAAGCTGCGGGCGTTGCTGCGGGAGGTTCAGGGGCCGTCGGACCAAGCGCCGCTCGATTTCCTCCACGCGCTGTCCGCCCTGATCCGCGAACGGGTCGCCTATGAAACTGGGCGCACCGATTCCGCCACGTTGGCGGAAGAAGCGATCGGCCTCGGCGCGGGCGTGTGTCAGGATCATGCGCATATCTTCATCGGCGCGGCGCGGGCGAGCGGGATTCCGGCGCGATACGTCAGCGGTTACCTGATGATGGATGATCGCATCGATCAGGAAGCCACCCACGCCTGGGCCGAAGCTCATGTCGAAGGGCTGGGGTGGGTCGGCTTCGATGTCTCGAACGGGATATGCCCCGATCCGCGCTATGTCCGGGTCGCGACCGGGAGCGATTACCGCGACGCTGCGCCGGTGACGGGTATCAGTTTCGGCGACACCGAGGAAAAGCTCCGGGTCGATGTCGCGGTGGAGTCCCAACCAGCCTCGCAGTCACAATCACAATCGCAATCGCAGTCTTAGAACCAGACAACACAGTAAGCCAAAACAGGTCACACGCGGCTTTGCGCGTTGCCTGCAATTGGGCTAGGGCGACCCTCCTGTTGCAGCGGCCCGGAGAGAATTCGACATGACCTATTGCGTTGGCATGGTGCTCGAACAAGGCCTCGTGCTGATGAGCGACACCCGCACCAATTCGGGCGTCGACAACATCTCCACCTTCCGCAAGCTGTTCCACTGGACCGTGCCGGGCGAACGCATGATCGCGGTTATGACCGCGGGCAATCTTGCCACCACGCAGGCGGTGATCAGCCAGCTGGACGAGCGCACCAAGGCGCCGAGCGAGCGCGACAACGCCCTGCTGAAGGGGCCGACCATGTTCCAGGTCGTGACCGAGATCGGTCGCCTGCTACGTGCCACGATCGAGGATGCGCAGCGCACCAACGGCGATACCGGCAAAGGGCGCTTTACCGCCACCATGATCGTGGCCGGCCAGATCGCCGGGATGCAGCCGCGCCTGTTCATGGTCTATCCCGAAGGCAACTTCATCGAGGCCAGCTGGGACACCCCGTTCTTCCAGATCGGCGAGACCAAGTATGGCCGTCCGATCCTGATCCGCGGTTACGAGCCCGACATGAGCTTCGAGGACGCGGTCAAGCTGCTGATGGTGAGTTTCGATTCCACTTTGAAAGCGAACCTTTCAGTCGGGTTGCCGCTGGATTTGCTGGTAATCGGCAAGGATGCCTTCGCGCCCACGCACGAACACCGCGTTTCCGCCGACGATCCATATTTTGCCACGATTTCATCGGGCTGGGGCGACGCATTGCGATCGGCGTTTCATTCGCTGCCATCCTATACTTTTGCCGGTGACAGCTGATCCGCGGACATAATCAAGGTTCGTTTTGGACTAAAAAAAGCTAATTTCGTCAGGAGTTTGACTAACATAGGATAGGGTGTTTCCTCCGGATTGGCGGCGCTCTTGCGTGAATTGCCTAAGGGTTTGGCGCAGTCATCATCGCATGACACGTAAAGCAACCCTCCACTTCATCGACTCCTGCAGCCGCCAGCGTGCCGAACTGGCAAGGGTCGGATTTGCTTTGGGCCACCATAGCGAAGTCTATGGTGACCTGTCGGAGCTTTCGGTTCACCCGCCGCGCGAAGGCATCATCATTGCCCGCGATACGGCGGAAGAAGGCGGGGTGGGGATGATCCTCGATCGGCTGGGCCGCCTCGGGATCTGGCTGCCGCTGATCGCGGTCGAGGAGCAGCCCCGACCGAACCGGATTGTCGAGGCGATCAAGTCGGGCGCGCTCGATTATCTCGCGCTGCCGCTCGATCCCGAACGTTTCACCCGCTGCCTCACCCGCATCGGCAAGGAGGCCGAACAGTTCGGTGCCGCCCGCCGCCGCATGATCGAGGCGCGCGACCGGATCTCCACGCTCTCGACGCGCGAGCGCGAAGTGCTGGACTGGCTGGCCGAAGGAAGCAGCAACAAGGCGATCGCGCGCGAACTCGCTATCAGCCCGCGAACGGTGGAAATCCACCGCGCCAACATGATGAACAAGCTGGGCGCACGCCACGCTGCCGAAGCTGTCCGGCTACAGCTCGAAGCGAAGCTCGAACCTAGAGTGCGCGCCTAGCGCGGTGAAACCCTGCCTGCCGGTTTACGCCGCGTCGGGAGGCAATAATGGACGGGCCGGTACCCCCGGGCGGCCCCGGCGCTCTTGACCTCACGATGTCGGTCAGTCGCGGCGGGGCCGCCAAACCTTTGGGGCATCGGCTGCGAGCGTGGCTGAGACCGGCCTACCGGCAGAACCGGGCGCCGGTGCCTTCCAGATGAAAATGATCCGCGTGCGCGGCGTTGTATTCCGGGCCGAGCACTGTGCCGAACCGCTTACAAGCGCTTTTGTGCACTACGCGCAGGAATGCGCGCGTGGCCGCATCGCCGCCGTCCCAGTCGCGCCGCAGCACGATCCGGCGGCCATCCTCGAGTACGAAGCCCGATACATCGATCGCTTCGGCGCGGGCATGGGCAGAGCGCCGGTCGCTGCCCGCGACATTGCGGCAGGCATAGGAACCCATCGTCTCGATCCGGGCAATCGGGCTGCCGAGCATCTGGCGAGCGGCGCGGTCGACGCCGAACCGCGCCCATTCGTTGAACGCCTTGGCCGTGTCGCAGCGGACCGGGCCGAGATTGCTGACACCGAAGCTCGAACGGTCGCCCGCCAGCGCGGATAATTGCACCGTGCCCAGCTTGTTGCACCCCGGGGCAGCATAGGCATCGGGCAGGGGCTGGAACCGCGCCCCGGCCGCGCCGAGATCGGCAAGGCAGGTTTGATCGGCGGTGTTGGCGGAATAGCTTTGCGGGACCGAGGCAACCCGCGTGGCGGGTCGCGCCTGCGTGCCGGCGGCAGGGTTTGCCGTTCCAGGCGCCGCGCCGCTGCTACCGCCCGGCACCAGCGAGCCGCAGCCCGCCAGCGCCAGGGCACAGGCCAGCAGCAGATTTGCGCGGATGTGTGTCGTTCGCCTCATCACGCAGCTTTATTGCACAATTATGGTTAACGCTGCAAAAACGGGGCGGATCGGGCGACCCTTGCCTGTACCTTGTGCGAAGGCGTTACGCAGCCAGCGGTCTTTTCTGGGTCGCCTTGCTCACCACGATGATCGCCAGCATCGCTGCGCCAAAGCCGGGGACGATCTCGTACAGGCCGGGGCCGCCCAGAAACGCCTGGTTCCAGCCAAGCGTGATCCATGCCGCGACGACACCTGCACCGGTTACCAGTCCGGCGACGGCGCCTGTGCCGGTCATGCCTACCCCATCCTTGCCATGCCACAGCAGCGCCAGCAGGATCAGCGGGCCGAACGCAGCGCCGAACCCTGCCCAGGCATTCGCAACAAGGCCCAGCACTTCGCTGTTCGGGTCGCTTGCCAGCACGCTGGCCGCGACCGCCACCAGCGCCACCGCCACCCTGCTAACATTCACCGCCTCACGCTCGGACGCATTGCGGCGCAGGAACAGGCGGTAGAAATCTTCCGTCAGCGAGGATGATGAGACCAGCAATTGCGATGAGATCGTACTCATGATCGCGGCCAGCAGCGCGGCATAGAGGAAGCCGGTCACCGCCGGGTGGAACAGCAATTGCGCGAGTACGATGAAGATCGTTTCTGGATCGTCGATCACCAGCCCGTTGCGCTCGACATAGGCGCGCCCGGCGATGCCAAGGCCGATTGAGCCGATCAACGCGATACCCATCCAGCCCATGCCGAAAGCGGCGGCGCGCGGCACGTTCTTGACCTTGTCGATTGCCATGAAGCGCACGATGATGTGCGGCTGCCCGAAATAGCCCAGCCCCCAGGTCACAGCGCTGATGAAGCCGATTGCGGTCAGCCCCTGAGTCAGGTTCAGAAAGCCGTCGACCGGAACCTCCTGCAAGCTGCCGCCCGCAGAGCCTCCGGGGCCGAACATCACCACCAGCGGCATGATGATCAGCGCGAACATCATGATCAGCCCTTGCACGAAATCGGTCAGGCTGACGGCCAGAAACCCGCCGATCATGGTGTAGGCCAGCACGATCCCGGCGGTGATGAGGATGCCGAGCATGTAATCGCTGAACATCGTGTTCGGCAGGATGCCTGCAAACGCTGTCTCGAACAGCTTGCCGCCGCCTACCAGCCCTGCGGCGGTGTAGACGGTGAAGAACACCACGATGATGATCGCCGATGTCACGCGCAGCGCCGTGCCGCGTTCGGGAAAGCGGTTGGCGAGGAATTGCGGGATGGTTAGCGCATTGCCGATCCGCTCGGTCTGTTCGCGCAGGCGCGGGGCGACGATGACCCAGTTGGCGAGCGCGCCCAGGAACAGGCCGATCCCGATCCATGCCTCGACCAGTCCGGCGGCATACAGCGCGCCCGGCAGGCCCAGCAGCAGCCAGCCCGACATATCCGAAGCCCCGGCCGAAAGTGCTGCAACCGAAGGCGGCAGATTGCGCCCGGCGAGCAGGTAGCCTTCCGAATCCCCGGTCGATTTGCGCCAGGCGTAAAGGCCGATGGCGAGCATGAGAACGAAATAGGCGGCGAGGCTGGCAAGGGTGGCGCTGTTCATGGGCGCGGGGGGTAACAAGCCGGGCCGTGCTTGACCACCGGTAGGCCGCAATTCGCAAGGATTGCGCCCGATAGCGCCGGCTCAGCTAAGTCTATGTCTCTGCCGCGAGGGTTTGGGCAAGATCATGTCGCAGGGCAGGCCGGCACGTGTCAGCGCCGGCCCGGATCCGACCGTCAATCGCCCTTCTTGCGACGCAACTTCTTGCGCTCGTTCGGGTCGAGTTCGGCCTTGCGCAGGCGGATCGATTGCGGGGTCACTTCAACCATTTCGTCGTTGTCGATATAGGCGATCGACTGTTCCAGCGTCATGCGGCGCGGCGGGGTGAGGCGGATTGCATCATCCTTGCCGCTGGAACGCACGTTGGAAAGCTGCTTGGCCTTCATCGGGTTGACTTCGAGATCGTCGGGCTTGGCGTTTTCGCCGATGATCATTCCGGCATAGACCTTCATCTGCGCGCCGATGAACAATTCGCCGCGTTCTTCCAGCATGTTGAGCGCATAGGCATTGGCATCGCCATCGCCGTTCGAAATCAACACGCCGTTATTGCGGCCTTCGATCGGGCCTTTGTAGGCATCATACTTTTCGAACAGGCGGTTCATGATCCCGGTGCCGCGGGTGTCGGACAGGAATTCGCCGTGATAGCCGATCAGCCCGCGTGACGGGGCGGAGAAGGTGATGCGGGTCTTGCCGACGCCCGAGGGGCGCATTTCGGTAAGGTCGGCCTTGCGGCGCTGCATCTTCTCCACGACGGTGCCCGAATGTTCGTCATCCACGTCGATCACGACGGTTTCGAACGGCTCCATGCGCTTGCCGTCTTCTTCGCGGAACAGCACCCGGGGGCGGCTGATGCCGAGCTCGAAGCCTTCGCGGCGCATCGTCTCGATCAGCACGCCCAGCTGCAATTCACCGCGTCCGGCGACTTCGAAGGCATCCTTGTCTTCGGATTCGGTGACGCGGATCGCGACGTTGGTTTCCGCTTCGCGCAGCAGGCGGTCGCGGATCATGCGGCTGGTCACCTTGCTGCCTTCGCGCCCGGCGAGCGGGCTGTCGTTGACGGCAAAGCGCATCGCCAGCGTCGGCGGGTCGATCGGCTGGGCAGCGATCGGCTCGTTCACCGAAGGGTCGCAGATGGTGTTGGCGACGGTGGCTTTCTCAAGGCCGGCCAGCGCGATGATGTCGCCCGCCTTGGCGCTTTCGACCGGCACGCGTTCGAGCCCGTCAAAGCTCATCAGCTTGGTCGCGCGGCCGACTTCGATAACCTTGCCGTCCATGTCGATCGCGTGGATCGGGTCATTGACCTTGATCGTGCCCGACTGCACCCGGCCCGTAATGACGCGGCCCATGAAATTGTCGCGATCGAGCAGCGTGGCGAGGAAGCTGAACTTCGCGGTGGTATCCAGACCGGGCGAGGGCACGTGCTCGACGATCTTGGCGAACAGCGGGGCAAGGCTGCCTTCGCGCCGGTCCTGATCTTCGCTGGCATAGCCATCGCGGCCCGAAGCATAGAGCACCGGGAATTCGAGCTGGTCGTCATCGGCATCCAGGCTGACGAACAGGTCGAACACCTCGTCCAGGACTTCCTGCGGGCGGCTGTCGGAGCGGTCGATCTTGTTGACGACGACAATCGGGCGCAGGCCCAGCGCCAGCGCCTTGCCGGTAACGAACTTGGTCTGCGGCATCGCCCCTTCTGCGCTGTCGACTAGCAGGATCACTCCGTCGACCATGCTGAGGATGCGTTCCACCTCGGCGCCGAAGTCGGCGTGTCCGGGGGTGTCGACGATATTGATGCGCGTGGTCTCACCGCCGCCTTCGGGCGTCCATTCGACGCTGGTGCACTTGGCAAGGATGGTGATCCCGCGTTCCTTTTCGAGATCGCCCGAATCCATCGCGCGCTCCTCGATCCGCTGATTCTCGCGGTAGGTGCCGGATTGGCGAAACAACTGGTCGACCAGCGTGGTCTTGCCGTGGTCAACGTGGGCGATAATCGCGATATTTCTCAGCGAGGAGGACATTTTTCGTATTTTCCACTCTGCGACCCGGAGGCAGGGGCTCCGGGCAGGTCAAAAGCTTGGCGCACGGCCAGGCGCGCGGGGTTAGGCCGGGTTTGTGGCGGGTTGGCGACAGGCCGCGACGCTACGGCAAACGTGCCGTGAGCGTGCTGCTTGCTGCGTTGCAACATCGCCGCGCCGCCTAGCGCAAGAGCGTGCCGTGGGCAAGCTTTGGCAGGCTGATTGCGCGCTACTGAGGGTCCCGCACTGTTGCCCCTGCGCCACACAGCGCAGTTTTGCCCCGGAAAAGCGCGGGGTTTGCGCTTGTCGCAACATCGTCACTGGCTTATCAGTTCGCCCCACGACCACGGGAAACAACGCACCTGAAGGTGCGGGCCGGAATACCGGCGCCGGGGTCGAGGGATTTGAGGAGAGGAACTTCCATGCGTTCGAACTTGACCGGCACTGCCGGATCATACCGACTGGCCCTGCTTGCGGGTGCTGCCGCCTTCGTCATAACTACGCCAAGCGTTGCTGCGGCGCAGGAACAGGAGCCCGAACTCGAGGCTCCCGAAGCCAGTAATCAGATCATTGTTACGGCGTCGAAGCGCGAACAGACGCTGCAGGAAGTTCCGATCGCAGTGTCCGTCACCAGCGGCGAAGTGATCGAGCAGGCGCAGATCCGTGACGTGCTCGACCTGCAGACCGTGGTCCCGTCGCTGCGGGTCAGCCAGTTGCAGACATCCTCGGCAACCACCTTCATCATTCGCGGCTTCGGCAACGGTGACAATAACTTCGGCGTCGAACCTTCGGTCGGCGTGTTCATCGACGGCGTGTTCCGTTCACGCTCGGCCTCGGCCCTTTCCGACCTCAACATGATCCAGCGTGTCGAAGTGCTCAACGGGCCACAATCAACGCTGTTTGGCAAAAACGCCTCTGCAGGCGTGATCTCGATCATCACCAAAGAGCCGCAGTACCAGTTCGGCGGACAGGTCGAAGCGGTTTACGGCAATTTCGATCAGAAGTTCCTGCGTGGCGAAGTGACAGGCCCGATTACTGACAACATTGCCTGGTCGCTTGACGGCACCTACCAGCAGCGCGACGGTTTCGGACGGATTGTCAATCTCGACGAAGAAATCAACGATCGTAATCGCTGGTCGGCACGCGGTCAGTTGCTGATCGAGCCCTCCGCCGACATCAAGATCCGCTTGATCGCCGACTATGGCAAGATCGACGAAATCTGCTGTCAGACCAGCAACCTTGTTGTCGGCCCGCTTACGGCTGGTGCAGTTACTGCGGTGGGTGGCCAGTTCCCGACCGACTTCTTCAGTTTCGACAACTTCCTTAACGTCGTGCCGGTCAACAAGAACGAGAACTATGGCTTCTCCGGCCAGCTCGACTGGGCGTTGGGCGATCTGACATTCACCTCGATCACCGCCTACCGTGAACTGCGCAACTCCTTCCTTCAGGATGTTGACTTCACCAGCGCCGACTTGACTTCGGAAGGTCGCGATCAAGGGGTCGACACCTTCACTCAGGAATTCCGGGTCAGTTCTGATTTCGACGGCCCGCTTAACTTTCTGCTCGGCGGTTTTTACTTCGACGAAAAGATTGAACAGAACAGCTTTCTGACGGTTGGTGAAGATCTGCGTGACTTCGCCGCATTCCAAGCCGCGCCGGCTGCGCTGCTGCCGCCCAACCCGACCGGCGCCCAGCGTATCGCGGTGGGCAATGCAGTGCTGGCAGGTGCCGAAAACGGGCTTGGTATTCCGGCTGGCGGCATCTTCGGCGGGGACTTCCTGTCGCGCGAACGATTTGCGGTGGACAACCAGTCGTGGTCGATCTTCGGCACGGTCGATTTCGAGCCGATCGACGGTCTCGTCTTCACAGGCGGGTTCAACTACACCGACGACCGCAAGGATTTCGCGATCAATTTCGACGCGCTCGATCCGCTCGCCAACATCAACCTTGTTGATGTCGGGATCATTGGTGCGAGCCTCGCCAATCCGGCCATTCCGGATGTCCTGACCCGTGCGCAGTTCCAGGCCTTGCCCGTTCCGCTTCAGCAGGCGCTGATCGCCGGGGCGACAAATCCGGCGCTGAACACCGCACTGGCACTTGCCCCATTGCAGTTCCAGACTCCGTTCCCGAACGTACCTAATGCGGTTGAGGATGGCCGAACCCGCGATGATGAGCTGACATACCTGTTACGCGTGGCCTATCAGGTCTCCAACGAACTGAATGTCTATGCCAGCTACGCCACCGGCTTCAAGGCAAGCTCGGTCAACCTTTCGCGTGATAGTCGGCCGTTGCTGACCGACTACACGCCGGGGCCGGGCGGGATACTTGGTCCGACGGCCCGATCGCCGGGCTCTACCTTCGCCGCGCCGGCGTCGCCGATCATAGACGCTGGGCTGGCGACCCCGAACCTGTCGACCGGTACCCGCTTTGCCGGGCCGGAAAAGGCCGAGGTCTATGAAATCGGTATGAAGGGCCAGTGGCAAGGCATGGGATTCAACCTTGCGCTGTTCGACCAGACCATCGACGGGTTCCAGTCGCTTGCCTTCACCGGGCTCGGCTTCGCGCTCCAGAATGCCGGTCAGCAGTCGGTAAGGGGCTTCGAGTTCGATACCACCATTAGCCCGACCGATGGTCTCGTGCTGACTTTCGCGGCCACCTACCTCGACTCGGTCTTCGACAGCTTCCCGGGCAGTGTGCTCGGCGATTTGTCCGGTGAGCAGGTCGGCGGGGTTCCCGAGTGGGCGCTTGCCACCTCGGCCACCTACACGCACGAGTTCGGCTCGAGCGGCAACAAGCTGCTCACCCGCATTGACTACGCGCATGAAAGCAACACGCCGATCAATAACGGTCTGCCGACGTTCAACCGTGCGCTGGGCAACACACAAATCTTCGACCGTGAAGTCAATCTGGTGAACGCCGCCATGACGCTTGCGCTCGAGAACGGGATCGAAATCGGTGCTTTTGCCCGTAACCTGCTCGACGACCAGTTCGTAACCACCGTTTTCGACGGCGTTGCGCAGGCGGGCACGGTGTCAGGCTATCCGAACGCGCCGCGCACTTACGGTGGCCTTGTCCGCTTCCGCTTCTGATCGGATATTCATAGCTCAACAAAACGGCCCCGCGCAGATGATGCGCGGGGCCTTTTTGTTTGCGTAACTGCAAGGGATGTGATGATTTGGGCGCGCTAACTCAGCAAGAGGGGGATCTCGAATGGAATATATGCTTATGCCGCTCAAGCGGTACGCCGATTTTCAGGGGCGGTCGCGCCGTAAGGAATACTGGCTGTTCTTGCTCGCGGTTGTAATCGCAGTGATTATCGTCGGCGTGATCGAAGCGGTGCTTGGTCTTTCAGGCTTAGTCGGGGATGCTTACGGCCCCCTCTCCTTGTTGCTGATCGTGGCGATTATCATACCCAGCTTGGCCGTGCAGGTCCGGCGGTTCCACGATCAAGACAAGTCCGGCTGGTTTGTGCTGATCGGCTTCATCCCGTTCGTCGGCAGCCTGATCGTCTTTGTGTTCATGTGCCTTCCCGGTACCGATGGCCCCAATCGTTTCGGGCCTGATCCCAAAGATCCTCACGCCGAAGACGTTTTCGCCTGATGGCACACCGCGCGGGCGTTCGGGGGCGTTAAAGTTCCCGCAGCGCCCGCGCCGGCTTCGCTCTGAGCAGCGGTAGCGAACCGGCCAGCGCGAAGGCCAGCACCAATGCCACGCCGAGGCCCAGAACGCCGAGTACCTGCCCCCAATCGGGCAGCCAGTCGAAGGTGAACAGCTGGGTGATCACCACCCACGCCAGCGCCGATCCGAGCCCTAGCGCAACCAGCGCAAGCAGGCCGGCGATGAGCCCGTATTCCGCCAGTTGCAGCAGCAGGATCTGCCGCCTACTCGCGCCCAACACCCGCAGCATCACGGTATCATAGGTGCGTGCCGCCCGCGCCGCGGCAATCGCGCCCATCAGCACGGCGAGCCCAGCCAGCACGGTCACAGCCGCCGCCGCCAGCGTGGCAAGGCTCACCTGTTCGAGCAGCTTGCGCGCCTCGACCAGAATGCCGCCAATCTCGATCACGGAACTGGACGGCAGCTCGCGTACCATTGCCCGCAGCAGTGCGCCACGTGCAGCCGGATCGGCGCCTTCGGGCAGGTCGATGGTGGCCGCAAGATTGTGCGGCGCGTCGCTGATCGCATTGCGGCTGAATACGAGCGTGAAGTTAAAGCCTAGGCTCTCCCAGTCGATTTCGCGCAGGTTGGCGATGCGCGCGGTGCGTTCCACCCCGAGTATGCCGACGGTGAGATAATCCCCGACCTTCAGGCCAGTCGCGCGGGCCAGTTCCGCATCGACCGACACCAGCGGCTCGCCGTCCTGCAGCGGGCTCCACCACTCGCCTGCGACAACCCGGTTGCCCGGCGGCAGGCGGTCGGCATAGGTCAGGCCGCGCTCGCCGCGCAGCGCCCATGCGCCGTCAGGAATTTCCTCCAGTTCGGCGACGCGGACCATCGCGTCTTTCGGTCCATAGGCCAGCACTGCCCCGCGCATGGTCGGCACGGAGCGGATTCCGGCCTTGGGGAAGTCCGCCTGAATGAGTTCGAAAAAACGGGACTCCTTGTCGCGCGGCACGTCGAGCACGAAGTAATCGGGCGCTTCGCGGGGTACGCGCTGCTGGATATTGCCGTCGATCGCGCTCTGCACTGCGGCGAGCAGGACGAAGGCGGCCAACCCGAAGCCCAGCGCCGTCACCAGCGCGCCGGTGGGTGCGCCCGGACGGTGGAGATTGGCGAGCGCGCTGCGCAACAGCGGATTGGCCGGGCGCGGCAAACGGCCCGCAAGCCGCTGGATCGCCCAGCCAAGACCAGCGAGGAGCGCCAGTGCAACCCCTGCGCCCAGCAGGAACCCGCCCGACAGCATCGGCTGATCGGTGGTGACAAGCGCCAGCGCGCAGATAGCGGCAAGGCCAATGCCGGTGGCGATCAAAGCGCGCTTGTCCCGCGCCAACGGCACCACGCCTGACCGCATCAACGCCATCGCGGGGAAGGTGCGGGCGCGCAGCAGCGGCGCTGCGGCAAAGGCGAAGGCGACCAGCAGGCCATAACTCGCCGCCAGCAGCAGAGCAGGGGGGGCGATAATGAACCCGCTTTCGACCGGCAGCAGCCCGGCGAGCGCGGCCGCGAGCAGCGGTGTGACCAGCACGCCTGCGGCGAGGCCTGCAATGCTGCCCACCAGCGCCGCCACGCCGATCTGCAGCGCATAGATACGGACGATATCGGATGACGTCGCGCCCAGCACCTTGAGCGTGGCGATGCTGGTGCGGCGCTGGTCGAGATAGGAGGACACGCCACCTGCGATCCCGATCCCGGCGATCACCAGCGCGGCGAGCCCCACCAGCGTGAGGAAATCGGACATCTGCCGCACGAAGCGGTCCGCGCCGGGAGAGGCGCGGTCGCGGGTGCGGATGTCGAACCCGGCATCGGGAAAGGCCTTGCTCAGCGCCTCCTCCGCCGCCTCGGGATTGCGGGCGGGATCGGCAAAGGCGACGCGGTGCTTGCTCTGGTAGAGCGCGCCGGGTTGCAGCAATCCAGCCTTGGCCGCGATATCTTCGGCCACGATCACCGTCGGGCCAAGCTGGAAACCTTCGGACAGGCGATCAGGCTCGTCCGCGATGATCCCTGCTGCGGTAAGGGTCACGGTGCCGACGGTGAAACTGTCGCCGACGGCAATCCCCAGCCGCTCTATCGCACCTTGCGCGATCCATGCATCGGTTCCGGAGGGCGCAGCCACTTCGCGCCCGTCGGCCAGCACCAGCGTGCCGAACATCGGCCACTTGGCGTCCACCGCCTTCAGCTCGATCGGCGCGGCGGCATCGGGCGTGCTGGCCATCGCCTGCAGGCGGAAGCCGCCCGAAACTTCGCCATATTCCTCAAGCGCGGCCATTTCCTCTGCCGAAAGATCGCGCTGCCACACCTCGACTTCGAGATCGCCGCCGAGCAGTTCCTGCCCGCTCGACGCCAGCTCGCGCTCGATCGCCGAGGTCAGCGTGCCGATCGCTGCCAGCGCCGCAGTGCCGAGGAAGATGCACACCAGCAGCAGCCGTAGCCCCTTGAACCGCGCATTGAGATCGCGGCGGGCGATGGTCCAGGCGGTGCCCCAGGTAAGATTCATGCCGCGCCCGATGCGACCGTCGCCGGCGCGGTGTCGGAAACGATCACTCCGTCGGCCATGGTCAGCACCCGTTCGCAGCGCGCGGCAAGGCTTGCATCATGGGTGATGATCAGCAGCGTCGCCCCCGTCTCGGCGCGGCGGGCGAACAGCAGGTCGATGATTTCCGCGCCGGTCGCCGCATCGAGATTGCCGGTCGGTTCGTCCGCGAAGATCAGTTCCGGGCGCGGCGCAGTGGCCCGCGCAATGGCGACGCGCTGTTGTTCGCCGCCCGAAAGCTGGGTGGGATAATGTCCGGTGCGATGGCCGAGGCCCACGGCTTCCAGCTCGGCAATCGCGCGCGGGCGGGCGTTCTCCATGCTCGCCAGTTCCATCGGGGTCGCGACGTTTTCAGCCGCCGTCATGGTGGGTAGCAGGTGGAAGGCCTGCAGCACGATTCCGATCCTTCCCCGACGCGCGGCGGCAAGGCCATCTTCCGAAAGCCCGGCAAAATCCGCGCCCGCCACCATCACGCTGCCGCCGCTGGCGCGCTCCAGCCCCGATAGCACCGCCATCAGCGAGCTTTTGCCCGAACCGGACGGGCCGAGCAGCGCAACCACCTCGCCGCGGGCGATGTCGAGATCGATACCCCGCAGGATCGTGACCGGCGCGGCATTGCTGCCCAGCGTCAGGGTGAGATTGCGGGCGGAGATTGCAAGAGAGGGACTTGTCACAAGGTTCCGATGGCATAGGTGGGGTGTTACAACAAGGTACAGGCATGGAAGGTTCGCGGATGCACAGGCGCGTTTGGTCGAAAATCGGCGGTCTAGGGGCGGTCTTGGCGCTGGCAGCGCTGGCTGGATGCGATGATGCCGCTGAAGACGCAACGGTGCCGCCCGCCTCGGGGGCGGCGCTGGGTTCTGGTGAAGGCCCGCCGCCGATCCCGGTGATGGGGCCGGAACGCACCATTATCGCGTTCGGCGACAGCCTGTTTGCAGGTTACAACCTCGATCCGCGCGATTCCTATCCGGAAAAGCTGGAAAACGCGCTGCGGGCCAAGGGCATCAATGCCGAAATCGTCAATGCCGGGGTGTCGGGCGATACCACTGCGGCCGGACTGCAACGGCTCGAATTCACATTGGCCGCGATGGAACAGCCCCCGGCGCTGTTCATCTTGGAACTGGGCGGCAATGATCTGCTGCGCGGACTTTCGCCGGAGGAAACCAAGGCGAATCTCGGCAAGATGCTGACGATCCTGCAGCGTGAAGGCGTTCCAGTGCTGCTGATGGGGATGCGCAGCCCCCCCAATTACGGGCCGGAGTTCCAGGCGCAGTTCGATGCGTTGTACCGCGATCTGGCTCAGGAGTACGGCGCAGACCTGATCCCGTTCTGGCTGGAAGAGATCTACCAGGAGCCCGAACTGTTTCAGTCCGATCGCATCCACCCCACGGCTGAGGGGATCGAGCGGTTGGTCGCGGCGACGCTTGACGAGGTCGAAGAAGCTTTGCCTCCGCCTGACGCGGGTTAGAGCCGCTCCACGCTTCCGCCACTGACCCGCCAGATTGCGGCCTCGCTGCGGATCGCCTCGAACGGGGCGAGTTCGGTGCCGGTCATCCACACCTGTGCAAGCCCTTCGCGCAACCGGCGGAACAACTCGGTGCGGCGCACTGGGTCGAGATGGGCGGCGACTTCATCGAGCAGCAACACGCTGGGGCGACCAGCGGATGCAAGAACGCCGTGGGCCAGCGTGATTGCGATCAGCATCGCCTTCTGCTCGCCGGTCGAGCACGATGCAGCGGGCTGGCGGGTGCTGGCCATCACCACTTCCAACTCATCGCGCTGCGGCCCGGTCAGCGCGCGACCCGCCGCGCGATCACGCGGGCGATTGCGGGCGAATTCGGCGCGCAGGGCGACCTCGTCGACCGGCCCGCCGGGGCGGTAGGTGAGGGCAGGGCGGGCGAAGGGTTCCGGCGGCAGTGCGGAAAGCTCGTCCGCCAGACGCGCCACCAGTTCGGCGCGTCTGGCGCTGACTTGTGTGCCATGCTCGGCGGCCTGCGCCTCGACCGCGTCCAGCCAGCGGCCATCGGCGCCGTTCTCCAGGAGGCGCCCGCGTTCGCGCAGGGCCGCTTCGAGCGCGTTGACCTGCCGCGCATGATCGGGCGCGATGGCGAGCGCCATGCGATCGACGAAGCGCCGCCGCGCGCCCGCGCTATCGGTGAACAATCCGTCCATTGCCGGGGTGAGCCATGACATCGCCAGCCATTCGGCCAGGCTCGCCGCGCTTGCGGGAGCGCCATTGACCCGCACCAGCCGCCGTCCGGGCTGCCCAGGCTCTGTATAGGTGCCGAGCCGCGCGGAGACGGTCCCCTGTTCGGTCAGGCTCGCGCCGATGGCGAAAGGCAGGGGCGCATCGCCCGGCGCCGCTTTGCGCGCCAGTTCGGCAAGGTTGGCGCGCCGCAACCCGCGCCCCGGCCCAAGCAGCGAGAGCGCTTCGAGCAGGTTGGTCTTGCCCGCCCCGTTCTCGCCCACCAGCAGGTTGAAATGACCGGTCTCGCCCAGCGTGGTCGCGGCGTGATTGCGGAAATTTTCGACGCTGATCCTGCTCAGACCCATGGTGCCTGCGCGGGTAGCGGGAGGGCGGGGCCTTGGCCAGTCCGCAGTGCCGCAAATGACCAATCCCAACCCTTGGGATATTTTCCCAAGCTTTCGCCAAGGTGAATGGCGCGTCGCCCGCCAGAAAGTATCGGATTGGCTGATTTCCGCCATTTTCCGAGTTTGGCACACCTCCTGCAAGACACTTTGCGTCCCCGGGATGAGCCCGCGGGACAGCAAAAAACCCAAGGAGACTTCACAATGTTTGCCATTTCTTCCCCGGATCGCCTGTTCGCCGCCGCTTTCTCTGTCGTCATTTCGGCCGCGTTCTTTGCCTATGCGATCATCCCCGCCAGCCCCGGCCTCATCGCCTGAGCCTGCTGCGACAACCACTTACTCAAAGGAACCAATTGACCATGTTCGGCCCCGAAACCAGTGCCCGCCTCGCTTCTGCCGCCTTCGCCGTAATCCTGACGGTGGCAAGCTTTGCTTATACGATCATCCCCGCCAGTCCCGGCATGATCGCCTGATCGCCCGACCCGCAACAGGAGTTTTTTGAATAATGACCAATGTGACCCGCAATCCCGATGGCAAGCCGCCCCGCGCTGGCTTCCGCCTCGACAAGACCAATGCCAAGGTCTTCGGCGTCTGCGCCGGGATCGGCGACTATTTCGGCATCGACACGATGCTTGTGCGGATCGGCTTTGTCGCCGCGACCCTGCTCGGTTTTGGCGCTCCGGTGCTGATCTACCTTGCGATCGCACTGATCGCGGATTGAGTGCAGCGACTGAAAAGCGGTTCCCGGTTATCGGGCCGCTGCACCTGATCGAAGACAACCGGGAAGGGGCCACATCGGCCCCTTCTTTTTTCACATCGCGCTGATGCCGCCGTCGAGCTTCAGTTCCGCCCCCGTCATGAAGCGGCTTTCGTCGCTGGCGAGATACAGCACCGCATTGGCGATGTCGTTAGGCTCGCCCACGAATTTGAGCGGAATCTGACGCGCCAGCTTTTCCAGCAGGACACCCTTTTCGAGCGACGCCGCCTTGGCCGTCCCGTCCAGGATCGGCGTGTCGACGAAGGTCGGATGCACCGAATTGCAGCGGATATTCATGTTCTTCTTGGCGCAGTGCAGCGCAATCGACTTCGACAGCATCCACACCGCCGCCTTTGACGCGTTGTAGGCCGGCATCGTATCACTCGCGATCAGGCCCGCGATGCTGGAGATGTTGATGATCGACCCCGGCGCGTGTTCGCGCATCAGCGGCAGCGCCTTCTGGCAGCCGTGAAAGATCGAATTGACGTTGATGTCGAAGCAACGCTGCCAATCGGCGAAATCGCAGGTTTCGATATTGCCCGCCACCCCGATCCCGGCATTGTTGACCAGCACGTTCAGCCCGCCGAGGTGTTCGCGCGCGGCATCGACCGCGGCGTCCCACTGCGCGGGGTCGGTCACGTCATGCGCAATACCGAAAGCGGTGCCTGTGCCCATCTCGGCATTGATGATCGCCGCGGTTTCCTCTGCGCCTGCGCCGTTGATATCAGTCGCCAGTACACGCGCGCCTTCCTGCGCCAGCCGGATGCAATGCGCACGGCCCAGCCCTTGTGCGCCGCCTGTGACCAATGCGAGCTTGCCCGCGACCCGTCCCGCCCGTTCTACCATGTCTCAATCCTCTCCCAAGTAATCCGGTGTAAGCAACATCGCGATGCGCACATCGACCGCGTGGCCTGCGCGCCGCCATTCGGCCACGAAGCGCGACAGATCGCGCAAGGCAATCCGGTGGACGGTGATATTCTCGCTATCGGTGCCGCCCCCTTCGCCGACGCGCTCCAGATCGCGGGCGCGTAGCAAGGTGAATGCCTCGGACACCATGCCGGGAGAGGAATAAAATTCGCCCAGCACGTCCAGCTGCCCGGCGCGGTAGCCGGTTTCCTCTTCCAGCTCGCGCGCGGCGGCGGCGGCGGCATCCTC
This sequence comes from Erythrobacter sp. NFXS35, assembly GCF_040148725.1. Classification (NCBI taxonomy): domain Bacteria; kingdom Pseudomonadati; phylum Pseudomonadota; class Alphaproteobacteria; order Sphingomonadales; family Erythrobacteraceae; genus Erythrobacter; species Erythrobacter sp. NFXS35. The sequence goes on along the minus strand of NZ_JAGDEB010000003.1, from coordinate 139,843 downwards.
GCCCTCGCTGCCTTCGTCGTCGCCGATCAGGCCGGCGGGGATCTCCAGGCTGAAGCGCCCCAGGGGCACGCGATACTGGCTGACGAGCAGCACGTGGCGGGTGCCGTCCGGATCATCATCCAGCGCAATGATCGCCGCCGCCCGGATGCCGCGCGCGCGCCCGACATATTCCCAGCGGCCGCGGGTCTTGGCGGTGATGAAGCGGCCTTCCCACATGACCTGTTCGGGAAGGTCGGCGTCTTTGTCTTTTTGCAAGGGAAGCTCCGTGGGGCAGGCAATGTCGCACCCCTTCGAGACAGGCTCTGCGGCGCCGGGTCAAGGGGGAAGGGCGCCTAAACCTCGATCAGCCGGTCGGGCAGTTCGTTCACGTCGTCCTCTCCGCGCGGGAAATGCTGCGCCAGCACGAAGCCGACATCGCGGATGCCCACGGCCAGCCCCTCGGCGATGGCGCCGTTCCGGATTTCGCCGAGCATATCGCCCATCGCCTCGCCCCACACTTCTGCCGGGACTATGCTGGCTATGCTTTGATCCGCGACGATTTCCGCGCGGTGTTCGCGCATCGAAAGGTAGATCATCACGCCGGTATGACCGGTGGTGCGCCGTTCCGCCCCCACCTTGAACTGCCGCACCGCCTGATCGTGGACGCGCGCGGACTTCGCCGGGCCGGGGATGAGCGCGAATTTCAGCGGCTCCCACTGCTGCACCAGCAGTACCAGCAGGAAGGTGATAAGACCCAGTCCGATTACCATGCTGGCAAGTTCGCCGGTGGTCCATTCATGGCCCCAGCCGCCGATCATACTGTCCCACAATTGCAGGAACGGCTGCGGGAAAGCTGCGAACACGCTCATCACGGTGAACGCCGCGCCAATCGCCCACAGCAGCGCGACATCGGTATAACCGTCGGATCGATCGGCCAGCACGGTCACGATCTCGCCGGAGGTCGCGCTTTCTGCTTCGGTCACCGCTTCGGCGACCAGCCTGCGTCCGGCATCATCGAGATAGGCCATGATCTACCATCCTCCCGAGGCGCCGCCGCCCCCGAACGAGCCGCCACCGCCCGAAAAGCCGCCGCCCCCGCCGAAGCCGCCGCCGCCCCAGCCGTCACTGTCGCCGCCAGACATCGCGCCGCGCAGGATCGCGCTGCCCACTTCCCACAGGATAATGTCGCGCGCGGTATCGCCCACCCCGCGCCCGCGGCTGCCCCATGGGCCGTCACCCTTGGAGCGGTATTTACGCCGCCGCCTCCGCCCTGCGAGCAGGGGCAGGATGAAGAAGAAGAACATGAAGGCAAGCCAGATCAGGACGCCGATGGGGAATCCGCCGTCGCTTTGCCGCGCCTCGCTCGCCGCAGCGGCGACCTGCGCTGCTTCCTCGGGCGGCAATTGCAGCTGGGTGATGATCGCGTCGGTTCCGGCCGCAATTCCGCCGGCGAAATCGCCTTCACGGAATTCCGGCAGGATTGCGTTCTGGATGATCAGCGCAGACAAGGCATCGGTGAGATAGCCTTCCAGGCCATAGCCGACCTCGATCCGCACCTTGCGCTCATTGGGCGCGACCAGCAGCAACGCGCCGTCATTGCGGGTCGCGTCGCCAAGACCCCACGCGCGGCCCAGCTGATACCCGTAATCGGAAATGTCATAGCCCTGCAGATCGGGCACCGTGGCAACCACCAACTGCCGCTGCGACTGCGTTTCCAGCGCCTCCAGCTTGGCCGTCAGTGCCGCTTCGGCCTCGGGCGAGAGAATGTCGGCATTGTCGACCACCCGCCCGGTGAGTTCGGGGAATTGCGGCTGCGCGGCGAGGGGGGACGCAAACAGCGCCCCCGCCACCGCGAGCATCATGAGCAGATGGCGAAGCACGCCGATCAGTTGCTCGTCATGTCGAGCGTGGGCGCGGCCTCGGCGCCTTCGGTTACGGCTGCGTAGGGCACCAGCGGCTCGGCCCCGTGGACAACGGTCGCGCCGATGATGTCGGGGAAGGTGCGGATCGTGGTGTTATACTGGCGCACCGCCTCGTTATAGTCGCGGATAGCGACAGCGATGCGGTTCTCCGTCCCTTCGAGCTGGCTTTGCAGCGCGAGGAAGTTCTGGTTCGACTGGATCTGCGGATAGGCTTCGAAGCTGGCGAGCAGACGTCCGATGCCTTGGCTCAACTGGCCCTGTGCAGCGGCGAATTGCTCCATCGCGGCGGGATCGTCGAGGTTGTCGGCGCTGACATTGACGCTGGTGGCGCGGGCGCGGGCTTCGGTCACTTCGGTGAGGATGCTGCGCTCGCTCTCGGCCGCGCCGCGCGCGACTTCGGCGAGGTTGGGGACAAGATTCGCGCGGCGCTGAAACTGCGCTTCAACATCGGCCCACTTGGCCTTGGCCTGTTCCTCGGCGGTCGGCACCGAGTTGATCCCGCAGGCCGCAAGGCTCAGTGCGGCCACGGCGGCAAAGGCGCCGCGCAGCATGGTGGTGAACGTCATCAATCGATCCCTCCTGAAGGCGCGCGCCGTAGGACAAAGGCGGCGCAGCAAGTTCCTGTATTGTCGATATAGCACACCCCCCTGTCGGTTCAAGCGGTGGAGGACAAAAACGCGTGGCTTGGCAGGTTGGTGAGGGAGTGCCAGAAAGGGGCAAACAGCGGGCAAAAGGGGATCAACATGCTGTCGGAATTCAAGGCCTTCATCGCCAAGGGCAATGTCATGGAACTGGCGGTCGCCGTCATCATCGGCGGCGCGTTTTCCGGAATCGTGAAATCGCTGACCGACGATGTCATCATGCCGGTGGTGGGCGCGGTGTTCGGCAATGTGGATTTTTCCGACCGGTATATTGTCTTGTCGGGCGAGGTCGCGCCGGGCACACCGCTCGCCGCAGCGCGTGAGGCGGGGGCGAATGTGATGGCGCTGGGGGCGTTTTTTTCCACCGTGATCAATTTCGTTATCCTGGCTGTGATCATCTTTCTGCTGGTGCGCTATGCCACCAGGATCACCGCGCAGTTCGCAAAACAGGAGGAGGAGGCCGTGCCAGGCCCAGTCGGTCCGACCGAGGTGGAGCTGCTGACCGAAATTCGCGATGCGCTGAAGAAATAGGAGCGGCGGGGCGGATTTGTCCCAAACGGCCCGCAGGGCCGGAAGGCAGACCGCCCGCCCGCAGCGACGCTGGCGCAGCCAGCATGAGCGAGGATAAGCGCGCTCGGAGGAGCGGGCATAAACAAAAGCACGGTCACTTCACATTCAGGATTGGCACGCTATATCAGCCGTGTCGGGCAACCGACTATGGCGATAAATTGCTGCGTATAATAGACGCAACGGACCCGGGGGCAGTACCCGGCGGCTCCACCAGAAGCGGCGGCCCATAACCATGGCAACCGCAACTCCTGATGGGGCCGAACCAGGATCGACGTGTGTTGAAAAGCGTAGTTTTTGCCCGGGCTGAGTAACCCGCATAAGGCTCAAAAACCATAAGTGCCAACGATAACGAAGCACTCGCAATCGCTGCGTAATTGATGGGCTAACGCCCTGACATTATTAGGCTAAAAAGCGCGGCTGGACCGAGCCGGGCAACAGAATCGGAGACCGGGGGCCCGGGGGAGCCTAGCAACAGAATCCCCCACCCCTTTCGGTGCGCAGGAGGTCGCCTTGCGTCGTATTTCGGTCGCTATGCTGTTGGGGTTGGCCGGGTCGCTCGCCCTCCCAATGCCCGCCGCTTCCCAGGAAGACCGCGAGTCCTATCTCGCCCGGATGCGCACTATCTGCGAAGGCGGGTGCCTGCAGCCCAAACAGGTCCTGCGTACCGCGCGCAAGCTGCGTCCCGGCGAGGAACGCGAGATAGCGGCGATACTCGATATTGCCGACGTAACGAAGCACGGCGACAAATACATCCTGCTGCAGCAGACCCCCAACCTTTACGATATGACCGAGTTCGACTTCGGGATGCCGCAACTCGACCAGAGCCGCATCTCCGATCGTAACAACATTAGCATCGAGATGAACGAACAGACCCTATTCGATCTGTTAAACCTCCCACAGGTTTCGGACGAACCGGTTGCGCGCCCCGATCTGGGCAGCGGCATTACTGTCGAAGGCGATCGGAATCGCAAATTCGTAAGGCCTTCGCTCGCGACCCTCAGGGTCGCGTTCCGCAACCGCCGGATCGTGGTGCGGGCCATGCCCAGGTTGGACGTCGCTTTTGCGGGGGCGCGGCGGGATCGGAAGAACAAGCAATTGACCCTTATGCTCCGCAACGCGGACGATCTGGCGTTGCTGCCCCGCTATGACGGTGACGGAAACCCGATTCTCGACGGGCCGCTTCAGGGTCTCGCCGGTTCCGAGCGCGGCGAGCGGTAGCGATCAATCCGGACGATCGCTGTTCTGTGCGCGCAACTGCGCCAATTCCTTTTCTAGCCGGATGCAGTCGAGCATTTTTGCGCCCGCCAGAAATACGGCGCCCGTGGTGGCAAGGAACAATAATTGTCCGCCGAAGCCGGGGAACTGATCCAGATAGGCCGAACCGCGCGCCGTGGCCCCGAGCGCGAGGGCATAGATGATCAGAAACGCCTCGAACCGCGTCTTGATCACGAATAGCCTGGCGATCTTACGCAGCATGGGCTCTCCCGGGGCAGCTTCGGCGCCGACTGGCGGCCCCGATTTAACAATGCGGTAACCCTAGCCCCATCGCGCGCGATTGCGCAAACACGTTAACCAAGCTGTGCCAGATCGAGCGCATCGAGCAGGGCGAGACGTGCTGCAATCACGCTGGTCGCGAGAGATTGCGTGCCGACATCGGAGGGGTCTATCTGCTCCGGCCAATGCGCGGCGATGGTGCGTTCGATCAGGTCGGCGCGCGCCTCGTCCAGCAGGAAGCGCGGATCGACCGTCGCCGGATCGCACACCATCCGCAGGCGCAGGCAGGCCGGGCCGCCGCCATTGGCCATCGACTGCCGCACGTCGACAGGTATGACCTGCCGGATCGGACCATTTCCTTCCAGCATCGCTTCGCACCACCCCCAGACAGCCGAGCTTTCGCGGCATTCCTCCGGCACGATCAGCGCCATCGTGGAGTCGGGCAGCGTCACCAGCTGCGCGTTGAACAGGTAGGTGCGGATCGCTTCTTGCAGCGTCACCGCGCTCGACGGCACTTCCACGATTTCGAGTGCCGGGTAAGCGGCGCGGATCGTGTCATAGGCACCCTGCTGATCGGCGAAGGCCTCGGCATGGGTGAACAGCACCCGCCCGTTCGCCACCGCGACGACATCATTGTGGAACGCGCCGGCCTCGATCGCAGCCGGGTTCTGCTCGATAAATACCGTGCTCGCAGGATCGAGGCCGTGGGCGCGGGCAACGAGGCGGCTGGCCTGTTCGTGCTGGCGTGCGGGGAAGCGCCCGCCAGTTCTGCCGTAGACGAACACCTCGACGCCGGGCGCATCGTGGCTGTCGCACAGCCGCATGTGATTGGCCGCGCCTTCATCGCCGAAACTGGGCGGGACGGCGTCGTGGATCACGAAGTGGCGGGTGTCGCCGAACGCGATGTCCAGCTGGCGCTTGGTATCGGGCCATTCCTGCGCACGATGGAGCATGGTGACGAGGTTTGCGGGCGTCAGGTGGCAGCGCCCGTCGGCGGTGTCGGGGGCAGGCGAGACAGTCGCGGCGTTGGCGGTCCACATGCTCGATGCCGACCATGGTGCGGCGCGCAGTTGCGCCGGCTCGCTGCCGTCGAGCGCCAGGGCAGCCTGCAAAGCGATGTTGGGGCGGGGCAGGGGCAGCAAGTATCCCTGCACCCCCAGCCGCGCCAGATTGCCGCGCATCTTTGCCACACCCTGAAGCGCCGCAGCGCGCGGATAGGAGGCATCGCCCGCATGGCTGGCGCTGGCGATATTGCCGAGGCTTAGACCGGCGTAATTGTGACTGGGGCCGACGATTCCGTCGAAATTGATCTCGGTCCGGCTCATCGCGCCACGCTCCACACTTCGTCGCCTTCGCACACGTCGAGCAGATCGGCGCTGGCCGAATCGATTGCGATTCCTCCGTCCCCATCCAGCGCCCGTGCGCCGAAACAGGCGCGGAAGCTGTCGAGCCGTCCTGTGGCGAGAATTGCCCGCTCACCTTCGGTAAGGGTCAGGTCGGTCAGGTTGGCGCTCGTACTGTCCTTCACGCTGGTTACCAGATCGGTATGCGCCACCATGGTCGGTCCGCCATCGAAGATGTCGACATAGCCATCATGGCGAAATCCTTCGTTTTCCAGCATCCGCATCGCTGCGCGCCCGGTGGGGTGGGGTACGCCGATCACGCTGCGCGCATCGTCATCCAGCATCGCGATATAGACCGGGTGCTTGGGCATCAGGTCGGCGATGAACTGGTTGCCGTTGATCGCGTTGAAATAGTCCGCGTCCTGAAAGCTCATCCCGAAGAACCGCCCTGCGACCCCTTCCCAGAAAGGCGATCCGCCGCGCTCGTCGATAATGCCGCGCAATTCGGCAATGATCCGCTCGGCAAACCGGCGCCGGTGCATCGCCACGAACATGTAGCGCGACCGGGCGAGCAGCAGGCCCAGCCCGCCGGCGCGCTCATTGGGGTGGAGGAACAGCCCGCCGACTTCACTCGATCCTTCTAGATCGGTGACGAGGCTGAGCAATTCGGCGCGCACCGTGCGGTCTAGCTCCTGCGAATATTGGGTGAGCGTGTTGAGCCGATAGGAATAGAACGGCCAGCGTTGGCCCACCTGCGTCATCAACTGACAGGTGCCGCGCACCGCCCCGGTGCTGACGTTTTCGAGCACCAGCACGAAAAGTTCGTCCGACAGCGTATCGGAATCGCGTGCAAAGGATCCTTCGGCCCGTTCGAGCTTGGCTTTGAGCGCGGCGCGATCGGGCGGAAGGTTGGTGAAGCCCCCGCCGGTCAGCTTGGCCATTTCGTAAAGCGCTTCGAGATCGGAAGCGCGTGCGGCGCGCAGGCGGAAGCTCATGCAGCTGTTCCTTCGGCTAAAACGCCCTGGGTCAAAGCACCTTGCGACAATCGCTCGATCACGCGGGCGGAAAGGGCCGCACGCTCGGCAAGGCTGGGGACGATCAGATATTCCTGCGGAGAATGGATAGCGCCGCCGCGCACCCCCATGGTGTCAACCACCGGCACGCCGCAGGCAGCGATGTTGTTACCGTCGCACACGCCGCCGGTGGATTGCCAGCCGATGTCCTGCCCCAGTTCCGCGCCGCATGTCCGCACCAGATCGAACAGGCGCTGTGCTGCAGGATCAACGGCCTTGGGCGGACGGGTGACGCCGCCGTGGCGGTGGGTGGCCACTTCATGCGTGGCCTCAATACTCCCTAGCAGTGTGTTGAGGTTATTGTCGAAAGCCTCCATCGCGGCGGTAGATTTCGGGCGAATGTTGAACCGCAGCAGAGCATGATCGGGCACCACATTATTGGCTGCGCCACCTTCCAGCTTGGCCGGGTTGATGGTCAGATCATCGTTCTCCATCTCCTTCAGCCGCAGGATCAGATCGGCGGCTGCGACGATGGCATTGCGCCCCTCATGCGGGTTGCGACCGGCGTGGGCGGATTTGCCGGAGATCGTGATCGAGTAATTCCCCGTCCCGCCGCGCTCATGCGCCAGCGTGCCATCGGGCAGGGCAGCGGGTTCATAGGTCAGCGCCGCCAGCTTGCCCGCCGCCATCTCCGCGATCAGCGCGGCGCTGGCGAGCGATCCGGTTTCCTCGTCGGCATTGATCAGCACATCGTAGCCGAGGGCCGAGGCGCCTGCGGTCTGCTCGAATGCCAGCAACGCGTGCAGCATCACTGCGATCCCGCCCTTCATATCGGCCACGCCCGGCCCGTTCAGAGTCTCGTCGTCGAGCCAGCGCTGGGATTGAAACGGATGATCGGCAGGAAACACCGTGTCCATATGCCCGGTCAGCAGGATGCGGCGGTTGGCCTGCGGGCGTACGCGCACCACCAGATGCTGACCGTGGGGCTTTTCGAAGGCGGAGCCATCGGCGGCGACCGCAGTGACAGGGGCCGGGTCGACCAACTCGACGGTGCCGGGCAGGGCGGCGAAAGCTTCGGTGAGCGCGGCGGCTTGCTGCGCGAGACCGGGAAGATTGCCGGTGCCGGTGTTGATTGCGCTCCACGCCTGCACCTGCGCGAGCATGGCGGTTGGATCGAAGGGAGAAGGGTTCATCGTAGTCATCCGGTCACCTCTAGCCGCCCGGGCGCGCCAGTCCAACCCGTTGCGGGTCGCCAGCCCGTTGCAATGCACCGCCCCCTGCGCCATAGCGCCCGCCGTTCTCCCCTCCCCAGGACTTGCCCCCGCAGCCAGATCCAAGAGGACACTGATGACTGACATGACCACCCGCGCCGAACTTGCCATCGAATCCCGTTTGGCGAGCTTCCTTGAAGCCCAGGTGCTGAAGCCGCTGGGCCGCGACGTGGATGCCTTCTGGCAGGGTTTTGCTGGTCTGCTGGCAGATTTCGTACCGCGCAACCGGGCGCTGTTGGCCAGGCGCGAGGAATTGCAGGCTTCGATCGATGCATGGCACGTCGAACGCGCCGGAAAGCCACATGATGCAGAGGCTTACAAGGCATTCCTCACACAAATCGGCTATCTCGTGCCCGAACCGGGCGGGTTTCAGATCGGCACCCAAAACGTCGATCCCGAAATCGCGACGATGGCCGGGCCGCAATTGGTGGTACCGATCCTCAATGCGCGGTTCCTGCTGAATGCCGCCAATGCGCGCTGGGGCAGCCTGTATGACGCCTTCTACGGTACCGATGCGCTCGATGCGCCCCCGGCGCGTCCGGGCGGCTACGACGAAACGCGCGGAGCGGCGGTGATCGCGCAGGGGCGCAAATTTCTGGATCAGGCGCTGCCTCTGGTCGACCAGAGCTGGGCCGACCTTGCCGATCAGCACGATGGCAAGTTGCAGGACGAAAGCCAGTGGGTCGGCCACACCGAAAAAGGCCTGCTTTTCAAGAACAATGGGTTGCACATCGAGGTTGTATTCGATTCGAACACCCCGGTGGGCGCTACCGACAAGGCCGGGATCGCCGACATCATCGTTGAATCCGCGCTGACCACCATCGCCGATTGCGAGGATTCTGTCGCGGCTGTCGATGCCGAGGATAAGCTGCTGGCCTACACCAACTGGCTCGGCATCATCCGCGGCGATTTGGAGGAAAGTTTCGACAAGGGCGGGCGCACGCTCACGCGCAAGCTTGCGGCCGACAAGACCTACACCGCGCCTGATGGAGCCCGGCACTCGCTTCCCGGTCGCAGCCTGATGTTCGTGCGCAATGTCGGCCACCTGATGACCAACCCCGCGATCCGCCTGCGGGACGGCATCGAGATTCCCGAAGGCATCATGGACGCGGTCTTCACCAGCGCGATCAGCACGCTCGATGTCGAAGGCCGCAGCACATTCGGCAATTCTCGCTGCGGATCGATCTACATCGTGAAGCCCAAGATGCATGGCCCGGAAGAATGCGCCTTCACCAACGACCTGTTCGACGCGGTGGAAGACCTGCTCAAGCTCCCGCGCCACACCATCAAGGTCGGAGTGATGGACGAGGAACGCCGGACCAGCGCGAACCTGGCCGCCTGCATCCACGCCGTGCGTGACCGGATCGTGTTCATCAACACCGGCTTTCTCGACCGGACGGGGGATGAAATCCACACCGCGATGCGCGCCGGGCCGATGCTGCGCAAGGGCGCGATGAAGGGTTCCGACTGGCTCAAGGCCTACGAGGCGCGGAACGTCGCCATCGGCCTCAAGCACGGCCTGTCAGGCAAGGCGCAGATCGGCAAGGGGATGTGGGCCGCGCCCGACCTGATGGGGCAGATGATGGTCGAGAAAATCGGCCACCTGCGCGCCGGGGCGAACACAGCATGGGTGCCGTCCCCCACCGCCGCGACACTTCATGCGCTGCACTATCATCAGGAGAATGTGTTTGCGATCCAGCAGAGCCTGCCCGAACCGGCGGGTCTGGATGCGCTGCTCAGCATTCCGCTTGCCGAGGGCGTGAACTGGTCGGTCGAAGAAATCCGCGATGAACTCGACAATAACTGCCAAGGCCTGCTCGGTTATGTGGTGCGCTGGGTCGATGCGGGCGTCGGCTGTTCCAAGGTGCCGGACATCAACGACGTCGGCTTGATGGAAGACCGCGCGACCTTGCGCATTTCCTCGCAGCACATCGCCAACTGGCTGCTGCACGGCGTGGTGAGCGAGGCGCAGGTGCTGGATTCGCTCGCCCGCATGGCCGCCAAGGTCGATGCGCAGAACGCAGGCGACCCGCTCTATGTGCCGCTCACCGGCAACCAGGACGGCCCGGCCTATCGCGCGGCTAAGGACCTGATATTCAAGGGCGTTGATCAACCCAGCGGCTATACCGAACCGCTGTTGCATCAATGGCGGCAGGTGGCCAAGGGTCAGGGGTAACCCACCGCTGCGGCGCACTGCATGACAAGATGAATTGACCGCTCGCCGGGGCTGAACGTGGAACATTCGCCGTCTGGTTCCGCTTCTTCCCGAAATGACGGATGCGGAACTCTCCGTGCTTGCCTGGGGTGTCGGCCTGCTGTTCGCGTACGGCCTGGTTCATCTCGGCGGTCTGGAGCTTATCAGGAAGGTAAGGCCGGACGGCAAAGCGCACAGCTCGATCGGCCTGCTGTTCACCTTCTGGGGGCTTGCCCTGTTGCACCTGTTCGAAATCGCACTGGCGGCGGTTCTGCTGGCCTATCTGCTGGCCAACCCGGATCACGGCACGCTGACCGAGGGTTTCGGCAGTTCGGCGGCGGATTATCTCTATTTTGCCGGGGTTTCGTTTGCCACCCTGGGCTACACCCAGCTCGAAGCCCACGGAGCGATCCGGTTGCTGGTGATGCTGCTTTCGCTGAGCGGTTTCATGCTGATCACCTGGTCGGCCAGCTTCATCTACACGATCTGGGGCGAAACCTTCAGGGATTGAGCGCCCGCGCGATCGCCACAAACTCTGCCACGCTGACCGTCTCGGCGCGCCGCGTTTCGTCGATGCCGAGGCTGGCCAGCGCCGCCAATGCGCCCGGCACGCCCTTCAGGCTCTGACGCAGCATCTTGCGACGCTGGCCGAAGGCGGCCTCGGTCAGGCGTTCGAGCATTCGTGCCGACACGCCTTCGGGCATCGCGGCAGGGGCAACATGGACAATTGCGCTCATCACCTTGGGGGGCGGGGTGAAGGCGCTGCGGTGGACCTTCATCGCCATGGTCGCCGCACTGCGCCACTGGGCGAGCACGGCGAGGCGGCCATAGGCGTCCTCACCCGCCGAGGCGACGATCCGGTCGGCAACCTCGCGCTGGAACATGAGCGTGAGCGATTGCCATTGTGGCGGCCAGCTTTCGCCGCTCAGCCATCGCACGAACAGCGCGGTGCCGACGTTGTAGGGCAGATTCGACAGCACGTGGAACGGTTCGCCGCCCATCAGCGCGCCGTGATCGAGTTTGAGCGCGTCGCCTTCGATCACGGTCAGCTGCCCCGGAAAGCTCTCGCTCAGTTCTGCCAGCGCAGGCAGGCAGCGGCGGTCCATTTCGATGGCGGTGACCAGCGCTCCGGCTTTCAGCAGCGCCCGCGTCAACCCGCCGGGGCCGGGGCCGACTTCGAGCACAGCCGTGCCCGTCAGATCGCCCGGCAGCGCAGCGATGCGGGCGAGCAATTGTTCATCGAGCAGGAAGTTCTGCCCCAGCGCCTTGGAGGCGGCGAGACCGTGTCGCTTGATGACATCGCGGATGGGGGGGAGGTCAGCCATTGCCAGTACGCGCCGCAGCCATGTCTGTAGCCATCACGATTGCTGCCAGCATCGCGCCGGGATCGGCCAGCCCGCGCCCGGCAATGTCGAAGGCGGTGCCGTGATCGGGCGAGGTGCGGATAATCGGCAGGCCGAGCGTCACGTTCACGCCTTCGTCCACCTCCAGAGCCTTTAGCGGGATCAGTGCCTGATCGTGATACATCGCGAGCGCCGCGTCATAGGTCGTCCGCATCCGGGGGGTGAACAGCGCGTCGCCCGGCACCGGGCCGAACACATCGATACCCTCGGCCTGAAGCGCGGCGATGGCGGGGGCGATAATGCGCGTTTCCTCATCACCGAACTTGCCGCCTTCGCCCGCATGCGGGTTCAGCGCGGCGATGGCGAGGCGCGGGTTGGCGATGCCGAAGTCGCGGCTCAGGCCCGCCGCGACGATCCGCGCCTTGTGAGTGATGAGATCGGTGGAGAGTAGCGTGGGTACTTCGGCCAGCGGCGTGTGAACCGTCAGCGGAACGGTGCGCAGGCTCGGCCCCGCCAGCATCATCACCGCATCGCGATAGGCCAGATCGCAGGCTTCGGCGAGGAATTCGGTTTGCCCGGGATAATCCCATCCGATCGCCGCCAGCGCGCTCTTGGCGACCGGCGCGGTGACAAGGCCCGAGGCGACGCCTGACAGGCTGAACTTCGTTGCCCAGCTGAGCGATGCGAGCGCCAGCCGCGCGCCTTCAGAATCGGGACTCCCCGGAGCCCACGGTGCATCCAGCCCGGCCATCACCGGCAGGCCGGCAGCCGATGCGAACAGGGCTTCGGCCGGATCGGCAATCGGCACGATCGGGCAATCGATGCCCAGCGCTTCGGCGATCATGCGCAGGATTTCCGGCCCACCCACGACAAACGCGGTCGGTGCGCGGCGTTCCTGCCGCAGGCGCACCCACGCGCCGAGAATCACCTCCGGGCCGATGCCCGCCGGATCGCCCAGCGCGATGGCGAGGGGAGCCGCCTGTGGGTTCAATTGTACTCGATATAGGCGTCGTTGCGCAGATCGCGCAGATAGCGCTGGGCACGCTTGTTGATGCGCTCCTGCTCGATATCGTCCATGACTGCGGCAAAGGTCGGTGCGCCGGCATCCTCGGGATCGTCGCGACCGCAGAGCATCAACACACGTACGCCTTCCTCCACGCCGCCGAACAGAGGGGTGGTCTGCCCGATCTGCAGGTTGAGTATGATCGTGCGCAGCTGTTCGGGCAGGCTGCCGGCCTTGATCTGATCATTGGTGACGACCTGCGCGTCGACCGCCGCTGCCCCGGCCTCCACATCCCCGCAGCCGCGTAGGGATTCGACGTATTCACCGAACTGGCTGACCTTGGCCTCCGCCTCGGCTTCGGTAACGCCCGGCTGAAAGGTGATGGCAATCTGCTTGAGGCTCAGCAAGGCTTCATTGGGGTCGGCCATCAGCACCTGCCGCTTGTTGATCAGGTAGATGATCGAAAAGCCGCCGGGAATCTCCACTGGCCCTTGTAATTGCCCCGGCTGCAGCTGCCGGGCGGCGGTCGCCAGCTGCGGCGGAAGCTGGCCCAACCGCACCCAGCCCAGATCGCCGCCGACAACCGCCGTGGTCGCTTCCGAGAACTGCCGCGCATAGGCCACAAAGCTGCCGCCCTGCTGCAATTGCTCCATGATCGCCTGCGCATTGGCCAGTACCGCCTCGCGGTTTTCGGTGGTGGCGGACAGGTAGATTTCGCCGAGCCGGTATTCGTCCGTCCCGCGCGAAGCCTCGAGCCGGGCGAGCACGTCGTTCACTTCCTCGGCCGAGACATTGACGAACGGCATGATGTTGCGACGAAGCAGGTTTTCCCACGCTACCTCGCCTTCGATCTGGCGCTTGAGCGAATCGGGCGATGACCCGATCGACAGCAGGTATTCGTCCATTTTCTTCGGCTCGGTGGCGAAGTTCTGGGCGGCAAGCTGCTGATAGGTCTGCTCCACTTCTTCGCGCGCAACCTTCATCTCGGCTGCCTCGGCGGCCTGCACCTTGAGCGTTTCGTCGATCAGGTTGCGCAGCACCTGCACACGCAGGCGCAGCAGCTCCTCTTCGGGGATCGGCGCTTCCGAAGCAGAAGTGACCAGTGCCACGCGCTGATCGATATCGGTGCCGGTGATGACGTAGCCGTTCACCACCGCCGTTGCGGTGCGGCGATCGGGATCGGTCTTGCCGAAAATGGTGACGTCCTCGGGCAGGCCAAAGGGGTTGTCGGCTGTCGGAACGGCAACCGTCTGCGCGGGCGCGGAAGCGGGCACCATGACGAGGGCGGCAAGTCCTGCCAGCATCACGCCACTACGCGTCCTCAGCCCGGCATTCTTGGAAAACAGTTTCATTGTCACTCGTTCATTCCCGCCTTTGGTAATTCCTGCGCGACCCCTCACGCAATATGTGCCGCGGTTGCGTGATCGCGGCTGAACGGAAGCTGAGTTGTGCCACCCCCGGCACTGCCCCCCATCTATTGCGACGCGGCCTTAGCCCGAATTCTTCGCGCTGCCAATTCGTGCGACCGTTACCGGAAACCGAGGTTGCGCAGGGCAAAGAACACCTGAAACGCATTGCCGCGCGCCGCGTCTCCCGCCGAGATGAAATCGCGCCGCCAGGTCGCGCCCAGTTCGATGCAATCGTCCTGATAGGCAATACCGAGCCGGGTGCGGATCGGCTCGAACCCGTCGGGCTGGAAAATCGGATCATCCGCTGCATCGGTGAGATTGACCACGCCAGATCCGAAGATCGACCATTTGCGTCCGATCGCGATGCGAGCGGCGGCGCGCAGTTCCTCGCGGTCGCGCAGGTCCTCCACGGTCTGAATGTCGCGGTTCAGTTGCAGGTAGCCGAATTCCAGGTAGGTGCGGCGCGATCCGATTGTGGCGTCGATTTCATTTCGGCGCACCGCGAGATTGTCCTTGTCGAGCCGGAAGCGGTGCGTGAGACTGACATAATCGCGGAACCGGATCTGCGTGCGTCCGACGAAGTCCGACACGCGTTCGGACAGGCCGGTGCCGACGGGAAAAATCTGTTCTTCCGGGTCATCGAATCGGTAGGATTGGCCGATGGTGGTCGACACCCGCCAACCGGGGCGCTGCAATTCCCAGTCCAGTCCCCAGGTGATGCGGGTGCCGTCCTCGACCCGGTCGTAACCGGGGAAACGGTTGAGCGCGAAAAGATTGGAATCCTCAAGGTCGATCGCGCGTGCGTCTTCGTTGGGTACGGCGAGGTTTCGTAGCTTGGGGCTGGCGACGATCTGCACTCGCGGCTTCAACACCTGCGTGCCGCCGAACGCCTCGCCCACGAAAGGCCATTCGATGTCGATCGCAGCGGTGGCGATCCCGCGCGTGGTCCAGCCCTCGGTACCGCGATAGCTGGGGGTGGTGGTGGCAAGGATGTTGTCGGTGTTGTAGATGTCGCCGCGCACCAGCGCCGTCAGCGTTACCACCTGACCCAGCCCTGTCAGCCGCTGCAGATCCCACTTCGCCCCGGCAAAGGCGCGCTGCGTGTCCTGCCCATCGTTGCGTAGCAGGGCGAGACTGTTGACCTGAAATTCGATTTCGCCGCCCAGCACCGGAGCGTCGACGATCTTGCGATAGTCGAGTGCGGGCAGGGCGAGCGGCACCTGGCCCTGGTCGGCGTTGATGCGCAGGGTCTGCGTTGCCCATCCGGCGAGCGAGAAATAGGAATCGTCGGTGATGCGTTCGAGATTGATGGTCGAACGCAGCCGGTCGTCACGGCTGATATCGTAGCGGCGCAGGAAGGTGCGATCGCTGGCGAGCCGGACCGAGGTGGTGAGGCTCCATTCTGGCGAGAACTGGAAGCGGCCATTGCCTTCGATGTAACCGCGCGGATCGCGCTCGAAACTTTCGTCACCGGTGAGATCGGTCAGCCGGTCGCTGGCGGTAAGATAGCCGGTGACCTGATAAGCGCCCTTGTCGGTCAAATGCCGCCATTGCGCGCTCGCCATCGGGGCGACGTTGGAGAACACATAGGCGCCCAGTGTCAGGTCGCGGTTATCGGCAAGCCGCCAGTAATACTCGCTGGACAGCTCCAGGCCGTTAACCTGGCTGATGCGGAAATCGGGGACGAGAAAGCCGGATTCGGCCTTGCCGTCGGTGCGCAGCGCAAGGCCCGGCAGCGGCAGGATGCGCGCGCCGAACAGTTCCAGCATGGCTCCTGTGAATTCCACCCGTTGTGTTTCCGGGTCGAAGGTCACGCGCTCGGCGGTGATGCGCCAGCTCGGATCCTTCGGGCAGCCTTCCGCACCGGTAACGGCGCAGGCGGTATAGGCGGCGTCGTTCAGCAGCGCGACGCCATCCTCGCCCCGCTCAGCCGAGCGTGCAGCCAGCCTGCCTCCGGCGCGCAAGGCGATCAGCAGTTCGGCCATTGCGCCTGTTTCGAAGGTCTCGCTCAGTTCGACCTGATCGGTAAACAGCTGGTTGCCAGCCTCGTCCAACAGCCGAACATCGCCGGTGGCGATGATCTGGCCGGAGCGGCGATCCCAACTCACCTGGTCGGCCCGAACAGAGCGGTCTTCAGAACGCAGGATGACATTGCCGCGTGCGGTGACGGTATCGGTCTCGTTATCGTAATCGAGTTGCTCGGCCTCGAAATCGATCACCGGTGCCGCTGTATCATCTTGCGCCTGCACCACCGGATCGGGATCAGGGGCATCCTTCGCAGCGAGCGTGGTGGGGACGCCCAGCAGAACCAACGCCAGCGCCACCCGCGACGCCGCCCGCCGCGCCGGGAAGCGCAAGGCTGGGCGCGCAGCATCGCGCGATCCGATCGACAAGCCTCCCGACATGGCCTTGCCTATTGCACCGCTCGCGCCTAATCGCAATCGCGTTTGCGGCCTTGTGCGCGCCTTCTCGGCCAATGCGTCGGCAGGTGGCGGCTGCGGCTTTCTCTTATCGGGCGAAGCCATGCGCTGCGCCGGCATTCTGCCCCATCCAGCGGAGACACCATGCAGATCCATTTCACCGCCTCGCCCCCCGCCGAAATCCGCCTGCGCGCGCGGATCGCTAACCAGGGCGCCAGCCTTGCCGGAATCGATCAGGCGCTGGTCGATGGTGCGGCGGCGGCGCGCTTCACCGGCCGTGTTGGTCAGGTGTTCGAAGGTTTCACCAGCGAGGGCGGCACGCTGCGGCGGATCGCGCTCGCAGGCGCGGGCGAGCCGACTGCGGGCGAGCGGCGGCTCAACCTCGAACGGGCAGGCGCAGGGCTGACCGCCAAGTATCTGGTTTCGGGTGAAACCGCGATGGTGCTCGACCTCGGCGGCGCAGGGCTTTCCGCCGATGATGCCGCGGCGGTGCTGCTGGGCCTGCGGTTGCGTGGCTGGCGGCATGACAAGTATCGCACCAAGCTGGCCGCGGACAAGCGCCCCAGTCTCGCCACCATCCACGTCACCGGAGCGCCCGATGGCACCGAAGCCGCCTGGGAGCGCGAGGCGGCGCTGGCCAAGGGTGTCGAGTTCACCCGCGTACTGGTCGCCGAACCGGCCAACGTGATCTACCCCGCAAGCTTCGTCGCCGCGTGCGAGGAAGCTTTCGCTGGAACCGGTGTGGAAATCACCGTGCTGGGCGAGGCCGAGATGGAAGCGCTCGGCATGGGTGCGCTGATCGGTGTGGGCAAGGGTTCGGAACGCGAATCGAAACTGCTCACGATCCGCTGGAACGGCGGCGCGGCAAACGACAAGCCGACCGTCTTCGTCGGCAAGGGCGTGACCTTCGACACCGGCGGCATCTCGCTGAAGCCGCCGCCGGGCATGGAAGACATGAAGTGGGATATGGGCGGCGCGGGCGCGGTTGCAGGGGCGATGCTGGCGCTTGCGGGACGCAAGGCCAAGGCCAACGTGATCGGCGTGATGGGCCTGGTCGAGAACATGCCCGACGGCAAGGCGCAGCGCCCGGGCGACATCGTCACCACCATGAGCGGGCAGACGGTCGAAGTGCTCAACACCGATGCCGAAGGGCGGCTGGTGCTCTGCGACGCGTTGCATTGGGCGCAGGAACAATATGACGCCGCGCGGATCGTCGATCTTGCCACGCTGACAGGCGCAATGATCATCGCGCTGGGCAATGAACATGGCGGGATGTTCGCCAATGACGATACGCTGGCCGACCAATTGACCGCAGCGGGCAAGGCCACCGGCGACAAGCTGTGGCGGATGCCGCTGGGTCCGAATTACGACAAGCTGATTGATTCGCCGATTGCCGACATCAAGAATGTCGGCCCGCGCGAGGCCGGATCGATCACCGCCGCGCAGTTCCTCCAGCGCTTCATCAAGAACGGTACCCCTTGGGCGCATCTCGACATCGCCGGCATGGTGTGGGCGAACAAGCCTGGCCACAGCTGGGACAAGGGCGCGACTGGCTATGGCGTGCGGCTGCTCGACCAGTTCGTGCGGGATGTGGTCGAACAGTAAGGAGCGCGCCTCATGCCAAAAATGAGGCGCAAATCCGATCTGCCGACAAAGACCTGCCTCGCCTGCGGGCTGCCTTTTGCATGGCGCAAAAAGTGGGAGCGCGATTGGGACAATGTGAAGTATTGTTCCGATCGGTGCAGGCGCGGGAAGGGGGCCGCATGAAATTCGATTTTTGGCAGGTCACCGATGATCCGGTCGAAAAAGTCGTCGCCCTGATTGCCAGCCGTGTGCTGGGCGAAGGCGCACGGGTGCTGGTGGTGGCGGCCGAGGCCGATCAGCGTGCGGCGATCGCCCGCGAATTGTGGCAGGCCGGGCCGGATAGTTTCCTCGCCAATGGAGAAGCGGACGCAGCCGGAGCCGAGCGCCAGCCGATCCTCCTGTCGGACGATCCGACCCCGGCCAATGGCGCCACCCACCTGATCTTTGCCGATGGCGTGTTCCGGGATAGCGAAGGGTTTGCCCGTGTGTTTCTGTTGTTCAAGCCGGAGGCCGCTCCTGCGGCGCGTGCGGCATGGCGCGCACACGATGGCCGCGAGGATATTGAACGCGCCTATTTTGCGCAGGAAAGCGGGCGCTGGGTGAAGAAGGCATGAGCACTTGCCGATAGCGCGGCAATCGGTGATGCTGGCGCGCTGGACCGGATTTGGGGGAACAGGAAGATGCGCAAACTGGCAATGGGTATGGCAAAGGCAATGGCGGGCGGCGCGATGCTGGTGCTTGTGGCCTGCGGTTCGGAAACTTCGGGCGAATTCACGACCGAGGACGGCAACGCCGAATACACCATCGACGGGGACAGCGGCGAAACCTCGATGACGATCAGAGGCAAGGACGGCACCGCCACCTTGCGATCCGGCGCCGACGTGCCGGCCGATCTGCCTGACGGCTTCAGCCTCTATCCCGGCGCGAAGGTCATCACCAACACCGTCGTCGATCAGCCGGATGGCAAGGGCACGATGGTGATGTTCGAGACCGAAGCCGCCGCCGACAAGGTGATGGCTCATTTCCGTCAGCAAGCCGAGGATGCCGGGTTCGCCATCCAGATCGATGCCAACATGAACGGCAGCCTGATGATCGGGGGCGAGCGCAAGGCGGACGGGTCCACCCTGTCGGTCACCGCCACACCCGGCGAAGGCGATGCCACCACTGGCCAGTTGATCATCGGCAGCAAGACGGGCTGAACGCATCCCACGGGACTGAATGGCAACATCGCTCAACGCGCGGAATCGCGCTTTGCGGCGCTTGCCATTTTGCAGCGCAGCATCTACGGGCGCGGCCAAGATTTCCCATAAAAAGACGTTCACAGGAGCTTACATCATGGCGGTTACCCGCACCTTTTCGATTATCAAGCCCGATGCCACCCGCCGCAACCTGACCGGCGCGGTCACCAAGATGCTGGAAGATGCCGGCCTGCGCGTCGTCGCCAGCAAGCGTATCCACATGACCCGCGAACAGGCCGAAGGCTTCTACGGCGTGCACCGCGAACGCCCGTTCTTCGGCGAGCTGGTCGATTTCATGATGAGCGAGCCAGTGGTGGTGCAGGTGCTCGAAGGTGAAGACGCTGTGACCCGCAACCGCGATATCATGGGCGCGACCAATCCCGAAAACGCCGAACCCGGCACGATCCGCAAGGAACTGGCGCTGTCGATCGGCGAGAACACCGTCCACGGTTCGGATTCGGAAGAAAACGCCGCGATCGAAATCGCGTTCTTCTTCAACGACGACGAAATCGTCGGCTGATCTTTTCAGACCGGCTGAAACGCAAAGGGCCGTCCCGTTTGGGGCGGCCCTTTTTCGTTTATCCTGCCTCGGCAAAGCGGGCGAGTTGATCCGAATGCGCGCGGTGTTGTCCGTTTTCGCCCGCTGCCATCAGCTTGCGCATCGCCGCCATTGCCTGCGGCGTCAGGGTGAGGCCCAGATCGGCGTAGCAGCGCCGGATCGCGCCTTGCCAATCTGTGCCCAGTTCATCGAAATGCAGCTGCGCCACTGGGCCTTTCCATTCAGCCAGCGCCTCTGCCATCCGCGCCTCCCGCAGTGCAATCTTGTGCCGCCAGCGCGCTTCGATCGCGGCAATGTCGCAGGTGTCGGACTGCATCGCCATCTGGTTCGCGGCGAGCGATACCGCGCTGCGCAACACCGCATCATGGTCGCGGTGGGCAATCACCAGCCGCGCATCGGGGAACAGGCCGAGCAGGGTGGTGAGGTCTTCGGAGAAAGCAGGCACCTTCATCACCCGCGGCCTGTCCGCTACTGCGCGCGTTGCGGCATCGGTGCGCAAAATGCGCGCCATTTCGCGGTAGATCGGGGCGGGATCGCGGCCCTCGCTCCAGGCTGAATAGGTCGGAATATGCCACTGCGATTCGTAGATCGAATGGTGCAACGCAGCCGAGATCCACGCCAGCTCCTCCTCAACCTCGCCGGGCGCCATCGGATGGATCGACTGCATCCACGGATTGAGCGCGCCGAGCATCGCCAGCTCCAGCGCGCTGACGACCCGGTTCATGCCGAAGCGCCCCGGAACAGGGTGGTAGGCATCGCAATAGCGGGTGTGCGAATGCGCCGGATCGGCGGCCAATAGCTTGTGAATGCGGGTGGTGCCGCTTCGCATGTGACCGATGACAATGATCGGCGGGGCAAGCACGGTGCCGAGCAGTTCGGGCCGTTGCAGCCACAGCGCGCCGAAAGCGAGGCGGTTCTTCACGACGCGCGACAATTGCCCCCAAGCCATCGCCCTGCCCAATGGGTTGAGATCTGCCTCAGCCTCCACCGCCGCGACCATTCGTGCCAGCCGATCCCGGAAATCGGCGACGTCCTCGGCGCTTCTGCCGCCATGCTCTGCGGCCTCGGCCTGTGTGCCATGTGACTTGGCCGCGAGCGTCCACAGCGCCTCAGGATCAAGGTCGGGCGGCGGAAGCCAGCCGCGCTGCCATGCCTTGCCGAGAAAATCATTGGCCCGCTGCGCCAGCGCCCCGCGCGCCAGCAGGTGATCGCGGACCGGTGCCATCAGAATTCGTCCGCCACATCCATGAAGCGCGTCAGTCGCTTGGGCGCGACCGTCCGCCAGCTGCGCTGCAGCCATGCATCGACATCGGCCCAGTCCAGATCGGGCCGGTCGAGCACCAGTCCCACCCAGCCGTTCGCGCCGTAGAAGGCGGGTTTGAAATAGGTCTCCGGCTGGTCCTCGACCAGTGCATGAAGCTCGTCCATCCCGCTTGTCTTCACCAGCAGCGCGATCCGTTCGTGACCGTGGGGGCGGTCGGAGAAATAGGCGAAATACTTGCCGGACTTGCCCTCACCGACGCGGAAACCGACCGAGCCGAAGCTTTCCTGTTCGGACGTCTCAGGCAGAGCCAGCGCACGTTCGCGCAGCCGTTCGAGCAACCACCCCGGATTGCGCCAGCGCGACACATATTCGGCCACCGCACGCGAGTAGATCTGGTGTTCGGCGAACCGCACCCGCTCGGCGAGGCTGGCGGGCGTGTCACCGGGTGCGATGGCGACGCGGACCTGCGCCAGCACTTCGCCCGAATCGAGGTCGGGCGTGACCAGATGCACGCTCGCCCCGGCATGGCGGTCTCCTGCCGCAATGGCGCGGGCGAAGGTATCCAATCCCTTGTATTTGGGCAGCAGCGAGGGATGGATGTTGAGCATCCGGCCTTGCCAGCGCTGCACAAACCCGTCCGACAGGATGCGCATGTATCCGGCCAGCACGATATGATCGGCTCCTGACTCCAGCACGGCGGCTTCCATTGCGGCGTCATGTGCCTCGCGGGTCATGCCCTTGTGCGCATGGGCGAAGGTCGGCACGCCTTCCAGCTCGGCCAGCGCGAGGCCGGGTGCGGCGGGGTCGTTGCTGGCGACCAGCACCACCTCATAGGCGGAATCGCCAAGGCGGCTGGCATAGAGCAGCGCGGCCATGTTGGTGCCCGCGCCCGAAATCAGAATTGCGATGCGGGCTTTTTCAGCCAAGGTGCGTCGCGCTCCAATCGCTTTTCGCCGCCCATGTCTCCACGCTGCCGCGCACGGTGCACCCTTTTTCACCCGCATCGATCCGGCCGACCGGGAACACAGATTCACCCGCCGCTTCAAGCTGCGCGGTCACGTCCGCGACCTTGTCCGCCGCCACGGCCAGCACCATCCCCACGCCGCAGTTGAACGTGCGCGCCATTTCTTCGGGCTCGATATGCCCCTGTGCCTGCAGGAAGGCCATCAGCCGGGGCTGGGGCCACAGGTCGGCATCGACCACTGCGTGAGCGCCATCGGGCAGGATGCGCGGAATGTTTTCGAGCAGCCCGCCGCCGGTGATGTGGGCCAGCGCGTTGATGTGGCCTTCGCGGATCAGCGGCAGCAGGCTCGCCACATAAATGCGCGTGGGCGCGATCAGCGCGTCGATGAGCAATTGCTCCTGATCGAACAGGGCGGGGCGGTTCAGCTTCCAGCCTTTGTCCGCCGCCAAGCGCCGCACCAGCGAATAGCCGTTGGAGTGTACCCCGGATGACGCGAGGCCCAGCAGAACGTCACCGGGCGCAACCTTGTCGCCCGTCAACTGCTCGCCGCGTTCCACCGCGCCCACGCAGAAGCCCGCAAGGTCATAGTCGCCTGCCGCATACATTCCCGGCATTTCCGCCGTCTCGCCTCCGATCAGCGCGCAGCCTGCCATTTTGCAGCCTTGGGCAATCCCGGCGACCACGCGTTCCGCGACGCCGTTTTCCAGCTTTCCGGTGGCGAAATAATCGAGGAAGAACAAAGGCTCGGCGCCCTGAACGATCAGGTCGTTGACGCACATCGCAACCAGATCGATCCCGACGGTGTCATGCCGGTCATGTTCAATGGCGAGCTTCAGTTTGGTGCCGACCCCGTCATTGGCGGCGACCAGTAGCGGATCGCTGTAACCCGCTGCCTTGGGGTCGAAGAATCCGCCGAATCCCCCCAGCTCGCTGGTCGCACCTGGGCGCGCCGTGGCCTTGGCCAGCGGGGCGATGGCCTTCACCAGCGCATTGCCCGCTTCGATCGAAACACCTGCCTCGGCATAGGTGTAGGGAGAGTTCTTTCCGCTCATGCATGGGTCATTACCCTTTCGCGCTTGGAATTCCACTCGGCATTGGGCAAAAGGCGCGCGATTTTCCCCGATGAGCACATCTCTCTCCTTGCCCGGCCATGGTGCCGCCCCCCACGCCGCTGGTGTTCGACCGCTGATCCGTCAGCTGGGCGGCATCGCGCTGGCGCTCGCGCTGCTGGGCGGCGGCTATGCGCTTGTGGCGCAGGTGGCGGGCGAGCGCGGCATCGCGCCCACCGCCGCCAGCGCCGACATCGAAGTGCGCGGCATCAGCATCGATGTCACCGCCGATTCTGCCGAGGAAGCGCGCAGCAAGGGCTGGCGCGAGGCGCAGCGCAAGGCGTGGGAGAAGATAAAGGGCCCGACAATTTCCGACAGCCAGCTCGATGAACTGGTTTCGGCCGTGGTGATCGAGCGCGAGCGGCTGGGGCCGAAGCGGTATATCGCCACACTCGGCGTGGTGTTCGATCGTCAGCGCGCCAGCGGTTATCTCGGCGGAGCGCAGCAGGCGGTGCGATCGGCGCCGATGCTGCTGATCCCGGTCGAGGTCAGCGGCGGCACCTACACGGCCTTTGAACGGCGCAATGCCTGGCAGCGCGCCTGGGCTGAGTTCAATCCCGGTTCCAGCCGCATCGACTATGTCCGGCCGAGCGGGGCGGGGGGCGATTCGCTGCTGATCAATTTTGGCCAGACCGGACGGCATAGCCGCGCATGGTGGCGCAGCACGCTCGACCAATACGGCGCTGCCGATACGCTGATGGCGTTCGCCCGGCTCGACTACCAATTTCCCGGCGGGCCGGTGGAAGGTACTTTCACTGCGCGGTACGGCCCCGACAGCCACTTGCTCGAAACCTTTACGCTGGAGGCCGCCGGTCCCGACGAGGTGCCCGCGATGCTTGGCCGCGCGGTGGACCGGATGGACACGATCTTCACCGGCGGATTGGCGAGCGGCAAGCTCAGGCCCGATCCGACCTTGCGGCTGGGCGGTTCGGGCGATGTCGACCCGGCAATCCAGCGCTTGATCGACATCGGCCGTGCCGTGCGCGAACGCGCAGCAGCCGAGGCGGCCGCCGCAGCGGCAGGCAACGTCCCGCAGATCGAGACCCAGCCGGATTCCAGCACCGAGCAGGGCGAGGCTGCGGTGCGCGCCATCGTCGTGCAGTTTGCCACGCCCGATGCAGCGGCGTTCGATGGCGCGCTCGGCGCGGTGCGCGGCTCGGCGGGCGTGCGCGGGGTGGGTGTGACCAGCACCGCAATCGGCGGCACCTCGGTGATGAGCGTGAGCTATGCCGGCACGCTGGAAGAACTCGCCGCGGCGCTCGAATCGCGCGGCTTCGCGGTGCGGCGGGGGGCGAACGCGCTCGCCATCAGCCGCTGACCGGCGGGACGCACGTGCGCATGAGCCGGAATCCCCCGTCCCAGATCGCTCTGCCGTTGGGCGCGCGCAAGCAGGCCGATGCGCAGCGCATCGTCATCGGCAATGCCAATGCGCAGGTGATCGAGGCATTGCAGGATTCTGCGCGCTGGCCGTTTCACGTCGCTGTGCTCACCGGCCCGCCGCGTTCGGGCAAGTCGTTGCTGGCGCGCTGGGCGCAAGGTCTTGCCGGAGCCGAGCGGCTGGAGGTGATCGACAATGCGCAAGCCGCCGACGAGACCGAACTGTTTCACCAGTGGAACGCGGTTCAGCAGGGCGGGTCGCGCGAAGGGGGGACGCTGTTGCTGGTTGCCAATGTCGATGACGAACATGGCGGCTGGCGCATCGTGCTGCCTGATCTTGCCTCGCGCATTGGCGGTTCGCTGCAACTTGCGCTTCGCGCGCCGGACGATGCGATGGCGGGCGATTTAATCCTTGCCCATGCCGAGCAGCGCGGCCTCACCTTGCCCGATGATGCGACCGAATATCTGGTGCCCCGCACGGTCCGCAGCTTTGCCGGAATCGAGGCTCTGGTGGCGACAATCGACCGCATCAGCCTTGAACGCCAGAGCCCTGCCACCATGTCCATTTGGCGCGCTGCGCTCGAAGCCCTTCACGGCCCGGAGCAGCAGCGCTTGTTCTAGCTCCTCGCCGCGAGTTGCATCGCGCGGCGTTTGGTGGGATTGAGACAACATGTTCGATCGCCTGATCAGCTATCTGGACTCGGTCCGCGCCCGCGACCCCGCGCCGCGTTCGCGCTGGGAGATATTGCTTTACCCCGGTGTGCTGGCCCTCGGCCTTCACCGCATCGCGCACTGGCTATTTCAGGCGCGGCTGTATTTCCTCGCCCGCTTCGTCAACCATCTGTCGCGATTGCTGACCGCGATCGACATTCATCCCGGGGCGACCATTGGCCGCAACCTGTTCATCGACCACGGCTTTACGGTGATTGGTGAGACCGCCGAGATCGGCGATGATGTCACGATTTACCAATGCGTGACGCTGGGCGGCACCAATCCCACCAACGGCAAGGGCGGTAAACGCCACCCGACGCTGGAGGACAATGTCATCATCGGTTCGGGCGCGCAGATCATCGGCCCGATCGTGGTCGGCGCACGCGCGCGCGTCGGCGCCAATGCTGTGGTGACTGACGATGTGCCTGCAGGCGCGACCATGGTGGGGCTGAAGGCACGCTCCACACTGGTGCCAGCGGAGGAATGGATCAAGGAATTCATCCCCTACGGCACGCCCTGCGACGATCCGCCGTGCGACGACGAAGGCCGGCCGCGCCGCGATTGCGTAGAAAAGCTCGAATCCGAATTGGCGAGCCTGAGGGACGAGGTGGCCGCGATGAAGGCGCTGCTGGCCGACCGCGGCGAGCCGTTGGAGGATGAAGCGCCGTTGAAAAGCGGAACCGAAGATTGAAGAACAGCGGGCAGATTTCCGGCCTCGCCGGTCAGGTGGTGAGCTTTCCGGGCCGGAGCGCGCAGCAGGTCGGGTTCGAACGGGCCGAGTTGATGCGCATTCTCGACCTCTATGGCCGGATGGTCGCCGCCGGAGAATGGCGCGACTATGCGATGGATTTCGACAAGCACGCCGCCACCTTCGCGGCCTTCCGCCGCACCGCTGAACGCCCGCAGGCGCGCGTGGAGAAGCGCCCGGCGCTGCGGGGCAAGCAGGGCATGTGGACGCTGTTCGGCGAACACGGGCAGGTCTTGAAGCGCGGGCACGACCTCGCCAATGTCCTCGCCCCGATGGAGCGCCGGCTGCTGAAAGCAGTGGATTAGCTATAGCAAAGCAAAGGCCCGCCCCTTGTGAGGGACGGGCCTTGTTCCGTAGATAGAAGAAAGCTTACCCGCGCGCGCTGCCCGGACCGGTGCCGGTGACCTTCTGCATCGCTTTCAGGATATTGCCCGATTGCTCGCTGCCCGATTGCGGGGCGATGAGGTTGGTGAAGGAATTGATCTCTTCCCAATGCGCCGCAAAGCCTTCGACGGTGCGTTCGCCTTCGGGCAGCCACACAGCGTCGTTCATCACCGTCCACGAGGAATGGAAACCGCCTGCACCCGCGCCGACGATGGCATTGGTGGGCGAATCCTCGCTGACGAGGAACAGCGCGGCAGGCACCACATTTTCCGGCGCGAACAGCTTGAACGCTTCTTCGGGGAACAAGTCTTCGGTCATGCGCGTGCCCGCGACCGGCGACAGCGTGTTGACGCGGATATTATACTTCGCGCCTTCAAGCTGCAACGTCTTGGTCAGACCCGCGAGGCCCAGCTTGGCCGCGCCGTAGTTTGCCTGACCGAAATTGCCGAAAAGGCCGGTCGAGGACGCGGTCATGAGCACGCGGCCATAGCCCTGTTCGCGGAAGGTTTCCCAGCACGCCTTGGTGGCGAAGGCGCTGCCGGTGAGGTGCACCTTGACCACGAATTCGAAGTCGGCCGGGTCCATCTTGATGAAGGTCTTGTCGCGCAGCACGCCGGCATTGTTGATCAGCACATGGACGCCGCCCCACTTCTGCTTGGCATCCGCGACCATCTTTTCCATCTGGTCGTATTCGGTCACCGAACCGCCATTGGCGACCGCTTCGCCGCCCGCGCGTTCGATTTCCTCGACCACCTGGGCTGCCGCGTCCGAAGTGCCGGTGCCGTCACGCGATCCGCCGAGGTCGTTGACCACGACCTTCGCGCCGCGCTTGGCGAGTTCCAATGCATAGGCCTTGCCCAAACCGCCGCCGGCGCCGGTGACGATAGCGACCTTGTCCTTGAAATTGATGCTCATGCGTGTCTCTCCTGTCTTGCGAGTGGGGCGCGGCGCTGTTCGCGCTTTACGCCCGCGTAAACCTGAATGGCGGGCGCTGCGTGGCACTTTCGCGCGTGCCTTGCAACAGCCGAACTGTCAGCGGCGGATGCCGTAAGGTCAGGCGGATTGTCCAAACGTTTGACCAAGCCGATGAAGCGCGGGGACAAGCTCTTCGAACGAATCGATCACCGCATCTGCGCCCAGATCATGCGGGGCCGCGTCGCAATAGCCATAACCTGCCGCAAGCACCGGAACGCCCGCTGCTTTCGCGCTGCGCACGTCATAGGACGAATCGCCGATAAATGCCATGCGCCCGCCCCCGCAGGCCTCGCGCGCTGCCAGAACAGGGGCAGGGTGCGGCTTGGCGAGGAACTTGCCGTCCTCCCCCTTGCCCATGCTGTCTCCGCCGATCACGGCGTCGAACACGCCGATCAGATCGACCTGGGTCAGCACGCTGCGGGCAAAGCTTTCGAACTTGTTGGTGACCACCGCCATGCGCACGCCCAATCCGCCAAGCTCGGCCAAAGCCTCGCGCACGCCTGGATAAGGCGCAGTGTGGACGGCGTTGTGATCGGCGTAGAAGGCGAGCATCGCCTTGTAGAGCCGCCGGAACTCGTCCTCCGGCAGACCGCCTTGCGCATCCAGAGCGCGGGCCAGCATGACCTTCGCCCCGCCGCCGATCAGATCCTTGCTGCTTTCCACCGACACCTCGGCAAACCCGCCCAGCACCAACGCGTGATTCACCGCTGTGCCCAGATCGCGGAAGGTATCGAGCAGGGTGCCATCGAGATCGAACCCGACCGCAGCGAAGGGGAAATCTGTCGTCATGCATGCCTCCGGAATATTGGGGGCGGTGGAGCAACGTTCTTCAAACCGCAAGCAATTGCTGGCAAGCGCGGCTTTCCCTAAGGACAGGCGCCATGACCGATACGACCACTGCCACCGCGCATCCCTTTGCCGCCATCATCCTTGCCGCTGGCAAGGGCACCCGCATGAAGAGCGATAGGCACAAGGTGCTGCATCCTATCGCCGGGCGGGCGATGCTGGATCACCTGCTCGACAGCCTTGCACAAGCCTCGCTGGCGCGGACGGTGGTGGTGGCGGGCGACCGGCATGAACAATTGTGCAGCGCGCTGGCGGGGCGCAATGTGACGGTGGCCTTGCAGGAACCGCAGCTCGGCACTGCCCATGCCGCGCTGCAGGCCAAGGAGGCTCTGACGGATTTCAGCGGGCTGGTGCTGGTGTGCTTCGGCGATTGTCCGATGGTGCGTGCCGACACCGTGCGCCGGCTGTTCGCCGCGCTGGATGGCGGGGCCAAGGTTGCGGTGCTCGGCTTCCGCCCTGATGATCCGCTCGCCTATGGCCGGATCATCGCCGAGGCCGATGGCACGGTCAGCAAGATGGTCGAATACAAGGATGCAACCGAAGCCGAGCGCGCCTGCAATCTGTGCAATTCGGGCCTGATCGTCGCTCATTCGGACGATATGTGGCCGTTGCTCGAAGCGGTCGGCGACGACAACGCGCAAGGGGAATACTACCTTCCGGACGTTGCGACGGGTGCGATTGCGCGCGGCGAAAAGGTGGTGGTGATCGAGACCGACGCGGACGAGGTGGCGGGGATCAACTCTCGCGCCGAGCTCGCCGGGGCCGAAGCACGCTGGCAGGCCGCGCGGCGCATCCGGGCGATGGACGAAGGCGCGACGCTGATCGCGCCCGACACGGTGTTCTTCAGCTGGGATACGGTGCTGGGGCGCGACGTCACGATTGAACCCAACGTGTTCTTCGGCCCGGGCGTGACCATTGCCGACAATGTGCTGATCCGCGCCAACAGCCATATTGAAGGCGCGAAGCTGGCGAGCGGAGTCAAGGTCGGCCCCTTCGCCCGCCTGCGCCCCGGCACCGTGCTGGGTGAAGGCAGCTTCGTCGGCAATTTCGTCGAGGTGAAGAACGCGGTGCTTGGCGAGGGCGCGAAGGCGAGCCACCTCACCTATCTTGGCGATGCAACCATCGGCGCGGGCGCGAATATCGGCGCAGGCACGATCACCTGCAATTATGACGGATATTTCAAGCACAAGACCGTGATCGGCGAGCGCGCCTTCATCGGCTCGAACTCGGCACTGGTCGCGCCCGTCAGCATCGGCGCGGATGCGATTGTTGCGGCGGGATCGACCGTCAGCCGCGACGTGGCAGAGGGCGAGCTGCGGATGGTGCGCGCCGAACAGCTGGTGAAACCGGGCTGGGCCGACCGCTTCCACGACGCGATGAAGAAGAAGAAAGCGGCGGAGAAGAAGTGAGCGACCCCCAAACCTGCTGGCTGTGTGACCGCCCGCTCGGCGATATCGTGCAGTGGCACCACCCGGTGCCCAAGGCGAAGAAGGGCAAGATCAAGGTGGCTGTCCACCCGATCTGCCACAAGACGATCCACGCCAACTTCACCAACAACGAACTAGCGCGCATCGGCGATGATGCCAGCGTGATCCGCGATAACCCGGCCATCGCCAAATTCGTTGCTTGGGTGGCGAACAAGCCCGCCGATTTCGACGCTCCGACCCGCTGAAGCGGCGGGCGCGGGGAACCTTTGATTGCGCCATCGGCTGATACAGCGAGACTGAATCAGGAGATAAGCCATGAAAGCCGGACGATGGATTGCCGCAGGGATCGGCCTCGTAGCCGCGGGAGCCGCCGCCGTGTACGCCCAGAAACGCAACACCGAGGAGCCTGACTTCGCGCTCCTGAAATCCGAGGGCGACTTCGAATTGCGCGATTACCCGCCGCTGGTCGTGGCCGAGGTCACATCGTCCGGTGATCGGCGAGGCGCCAGCGGGCCCAGCTTCAGGCGGCTCGCAGCCTATATCTTCGCGCAGGATCGACCCGCAGGCGGCGAAAGCATCGCGATGACCGCGCCGGTGATCCAACAGGAAACAGAGGCGGGACGCTGGCAGATGCGGTTCGTGATGCCATCCCAATACACGCTCGATACGCTCCCTCCCGCGCCTGCCGACATCACGCTGACCGAGGTGCCCGCGCGGCGGATGGCGGCGGTGCGGTTTTCCGGCAATGGCGGCGCGGCCGATCTCGCCGAGCGCGAGGCGCAACTGCGCAGATGGCTGGCCGGGCAGGCCATCGCGCCGGCAGGCGATGCGGAATTCGCCTTTTATGATGCGCCGATGGTGCCCGGCCCTCTGCGCCGCAACGAAGTGCTGATCCCGGTCGGCCCAGCATAATCCTCAAGCGTTCTCCATGCGCGCCGCATCGCCGCCCGAGGCGACATAATCGCGCTCCCACTGCTCGAACTCGCTGCGGCTGAGCAGATAGCGTTGGCGTGCTTCGTGAAAGCTGATCGCCTGTTCCCGCACGGCGCGCACGACATCGTCCTTGCGCGCCTTCGACCAGTGGACGCGGTGATTGCGCGGCAGGCCATAGCGCTTGATCGCTTCGGCTATCGAAATATCCCTGGGGTACGCCATTCATCAGTTCCTTGTGTGCTCGTGCCGTCATCGCCCCCGATAGTTCGAGTGTTGACGGGCAGACTTAACGAGTTGCTGCAGAACAGGGTTAAGCGGGCGTTGTTGAAACGCCCCGTGCCGCCTGTGCGACGAGCCGAGGCCCAGTGTCGGGCTGCTTTACAGGTGGCGGA
Source organism: Erythrobacter sp. NFXS35 (assembly GCF_040148725.1). Lineage (NCBI taxonomy): Bacteria > Pseudomonadati > Pseudomonadota > Alphaproteobacteria > Sphingomonadales > Erythrobacteraceae > Erythrobacter > Erythrobacter sp. NFXS35. The sequence goes on along the minus strand of NZ_JAGDEB010000003.1, from coordinate 108,730 downwards.
TGCAGCACGCGGTTCATTAATGCAAAAAGGGCGGCCCCATGCCGGAGCCGCCCCTTGATTGCGCGGTGTGAGCGCGGCCTACTCGCCGCTGCCAGCCTTGGGTTCGTCCATCAGGCGCTTCATCAGGTAAACGAATTGCAGCGCCTGCAGCTTGGCGCGCTGTTCGTTGTCGACGCCGCCGGAATGGCCGCCGGTGGTGTCCTCGAAGTAGTAATAGGGCTGACCCAATTCCTTCAGTTTGGCCGCACCTTTCCGCGCATGGGCCGGATGGGTGCGGTCGTCAGCCGTAGAGGCCCACAGAAACGGCGCGGGGTAATCCACGCCTTCCACGATCTTCTGATAAGGCGAATAGCCCGCGATCCAGGCGCGCTGTTCGGGAATGCGCGGATCGCCGTATTCGCCGATCCACGAAGCCCCGCGACCGATCAGGTGATAGCGCAGCATGTCGAACAGCGGGATCTGCACGATGGCCGCGCCGAACAGGTCGGGCCGCTGGGTGAAAGCGGTGCCGACCAGCAGACCGCCCTGCGAGCCGCCCTGGATGCCGAGATGCTGGGGGGAGGTGAAGCCGCGCTTAACCAGATCCTCGCCCACCGCGATGAAATCATCCCACGTGCGCTGCTTGTTCTCGCGGATCGCGGTCTGGTGCCATTGCGGCCCGAACTCGCCCCCGCCGCGCAGGTTGGCGAGCACATAGGCGCCGCCCTTTTCCACCCACAGCTTGCCTGTGCTGCCGAGATAGGCGGGCAGCCGCGCGATCTGGAAACCGCCGTAACCGGTCAGCAGGGTTGCGGTGGAGCCGTCCAGCGTCATGCCCTTGGGCTTGACGATGAAGTAGGGGATCTTCGTCCCGTCCTTGCTGGTCGCCTCGTGCTGTTCGACCTCCATGCCTTCGGGCTCGAAATAGGCGGGGCTGGTCTTGAGCACCGCCGGGGGCGCGCTGCCATCGGTGTAGTAGAGCGTGGTCGGATTGAGGAAATCGCTGACCGTGTACATGATCTGGTCGGTCTCGTCCGAAGACGCCGCGATCCCGAGCGTGGCATTCGCGGGCAGGGCGACTTCGCGGCTGACCCACTGGCCGCCCTCATGGTTGAACTCCAGCACCTTGCCGATCACATTGTCGAGCAGCGTGACATACAGCGAATTGGCCGTGACCGTGCCGCCCTGCTTGGTCTGGCGATCGCCAGGCGCCCACACCAGCGTCTTGGTCGCGCCGTTGGGGTCGGCCTTCCATTCTTCCAGATCCATCGCGATCAGGCTGTCGGCGGGGAAGGTCTGCCCGTCCACCGTCCAGTCGACGTCGGTCGAATAGAGAATGTGGCCATCGACGATACCGTAGGGACTGGCCTTCTTGGGGATGTCGAGCTGCAGCCATTCGCCGTCTTTCTCGACGAAATATTCGCTTTCGTGAAAGCTGACCCCGCGCCGCGCCATGCGGGCGTGGATCACCGCGTCGTTATCACGCAGAAGATAGGCGCCGGAGGAGACATCGGTCGGTTCACCACGGAAAATCTCGGGCGCGTTTTCGATCGCGGTGCCGCGCTTCCATACGCGGGTGGTGAAGGGATATTCGCTCTCGGTCAGGGTGCCTTCCCCGAAACCGCGGCTGACCAGCAGCGTATCCGCGTCAACCCAGCTGACGCCGCCCTGGCTTTTCTGGTCGAGCACGAAGCCGCCTTCGACGAACTGCCTCGTCGCGGTATCGAATTCGCGCATGATGGTGGCGTCCTCGCCGCCGTCGGACAGCGCGATCATGCACTTGGTGAGCGCGGGGGGCAGACAGGTCGAACCCTGATAGACCCACTCCTTGCCTTCGGCCTTGGCGAGCGCATCAATATCCAGCACCACTTCCCATTGCGGATCGTCGGTGCGGTAGCTTTCCAGCGTGGTGCGGCGCAGCAGCCCCTTGGGGTTGGCCTTGTCCTGCCAGAAATTGTAGAGCCCATCGGGGCGGAAGCTGACAAAGGGGATGCGGTCTTCGCTGTCGAAAATCGCCAGCGCCTCGGCCTTCAACTGGTCGTATCGCGGATCGGCTTCAAACGCGGCGAGGGTGCGGGTGTTTTCCTCGGCCACCCAGTCGAGTGCTTCCTTGGAGCGAGCTTCCTCAAGCCAGATATAGGGGTCCTGCTCGGGGCCGGGGACACCGTCGACCGGTAATTCTTGCGCAGCTGCGCCAGTGGTGGAGGCAATGGTCATGGCCAGCGCCAGAGCAAGGGTGGAGACAAGTTTCAAGCGTCCTCTCCTGTAGGGAATGCAGAGCGATGTTGTGACGAGGGAAGGGCGCGAAGGGAAGGGGATTCAAACAAAAAGGGCAGGCCATTGGCCCGCCCTCGTTGGTCGTTCGTCGATTGGTGAGGGATTATCCCTCGACGTGTTCGGCCAGCACGGTGAGGCCCTTTTCATTGACCTCGGCAAAGCCGCCGCGCACTTGAATGATCTCGGGCGCGGCATTGGCGCTGGCGAACACCTGTACCGCGCCGTCGCGGATGGTCGACATGAAGGGCGCATGGCCTTCCAGAACGCCGAATTCGCCTTCCGTACCGGGGACGACCACCATGTGGACGTCTTCCGAACGGACAAGCTTGGCGGGGGTCACGAGTTCGAAGTGGAGGGGCATCGATGTTTCCGATTCAGATTGTTGGGTATGCGCGAACCTAATCGACTCGCGCCATGATGCAGTCATATTCGAGGACCGCGCGGCTGGCGGTGCGGTTGACCACGGCGAGATCCATCAGGCTGAAACCGAGGTCGCGGTAGTAACGCAGGGCTTCGATATAGTCGGGCTGCCCGGCGTAGATTTGGGTCACCGAAATCTCCGATTGCAGCCCAATGATCCGGGGCAGCACAGCCTTTGCACCCTCGCATACCTCGATATCGAAGCCTTGTGTGTCCATCTTCATAAAAAGCCGTCTGGCTGGATCGCGTAGCGGTTCGATATCGGCGACAAGCGCGTCGAGCGTTTTGATCTCGACCGGGATTTTAGTCACCCGCTCCGGGATCATGGCGTGGTTCGGCTTCAGAAACGAACTGAAGACAGTGCATTCGCCGCCCCCGTCGACCAGATTGAATTCGGCCGTTCCGGCAGTACGTCCCAGCGCGAAATTGTGGACGTGCCACAGGGAATCCGAGGCTGCGGTCGCACTGAGTACGCCGAAATCGCCCGGGATCGGCTCGAACGAGTGGATTTCGCCCGCGTACCCGATTTCCCTGAGGCTCGTTGCATATTGCCCGCGATTGGCCCCGATATCGAAGACACAATCTACTTCCAGCTGACGCAGAACTTGGATAAGCGAATCCCGGTCCAGAAAGCGTTGTATCTGGCGAGCTTGCGGAACCTTCCTACCGCTAGCCAGATACCGGAAACCGGCGCGCCGCACTGCATCCATCATCATTGCCTTACCCCCTGAATACCCGATGAAGGGAGCGTTGGCGGCGGTTGCCATGCCTGCAGAACCCGGCCTGCCGACAATGGCGACATCCGATTACGCGTCCTCGGCCAGCTTCTTGGCCTTGTCGACCGCCTGTTCGATCCCGCCAACCATGTAGAAGGCGCTTTCGGGCAGGTGGTCATATTCGCCGTCGACCACCGCCTTGAAGCTCTTCACCGTGTCTTCGAGCTGCACGAATACGCCAGGGATGTTGGTGAACACTTCGGCGACGTGGAACGGCTGGCTGAGGAACTTCTGAAGCTTGCGCGCGCGGGCGACGATCAGCTTGTCCTCTTCCGAAAGCTCATCCATCCCGAGAATGGCGATGATGTCCTGCAGGCTCTTGTACTTCTGCAGGGTTTCCTGAACGCGGCGGGCGGTTTCGTAATGCTCGGCACCAACGACGCGGGGTTCGAGCACGCGGCTGGTCGAGTCCAGCGGATCCACGGCAGGGTAGATGCCGAGTTCCGAGATCGCACGGCTCAGCGTGGTGGTCGCATCCAAGTGAGCGAAGGACGCAGCAGGCGCCGGGTCGGTCAAATCGTCCGCGGGAACGTAGATCGCCTGCACCGAGGTGATCGAGCCCTTGTTGGTCGAGGTGATGCGTTCCTGCAGCTTGCCCATGTCGGTGGCGAGGGTGGGCTGGTAACCCACAGCCGAAGGAATACGGCCGAGCAGCGCCGACACTTCCGAACCCGCCTGCGTGAAGCGGAAGATGTTGTCGACGAAGAACAATACGTCCTGGCCTTCGACGTCGCGGAAATATTCCGCCATGGTCAGGCCCGACAGTGCCACGCGGGCACGCGCGCCCGGAGGCTCGTTCATCTGGCCGAACACCAGCGCCACCTTGGAGCCTTCGCTGGTCGCATTGCCATCGGCGTCCTTGGCGATAACGCCCGCGTCGAGGAATTCATGATACAGGTCGTTGCCTTCGCGGGTGCGTTCACCCACACCAGCGAACACCGACACGCCGCCGTGGCCCTTGGCGATGTTGTTGATGAGTTCCTGGATCAGCACGGTCTTGCCGACGCCAGCGCCGCCGAACAGGCCGATCTTGCCGCCGCGCGCATAGGGCGCGAGCAGGTCGATCACCTTGATGCCGGTGACAAGGATCGCCGCGTCGGTCGACTGGTCGACGAACAGCGGGGCTTCGGCATGGATTGGCATGGTGCTGTCAGCGCCGATCGGACCGCGTTCGTCGATCGCTTCGCCGATCACGTTCATGATCCGGCCCAGAACCTTGGGTCCGACGGGAACGCTAATCTGCGCGCCGGTATTGACCACCTCGGTGCCGCGCACGAGGCCTTCGGTCGCGTCCATCGCGATGGTGCGCACGGTGTTTTCGCCAAGGTGCTGGGCGACTTCGAGCACCAGCGTCTTGTCGTTGTTCTTGGTTTCCAGCGCGGTCAGAATCGCGGGTAGTTCACCGGGGAACTGCACGTCGACGACAGCGCCGATGACTTGGCTGATGGTGCCGTTGGTGGTCTGGTTCAAAGCGGGGGCGGTGGCCATTGTTGTTTCCTGTAGGCTTGCGGCGGCGGGTGTTGAATTGCCGTGCCGATTATTCGGTGGGTTGGGTATCGATCGCAACGTCGGCGGCGGGCTGATCCGCCATGGCATTCGCACGCTCGAGGGATTCGCAGAAGCGCGGCTCTTGCGCGACCGTCCAGCCTTCGCCGAGCTGTTCGATGGTCAGGCTGCGCTCCGTGCCTTCGGGATCGGTTTCGAACGCGAACTCGCAAGTGAAGGACGCACCGAGATTTTGCGCCAGACAGGTCGATGTCCGGATGGTGTTGCGCAAGGTGGGGCAAGCTTCTTCGAGTGCCATCTGAACCGTCGCCATATCGGGCGCGTCGGAACTGTCGCCGATGATCCCGCCGCCCGAAACGTCCGCTTCGACCGCGTCGGGGGCCAGATCGGCAGTATCTTCCCCGCTCGGATTTCCGCAAGCGGCGAGGGTGGCGATGAGAGTGAGGGCGATGAACCTTTTCATAGCGCTTCTGCTCCTGCGATAATTTCGATCAACTCGGTCGTGATCGCGGCCTGACGGCTGCGGTTGTACTGGATGGTCAGCTTCTGGATCAGATCGCCCGCGTTGCGCGTGGCGTTGTCCATCGCGGTCATCGACGCGCCCTGTTCCGATGCTTCGCGTTCAAGCAGCGCGCCGAACAGCTGGGTGCGCACATAGCGCGGCAGCAGTTCTTCGAGGATTTCCTCCTCGCCCGGCTCATAGTCAACCACCGCGCCGGTATCCTGCGCGGCGGCAGGTGCGGGAACCGGGATCAGCTGATTGATGGTTGGGTCCTGCACCAGCGCCGACTTGAAGGTTGGGTAGATCAGATGCGCGATATCGAATTCGCCCGAACCGAACATGCCGATCAGTTCGTTGGCGATGGCTTCGGCTTCGTCGAACCCCGGGGTCTTAACCGTGCTGGTGTCGTAACCGGCACCGATCAGGCTGGGATATTCGCGCTTCAGCGGCGCGCGGCCCTTCTTGCCGACGAGGTAGAATTCGACCGTCTTGCCGGCCGCCATCAATTCCTTCGCCTTGATCTTGGCGGCCTTGACGAGGTTGGAGTTCAAGCCTCCGCACAGCCCCTTGTCGGTGTTGACCACCACCAGCAGGTGGCGCTGATCCGATCCGGTGCCGGCGAGGAGCCGCGGCGCGCTATCGCCCGACACCTTGCCCGCAAGGCTCGCCATCACCGCCGCAAGCCGCGTGGCATAGGGCCGGCCAGCCTCGGCCGCAGCCTGCGCACGGCGCAGCTTGGCGGCTGCGACCATCTGCTTGGCCTTGGTGATCTTCTGGGTCGATTTGACCGAGTTGATCCGACCTTTGAGTTCCTTGAGTGAGGGCACTGGGCGGCGTCCTTACGCGAACTGCTTGGCGAAGGTTTGCAGCGCGGCCTTGGCCTTGTCCGCCACTTCGCCTTCGAACTTCTTGCTGGTGCGGATCTCGGTCAGCACGTCGCCATGTTCGCGGCGCATGAATTCGAGCATCTGGCTCTCATACTCGCCCACGCGGTTCACCGGGATCGCGTCGAGGTAGCCGTTGGTGCCGGCGTAAATCGACAGGGTCTGCTCTTCGAACGGCATCGGATTGAACTGCTTCTGCTTGAGAAGTTCGGTCAGGCGCGCACCGCGGTTCAGCAGCTTCTGGGTCGAGGCGTCGAGGTCGGAACCGAACTGTGCGAACGCCGCCATTTCGCGGTACTGCGCAAGATCGAGCTTCATCGAGCCCGAAACCTTCTTCATCGCCTTGGTCTGGGCAGCACCGCCCACACGCGACACCGAAAGGCCGACGTTGATCGCAGGGCGGATGCCCTGGAAGAACAGGCCGGTTTCAAGGAAGATCTGCCCGTCGGTGATCGAGATCACGTTGGTCGGGATGTAGGCCGACACGTCGCCCGCCTGCGTTTCGATGATCGGCAGCGCGGTGAGCGAACCGTGGCCGTTTTCTTCGTTCATCTTGGCCGCACGCTCCAGCAGGCGGCTGTGAAGATAGAATACGTCGCCGGGATAGGCTTCACGGCCCGGAGGACGACGCAGCAGCAGCGACATCTGGCGATACGCCACGGCCTGCTTCGACAAATCGTCATACACGATCACGGCGTGCATGCCGTTGTCGCGGAAGAATTCACCCATCGCGCAGCCGGTATAGGGCGCGAGGTACTGCAGCGGAGCGGGCTCCGAAGCGGTTGCGGCGATGACGATGGAATATTCCATCGCGCCGTTTTCTTCGAGCTGCTTGACGATCTGCGCCACGGTGGAACGCTTCTGGCCGACCGCGACATAGACGCAGTAGAGCTTCTTGCTCTCGTCGTCGCCCGCGTTGGCTTCCTTCTGGTTGATGAAGGTGTCGATCGCGACGGCGGTCTTGCCGGTCTGACGGTCACCGATGATCAGCTCGCGCTGACCGCGGCCCACCGGCACCAGCGCGTCAATCGCCTTGAGGCCGGTCTGGACGGGTTCCGAGACGGATTCGCGCGGGATGATGCCCGGTGCCTTCACTTCGACGCGGCGACGCTCGGTCGTGTCGATCGGGCCCTTGCCGTCGATCGGGTTGCCCAGCGCATCGACAACGCGGCCAAGCAGGCCCTTGCCGACCGGCACGTCGACGATGGTGCCGGTGCGCTTGACGACATCGCCTTCCTTAATCTCGGCATCCGAGCCGAAAATCACGACACCGACATTGTCGGCTTCGAGGTTCAGGGCCATGCCCTGCACCCCGTTGGCGAATTCCACCATCTCGCCGGCCTGCACCTGATCGAGCCCGTGGATGCGGGCGATCCCGTCACCCACGCTCAAAACGGAACCGGTTTCGCTGACTTCAGCTTCGGTGCCGAAATTGGCGATCTGGTCCTTGATGACCTTGGAGATTTCTGCGGCGCGGATTTGCATCGGTAGTGTCCTTTAAGCCTTCATGGGCGTGTTGGTGCGGCTTACGCCTTCATGCTTTGGGCAAGCGAGTTGAGACGGGTGCGGATCGAGGCATCGATGCGCTGCGATCCGATGGTGACGACAAGGCCGCCGAGCAGATCGGGATCGACCGAGGCGGTGAGCATGACAGTGCGGCCTTGGCGCGCGGTCAGCTTGTGCTTGAGCGTGGCCAGTTGCTCGTCCGACAGCGGGTGCGCGCTGGTGACGGTGGCGTTGATTTCACCGCGCTGGGCCGCGGCAATCGCCTTGAAGGCGGAAATGATGCCCGGCAGTTTGCCCAGTCGGCGGTTGGCGGCGAGCACACCGAGGAAATTCATGGTCAGCGTTGAAAGCTTCAGCTTTTTCGCCACCGCCGCCATCGCAGCGCCCTGCGCATCGCGCGACAGTTCCGGGTTGGTGGTCAGCGCGGCCAGATCGGCCGATTCGGCGAGCGCAGCACTAAGGGTTTCGAGATCGCTCTCGACAGGGGTGACCTTGCCGTTCTCGCTTGCGAGATCGAACAGGGCCGAAGCGTAGCGTCCAGCCAGGCTGGCCTTGATACCGGCGGAAATATCCACGCGTGTTCTGTCCTCTTGCGAGCTTCGAAGGATAATTGCTTGGGCTTCGGGCGGGGGGCGAGCGCAATGGCTGCCTGCCGAGGCTGGCGCGCGCCTAGCAATTGATTCCCGAAGGTGCAAGCCGGTGGGCGGGATTCTCTGGACAGGAAAGCGGCAGCGCGACAGATTGCGCAGGCAAGAGGCGCTGAACGCCCGAGGGAGAGGATCGATGGAAATGAAGCCTATGGCCCCGCGCTGCGGGGTCGAATTCGCGGGCGTTTCGCTGAAGCATTGCAGCGATGCCGATATGGAAGCGATCAAGCAGGCGATCTACGAACACGGGGTGGCGGTGTTCCGGGATCAGGACTTTGCGCCGGAAGATCATATCGCCTTCGCGAAGTCCTGGGGCGGGATCGACCTCAACAACTACTTCCCGCTCGATCCGCGCTGGCCGGAAATCGCGCTGGTGGCGAAGGCGCCCGACCAGACCACCAATATCGGCGGGGCGTGGCACACCGATCATTCTTATGACCCTGTGCCCGCGATGGGATCGATCCTGGTCGCCCGTGTGTTGCCGCCTGCCGGGGGTGATACCCTGTTCGCGCACATGGGCGCAGCCTATGATGACCTTTCGGACGAGGTCAGGGCCGCGATCGAGGGGCTGGAGGCGTTCCACACTGCTGATCACGTCTACAAGGCCGATGGCCTGTATGCGCAGACCGATCAGGGCAAGGCGTTGCGCGGGCAGGATATCCGCACCGGCGCGGTGCATCCGGTGGTGATCCGCCATCCGGTGACGGGGCGGCGGCTGCTGTATGTCAACGGTGCCTTCACGATGCACTTCGTCGGCCAGACCCGCGAGGAAAGCCTGCCGCTGCTGTCGCAACTGCTCGCCGCAGCAGTGCGGGACGATAACCAGTGCCGCGTGGTGTGGGAGCCCGGCACGGTCGCGATCTGGGATAACCGGACGACGTGGCACAACGCGCTGAACGACTATCACGGCCATGCGCGCGAGATGCACCGGATCACGTTGAGCGGCGAGGCACTGGCGGCGTAATTCCAGGTCGCGGCGCTATCCTCCGGTTCCCGCCTTCGCCCCGCAGTCGTAAATCAGCCGTTCGTTGGGCCGATCCGGCAGCAGCGCGACCAGCGCGGATTGCTGCTCACCCAAGGTGCGCGCCGCTTCGCTGATGCTGCAGGTGGGCGGAGTGTACTGGCTGCGCGCCTCCAGCACCGTGTCCATCACGTCCTTGCCCAGCAGATAGCGGTCGGTGCGGAAGGTGCGCGTGTCGGGATCGTAGCTGTTGATCGCGACCGCCGCCTCGTCCTCCAGCACCAGTACCCGGCTCCATGCACCGCCTGCCGAAAGGCCGTACTGGGTGCGGCCATTGACGCAGCCGTCCGCGTTCCATTCCAGCTCGACATCGTCGGTGCGGGCCGCAGTCACGCGGCTGCGGTCGGGCTGGAACGAACAGATCAGCGTGCCATCCGCCGCGAGCGAAGGCTGGGCCGCGCCGGTGCCGCCGCCCGTATCGCCTTCCGCTTCGGCGAGCGCTGCGGCGACGCGGTCCTCGATCTCGGACAGGCCGGGCCGGGTCAGCCACAGCAGCACGCCTGCAATCACGGCCGCGCCTGCGACACCTGCGGCAATCCCGGCATGTTTCACCCGCGCCGGATCGCGCCGCCATTGCACCGCCACCGCCCCGCTGCCGGCCGCCACCAGCAGCGCGATCAGCGCCAGCGCCATCGCGTTCTCGCGCGCTTCGAGCACTTCCATCTGCGCCCTCAGCCGCGCCGTCTCGCGCACCTCGCGCAACCGGGTCGTGCGCTCCGCCAGCCGTTCGCGGGCCTGCGATTGGGCGGCCATCATCCGCTGGCGTTCCTCGGCGTTCAACTCCTCAATTGATCGACAGGGCAGGGCATTGGTCACCGGCTCCACCCCGTTTTCGCGCAGAAACGGCAGCAATTCGCGCAAAGACACCGCGAAATAGAATTCCGCATCGCCGCTCGTCGAATCCGCGCCGAAGGAATTCACCCCGACCACCCGTCCGCACCCGTCCAGCAGCGGCCCGCCCGAATTGCCGCGAGCAATGGGTGCAGTGTGGAGCAGCGTGTCGAACTGGCGGCTGGGCCGCTCGCCCGACAGGAACCCGCGCGATTTGACCGGCGGCTGGGCGCGGAAAATGTCGTTCATCTCCAGCCCCTGCGCCAGATCGACATTCATCGGATAACCCACCGCCGATACGTCGCCCAGATCGCGGCTCACCCCGCCCGCCAGCGTCAGCGGCGGCAGGCGCAAGGAACCTTGCGCGATCTCGATCAGCGCCAGATCATTGCGCGGGGAAACCGCCACCACGCGGGCAAAGGTGCCGCCTTCGCCCTCGCTCGGCACGACGCCGATCCTAAGCGTGTCATCCTGCAATGCCTCACGAATGACATGGGCGTTGGTGACGATCCGCGTGGGCGTGACGGCAAAGCCGCTGCCGTGGGAAATTGCCGTGATCTCACCCCCGCGCTCCCCGATCAGCACCACGCGCACCACGCCGCGTGCCGCTGCGTCGATATCGCCCGGGTCGGCAAGCGCCGGAGCAGCCAGCAGGGTCAGGAGCAGGGCGAAAGCGAAATGCAGGCGGTTCATGGCGCGGCTTATACCGGCTTTTTCGGCGGGCGCGACATTGAACGCAATCGGCGGGGGTGCGGCGCGCTTTGCACTGTGGCACAGTGTTTCACGTGAAACATTTAGCGAACATCACCGATGACGACCGCTGGCGGATCGTGCTCGCCAAGGACCGGCGGTTCGACGGTGTGTTCGTGACCGGCGTGCATTCCACCGGGATATACTGCCGCCCGTCCTGTCCGGCGCGCGTGCCCTTGCGCAGGAATGTGCGGTTCTATTCATGCTGGAACGCCGCCGAAAGCGCCGGGCTGAGGGCTTGCAAACGCTGCGCTCCCAATACGCAGAGCGCCGAAGAAGCCTGCGTGCTGGCCGCCATCGCCGCGATCCGGGCGGAGGGCGCGATGACGCTCGCGGCGCTGAGCGAATTGACTGGCTATGCGCCCGCACATTTCCAGCGCCTGTTCAAACGCAGCGTCGGAATCTCGCCCGCCGCCTTTGCCAGAGCATTGCGCGATGAGCGGGTGCGGGCGGGATTAAGTGCGGGGCAAAGCGTGGCGCATGCGCTCGAAATCGCGGGCTATTCGGGCCAGAAACAGTTCTACGCAGAGATGAAAGGCAGGCTGGGCATGACGGCAAGCGACTGGAGCAGAGGCGGCGCGGACAAGCTGGTGCATTGGGCGGTTTTGCCGACCACGCTCGGCCCGATGCTGGTGGCGGCGACTGACAAGGGTGTTTGCTGTCTGGCGTTCGGCGAGGGGGAGGCGGAATTGCAGGCGCGGTTTCCTCGGGCCGAACTGGTCGCAGCGGGCGAAGATTTCAGAGAGTTGTTCGCGGCCGTGGTCGCGGCGATCGAACAGCCGGGGCCGGGAAGCGCCGCGATCCCGCTCGATGTGAAAGGCACGGCCTTCCAGCAGCGCGTCTGGGAGGAATTGCGCCGCATCCCGCATGGAGAGACCCGCAGCTATGGCGCTTTGGCGGCGGCTTTGGGCGACCCCAAGGCCAGTCGCGCGGTGGGCGGAGCCAACGGGGCGAACCATGTGGCGGTGCTGATCCCCTGCCACCGCGTCATCGCCAGCGACGGCACGCTGGGCGGCTATGCCTATGGGTTGGAGATCAAGGCGGAGTTGCTGCGGCGGGAGGGGCGGTGAGGATTTGAAATTCCTCAGTACGGTTCGCCGAATAGGCGAGCCTACATGGCCATTCGGGCACCGCATAGGCTGGGCAGCTTTTGAAGGAATGCAGACAAAAGCGGCCTTTCGGCTAGCGACCCCGGATCGGTCGTTTTCAAAGCTCAAGCGATCGCTTAACGCCAGACTATGATGTTGCCGTTGCGCTACCTTGGGGGTCTTGGGATCATAACTTTGTCGGCCTGCGTGACTTCTCCTCCGCCTTTCGAATCCTCGGCGAATGAGACGGAAGCAATCTGCCAGATGGCAGAGGACGTGAAGTGGGGTCCCTTCGGGACCGTATCGTGGGAGAAGAACCCGGACAGGATCGCCGAACTAGACGGTGTCATCGCAGACAAAGAGTTTGTTGATCTGCCTGCTCGCATGAACTGCCCTGATGGTGCGGTGTCGCTCAACGGGTTGCATGGCCTGCCCTTCGATAAGTTCTGGCTGTCGGCCGATGGCACGAAGGCGGCAATCTCTGGGGGTTGGTTTGGTGGAGAGATGCTCGGTGGGGGTGGCATCTGCTACTTCTCGAAGCGCGAAGACAAGTGGATCCGTCAAGGGTGCACAGCAACGTGGGCAATCTAGTTGGACGCCCGTTTCTGCTCCGTATGATCGGGAGCAGACATTCGCCTAACCACCCACTCATCCGCAGTTCCCTTGCTCAGTCCGAAACCTGCCGGGCAGCATCGTTGGGTTTATCGCCAGAAGCGGAAATTCAGGTGGCGACGATTTCCGTCGTCAATGAACCTCGTCGCCCCGTGCTTGCCCGTCCCGGCGAGCGCCGGGGACACGAAGCTCGGTTTTTTGCCATCGCAGCGTTGAAGAAGAAAAGCCTCACCCCGGATCAAGTCCGGGACGACGATCGGGTGGATGGCGAAAAACCACCCTATTTTGGACACGGCGAAATCGGTTTCCGAACCCCAAAAGCAGGCCAGTCACTAGGCGTATTTCCGCGACCGCAATCGTTAATTGTCAGGATCACCCCCCGGTGCGAAAGGTTCGGGCGCAGGCCCGCCGGCTGGCGGGGCTTGGCCCACGCCGGTGCCGTCGCCCGGATCGTCCATCACGATCGGATCTTCCATCGTGCCGTCCCGGTCGCCCGAGGGGTTGAACGCGAGCGCGACCACCAGCACCGTCAGCACCACGATCAGCGCCACCCAGATCCATTTTGCGCGCGAATCCTGCGGTTTGGGGGGCTTGGCCATGGTGTCATCCTCTCTTGCGGTTCAGGGCGGTGTGGAGCGTGCTCCTACGCGTGTCGTTTCCAGAACCGGCAGGAAAGACAGGCTGTTCCGCGCCACAAGACCGGCTGCGCCGCTTGTGCGACGGGTCGTGGGCTGGTGGGCCGATTTCGGCTTCAAATGAGGTTGGGCCTGTACAGCTTCAATCCAGTTTCGGCGGCATCCCCGGTTCGCATTTCGCCATCGCGGCTTGGTACGCTGGCCGCTCGCCGATGCGATTGAGGTAGGCTTGCAGGTTCGGCATTCCGTCGATGCCGGTCCCGCTCATCGCGCGGCTGGTGGTGAGCTGAAAGCCCATCATGATATCCGCCGTGGTCAGCTGTGATCCTCCGAAATACTCGGCCTCGCCCAGCCGCTTTTCGACGATGGCCCAGCCTTTCTGCACCCGGTCGGCGACGAAAGCGGGCAGTTCCTTCGCGCCCATGAACTGCGCCACCAGCGCCATCATGCCGTTGGTCATGAAGGTCGCGTTGGCCCAGTGATAATAGAACAGGTGGTCGGCGTAGTCGGGGTGATCGGGGCCGGGGACCAAAGCCGTGCCGGGTGCATACTTCGCCGCGATATAATCGATGATGGCCCCGCTTTCGCCCAGTACGAAATCGCCGTCGCTGATGACCGGCGCGATGCCCATCGGGTGGAGCGCCTTGTATTCGTCGGGCGCCAGACGGTTGTCGGCGCGGCGGGTGTAGAGCTTCAGATCGTAATCCAGCCCGAGCTCCTCGGCCAGCCAGACGATGCGTTCGGATTGCGACAGGCGCAGGTGGTGGATGGTCAGCATTGGGCTCTCCCTGTTCGGCACAGGTGGACACCGACAGAGGCCATCGCGCAACCCGAAAATGCACCGGTGGTGCAAAAATCAGCCCGCAAAAAAGGGGGCGCCCCCGCCCCCTATCCGATCCCCCTGCGCGATCGGACGCTATTCGCTTTGCGCTCGGCCCTCAGGGCTCGCGGCGAAGATCGCTCAGCGCCGCGACCGCCTCGCTCAGGGCGAGAATTGCCTGATCGAGCTTGTCCTCGGCGGCGGAAGCCTGGGCGGGTTGCGGCTTTTCCGGCTCCACGTCGGTCGTCTCGAATGCGGGAAGCGCAACTTTTTCCAGTGGCTCGGGCGCGGTGTCGGGGCCGGTGCCGGGGACGTGGTAGGTCGGGATGCCGTCGACCATTTCTGGCGCTCCCTCCGCTGCGGCAGCTTGGGTCAGCATCGCGGGTTCTGGCGACGGGTCCAACTTTGCCAGCTCGTCATCGTCCGCGCCGTTCAAAGGTGTGAGGCAGGCGTCAATCGACCGGTTGGTTGCCAATTTCGATAATGTTGCCAGTTCGGCATGATCGGCGCGCGCGGCAAGGCTGATATAGGCCGCGACATCCTCGCACTGCCTTTGCGAAGGTTCGGGCATGGAGTGGTAGTTGGCCAACGCTGTTTCATAGCGGTTATAGGCGCCCGGCCCCTGCAGCGGTCCGTATCTGTCGATCATCGCGGACAGCACCTGCCGGTTGTGATCGGCAAATTCCTGGCCGCGTTCGTCGAGCAGATTGCCGTAGCTGCGCAAGGTTTGCGGATGTCGTGTTCGGCACTTCAGGGCATTGACCATCAGCATCACGCGCAGATCGTGGATCCGCGCGGATTGCATCGAAGTTTCCTCGAAGCAGGGCAACTCGGCAGCCTGCGCGGGGTTTCCCAGAGAAACGAGCGCAAGGGCGGCTGCGCCGAGACCTGCTCGGCGTGAATACGAAAGCATGTTATTAACTCCTACAGTCAGGGGGCGGGACGGTGGGAGCGCTCCATGTAGTGCTATACTACAGAATTGATATATTTGGAATAATCAATCCAAATATGACAGCTTCTATAAGCGCCCGAAATGCCGGGATTTGTGCTGAAGGCAGGTTGATCCGATCTATGAAGACGCAATCGAGGCTCGGGCTGATCGCGCTGCCCAAAGCATGGTTAGCCGCAAATCGAATCGGCCAAGTGTTCGGAACCGTATTCAATTTTTATTGTCTGTGTGACCTGATCGTTCATCCCGCGCCGGGTGGCTCATCGGGGATGGTCCGTGCCCAGCCTGCGCGTGCCGGTTCCAGCGAAGCCAGGAACGTTTCCGCACTCTCCAGATAGTCGCGCTGCTTGGCCTCGCCCATCCGGTCCCATGTGGCGAAGATGCGGCCGATGCGGTGGTTGCTTTGGAGCCCTGCGCGATTGCGGTCCAGGAAGTGCCAGTACAGCGGGTTGAACGGGCAGGCGTCCGGGCCGGTCTTGTGGCTGACCTTGTAGCGGCATTTTCCGCAGTAATCGGACATCTTGTTGATGTAATTGCCGGACGCGGCATAGGGCTTGGTCGCGAGCCTGCCGCCATCGGCGTAGAGGATCATGGCGGCGACATTGGGCAGTTCGACCCATTCATAGGCATCGGCATAGACGACGAGATACCAGTCCGCGACCTGCTTCGGGTCGATGCCCGCGATCAGGCAGAAATTGCCGAGCACCATCAGCCGCTGGATATGGTGCGCGTGGGCGTCCTCGCGCGTGGTGCGCACGCAATCGGCAAGGCAGCGCATGTCAGTGTCGCCAGTCCAGAAGAATTCGGGGAGCGGGCGGGTGGCATCGAGTTCGTTCGCCTCGACCAGCCCCGGCATGGTGTACCAGTAGAACCCCCGCACATATTCGCGCCAGCCGATGATCTGGCGGATAAACCCTTCGACAGAATTCAGCGGCGCGCGGCGTTTGCGGTAGGCGGTCTCCGCCATCTCGCACAATTCGCGCGGATCGAGCAGCCCGCAATTGAGGCTCGTCGAAAGCATCGAGTGATACAGATCGTCCTCCCCGTGAACCATCGCGTCCTGATAGGGCCCGAATTTTTCGAGGCGGCGGGCGAAGAACGCTTCGGCAGCCTCCAGAGCCTCGGTGCGGGTGACGGGCCAGCCGAAGGGTTCCAGGTCGCCGAAATGGTCGGGGAAGCGGGCGGCGACCAGCGCGATGACGTCCTGTGTAATCGCATCGGGACTGAATTTGGGGGTGGGGGGCGGATTCATCCCTTCCTTGGGCGGCTCGCGGTTTTCCGCGTCATAGTTCCAAGCACCGCCGGTTGGCTTGTCGCCTTCCATCAGCAGCCCGGTTTTGCGGCGCATGTCGCGGTAGAAATACTCCATCGTGAGATGCTTGCGGTTTTTCGCGAACCTGCGGAAATCCTCGTGGGCGGCGATGAAGCGGGTGTCGGGGCAGATCGTGACCGGGCAGGGCAGGCGGTCCGCCCATTCTTCCATGGCCTGCTGCACCCGCCACTCGCCCGCCTCGGTCACGCGCACTTCGGACGCCCCGTGGCGCTCGACCGCACGGGCGACTTCGCCGGTGAAGCTGCCGGTGTTGGCTGGGTCGTCGAGGGTCACGTAATCGACCTGCCAGCCGTCGGCGCGCAGCTCTGCGGCAAAGTGGCGCATGGCGGAGAAGATCAGCACGATCTTCTGCTTGTGGTGCTTCACATAGGTCGCCTCGTCCCACACTTCCATCATCAGTATAGTGGCTTGGCCGGGTTTGAACCCATCAAGGCTGGAGAGGTTGCGCGAAAGCTGGTCGCCAAGGATCGGAACGAGGATGGGAGCGGTCATGGGAGCCATACGTCTCGCGCCTATTTCGGTTTCGTCATTGCGAGCCGAAGGCGAAGCAATCCATGGCCGGCATCATCATTTGGCTCCAAGGTTGGTTCCTGGGTTGCCGCGGCGACTACGTCGCCTCGCAATGACGAGTTACACAAACGAATAGGGATCAATATCCACGCCCACCCGCACCCCCGGTGTGAACTGCACGCTGGCGATCCAGTCGCGCAAAACCGCTTGCAGGTTCGCGCTGCGCCGGGCGTTCACCAGAAAGCGATAGCGATAGCGCCCGCGCAGCAGCGCCAGCGGGGCAGGGGCGGGGCCGAGGATCTGGACATCGTCCAGCCGGGGCCGCGCATCGCCCAGCCGGATGGCGGCCTGCCGCGCTTCCTTCTCGTCCTCGGATGACAGGATGATTGCCGCCCAACGCCCGAATGGCGGCGCATTGGCATCGCGCCGGGCCTCGGTCTCGGCGGCGTAGAAGGCGTCGCGGTCCCCGTCTGCCAAGGCGGCGATGACCGGGGCATCGGGGTGGCGGGTCTGGATCAGCACCTCGCCCGGTTTCGCCCCGCGTCCGGCCCGGCCTGCGACCTGCGCGACCTGGCTATAGGTGCGCTCCGCCGCGCGCAGATCGCCGCCTTCAAGGCCGAGATCGGCATCGACCACGCCCACCAGCGTCAGTTCGGGAAAGTGGAACCCCTTGGTCACCAGCTGCGTGCCGATGATGATGTCGATTGCCTTGGCTTCTGCCTCGGCGATGAATTGCGCGGCGCGTTCGGGCGTGTTCAACGTGTCCGAGGTGGCGACCGCGATGCGCGCCTGCGGGAACAGGTCGCGCACCTCGTCGGCGATACGTTCCACGCCGGGGCCGCAGGCGACCAAGCAATCGCTCTCGCCGCATTCGGGGCACTTTTCCGGCACCCGCGTTTCGAACCCGCAATGGTGGCAGGCGAGCCGCGCAGACAGGCGGTGTTCGACCAGCCACGCGCTGCACGAAGGGCATTTGAAGCGATGCCCGCAATTGCGGCACAGGGTCAGCGGCGCATAGCCGCGGCGGTTGAGGAACAGCAGCGATTGTTCGCCCTTCTCCAGCCGTTCACGCAAGCCATCGACCAGCGGCCCGGCCAGCCAGCGCCCGCTGCCGGGCTTTTCATCGGTGAGGTTGACGAGCCGCACCGCAGGCAGGCTCGCCCCGCCGAATCTGCTCGGCAGATCCAGTTTCTCGTAAACCCCGATGTCGGCCATGTGCAGGCTTTCGAGCGCGGGCGTGGCGCTGGCGAGGATCACCGGCACCCCTTCGAACCGCGCGCGCATCACCGAAACGTCGCGGGCGTTGTACCGCACGCCGTCGTCCTGCTTGAAGCTGATCTCGTGGGCTTCGTCGACCACGATCAGGCCAAGATTGGCGTAAGGCAGGAACAGCGCCGAACGCGCGCCGACCACGACCTGCGCGCTTCCGTCCGCGATTGCCCGCCATGCGCGCCGTCGCTCGGTGGACTTCAAGGAGGAATGCCACAGCACCGGGGCCGCGCCGAAGCGGGCGGCAAAGCGGCTGAGGAAATTCTCGGTCAGCGCGATTTCGGGGAGCAGCACCAAAACCTGACGGCGCAGCCGGATCGCCTCTGCCACGGGCTCGAAATAGGTCTCGGTCTTGCCCGACCCCGTTACCCCGTCGAGCAGGAACGGGGCGTATTCGCGCGCCCGCACCGCATCGACCAGCCGCGCCGATACCTCGGCCTGTACCGGCGACAGGTCGGGCGGCGCATGATCGGGGTCGGCGGGGGGGTAGGGCCGGTCGATCGCGACGGTGACCGGTTCGATCAACCCCGCCCCCGCCATGCCGCGCAGCACCCCTTCGGAAACACCTGCCTGCGCGGCGAGTTCGCGCATGGTGCCCTGTTCATCGGCAAGCTTCTCCAGCGCGGTCTTGCGTTGCGCAGTGAGCCTTCCCGAGCCGTCCGCGCCGGTCAGCCGGTATTCGGTCATCGTCGCCGGGCCGCCCAGCGCTCCGCCGCTGGCCAGCGCCATGCGCGCCACGCTGGCGAGCGGCGCGCAGTAATAATCCGCCGTCCACTCGATCAGCCGCCGCAGCGGTGCGGGGAGGGGCGGCACCGGCGCCACTTCAAGGATCGGGCGCAGGCGTTCGAGCGCGATTTCGTCTCCCGGCAAGCGGCCTTCGTCCCACACGATGCCCGTCACCTTGCGCGGGCCGAGCGGGGCCACCACCACGCTGCCTGCAGGCGCGCTCACGCCTTCGGCCAGCCGGTAATCCAGCGGGCCGAGCGCGGCGTTGAGGACAAGCAGGCGTATTCGGTCCTTGGTGCGGTTCATCGTAGCGCCATATGGGCGGCGGCAGGAGGTGGGGGCAAGCACGGAGACCGCAAAAATGTCCGATACGCTCAATCTTACCCCCACCCGACGTTCGCTGCTGGCTGGCGCCGCTGGCGGAGGCGCATTGCTGCTGCTGCCCGCCTGTGCCGGTACCGGCGGCGGTTTCAGCACGGTCGAGGCCATTCGCCGCCTGCTGTTGCTGTCGTCGGAGAATGCGTTTGCCCGCCTCACCGAGCCGGGCGGGTTCTGGGATGAACAGGTGGCGCGCATCGGGCTCGATCAATTCCTCGGTGCGCGCGGCGATACCATGTCGCGCATCCTCACCTCGCAATTGTTCAAGGACCGGCTGGAGGAACGCTTCGCCACCTTCGCGATCGACGCCAGCTACCGCGCGGCACCGGTGGTGACAGATGCGGTGGAAGTGATCGGGTTCGCCAACGCAATCGAACTGGTGCGCGGCGGGCCAAGCGCCGCGAGCACCTTTCTACGGCTGGAGATGGGCACCGCCCTGCTGGACGCGATCGTGCCCGAACTGGGCGAAGCGATCCGGCTGACCGAAGATCCGCTGATCGGGCAGGCGATCGGTGCGCTGGTCGGGGTCGATCCGCGCGACGTCGCGACGCGCATCGGACGCGAGGTCGACGATGCGATCTGGGGCGAAATCGCGCGCGAGGAAGCCGCAATCCGCGCCAATCCGCAAAGCACCCGCGATCCGGTGCTGATCGGCGTGTTCGGGCTGGCGAACCGAATTTGACGCGGCTCAGAACCGGTAGGTCACCACCGCCTGCGGGATGTGATTGATCCGGTCGGGCCGGTCTCCGCGCGGGGACACCACCAGCCAGTAGATCACGCCGACATCCAGATTCTTGGCGGCGCGGTGGGTGAGGCTCGTCTGTGCGCGCCACTGGTCGGTCGAAAAGCCTTCGCCGCTTCTGCGTGACTGCAGCAGGCCGAGCCATTCCCCGCCCACCATTGCGCGCCAGCCTTCGGCGACCGGATGAATATAGTGCACCCGCTGGCGCAGGCGCAGTTCCACCTGATCCGCGCCGTCGAAGAACCGTTCCTCCAACCGACTGCGCAGTTCGAACCGTCCGGGGGTGAATACCGCCTGCTGATGCACGCGAATCTCGGTGAGGCCGCCTTCGGTTTCGAACACGCCGATGCCGCCGCCCAGCCGCGCGTCTTCGTCCACCTCGCGTTCGACAGTGACCCGGATGGTCTGCTGATCGCCGCCTGCGCGATTCGCGCGCCAGCGCTGGGTGGTGTCGAGCGTCACCGTGGTGCGGTCCGCCACCTCGCCGGTCGCGTTTGCCCCCAGCCAGAATTGCGTATCTTCTTCGGCGGCGTTTGCTTTGGACGGTTGCCAAGCCGCGCAGGTGGCGGCAAGCAGCATCGAATATCGGAGAGCGGCAGGAATCATGGCGGCCCCGTAGTGCCAGCCTGTCACATTTGCCATATCAATGTCGCATTTTCTAAAATGGATTAGGAGACTTTCGTGAAATTCTTCGTCGACACCGCCGAGATCGAACCGATCCGCGAACTCGCTGCCACCGGCCTGCTCGACGGGGTGACCACCAATCCCTCGCTCATCGCCAAGTCGGGTTTGGACTTCAAGGAAGTCACCGCCGAAATCTGCAAGCTGGTCGATGGCCCCGTCAGCGCCGAGGTGGTCGCACTCGATCACCAAACCATGATGAAAGAGGCCGAAATCCTGCGCAAAATCGCGGACAATGTCTGCATCAAGGTGCCGCTGACGGTGGATGGGCTGAAGACCTGCAAGGCGCTGACGGGTGAAGGCACGATGGTCAATGTGACGCTGTGCTTCTCCGCGAATCAGGCGCTGCTGGCAGCCAAGGCCGGGGCGAGCTTCATCTCGCCCTTCGTCGGGCGGCATGACGATAACGGCTTCGACGGGATGGACCTGATCGAAGACATCCGCCTGATCTACGACAATTACGCCTTCGCCACCGAAATCCTCGTTGCATCGGTGCGCCACACCACCCACGTCTTGCAGGCCGCCAAGATCGGCGCCGATGTCATGACCGCACCGCCCAAGGTGATCCACGACCTGTTCAAGCACGTGCTGACCGACAAGGGTATCGAAGGCTTCATGGCCGATTGGGCCAAGACGGGTCAGAGTATCATCTGATTTTTGCGAGTCCCCGCGCAGGCGGGGACCTCATGCCGCAAGTGCGCGTTTGCGGCATGAGGCTTCCGCCTTCGCGGAAGCGCACGAGGAGTTTTATGGCCGATCAATCCCCGCTCGATCTGTTCAAACAGGCGCTGACTGGCGCTTCGCGGGCGATTGCGCGCGATCCGGAGGTCGAGGTCGCGTGGAGCGCCGATGTGCCGGGCGCGGCGGGCAACCGCTTCCGCGTGCCGCTGCCCGGGCGGGATCTGCCGTCCGATCAGGTGACCGAGGCCCGCGGGTTCGCGGATTCCTTCGCGCTGAAACTGCGCCACCACGATGCCGGGCTGCACGCCAAATCCGCGCCGCCCGAACCGATCGCGCGCGCCTGCTATGACGCGATCGAACAGGTGCGTTACGAGGCTTTGGGCGCAAACCGTTTCGGCGGGATGCGGGCTAACCTCGATGCCGCAACCGAACTGCGCACGGCAGGCGACAAGATTGTGCGCGCGCAGAATTCGTCTGAAGTTCCGCTCCAGACCGCGCTCGCGCTGCTGGTGCGCGAAGCGCTGACGGGTGAGGCGGTGCCGGCCAAGGCGCAGGGCGGGATCGAGTTGGTGCGCGATTTTCTGGAGGAGAAAGTCGGCAAGGACTTCGGCGCGCTGGCCGAGAGGCTGAGCGATCAGGAGGAATTCCAGAAGCTGGCGCTCGACATGCTGCGCGAACTCGATCTGACCCGGCCCACGGACGCGCCCGACGAGAGCGACAGCGATTCGCCCGACGAGGATGACGGCGCGGACGACGAACAGACCGGCGAGGACGAAAACCAGGGCGAGGGCGATCCGCAGGCCGCCGAAATGGCAGGCGACATGGCGGAAGGCGACGGCGAGGGCGACGAATCCTCCGAGGCTGAAACCGAGGGCGAAATGTCCGAAGGCGAACCCGGTGAGGAAGGCGATGCCTCCGACGCGCCCGTCCGCCCCAACCGTCCGCAGGCCGACATCCCGCCCAGCATCGACTACAAGGCCTTCACCACCCGTTTCGACGAAGAAATCGCTGCGCCCGATCTATGCGATGCCGAGGAACTGGACCGGTTGCGTGCCTATCTCGATAGCCAGTTGACCGGCCTTCAGGGCGTGGTGACACGGCTCGCCAATCGCTTGCAACGCCGCCTTATGGCGCAGCAGAACCGCAGCTGGGATTTCGACATGGAGGAAGGCGTGCTCGATGCCGCCCGGCTGGCCCGCGTCATCATCTCGCCCGGCACCGCGCTCAGCTACAAGGTCGAACGCGATGTCGAGTTCAAGGACACCATCGTCACACTGCTGATCGACAATTCCGGCTCGATGCGTGGGCGCCCGATCAGCATCGCCGCGATCAGCGCCGACATTCTGGCGCGCACATTGGAACGCTGCGGGGTCAAGACCGAAATCCTCGGCTTCACCACCCGCGCGTGGAAGGGCGGACAGAGCCGCGAGGCATGGCTCGCCGACGGCAAGCCGCAGGGTCCGGGCCGCCTCAACGACCTGCGCCACATCATCTACAAGCAGGCCGACGAGCCGTGGCGCCGTGCGCGCCGGAATCTCGGCCTGATGATGCGCGAGGGGCTGCTGAAAGAAAATATCGACGGCGAGGCGCTGATCTGGGCGCACAGCCGTCTGCTTTACCGCCCCGAAGAACGCCGCATCCTGATGGTGATCAGCGACGGCGCGCCGGTGGACGATTCGACGCTGTCGGTGAACTCGGCGGGCTATCTCGAAGCGCACCTGCGCAGCGTGATCGAGTGGATCGAGAAGGTTTCGCCCGTCCAGCTGGTGGCTATCGGCATCGGCCACGATGTCACGCGCTATTATCGCCGCGCTGTGACGATCATGGATGTGGAACAGCTTGGCGGCACGATCATGGAGCAGCTGGCGGAACTGTTCGAGGATGAGAAGGGTACAAAAAGAAAATGAGCATCGCCACCACCGTCACCGAAGCCGTCACCACCCGCCGTTCTGTCCGGCACTTTCTCGACAAGCCGGTGGATTACGAAACCATCCGCCGCGTCATGGACAAGGCCCGCTGGTCGCCTTCGGGGTGCAATTATCAGCCGTGGCAGGCGGCCATCGTGACCGGCCAGCCGCTCGCCGATCTGCGCGCGCGGATTGCCGGCAAGCCGATGGGTGAGCTCGAATACAGCTGGGATGCGCCCGCCGCGCACCCCGAATACAAGGAGCGGCTGAACGGTATCTCCAAGGGCATGTTCGAGGCGATGGGGATCGCCCGCGACGATGGCCCGGGGCGGATGGCGGCGATGGCGCGCAACACCACCAATTTCGACGCGCCCGCGCTGCTCCTGTGCCATTTCCCGCGCTTCATGCTCGAACCGCAATGGTCGGACACCGGGATGTGGCTGCAGACGGTCGCGCTCCTGCTGCGCGAAGAGGGGCTGGACAGCTGCTTTCAGGAATTCATGGCGTTCTATGCCAATGACATCCGCGAGTTTCTCGGGCTGGATCACGACAGCACGATGTTCTTCTGCGGGATGGCGATCGGGTATCGCGACGAGAACGCCCCGGGGAATAATTTCGAGCGTGAGCGCGTCCCGCTCGACGAACAGGTCAAGTTCCTCGGGTTCTGATCCAGCATCGTCATTGCGAGGAGCGAAGCGACGCGGCAATCCAAGGCCCGACCCCGGCACTTGCAGAAACACCGGATCATGGATTGCTTCGCCTGCGGCTCGCAATGACGAGATAATTGACGCCAAGGGCTTGGCTGGCCAAAGCGCGCATATGACCGACGCGCCCCTCAAGCTGTTCAACTCGCTTACCCGCCAACTGGAGGTGTTCGAACCTGTCCACGCAGGGGAAGCACGCGTCTATACCTGCGGGCCGACGGTCTATAACTACCAGCATATCGGCAATATGCGTGCCTATGTCTTCGCCGATACGCTTGGGCGCACGCTGCAGTGGAAGGGCTACAAGCTCACCCACGTCGTCAACATCACCGATGTTGGCCACCTGACGTCCGACGCCGATGAGGGCGAGGACAAGATGGAGCGCATGGCCGCGCGCGAGGGCAAGAGCGCTTGGGATATCGCGCGGTTCTATCAGGAAGATTTCGAGCGCGATCTGGGGCGGCTGAACGTCCAGCCGAAACAGCACCCTCGCGCCACCGAATATGTCGAGGCGATGATCGACTGGGGCAAGAGCATCGCGGACAAGCACTGCTACGAATTGGAGAGCGGGCTTTATTTCGATGTCTCCACGGTTGCGGATTACGGGCGGCTGGCGCGGGCTGTGACCGAGGACGGGGAAGGCCGCATCGAAAGCGTCGAGGGCAAGCGCAACGCGGCGGACTTCGCGATCTGGCGCAAGACTCCGGCAGGCGAGACGCGGCAGATGGAGTGGGATTCGCCGTGGGGTCGTGGCGCGCCGGGGTGGCATCTCGAATGCTCGGTAATGGGCGAGGCGTTGCTGGGCTTCCCGTTCGACATCCACACCGGCGGAATCGACCACCGCGAGATTCATCACCCCAACGAGATTGCGCAGAATCAGGCGTTCTGCTGCAACGCCAAGGACGATGGCGGGCTCGATGATCCGAAGAATTCCGGCGCGAAAATCTGGATGCACAACAACTTTCTCGTCGAGCGCAGCGGCAAGATGTCGAAGTCTTCGGGCGAGTTCTTGCGGCTGCAATTGCTGGTCGACAGGGGCTATCACCCGCTGGCGTATCGGCTGATGTGCTTGCAGGCGCATTATCGGAGTGAGCTCGAGTTCTCGTGGGAGGGGCTGGGCGCAGCGCTTACACGGTTGAAGCGGATGGTGCTGGCGGTCTACCAGCTTGATGATCTGTGCCACGGCAACTGGAAGTCGGATGACCGGGTGCACCCGAAGGTCTTCGATTTGCGTGACAAGTTTGACGCAGCGATTGGCGATGATCTCAACACTCCGGTCGCGCTTACCGCGCTCGAAGAGTTGTTCGGGCTGAAGAAGGTCTCACACCATGACCGCCTCGATGCTGTGCGTGACCTCGACGCGGTGCTGGGCCTAAATCTCCTGAAGCTCACCCGCACCGACCTGCGCATCCGCCCCGTCTCCGCGACCATCACCGAAGCCGAAATCGAAGCTGCGCTCGCCCGCCGCAAGGAAGCGCGCGCCGCCAAGGACTTCGCCGCCTCGGATGCGATCCGCGACGAACTCGCCGCCTCTGGGGTCGAAGTGATGGACGGCGATCCACTGGGCTGGGAGTGGAAGCTATCCTAATTCGTCATTGCGAGGAGCACAGCGACGAAGCAATCCAGAGCGTCGCGCGATCCGCTCTGGATTGCTTCGCTACGCTCGCAATGACGACGGGAGAAAAGTCATGACCACCTTAGCCATCTCCGGCCTGATCCGCCCGATGCTCGAACCGCGTTTGCCCGATGGCCTCGACGTGCGCTGGTTCATGACCCCCGAACAGTCGATCGAGGCGGTCGCTGACGCCGAAATCGGCTGGTTCGACATGAACGATCAGGCCGCAATGGTCGAAACCCTGCGCGCGGCGAAAAAGCTGAAATGGCTCAATTCGATCTACGCCGGGCTCGATTTCCTGCCGATGGATGTGCTGATCGAACGCGGAGTTACCGTCACCAACGGCGCGGGGATCAACGCCGTCACCATCGCTGAATACGTGGTGATGGGGATGCTGAACATCGCCAAGGGTTACCGCGAGTTGATGCGCGCGCAGGACCGGCGCGAATGGATGTTCGATTCGCCGGGGAAGCGTGAATTGGCCGGATCGAAGGCGTTGCTGCTCGGTTATGGCGCGATCGGCCGGTTGATCGAGCCGCGTCTGAAGGCGTTCGACATCGATGTCAGCGTGGTCCGCCGTTCCGCCGGGGAGGGCACCTTGCGTCCCGACGAATGGCGGGCGCGGCTGGGTGAGTTCGACTGGATCATCCTCGCGGTGCCGGCCACGCCCGAAACGGAAGGCATGATCGGCGCGGCGGAGCTTGCGACGATGAAGTCCGACGCGGTGATCGTCAATATCGCGCGCGGCAGCGTGATCGATCAGCCTGCGCTGGTGGAAGCCTTGCGCTGCAAGGATATCGGCGGCGCGTTCCTCGATGTCACCACGCCCGAACCGCTCCCCGCAGACCATCCGCTTTGGACTTTCGAGAACGTGCATATCTCGATGCATCTTTCGGGCCGGGCGCAGGACAAGATGTTCATCCGCAGCGCCGATCGCTTTATCGGCAACTTGGACAAATATCTGCGCGGCGAGCCGGTCGCGCCGATATTCGATCCGCGCAAGGGCTACTGAATAGCCCCAGCGGCTTGCAGCTTGGCGCTTTTCTGCAAGACATGAGGCCTGCGACAGTCCATCACGGTGGGGTCACATCGCGCAGCTACCGCATGGAGGCGGATAGCGCGGCAAGGTGCGCCAGGGGCGCGCCCGAGGCGCGTAAAGGGAGCCAGGGGCTTCCCGCGGCAATGGGGGGAAGTGCAGAAATGAGCGATACCAAGAAAGCTTCGGACGTTTTTGTCGAGTGTCTCGAAGCGGAGGGCTGCGAGTATATTTTCGGGGTTCCGGGGGAGGAAAACCTCGATTTCCTCGATTCTCTGGGCCGCTCGAAACAGATCAAGCTGATCCTGACCCGCCACGAACAGGGCGCAGGCTTCATGGCCGCGACCTATGGCCGCCACACCGGCAAGACCGGCGTGTGCGTCGCCACGCTGGGTCCGGGGGCGACCAATTTCGTGACCTCTGCGGCCTATGCGCAACTGGGCGGGATGCCGGTGTTGATGATCACTGGGCAGAAACCGATCAAGAAATCGAAGCAGGGCCGGTTCCAGATCGTCGATATCGTCGCGCTGATGAAGCCGATCACCAAATATGCGATCCAGATCGCTGCGGGCGACAACCTGCCGAGCCGTGTGCGCGAGGCCTATCGTCTTGCCGAGGAGGAAAAGCCCGGCGCCACGCTGATCGAACTGCCCGAGGACATCGCCGAGGAACCCACCACTGACTGGAAGCCGCTGCCCAAGAGCATCGCTCGGCGTCCTTCGGCCGAGCCCAAGGCCGTGCGCGCGGCGGTTGAAGCGATTGAGAAAGCCAAGAGCCCAATCATCGTTATCGGCGCAGGCGCCAACCGCAAGAAAGCGGGCCGGATGCTCGAACAACTGGTCGAGAAGGCCGGCATCCCCTTCCTCACGACCCAGATGGGCAAGGGCGTGATCGATGAACGCCACCCCAAATTCGTCGGCTGCGCCGCGCTTTCGGCGGGCGATTTTGTCCACCGTGCGGTCGAGGCCAGCGATTGCATCATCAATGTCGGGCACGACGTGATCGAAAAGCCGCCGTTCTTCATGAAAGACAACGGCGTCACCGTGATCCACATCTCGACCAAGACTGCCGAGGTTGATCCGGTCTACTTCCCCCAGATCGAAGTGATCGGGGATATCGGTAATGCGATCTGGCAGATCAAGGAAGATGTCTCGCCCAATCGCGACTGGAATTTCGACCATATCCTGGCCTATCATCAAGCCGAACTGGAACACACCGGCAAGCTGGCCGGGGATGCGCGCTTCCCGATCTTCCCGCCGCATCTCGTCAAGCAGGTGCGCGATTGCTTGCCGCGTGATGGCATCATCTGCCTCGATAACGGGGTCTACAAGATCTGGTTCGCGCGCGGATATACCGCCTACTTGCCCAACACCGTGCTGCTCGACAACGCGCTGGCGACGATGGGGGCGGGGCTTCCGTCGGCGATGATGAGCGCGATGCTGTATCCGGAACGCAAGGTGATGGCGATCTGCGGTGACGGCGGGTTCATGATGAACAGCCAGGAGATGGAAACCGCCGTCCGGCTCGGCCTGAACCTGACCGTGCTGATCCTGCGCGACGATGCTTATGGGATGATCCGGTGGAAGCAGGCCAACATGGGCTTTGCCGATTTCGGGCTGACCTATGGTAACCCCGATTTCGTGAAATATGCCGAAAGCTATGGGGCCATCGGCCACCGGGCCGAAAGCAGCGATCACCTGCGCGAAGTGCTCGCCCATTGCCGCGACACGCCGGGGGTGCATCTGATCGATTGCCCGGTCGACTACACCGAGAACGACCAGATCCTGAACCATGATATCAAGCGGCTGAGCAAGGAATTGTAAGCTGCAAATCCCCCTCCCGCTTGCGGGAGGGGTCAGGGGAGGGTGCGTTGTCGAACGGTGCTCGCCTCCCAAGGCCCACCCCCGGCCCCTCCTGCAAGCGGGAGGGGGGAAGGATGCCCGATGAAATTGAAAGACACCTACCCGCTGTATCTCAACAACAAGGCGGCGCAGCCCAACACCGATCTTGCGGTGACGGACAAGTACACCGGCGAGGTCGCGTTCCGCACCGCGTTGGCGACCCCCGATGTGATCGAGGAGGCGATTGCGGGCGCGGTGCGTGCGGCCGAGCCGATGGCGAAGCTGGCGTCCTACGAGAAGCAGGACGTGCTGATGCACTGCGTCGCGCGGTTCCGTGAGCGGTTCGACGAATTGGCCTACGCGCTGTGCGTCGAGGCGGGTAAGCCGATCAACGATGCCGAAGGCGAGGTTACGCGGCTGATCGACACCTTCCGCATTGCCGCCGAGGAATCGGTGAGGAACTACGGCGAAGTCCAGCCGCTCGATATTTCGGCGCGGGCCAAGGGTTACATGGGGATGTGGAAGCGCGTGCCGATTGGGCCGTGCAGCTTCATCTCGCCGTTCAATTTCCCGCTCAATCTCGCCGCGCACAAGATCGCGCCGGCCATCGCGATGGGCTGCCCCTTCGTGATGAAGCCCGCATCCAAGACCCCGCTGGGTGCGATCATCATGGGCGAGGTGCTGGCGGAGTGCGACGTGCTGCCCGAAGGCGCATTCAGCATCCTGCCCGCCAGCCGCGACGGCGCGGACCTGTTCACCGAAGACGAGCGCCTGAAACTGCTCTCCTTCACCGGCTCGCCCGGCGTGGGCTGGGACCTGAAGGCGAAGGCGGGCAAGAAGAAGGTGGTGCTCGAACTCGGCGGCAATGCGGCGGTGGTGATCGACAAGGACGCCGATCTCGACGACGCGCTGGAGCGCGTGATCTTCGGCGCGTTCTACCAGTCGGGCCAGTCCTGCATCGGGGTGCAGCGCATCCTGATCCACGCGGCTGTGTATGAACGCTTCAAGGACATGCTGGTCGCCAAGACCAAGACGCTGGTGGCGGGCGATCCCAAGGACCGCGACACCTTCATCGGTCCGATGATCTCCGACAGCGAGGCGAAGCGGCTCAAGTGCTGGATCGACGAGGCGGTGGATGCTGGCGCGAGCCTCCTTTGCGGCGGCGGCCTCAGCCGCGGGAATATGCTCGAAGCGACGCTGCTGGAGAACGTGCCCGCCGGTGCCAAGGCACGCGACGAGGAAGCCTTCGGTCCGCTCGCGATCCTGCAACGCTTCGAAGATTTCGATGCCGCGCTGGAGGAGGTCAACGACTCGCGCTTCGGCTTGCAGGCGGGCATCTTCACCCGCGACCTGTTCCAGATGTTCGACGCGTGGGACCGGCTCGACGTGGGCGGCGTGGTGATCAACGATGTCCCGAGCTACCGCGTCGACAACATGCCCTACGGCGGCGTGAAGGACTCCGGCCTGGGCCGCGAAGGCATCCGCTTCGCCATAGAGGACATGAGCGAGATCAGGAACCTGGTGGTGCGGCGCACTTAACAACATCGCCTCCCCGGCCTCCGAGCCGGGGCCCCGCTTCTTCTTCGCGGCAGGAAGTCAGCGGGGTCCCGGGTCAAGCCCGGGAAGGCGGGTGTGTTATCACACGTCCTCCAGCAACAGCAGAACCGCTGTCACCTCCAGCCGCTCCATCGCGCCGAAGCGGTGGTCGACTGCGGTAACGGTCGCATCGGCGACCAACTGGCCGGGCAGGGTGAATTCGTGATCGGGCAGGCGCTCGATCAACTCCTCGCCGCCTGCCACGGCTTCTGTTCCGGAGAACTCCAGCACTACCTCGTGGCGGGTGCCCGAAAAGGTGATCGAGGCCCAGGCCTTCTCCTCGTGGGCGAGCACCGTTCCGCTGCCGCCGGTCAATTGCATCAGCGCGGTGCGCACCCGGTCGGCCGTGGTGCGGCGCGGGCGGAAACCGGCGCGCAAGGGTTGGCGGGCCGCCGACTTCATTTCAAGGTCAAGATCGGCGCCCAGATTGGCAAAGGCGTGGGCGAAGGGATCGCGGTGCGATTCGGTCAGCATCATGCGGCCTCCTTCATTTCGGCTGCGGCGCGGTCGGCATAGCCCTGCATCCATGCGCGGGTGCGCAGTTCGGTATCGGGGCGGGGGATGCGGCCCATGCGCAGATCGAGCACGAAGCGCGGGTCATGGGCAGCGAGCCGCCCGAACTTGGTGGCGGGCATGGAATGCTCACGCAGGAAGATTTCGATTTTCCGAAGCAGCATGGTTTTGCGTCCCTGTTGAGTGCTTGGAGGGTGGCGATCACCGGGCGAATCGCTCGATGTTCCTTAAATGTTCCAGTTGATTTCCTACTTGTCTAGGAAAAATCCTAGGTGTAGGATATTTCCATGGTTACCGACCCGCAAAACCTCCGTCACGGCCCTGATGGCCCTCGCGCCCGGCTCCTCGAATTGTCGCAGGAGCGCGGGGTGAGCCTTGCGGCTCTGTCGGAACTGCTCGGGCGCAATCCTTCCTATCTGCAGCAATTCATTCGCAAAGGTAGTCCGCGCAAACTGGAGGAACGGGACCGCGCGACGCTCGCCCGCTTCCTTGGTGTGGGGGAGAAGGAATTGCGCGAGGCGAAGGATATATCCTTCGCACAAACCTCCAAGCGGCGCGAATCGGGCGCGTGGGTGGACGTGCCCCGGCTCGATCTGGGCGCGTCGGCGGGGCCGGGCGCGGTCGCGGGCGGGGAGGATGCGTTCGACACCTTCCGCTTCTCGCGCCGCTGGCTCGCCGAACAGGGATTGGAAAGCGCGCACCTTTCCGCGATCCGGGTCGAGGGGGATTCGATGGAGCCGCTGCTGAATGACGGCGACGAAATCCTCGTCGACCGTTCACCCCGCCCGTTCCGCGACGGCATCCATGTGGTGCGCGTTGGCGAAACGCTGATGGTAAAACGCATCGCCAGCGCCGGGCCGGGGCGGATTGCGCTGCTCTCCCAGAACTTCGCCTACCCGCCGGTCGAAGTGGCGGCGGATGAGGTGGCGATCATCGGGCGGGTTGTGTGGAAGGGGGGGCGGGTTTAAGCCTGCCTCCATGACCGACGCCCCCAAACCGCTCCCCCCTATGCGCGCCGCGATCATTCCGGTGACGCCGCTGCAGCAGAACTGCTCGCTGATCTGGTGCACCAAGACAATGAAAGGCGCACTGGTCGATCCCGGCGGCGATCTGGACAAGCTGAAAGAGGGCGTCGCCAAGGCGGGCGTGACCCTCGAAAAGATCCTCGTCACCCACGGGCACCTCGACCATTGCGGGCAGGCCGGGATGCTGGCCGAGGAACTGGGGCTCGACATTGAAGGCCCGCACGAGGACGACCGCTTCTGGATCGAGCAGCTCGACGATGACGGCCCGCGCTGGGGGATGGTCGCCAAAAGCTTCGAACCGACCCGCTGGCTCCACCACGGCGACACGGTGACGGTGGGCGATCTGACGCTCGACGTGATCCACTGCCCCGGCCACACGCCCGGCCACGTGGTGTTCTTTCATGCGCCCAGCCGCTTCGCGATCGTCGGCGATGTCTTGTTCCAGGGCAGCATCGGCCGCACGGACTTCCCCCGCGGCAATCATCAGGATCTGATCGACAGCATTACCCAGCGTCTATGGCCGCTCGGCGAGGACGTGATGTTCATTCCCGGCCACGGCCCCACCAGCACCTTTGGGCGCGAGCGCAAGACGAACGCGTTTGTGAGCGACTATGCGCTAAGCTGAATTCTCGTCATTGCGAGGAGCCGAAGGCGCCGCGGCAATCCAGAGCGTCTCGCGCGCCACTCTGGATTGCTTCGCTCCGCTCGCAATGACGACGTGCCTACATCACCCCCATAACAATCAGCACCGCAGCCACCGCAAGGCCAACCTGCACCAGCATCGTCAGCAGCGTGCCGATCATCCGCCCGATCTTGGCCTTGCCGCCGTCCATTCCGAACCCGTGCGCCACGCGGCCGATGAAGTATGCCGCTGCCACGTAGGCCAGCCACCAGCTGCCCCGGCCTGCCAGCTCGATCGCGCCGATCAGCACCAGCACGAAGGCAGTATTCTCGACATAGTTGAGCTGCGCCCGCATCCGCCGCTGCAACGGCTCGCTCCCTCCATCGCCCACACTGATGCCGAGCGCGGTCCGCAGCGCGCCGATGCGGATCGACAGCCAGATATTGAGTATCGCCGCTGCCGCCGCTGCGGCCAGCGTCACAGGAAGTACAGTCATGAAAGGATCCCCTGATGATTTCTTCGCCAGTGCTAGGGCCACTGCACACCGCTTGCAACGCGCGAATTTTGCGTTATAGCGCCCGCCTTCCCGCCACTGCTGGCCAAGGAATACACGCAAGGGCTGCGGCTTGTGCGTGACGCTTCCTTGCCGTAAGGGCGGCCTTTGAGAATCACGCCGTCGCTATCAACAGGGCCGGTGGCGCAGGCAAACGCAAATATTCGAGGAATTGGTGCCACCATGGCTGTCCCCAAGAGAAAAGTATCCCCCAGCCGTCGCGGTATGCGTCGTTCACACGACGCGCTGAAGGTCGAAGCCTTCGGCGAATGCGGCAACTGCGGTGAACTGAAGCGCCCGCACAACATCTGCGGCCATTGCGGCCACTACAACGGGCGTCAGGTTGTCGCCGTCGGCTGATCGCCGTTGGCTCAGACAATAGACCGGAGATTAGCACGATGAACTTGCCGCGTATCGCCGTTGACGCGATGGGCGGGGATGAAGGCGTGCGCGTGATGGTTGAAGGCGCGGCGCTCGCCCGCCGTCAGCACGAGGACTTCAAGTTCCTGTTGGTCGGTGATGAAAAACGCATCGCCGCCGCACTCGACAATCACCCCGGCATGCGCGGGGCTTCCGAAATCCTCCATTGCGAAGGCGTGGTGGGCGGCGATGAACTGCCCAGCCGTGCGATGCGCCGTGCCAAGACCACCAGCATGGGCCTGACCGTTAATGCCGTGAAGACCGGCGATGCCGGAGCCGCCGTCAGTGCGGGCAATACCGGCGCGCTGATGGCAATGAGCAAGATTGCGCTGCGCACCCTGCCGGGCATTGATCGTCCGGCGCTGGCCGCAATCATGCCGACCTTGCAGGCGCATGACGTGGTGATGCTCGATCTGGGCGCCAATACCGAAGCCGATGCCCGTAATCTGGTGCAGTTCGCCGTGATGGGCGCGGCCTATTCGCGGATCGTCAACGGCTTCGAACGCCCGGTCGTCCGGCTGCTCAATATCGGTACCGAGGAAATCAAGGGCACCGAGGAACTGCGCGATGCCGCCGCGATGCTCACTGCCGCTTCCGCGCGGGAAGATGGCGGGCTGGCGTTGATGTTCGACGGGTTTGTCGAAAGCGACAAGATCAACCGGGGCGAGACCCATGTGGTTGTGACCGATGGTTTTTCCGGCAACATCGCGTTGAAGGCAATCGAAGGATCGGCGCGCTTTGTCACCGATCTGCTGCGGCAGGCGTTCACTTCATCGCTGCGGTCGAAGATCGGGTTTCTGGTGTCGCGCCCGGCGACCGAGTTGCTCAAGCACCATCTCGATCCCAACAACCACAATGGCGCGGTATTTCTCGGCCTCAACGGCGTGGTGGTGAAAAGCCACGGTAGCGCCAATGCCAAGGGTGTTGCCAATGCGGTGGCGGTCGCGGCGCGACTGCTGGAAAACAAGCTTACCGAGCGGATCGCGCACGACCTGTCGCAATTGGGCGAGGGCGCGCTGGGCCAGAACAGCCGGATTTCCGGGCCCAAGGGCGGCGAGGCCGCGGCATGAACGGTTCGCGATTGCTGGGAACCGGATCGGCGCTTCCCGCCAAGGTGGTGACCAATGCCGAGCTGGCCGAACGCGTTGAAACGTCCGACGAATGGATCGTCGAACGCACCGGCATTCGGCAGCGCTACATTGCAGGCGAGGGCGAAACCACCGCCACACTGGCGACCGCGGCAGCGCGCGCGGCGCTGGCTGATGCGGGCGTCGATGCGTCGAGCATCGGACTGATCGTGCTCGCCACTGCCACGCCGGACAACACCTTCCCGGCCACCGCCACCAAGGTGCAGGCCGCGTTGGGCTGCAATGGCGGGATCGCCTTCGATGTCGCGGCAGTGTGTTCGGGCTTTCTTTATGCTCTCGCCACTGCCGACTCGCTGCTGCGCACCGGCATGGCAAAACGCGCGCTGGTGATCGGGGCGGAAACCTTCAGCCGCATCCTCGACTGGGAAGACCGCACCACCTGCGTGCTATTCGGTGACGGGGCTGGAGCCGTCGTGCTCGAAGCGCCCTCTGGCGGGGACAGCGGCAAGGATGCGCCTGGCATCATCGCAAGTCGGCTGCATGCGGATGGTGCGTGCCATGATCTGCTCTATGTCGACGGTGGCCCTTCGACCACGCAGACCGTCGGTCATGTGCGGATGCGCGGGCCCGAAGTGTTCCGCCATGCCGTAGTCAATCTTTCAAGCGTGCTCAGGGAAGTGCTTGAAGAAACAGGTGTTACCGCTGACGAGATCGATTGGGTGGTGCCGCATCAGGCCAATGCGCGGATCCTGGATGCGACGGCGAGGAAGCTCGGGATCGCGGCCGAAAAGGTGATCGTAACGGTGGATCGCCACGCCAACACTTCGGCAGCATCGGTGCCACTGGCGCTCGATGTGGCGCGCAAGGATGGGCGAATCAAGCCGGGCGATCTGGTCATGCTGGAGGCCATGGGTGGCGGCTTTACCTGGGGGGCCAGCCTGATCCGGCTGTGAGGCGTGCCGGTATGGTGACGCGAGAAAGCTAACACAGTTGCTGAAAACTCAACATTATCTGCGTCATCACATTGCAAACCTGATGAAAAATTGTAAGCTAAGGGTCTTCGGATGGGTCGCGCCAACGAAGGAGAAAGCGCATGATGCGTTCGGTAGGAACTTTGACTCGCGCCGATCTGGCGGAAACCATCAATCGCAAAATGGGTTTCAGCCGGGCGGAATCCCTTGAAATGGTCGAATCGATCCTCGGCAAAATGAGCGATGCTTTGGCGCGGGGCGAAAACGTCAAGATTTCGGGGTTCGGCAGCTTCGTGTTGCGCGACAAGAACGAACGGATCGGCCGCAATCCCAAAACCGGGGTGGAAGTGCCGATCACACCGCGCCGGGTGATGACCTTCCGCGCGAGCCAGCTGCTCAAGGAACGCATTGCCAAAGGCTGATGCTCCAAGGAGCGCGCAGAGGATGGGGTCTGATGACCGAGTTCGGTGACGGGAAAGACGAAGGCGCGCTGCGCACCATCGGCGAAGTCAGCGAGGCGCTCGGCATCAAGCCCCACGTGCTGCGTTACTGGGAACAGCAGTTCCCGTTGCTCAAACCGCTCAAGCGCAGCGGTGGGCGGCGCTATTACCGGCCCAGCGATGTCGCCATGGTCGCGGCGATCGATCGGCTGGTCAACCGTGAAGGCTATACCCTCAAAGGCGCCGAAGCTGTGCTGCGCGCCGCTGGCAAGGGCGATCTCGATCGCCGCACACAGGATCGCCGCGCCGGTGATCGCAGGGCCGAGGTCGAGCCTGCTCCCGCGCCGGGCATTCGCCTGATGGTGACGGAAGTTGCGGACATTGGCGAAACCATTACCGCGCTGAAGGCGATCCGCGCACGTCTGGCAGCGGCGCTCGAAGCGTAGGTCTTACTCCGCCGCCAGCAGCGCGGCCTCTCCCAGATCGACGCTGACGAGGCGCGAGACGCCCTTTTCCGCCATCGTCACCCCGAATAATCGGTGCATGCGGCTCATCGTCACCGCGTTGTGGGTAACGATCAGGTAGCGGGTCGTGGTGGTGCGAACCATCGAATCGAGCAGGTCACAGAAACGTTCGACATTGGCGTCGTCCAGCGGCGCGTCGACTTCGTCGAGCACGCAGATCGGCGCGGGGTTCGTGAGGAACAGCGCGAAGATCAGCGCGGTCGCGGTCAAGGCCTGCTCGCCGCCTGACAGCAAGGACAGCGATTGCAGCCGCTTACCGGGCGGCTGGGCGTAGATTTCCAGCCCCGCCTCCAACGGATCATCACTATCGACCAGCGCCAGATGCGCTTGCCCCCCTTCGAACAACCGGGTGAACAGCACGCGGAAATGCCCATCGACTTCCTCGAAAGCGGCGCGCAACCGTTCGCGACCCTCGCGGTTGAGATTGCCGATCGAGCCGCGCAGGCGGGCGATGGCTTCGACCAGTTCGGCCTGCTCGCTGGCGCTGCTGCCATGCTCGCCCTCGATCCGCGCCAATTCCTCGGCGGCGACGAGGTTGACCGGCCCGATCCGCTCCCGCGAGGCGGTGAGGCGTTCCAGTTCCTCGGATTCGCTGCTGGCGGGCGCAATATCCTCTTCGCCGAAGCCGAAGCGTTCGCCCAGCAGCGGGGGCGGGCACTGGAACCGCTCGCCGGAAATCCGCGCGAGTTCAGTGCGCCGCGATTCCTCGTTCTCGGCCCGCGCGGCGAGGCTGGCGCGGCCTTCGCGGGCCTGCGCCAGCGTTTCGGTGCGGGCGGCGAGGTCCGCGTCAGCTGCGCGTTGGCGGGTCTCGGCCTCGCGCATTGCGGCCTCGGCAGCGCTGAGTTCGGCGGTGAGGCGCGTGCGGGTGGCTTCGCCCGCTTCGATCTCGGCGGTGAGTGCGGCGGGCTTGGCCGCGTGGACGGCGCGGTCCTCGGCGATTTCGGCCAGTCTGCGCGCCGTTTCGGCCATGCGCCGCTCGGCATCGCTGGACCGCGCCTTCCACCCGGCTTGCTCGGCCTGCTGCGCTGCGAGCCGTTCCCGCGCGACGGCCAGCGCCTGATCCTGCGCGGCAAGTTCGGCCAGTGCGGCCTGCACGGCGCTGCGGGCGGCGGCGTTCTTCGCTTGCGCCGCTTCCAGTGACGCACGCCCGGCATCGCGCGCGGGCAGGCGCTGGCGCTGCGCGTTCGCAGTGGCCAGATCATCCTTTGCGGCGGCGAGCTGCATCTCGGTCTCGCCGGCACTGGCGGCGAGTTCCGCCAGCCTTGCAGCGAGCCGTTCCTTGGCGGCTTCGGCTTGGTCGAGCCGCCGCAGCGCCTGCCGTTCGGCTTCGATCGTACCTGCGAGGCTGCGTTCCTGTCCGACCAGCGCGGTCTGGAGCGCGGCCAGTTCCTCGCGCACCGCCTTGTCCTCGGCCTCGGCATTGGTAGCGGCATCGCGCAAGGGCGGCAGTGAGGCGTCGAGTTCGGCAAAGCGGTTGGCAGCCTCCAGCTGCGCCGCCTCTGCCGCGCCTTCGCCGCGCGCAATGAACCCGTCCCAGCGGCGCAGGTGTCCGGAGCGGGTCACCAGCCATTCGCCAGGGCCAAGCGTCCGGCCATCGTCGTTGTCCGCGCAATGCACCAGGGCAAGACGCGCGGCGAGTTCCGGCGGGCAATCGCCCATATGGGCGAGCAGGCTGTCTGCCACCTGTGCAGGCGCATCGGCCCCGGTCCAGAACCGCCCATCCTGCGCCGCTGCGGGCGCGCCGAGGGGCGACTTGCCATCGCGCCCCAGCACTGCGGCGAGCGCGCGTTCATAGCCCGGCTCCACCCGCACGCGGTCAAGCGCAGTGGCCATCCCCCGCCGCCCGGCCTCCCGCTTGGCCCGCGCATCGCGGTCGCGGGCGAGAGCGGCATGTTCGCGCTCGATCCCGGCGAGTTCGGCGCGGGCGGCGGCAAGCGCGCTGGCGGCTTTGTCGCGCAGCATCTGCAATTCGCCCTTGCGCGCCTGATCGGCATCGAGTTTTTCGCGCAGCCGCGCCACCTCGCCCGCGGCAGTCTCAGCCGACGCGCGTGCGGCGATGACATTGGCTTGCGGATCGCCGTTTTGCGCCAGTTCGGCTCGGGTGCGAGCGATCCGTGCCATGTCGCCCTCGACCCGCGCGAGCCGCGCTTCGGCCTGTTCGACCGCCGCTTCGGCCACGCGCCATTCGGCCTCGACCCCGGCGTGATCGGCGGTCGCTTTCGCTAGCGCCAGTTCGGCGGCGCGGCTGGCGCGTTCGGCGTCCTCGGCGCGGTTGGCGAGCGCGGGGCGCGCGGCATCGGCCTCGGTCACGGCGCTGCGGCTGGCGGTGACTTCGTTTTCGAGCCGCGCCAAGGCCTCGACCGCGCTGCTGGTCAGCCGGTCGGCATCCTTGCGGTCTTCCTCCAGCCGGGTCTGCTGGCGGGTGAGATCGGCAAGGCGGGTTTCGGCAGCTTCGAGCTTTTCGGACAGCGCGGCCATGCGGTGCCCGTGGGCGCTGGCATCGTCGCGCCGGTCGGCGAGTTCATCGCGTGCTGCGGCGAGGGCTTGTGCGGCTTCGGCCTGTTCTTTCTGTGCAGCCGCGACCAGGCCTTGCGCCTCTGCGACCGCGGCGTTGGCACCCTCTGCAGCCGCGCGCGCTTCCTTGGCGGCGAACGCGGCCTCGCGCCAGCGGGCGAACAGCAGCCGGGCCTCGGCAGCCTGAATCCGGTGGGTCAGTTCGGTGTAACGTTCGGCCTGCTTGGCCTGCCGCTTCAGCGAGGACATCTGCGCGTCGAGCCCGGCCATCAGGTCGTCAAGCCGGGCAAGGTTCGCCTCCGCCCCGCGCAGCTTGCTTTCGGCGTCCTTGCGGCGGACGTGCAGACCGGCGATCCCGGCGGCTTCTTCCAGCATCGCGCGGCGTTCTGCCGGGCGGGCGGCGATCACGGTGGCGATCTTGCCCTGACTCACCAGCGCCGGCGAATGCGCGCCGGTAGCGGCATCGGCGAAGGTTAGCGCGACATCCTTGGCGCGCACATCACGGCCATTGACGCGGTAGGCGCTGCCCGCGCCGCGCTCGATCCGGCGGGTGACCACCAGTTCATCATCCGCATCGTCGCTGGCGTGCAGCACCACTTCGGCAAAGTCTCGCGGCGGGCGGGTGGAGGTGCCCGCAAAGATCACGTCTTCCATACCGCCCGACCGCAGCGATTTGGCCGAGGTTTCCCCCATCACCCACCGGATTGCTTCAAGCAGGTTGGACTTGCCGCAGCCATTGGGGCCGACGACCCCGGTCAGGCCGGGTTCGATACGCAATTCCGCCGGCTCGACAAAGCTCTTGAACCCCGTGAGCTTGAGCCGGTGGAACTGCATCAGGTTATCGCCGCGCCCCCCGCGTCTTGCCTTAGCGCGCGCCGGCGCGCTGCAGCAGCGGTTCGAGCTGATCCCAGGAATTGACGTCGAGCTTCTTGCCGTTGAGCAGGAAGGTCGGGGTAGCGTTGATGCCCAGTTCTTCGGCCTGGTTCTGCGACGCTTCGGCAATCGCCTCCACTGCCTCGGTATCGGCCAGGCAGGCGCGCGACTGATCGGCACTCAGCCCGCGTGCGGCGAAGTAATCGATCAGCCCAGCGGATTGGGCGATGGTGATGAAGCGCTGATCGACCGGCTGGCTCCCGGCGGACTGGTAGAGCGCCTGATTGGCGTCGACCTGCGCAAAAATATCGTTGAGCGAGGCCCAGGCCTGATCGGACAGCGGCTGCATGTTCTCCTTCGCCCCGCACCGCACCAGAGTGGCAATGGTGAGGTCGATCGGATCGCGCACCAGATTGCGCAGTTCGAAACTGACATTGCCGGTGGGGATGTATTTCTCTTTCAGCGCCGGTTTGGCGGTGGCGGCGAAGTTGGCGCAGGCCCCGCAGGTGTGCGAGGCATATTCCACCAGCTTCAGCGGGGCATCGGGATTGCCGATCATGTAGCCGCCTTCGGGCGTCACGGTCACGGTGTTGGCCCAGCTGGTGCCTTCGGGCGCGGCGACTGCGGGCAAGGGCTCGCCGCTCGCAACCCCGCCGGGGGCGGCGGCATCATCACAGCCGGCGAGAGCGAGCGGGGCGGCGGCAAGCAGGCCGAGCGCGGAAAGGCGGGTGAGTTTCATCGAAGACGTCCTTGGAACATGAGATCAAAAGAATAGCCGCGGGTGCGCCGTGCCAGCAAGGCCGCAGGCGGACGCTGTGAATAACTGGATCAGCCGCCGCCGGATTCGTCGGCGACATCCGGGGCGAACCGAGCCGAAAGCAGCGGGTACAGCCCGGCCCAGCTGTGGACGTCGACGAGCAATTGGTCGTCGAGCGCGAAGCTGGGCGTGACCGCAACTTTCAATTCGAGCCGGTCCGCAGCGCCGTCGTTCACCAGCTTCTGCGCCGCCACGTCGTCCATCACGCAGGCATTCACATCGGCGATCCACTGGCCGCGCTGCACCAGCATGTCGATGAGGCCAAGCGCGCTCGCGGCACTCATCCGCGATGCCTTGTCAGCCCGCGACCAGATCGCCTTCTGGCTTTGCGGCGCATTCTGGAACTTCGCGAGCCACTGGCTCTGACCATACATGAAGGCGCGGTGGCGATCCTTGAAGCCCGCCGGATCGCCACACTGGGCGAGCAGCGAAACGGTAAGGTCCAGCGCGTTGCGGATCACCGGCCGCACTTCCACCGCCATTTTGCCCGGCGTAAGCAAGGTAATGTCGATCGCCGGTTCGCCTTCCATCGCGAAGCTGGCGCAGTGGCTGCAGGTATAGCTGATGAATTCGATCAGGCGGGTATCGGCTTCGGGATTGCCGATCAGGTGACCGCGATCGGTGCGGGCAATGGCCGCGCTCCAATTGCCCTGAGGACTGACGCCATCAAAGGCGCTGCGGGATTGGTCGAGGGTCTGCTGCGCGGCTGTGGGCGCTGCCAGCGCGATAAGCGCGGCGGCCAATCCGGCACCAACGGCTGTGAGCGGGCGCAAGATCATGGAAAGTCCTGTTCCTTATCCGGTGTTTCGTTATCGCCAAAGCTGCGGGCGAGAGATTCCAGCACGGTGCGCAGTTCCGGATCGCCGATATCGCGCAAACTGTCGCCCAGTTCCAGCGGGATGGGTTTCAGCGAAGGCGGCGCCTTGGCGGGCTTGTCGGCAAGGGCGGGCTTGACCGCGC
The DNA here is from genome assembly GCF_040148725.1 of Erythrobacter sp. NFXS35. Taxonomy (NCBI): domain Bacteria; kingdom Pseudomonadati; phylum Pseudomonadota; class Alphaproteobacteria; order Sphingomonadales; family Erythrobacteraceae; genus Erythrobacter; species Erythrobacter sp. NFXS35. Next base: position 67,188 of record NZ_JAGDEB010000003.1, on the reverse strand, counting down.
CCTGCCGCAGCTTGACCCGCGCCACCGCCTTGTAGCCAAAGAAGCGGTTCACCCGGTCGATGATTTCCGGGACGACCTGCTGGATCAGCGGCGCATGGGCGGGAACCACAACCAGTTGCAGGATGCCTTCCGCCTTCTCGCCGGGCGGGAAGCGGATCGCTTCGGGACTGCAGATGCGGGCGTGGGTGGGGCCGACGATTTCCGGCCAGCGGGTGACGACCGAGCTTTGCACGAAGCCGAAGCGGCGAAACGCGGTGCGGCCGATTTCGGGCATCAGGTCGCCGATGGCGCGCGCACCCCTGCCGCGCGGCCTCGTGTAAGGCTTGGTCATGCCAGACTTGGCCGGAGGTTTCTTGTCGCTTCCCATGATTGCGCCTGCCATGCCATAGGCGGGACGTGACTGCCAGTATCTCCGACATTTTGCTTGGCTGGTATGATGGCCACGCTCGCGATCTGCCGTGGCGCAATCCGCCCGGAAATCCGCCGCCGGATGATCCGGCGTGGCCGTACCGCGTCTGGCTGTCCGAGGTCATGCTTCAACAGACCACCGTGGCGGCGGTGAAGCCTTACTTCGCGAAGTTCACCGCACGCTGGCCGACGGTCGAGGCGCTGGCCGCCGCGCCTGAGGATGATGTCATGGCGGCATGGGCGGGGCTGGGCTATTACTCGCGTGCCCGCAATCTGGTGAAGTGCGGGCGCGAAGTGGCAGCACGCGGCGGCTTTCCCTCCACCGAGGCGGAATTGCGCCGCCTTCCGGGTCTGGGCGATTATACCGCCGCGGCCATCGCGGCGATTGCGTTCGGTCAGCGGGCGGTGGTGGTCGATGCGAATGTCGAGCGGGTCGCAGCGCGATTGTTTGCGATTGACGAACCCTTGCCCGCAGCGCGCAAGGCGATCCGCGCTGCTACCGGCACGATCACCCCTCACATCAGGGCCGGCGACTTTGCACAAGGCATGATGGACCTCGGGTCGCAGATCTGCACCAGCAAGGCGCCGCGCTGCCTGCTTTGCCCGTTACGCGAGCTTTGCGCAGGCTATGCCGCTGGCGATCCGGAACGTCTGCCGGTCAAGCCAGCAAAAAAGCCTGTGCCCGAGCGGCGTGGCACGGCATTCTGGATGACGCGCAACAAGGGCGCCGAGGTGTGGCTGGTCACCCGCCCGGACAGCGGGATGCTGGGCGGGATGCGGGCGCTGCCCGATGATGGCTGGAGCGCGCAAGACAATGGCTCTGGCGTTCCGCCGGTGGCAGGCGAGTGGCGTACACTGGGGGCTGTGCGGCACGGTTTTACCCATGCGCAACTGACACTGGAGGTCATCGCCCTCCACACGGACATCCCGCCCGAGGGCGAGGGTCAATGGTGGCCGATCGAGGGGATCGACAACGCGGGGCTGGCGACGCTGTTCGCCAAGGCGGCGCGACTGGCGGTGGCGAGCGTCTAGAAGAAGCCGCCGCCGAGCATCAGGCGAACCGCGGCAATCAGCAGCACGACGAGGCAGAAATTGCGCCCGCCGTCCTTGGAAGACAGCGCACCGATGATGATCCCGAGCACGATCAGCGGCAGAGCGAACCAGTTGGCCCAGCCCAAAAGCGGGATCTGCGCCGGGATGACGATCACGAGGCTGATGAGGCCGATGAGAAAGGCAAGTGCGTTGAGCATGTGTCTTATATGCCTACCACACCGTCCCTTTGCAAGTCCGCAGACCGTTCCCGCAATTGACCCGTGCGCCCGGCTGCCCCAGACAAGGGATCAAAGCCTCTCGGAGATTCTGCACCATGACCCCCCAAGAATGCCAAGCCGCTGTCCTCTCCCGCCGCACCCTGTTCCGTGGCGGATCGTTACTGGCGGCGGGCGCAGCTCTGTCCGGGCTGCCATTCGGACGTGCGCTGCTGGCGCATGATGTCTCGGAGAACTGGCGCAACGTCGCCGCGCTGGCCAATCGCTACGTGGCCGAACGCAAGGTCGCCAACATGTTGCTGACCTTCGGCTGGGGGCGGCAGCCGCACGCCCATACCGTCGGCGGTGGCACGCTGTCGCTCGCACGGCCGACCCCGGTGGACGAGAACTCCCTGTTCCGCATCTATTCGATGTCGAAGCCGATCACCGGCATGGCAACAATGATCCTGATCGATGAAGGCAAGCTGGGGCTGGATCAGCCGCTGCACGATATCCTGCCCGCCTTCCGTGACATGCAGGTGCTGGTCGATCCCGAAGGCCCGCTGGACAACACCGTGCCTGCCGAACGTCCGATCACCATCCGCCAGTTGCTCACCCATACCGCAGGGCTGGGCTATCAGGTCGTCAGCAAAGGTCCGCTGCTCGATGCCTATAATCAGGCTGGGCTCGTCGGCGGCCGGGTAAGCCGGATGCCGATCCCCGGCTTTCCCCCGGTCACGCCCGCGCCGGGTCTGGAAGCCTTCGCCGATCGCCTCGCGGAACTGCCGCTGATGTATCAGCCCGCGACCACGTGGAGTTATTCGGCCAGCATCGATCTGCTCGGCCGGGTGATCGAGGTGGCGAGCGGGATGGATTTCGAGGCGTTCCTGCGCCAGCGCATCTTCGAACCCTGCGGGATGACCAGCACATGGATGCAGGTGCCGCAAAGCGAGGCTGCGCGGCTCACCGACAATTACGGCATTATTGCCGGCAATGCCTTCCCCATCGATCCGGGGGTCAATTCGATTTTCCTCGATCCGCCCGAAGTGCCCGCAGGCGGCGGCGGGTTGGTGTCCAGCCCGAAAGATTATGACCGCTTCCTGCGGATGCTGCTTGGCTACGGCACCATCGACCGGGTGCGGGTGATGAGCTTGGAGGCGGTGCGGGTCGGCACGTCGAACCTTTTGCCTGCCACGGTCGATACCAGCGGCAGCTGGATGGCGGGGCAGGGCCACGGCGCGGGCGGTCGGTCGGTCGGGCAGACCTTCGGCTGGGGCGGGGCGGCCGGCACGCTGGCGGCGGTCGATTACGGATTGAAGCTGCGTTCCACCCTGTTCACCCAGTACATGCCGTCTGAAGCCTATCCGGTGCGCGACGAATTCCTGGCCGCGATGGAGGCCGATCTGGCGGCGATGCGCGGCAAAAAGGCAGCTTGATGCCGGTTGCCCACGTGCCTTCTGCGGCAATGGCCTTCGCCGGATCGCCGATCGACCGGGCGGACAATATCCGGGTCGATCCGGCGGCGCTCGGCAATCTCATGAACTGGCGCGCGCGGGTGCTGAATCTCGACGGTTTGCTGCCTGAATTCGATGATGACGGGCGGCTGCTGTGGCACACGCTGGCCGATGTGGAGCCAGATGCGGAACTGGTGTTCCTCGGGATGCTGGACGACCGCGCGCATTTCGCGCCGGTTCCGGTCGAAGGCGCAAGCGGCCCCGCCATGCCGCGGGCGTGGCAGGTCATGCAGATGCTGCGGCCCGAGGAACTGGCAATTTATGGAGGGGCGCGCAGCCTAATCGATTGGCACGCGCGCCACCGCTTCTGCGCCAGTTGCGGTGCGGCGACGAAGCTGGCCAAGGGCGGCTGGCAGCGCAATTGCGAAGCTTGCGGCGCCCAACATTTCCCGCGTACCGATCCGGTAACCATCATGCTGGTCGAACACGAGGGCAAGTTGCTGTTGGGCCGCCAGCCGCGCTTTCCGCCGCGGATGTATTCGGCGCTGGCAGGCTTCGTCGAACCGGGCGAGACCATCGAGGAAGCGGTCGCGCGCGAAGTTCACGAAGAAGCGGGCCTGCGGGTGCGCGACGTGCGCTATATCGCCAGCCAGCCGTGGCCGTTCCCCAGCCAGCTGATGATCGGTTGCACCAGCGTGGCCGACGATCCGGAAATTACCATCGACCGCACAGAACTGGACGATGCCCGCTGGTTCACCCGCGCCGAACTGGAGGATGCCCGCGCCGCCGGGCCGGATGGCAACGAACTGCTGATCTTCCCGCAGAAATTCGCGATTGCCCATCACCTCATCACATGGTGGCTCGACAGGTGACACCCGAAGCTCCCCACGCCCTCACGATCGACATCTATTCCGATGTCATGTGTCCGTGGTGCCTGATCGGCTACGGACAGCTGACCAAGGCGCTGGCCGAACTCGACGGCGAGATCGCGGCGGAAATCCGTTGGCGACCGTTCGAACTAAACCCGCAGATGCCTGCCGAGGGCGAGGAGCAGGAAGCCCACCTTCAGCGCAAATATGGACGGTCTGCAGAAGAAGGCGCTGGCCTGCGTGGTCGGATGAAGGCGATTGCCGAAGCGGCGGGCGTCTCGCTGTCCTACGAGGGAGAGGGCGACGCACCGCCCGCGATGATGTGGAACACGAGGCTGTGCCACAAGCTGCTGGCCTTCGCGCTCGAACAAGCGGGGCCGCAGGTTCAGACCGAATTGAAGCTCGCGCTGTTCCGCGCCCATTTCAACCGGCGCGAGAGGCTGGGGGATCGCAGCGTGCTGCTCGATATCGCCGCCAGCGTCGGCCTGCACCGAGAAGCGGCCAAGGCGGCGCTCGACGATCCGGATCTGGAAGCCCGCGTGTTGGCCGAGGAGCACGAGGCGTGGGACATGAACATCGCCGGGGTGCCGGCGATGATCGTTGCCAATGCTTCGGGGGTGAAGTTCCTGATCCCCGGCGCGCAGGAACCCGAGGTCTATGTCAACGCCTTGCGCCGCGTGGCAGCAAAAAGCCGAACCTTGCACTAAGGCTTTCCGCGTCCGCCAGTCGAGGCGGGGGCGGCGTGTCCGGCGTCAACTGCGCAAACAGCGACAGGCCCGGTCAGGTCCTGACCCGGCAACGAAAGCAAGCCCGTAAACGAAAGAAAAGGGGCGCGAAGGTCATTGCCTTCGCGCCCCATTCTTTGCGTTCAGTTCAAACCGGATCAGAACGATCCGGACACTCCGAGAAAGAAGAACCTGCCGCGTGGGCCGGCCGGACGGGACAGACTGCCGAGGAAGGGTTCCGTATCAGTCAGGTTGTTGACACCGCCATAGATCTGGAAGCTTTCAGTCGCTTCGTAGCTGAGGCTGATGTCGTGCTCGAACCCGTCGCCGGTGAAGAGCTGGCGCGGATCGAGAACGCCCACGTTCGGCAACACTACAACTTCGCCGTCAACAATTTCGACGTCAGTCGCGGCATTGTTCGAGACTTGCAGCGTGGAATCTTCCCAGCGCGTGCGCCAGCCGATGTTGAACTTGTCGAACTCCCAGTTGACGCTGAAGTTCACAATCCAGTCCGGCACACCAATCACGCCAAGCAGATCGCTGTTGATTGCCTGATCGGTGATGAGCAACTGCTGTTGAACCGGATCGGGCTCATCGGCAATCGTCTGCTGGATGACAGGATCGCCTTCCGTGAACCGCTCGAGGAAGTGCGTGCCGGCAGCTCTCAGCGTAAAGCTGCCCCAGTCACCATTACCGAACGGCGCATCGAAGCTGTAGCGCGTTTCGAAGTCGATACCGCGGGCACGCAGAACCTGAAGGTTGATGTTGCCCGAGGTAAATCCGACAATCGCACCGCCGCGGTTGGGATCGCGCTCGATTGCATCGCAGAACTGGTTGTCTGTCGAAGGCAAGTCGACGCAGGCCGCCGCAATCGCCGCGCCGGTCAGACTGCCGACCGCGTCTTCGATTTCAATGTCGTAGTAATCGACGATGAAAACGAAGTTATCCAGTGCACCGCCGAAAACACCGCGCGGCTGGAAGATACCGCCGATGGTGAAGCTGTCTGAGGTTTCCTCCCTCAGCAGCGGGTTACCGCCGGTCGTGCCCGTGGAGAAGGCCGTCAGGAAGTCCTGCGAATCGAACCCGTCGACCACGAATTGCGCACAGTTTGTGACACGGTTGCTGGTTCCGAGCGTGATGTTGTTGTTGTCACAGGGGTCCTGATTGACCCCGATGGTGGCGATGGATTGCGGCGCGAACAGCTCCCCGATATTGGGTGCGCGGATGGCCCGCGAATAGGTGCCGCGGAAGGTCAACCAATCGACCGGGCTATACTGCCCTCCGAACGAATAGGTCTCGGTCGAGCCGATCGTGTTGTAATCCGAATAGCGACCGGCGGCCGTGACTTCGAGATTGTCGACAAACGGTATATCGCTGAGGATCGGGACACGAATTTCGCCGAACACTTCGTAAACGCTGATGCCTTCGCCGTTGAGCGGCGAATTGAACAGCGGCGCAGCGACGTTCTCGATCACACGGCCTTCGATCGATTCGAGGCGGTCACGCGTGAAGCGCGACTGGTCACGGCGATATTCGAAGCCTGCCGCGAAACCGATCGGTCCACCCGGCAATTCGAACAGATGTTCGGTATCGCCGGCGAGAACCGCAAGGAACTGCTGCTGTTCGATCACCGTGTCCTGCTTGATATCGACAAAGGCGAAATCGAGCGCGGCCCCCTGGCTCATGAAGTCACCCAGCAGATTCAGCGGTGCACAGGTGCCGTCACCGATCTGGAAGGTGACCGGGCGCGTCTGGCCATTTACCCTGACACCATTGATCGTGACTTCGTTGAGGATGTTATCATCATCATCGAATTCGGCGATGGGATATATCGGCGGACCGCCGACCAGGAACGGAGCGTTGGACGCTGACGGCAGCCCGGTGACTTCGGCGCGGCATACGATATCGCCAACCTGCGCATTGCCCGAGGTGATTTCGATGTCCGCGCCATTACGCACGGCCTTGAGCGTTCCCGAGCCGTTCTGGAAATTGAAGATCGGATCGATGCCGTCGATGTTGTCCTGTGAAAGAGCAACAGCGTCGAACGCGGTGAAGTAGCGATCGTTGAGACGCTGGCGGCGGCCTGTGTCGTCCACCTGAGTGCGGCCCCAGGTGTAGCTCGCTTCGAAGCTGACATTGCTGGCTGGCGCTTCCCAGCGCAGCCCGCCCGTCGCACGAATGGTCGACCGCTCGATATCGGTTCCGCGGCCCGTGTCAGAAGCGAGGTTATCGAGCGCTACGCCCACGAACGAGGTGCCAACTTCCGCAAGCTGATCCTGAAGTTGCGCCGGAAGGAAGGGATTGTCGCCCGAGAGGAAAAGGTCGTCGGCAAACGGAACGCCGGAGATATCGCTCGTCTCGACATAGGCGAACTTTGCATCGGCGAAGACCTTGATCGTGCTGGTGACCTCGTAATCCAGCCCTGCGGCGGCAACGACGCGGGTCGACTCTGGAATGAGCGTCAGGCCCGGGGCGTTGCCCGAAAAAATCCCGTCACCGCCGCTGGCATTAAAGGCGCCGGTCGAAAGACCAGGATTATAAGCGCGCAACTGCCCTGTCGCTGGATCGATAATTTGCAGGATAGGAATATTGGTCCCGGTGAAGTTCGGAACGGTGCTGGTTCCCGGAAGGAAGTTTTGGGCGACCCGCGGGCCGAAAGCCAGCCGATCGAACGGGAAGCCACCGACTGCGATGATGCCCTGAGCGCTGGAAACCGGAAGCCTGAAGTTGGGGATGAACGCATTCTCTGAAGCCGGGTCGAGGCCGAGCTGCTCGTTCAGGAACGCGTTGCTCTGGCCGAAATTGAACGACCCCGGCCCTGCGGCGAAGTCACGATCGCCTGCGAGGATTGCCGTGTTCTTCGAGTATTCGACGGCGAAAACGGCGCTACCCCGGCCGCCCTGGAAGGTTCCGCCCCCGGCAACCGAGCCATAAACTTCCTCGGAATCGCCCTTGTCGCTGATGCCGGTCTGGAGGCGGTACTCAAGACCGTCAAAATCGCGGCCCGTACGCGTGATGTAGTTGACCACGCCCGAAACGGCGTCGGCACCATAGACGCCCGATGCACCGCCCGTCAGCACCTGCACCTCGCGGATCAGTGCCTGAGGGATCGCGCCGACATCAACGGTGGCGGTCCCGGCGATACCGGGCACGTGGCGGCGACCATCCTGAAGGACAAGCGTTCTGTTTGCCCCCAGTCCGCGCAAGTTCAGGGTGCTGGCACCCGACAGCGCAAAGCCCTGCGCGCTGTCGAGGTTGGCCGGATCGGACCCTTGCAGCGCGGGAATCTCGCGCAGTGTCTGGGTGATATCGATTTCGCCAGAGTTCCTGAAATCCTCGGCAGTGATCACCTGAACGGGGCTGGCCAGCGTTGTCGTCGAATCGGTCGCGATACGCGACCCGGTCACGACGATCGCCGTATCTTCCTTTGGAGGCGCTGCTTCATCCGGTTCGGAAACTGATTGAGCCTGCGCGGCAAAAGGCATCATGCTTGCCGCCGCGAATAGGAGTGCACGGTGAGAGCTGCGGAAGTTCTTCATGGTAAAGCCCCATCTTCTTTTTAATATTTGTAACGCTTCGGCACGATGTTGTACGTGGAAATTCAGTCAGGCACGAGTATTGGTCCTCCGGAGACGGCTCCGGTGGATGGAACGAAACCCTGCACGTATCAGTGGCCCCGCGTATGTTATTCGCTGGTTTCCCAACAACCCGCACGCTTCCCCTGTCGTGCAAGATAACCTTCACATTGATGCAGTTTCGTAATGGCAGCTGCTATGGGGCATATGACTTATGCAGCCCACATGCAGTCAATCCGGCCGCTCAGTTGTGGCTTTCATGTCACGCCGACTATTTCAGCGGATTGCGGCAAGTGCTCGCCAAAGCCTCCACGCTCCCAATCGGCAGGGAGGCGCGCTCGGCAGGGAGAATGCTCAGCTTGCTTCTGGCTGCGGGGCAGGGGGTGCGCTCGCGGCGTGTTCGCCGGCGCCCTCCAACTCTGTTTGTCCGGTCGCCAGCACTGCGCGCAAGGTTCGCTTGAACAGGTATGGTTCCAGCACGCGGCCGACGAGGTAGATCAGGAAGAACAACCCGGCGAGCACATAGGCGCGGGTCGGATCGAATTTCTCCTTCTTCTCCTTGTCTTTGTCCTTTTCCTTGTCTTTCTTCTTGTTCGGATCGTCGGGCTCGGGCGCGCCGAGCAGCTTGTCGAGGGGGTGGAGTTCCCGCTTGACCTTCGGCTTCTCGGCCTCTTTGTCCTTTTCGGGCGCTTCGACCGCTTCGGCGTCGGCATTGTGCCACGCGTTCAGCGCTACCATCGTCTGCGCAAAACCGAGGAACAGCAGCGGCGCAAGGAAACAGAGCAGCAGCGCAGTGCTCGACACGTCGAACACCAGCCGTGAACGGCCGTCCTGCCGAACCAGCCGCAGCGTGCCGCGGGTGAAGGTGGCAAGCTTGTCCTGCGCGGCCGGGTTGTGCTTGGAATAGCCCAGCGTGTCACCCTCGACCGCATAGGCGCTGCCTGCAGTCTGGAACAGCGGATCGAGCCGGTCGAAAGCTTCTTCAGGCGTCAGCGGCTCATCGAGAACGACCTCGCCCCTGGCCCGCCAGATGCGGTCGATATACGGCAGATTGATATGCATGCTCAGTGACCGTCCCCGTCCTTCCGGATCACTCTGCAGGTTCCGGCTGGTGCGGCGCGGGCTCGGGCGTCCGGGCAGGCTTGCTCAGCCAGGCGCGGAAATCCTTGTAGGCTTCGGTGAAGGGGAACAGCATCGTCTCGCGGATATCCATCCGGCGCCCGCCTTCCATGCCCAGCAATTCGGCCTCACCATCGATGCAGGTGCCGAAGATGCGGTCCCAGATGATCCAGGTGCCCGAATAATTGCTGCGGGTCGCCTCGTAATCCTGCGAGTGGTGAACGCTGTGATGTTCGGTGGTGTTGAAGATGAACCGCCACCAGCGCGGTGTGTTGAACCGCACGTTGATGTGCTGATAGGTGCCCACGGCCATGCCGATGGCGCCAGCGATCAGGAAGGCGCGCGGCAGGAAGTCGAAGAATCCGCCGATGCCCAGCCCGATCAGGAACAGCTCGATCGGGTTGCCGACGTTGCCCTTGTTGATGTTGAGTTGGGTGATGTAGTGGTGCGGCGCGTGGGCCAGCCACAGCGGATACCAGTTGTGCATACCGCGATGCATCCAGTACTGGCCGAAATCGAAAATCATCGAAATCAGCAGCGCCTGCACCAACAGCGGCAGGCCGGTGAACCACGCGAACTTGTCCCAATCGAACGCGCCCTGAACAGCCCCAATCATGACGCCGTCGCCGATATAGGTATCGACCATCCGGAGCAGCGTGTAGCCCATGCCGACATAGAACACGTCGGTGGCGAATTCCTTCCAGGTCAGCTGCCAGCTGCGATAGCGCGGATTGACCCATTCCAGCCCCAGCAGGAACACCTTGAAGCCGAGGCCGATGATGATGCCGATCGATGCCAGCGCCCATTCATTGGGCGCATAATACCAGAACGCGATCAGGCCGAACAGCACAGCCGGCTGGAAGTGGGTGAAGATGAACTGCTTGATCGGCCCGCCTTCGACGCGGCCGATATTGTCCCAGCCAACCGTTACCGGCGCATCAGCGCCGATGATCCGATTTCCAACCCGTACTCCGGCCATTGCGCACTCCAATCACATATTCTCGTCTTCGATCATGCTTGCTCAGGTGCGCTCCGGCGCCGTTCGAAATCCGAATACGGACCGGGCTTCCGGTCATTGCCGCCAGATTTTTGCTTTTCCGTTCGTCTGTCGCCATGCCCCCCCGGCATCACGACGGTCAACCGACCGGATCGTCAAAAAAGCGTCAATTCGTAAGACCTGATGCCCGCATTCACACGCCCGGAAGCCGGAGCCGCACACTCAATCGCAAGCTATCTTGCCGGGGCGGTATCGGCAGCGGTTTTCACGCGGAAGTGGCCGAATGACGTAGGGCTGAACGGCAGGGTTCCTCAATCTGGCGCAGCGCCATGGATTCACTCGGAAAGGTAACGCACGGCGATCGCCGTCGCCGCAGCGCGGGTTTCCACGCCCAGCTTGCGGAAAACCTGCTCCAGATGCTTGTTGACGGTGCGCGGGCTGATCCCGAGGATCTCGCTGACGGTGCGGTTGGTCTTGCCGTAGCTGACCCATAGCAGCACTTCCGCCTCGCGCCGCGTGAGAGCCGTCTGCCTGAGCAGCAGTTCGACCTTGGATGCCTCGCCCGCCTCGGTGATCTTGAACAGCGCTTCGCCCGGCCGGTCGTTTTCCGCCAGCGCGATTTCGATGTCGATGCCTGCCACCGTCAGGTTGGCGGCGGCGGAATGGCCGGGCTCGATCAGCAGCTGGCGAAGGGCCAGCTGAATGGAGCCGGGCAGATTGCGGCTGTCCATCTCCCAAGCCGGATCGAGGCGCTGGAACAGGCTTTCCGCCTGCGGCGTACACCATACCAGTTCGCCTTGCGGGCTCACTGCAGCCAGACTGCGACCGGCTCGTCCCAAGGCAAGGCGCGAGCGGTAGGATGTGCGCGCATTGGCCAGATGAACCCGCATACGCGCCAGCAATTCGCCCACCTCCACGGGTTTGCGCACATAATCCACGCCGCCGGTCCGCAGCGCTTCGACCAGGTGTTCGGGGTCGGTCATCCCGGTCATGAAGATGACCGGGATATGCGCGATGGCAGGATCGGCCTTGATCCGCCGGGTCGTCTCGAGGCCGCTCATGCCGGGCATCAGCGCGTCCATCAGGATCAGGTCGGGCGCAGCCTCGCCCAGCAGTTCGATCGTCGCCTCGCCGCTGCGAGCGATCAGCACGTCCATGCCTTCGTTCTCGAGTGCATCGACCAGGAAGCGCAGCGATTCCGGATTGTCGTCGACCACAAGAATGCAGTCGCGGGTGCTGCCCGCAGGATCGCTAACGATCATCGGGATCCTCCGTTCTGGCCAGCGCGGCGAGCGATTTGAGGTCGAACCTGTCGAGGTGGACGCGCATACTCTCGGCCAACGTCGCCGCCTGCCCGCCCAGCGCGGCGATGGCATCGATCCGGCTCTCGATCGCGCGCACATGGCCGATCCGCACCAGCCGCACGATCTCGGCGAGGTGGGGCCGGGCTTCGGCTGCCAGAAGGGGCGGCAAGTTGGCGCCAGGTGGCGCTGCGCCCGCACCGTCACGCGGCTGCGTCTGCGGCCACTCCAGTCCAAGCTGCGTGCTGATGACATCGAGCAGAACGTTGAAATCAAAGGGCTTGGCGACGAACATATCATGGGCAGGGGGGGCGTCGTCGACCGGGCCGGATTGCGCCGCTTCGCCCGACAGCATCACGATCCGCAGCCGCGGACCGTGGCGTGCTCGCAGCAATTTGGCGACTTCCCACCCGCTGATGCCGGGCATCGACACGTCCAGCAGCACCAGATCGGGCTGGGCTTCTCCCGCGATCGCCAACCCCTGCTCGCCGCCCTCGGCGCTCAGCACCCGGAAGCCGCGCGGTTCGAGCAGGCCGCGCAAGGCTTCGCGATGGGCGGGATCATCGTCAATCAGCAGCACCCTGCGTTCGCGTCCGAGATAGAGCCGCGTCGGTTTGGCGTCGGGCATGTCGGTGGGCGGGGACAGGGGCTGCGACAGCATCAGCCGGACGATGAAGCGCGATCCTTCGCAGGGCTTGCTCTCCACCCGCAGATCGCCGCCCATGATGTGCACCAGCGCCTGCGTGATCGCGAGGCCCAGCCCGATCCCCGCACGGTCCGCCGAGGCACTGCCGCCGCGTTCGAACGGCAGCAGGATCCGGGCGATATCAGCAGGCGCGATGCCGACGCCGCTGTCGACCACTTCGAAGGTCGCGAGTTCGTTGCGATAATGCACGATGAGCGTGACTTCGCCGCGATCGGTGAACTTGATCGCGTTCGCCAGCAGGTTGATCAGCACCTGCCGCAGCCGCTTGGGATCGGTGCGAACGAATTCGGGCAGGCTGGCGGGCGCTTCCAGCCGCAGCGCGAGACCTTTCATCGCGGCCTGCGGCTGGAACATGTCGATCAGCTGTTCCAGAAACGCGGGCAGCCGGATCGTGTCTCGCGCCAGCCGCAAGGATCCGCTTTCGACCTGCGCAATATCCAGCAGACCTTCCACCAGGTTCGACAGGTGCTCGGCGCTGCGCCGGATCACCTTGGCCGACTCCACCGCGTTGGTGCCGTCGCCGCGTTCGAGCAGCTGGGCATAGCCGTAGATCGCGTTGAGCGGCGAGCGGATTTCGTGGCTGACGCTGGCAAGGAAGCGGGTCTTGGCCTCATTCGCGGCTTCGGCAGCGTTCTTGGTGAGGGTCAGGGCGGCGTGATCTTCCATCAATGCCGACAGCGCCTTGGCATGGCTGTGTTCGCCGCTCTGGCGCAGCCATGCCAACAGACTATCGGTCGCGTGTCCGTTCACGGCTGCAACCATCGCCGGAATTGCAGAAGGATATCAGTGATGATGCGCGGCAATTACAGCCCCCCGATATAAGCGCGCCAGCCACCGAGGTGAGTGATATCCTGCGCCCCGTCAAGTGCGCGCGGCTCTGCCACGAACCCCTTGACGCTGGTGCCGTCGGACAGCGTGACCGTGCCGATCGCGAGCGGCGGCGGCACTTCGGCGACGAAGCTGCCGAATGCGGCCATGTCGAGCTCGTACACCTCCAGCGCGATCGCCGCGCCTTCCGCGCTGTGTACCAGCGCAGGCTTGGGCGGAACAGAATCGGCCAGGGCATAAAGCCGGTAATTCGGCGCGGTGGTGAAGGCGCCGACGAATTTCGCGTCCCGGCTGGTCAGCTGCCAGTGCAGCGGCATGCCTTCAAGGTGAGCGCCGACGACGGCGAGTTTGATCGTGTCCATGTGGTCTCCGGTATCGAGCGGGGGCAGGGCGGGCAGGGCGGCGGCGGCGAGGTAGGATTCGGCCAAGTCGATCAGCGCCAGATCGCTATGCGCCGGGCCGATCAGGGTGATGCCGAAGCCAGTGGCGTTGGTGCGCGCGCCCGCCGGAACCGCGACCGCCGCCATGTCGAGCAGGTTCACGAAATTGGTGTAGCGCCCGAGATTGCTGTTGAGCGCGATGGGCGCAGCGGCAAGCTCGGCAACGCGGTAGGTGGTGCCGGTGGTGGGGAAGGCGAGCGCATCGACATTGTCCCACAGCGCCTCGGCATGGCGGGCGAGTTCGGCGAGGCGGTAGATGCCGTTCCACACCTCCACCGCGCTGATATCCAGCCCCGGCTCCACCACGCTGCGCACGACCGGGTCGATGGCTTCGGGGTTGTTGCGCAACAACGTTTCGAGCGCGGCGGTACGCTCGGCCACCCACGGGCCACCATAGAGCAGCTGCGCGGCTTCGAGCAGCGGTTCGATGTCGATTGCGATCAGTTCGGCATCCTTCGCCAGCACATCCAGGGCGCGGGCGTAGAGTTCTTCCGATTGCAGATCGCCGAAGAACACAAGCTGATCGGGCCGGGGAATACCGATGCGCTTGCCGGAGATCGGCGCATCGGCATGTGGCCGGGAGAAGGGGTCTGCGGGATCGAAGCTCGCCACCACGCTGTCGACCAGCCGCGCATCGCCGAGCGCGTCTGTGAACACCGTGATGCAATCGATGCTGCGGCAGGCGGGGACCAACCCGCGCGTGCTCCAGCGGCCCTTGCTGGGCTTGAGGCCGACGAGGTGATTGAAGGCGGCCGGCACGCGCCCCGATCCCGCCGTGTCGGTGCCGAGCGCAAAGGCGACCAGGCCTGCCGCCACCACTACCGCGGAGCCGGAGCTGGAACCGCCGCTGACATAGGCAAGGTTGGAGGTATTGCGCGGCGCGCCGTGCGGGCTGCGCGTACCGACAAGTCCGGTGGCGAACTGATCGAGATTGGTCTTGCCAACGCAGATCGCGCCCGCGCTTTCCAGCCGTTCGATCACCCCAGCGGATCGTTCCGGCCGATAGGCGAAGGCGGGGCAGGCGGCGGTGGTGGCGAACCCCGCCACGTCAATATTGTCCTTTACCGCGTAAGGCACGCCTGCGAGCGGCAAGTTCTCGCCCGCGGCCACGCGCGCATCGATGGCGCGGGCAGCTGCCAGCAGATCATCGGGCGCGGCGCGGCTGATCCACACCTGCGGCTGGATCGCGTCATAGGCGGCAAGGCGGGCGAGCGTGGCTTCCATCACTGCGAGCGCGCTGGTCTCGCGCCCGTTGACGGCGGCGGCGATGGCACCAGCGGAAAGACGCTCCGGCGCGGTCATGGCGCTCTCCTCAAGGCCAGCATCGGCGCGCCGGGCTGCAGCGACTGGCGCTCTGTGATGTAAAGCGCGGCGATGGTGCCGCCGGCCGGGCTTTCGAACGGGCATTCCATCTTCATCGCCTCGATCACTGCGATCACGTCGCCCGCTTCCACTATGTCGCCGGGGCCGACCAGCAGTTTCCACACTGACCCGCCGAAGGGGGCCTCGATGAGGTCGGCGCCCTCGGGAATTTCGATTGCAGCCTCGGCAGGCGTATCCTCGGCGAGCAGATCGGTGACGCGGTCGAACTCGCCCGAGGCCTCCCACGCGGCGCGTTCGGAATCGAAGGCGGCCTGTCGGGCGCTCTCGAAGGCGGCGATGCTGTCGGCATTGTTGGCCAGAAAGGCGCGGTAATCGGCGAGGCGGAAGGTGCTCTGCTCGATCCGGATCGAGCGGCGCCCGGTGGGAAAATCGCGCCGCCATTCCGCCAGTTCTTCGGCGGAGACGGGGTAGAAACGGATCTGGTCGAAAAAGCGCAGCAGCCACGGCTTACCATCGACGAAGGCATCGGTCTGCCGGTGCGTGTTCCACACCTGAATGGTGCGCCCGAACAGCTGGTATCCGCCCGGCCCCTCCATCCCGTAGATGCACATATACGCCCCGCCGATCCCGACCACGTTGGGCGGGGTCCAGGTGCGTGCCGGATTGTATTTGGTGGTGACAAGCCGGTGGCGCGGATCGACCGGCGTGGCGACCGGCGCGCCGAGGTAAACGTCGCCCAAACCGAGCACGAGATAGCTGGCATCGAAGATCAGGTTCTCGACCGCATCACTATCCGGCAGGCCGTTGATGCGGCGGATGAACTCGATATTGTCGGGGCACCACGGCGCATCGTCGCGCACGGCGGCTATGTATTTCTCGATGGTTTCGGTGATCGCCGGATCGCGCCAGCTCAGCGGCAGGTGGACGATGCGCGAAGGGATGGTGAAATCATCGAGATCGCCCATTGCTTGCTCGGCCTGCATCAAGGCGGCGAGGGCGCGCGGCTGATCGAGCACCTTGCCGTCGAAATGCAGTTGCAGCGAGCGGATGCCGGGGGTGATATCGATCACGCCGGGCAGGGCGGCGTCCTCCAGCGCCCGCATCAGCGCATGGACGCGGATGCGCAGCTCGATATCGAGTACGATATCGCCATATTCGACGAGGATGTTGCGGTCGCCCTGCTGGCGATAGGTGGTGCGCGGGCGCGCGCCCTCGGCAGGCGTTTCGGCGAGGATCGGCGAGAGTTCGGCGATGGTTCGGCCAGGGGTGGGCGGTGGCGCAGCGGTGAGGGGGGCGGCGTTGGCCGTCATGGCGTCAGCGATGCTCACGGGGACAAAGCGCACCCGGTCATCGGGCGCAAGCTGCCCGATCTTCCAGCGGTCCGCCGCGATCACGGTGAAGGGGCACACGAAGCCGCCCAATGATGGCCCGTCCGGCCCGAGGATAATCGGCATGTCACCGGTAAAGTCCACAGCGCCGATGGCGTAGGGATTGTCGTGAATGTTCGACGGATGCAGCCCCGCCTCGCCCCCGTCGCGCCGCGCCCATTCGGGTTTGGGGCCGACGAGGCGCACGCCGGTGCGGTTGGAATTGTAATGCACTTGCCAATCGGCTTCGAGGAAGCGGGCGATATCGTCGGCCGTGAAGAAATCGGGCGCGCCGTGCGGGCCGTAGAGTACGCGCAAGGTCCAGCTTTTGCCAAGCTCTGGCAGGCTCTCGGCCACGGCAGGCACCGCCGTTTTCGCCTGCCCCAGATGCAGCACATCGCCCGCGACCAGCGGCCGCGCTGCATGGCCGCCAAACTGGCCGAGAGTGAAGGTGCTCGCGCTGCCGAGATAGGCCGGAATATCCAGCCCGCCCGCGAACAGGATGTATCCGCGCATCCCTCCGCCCGAGACCCGGCCCATGGTGAGCGTCTGCCCGGCGGCGATGTCGATCGGCACGCCGATCGCGACAGGCTGGCCATCAAGCTTCGCGCCGCAATCCGCGCCGGTCAGGCAGATGCGTGCCGCGCTCTCGAACAGCAATGTCGGCCCACTGGCGGTAATCTCCAGCCCGGCGGTGCCCTCCGGATTGCCGAGCAGCAGATTGCCGAGCCGCAGCGAGCAATCGTCCATCGGCCCCGACGGCGGCACACCCACATTCCACAGGCCCAGCCGTCCGGGCCAATCCTGCACTGTGGTCGAAGTGCCGCCCGAAATCACCCGGATACTGGCAGGCCGGTGTGCAACCCCGGCAAGCAGCCGGGTGGTCACATCGCCGCTGATGAAGCCCGGCTCGCGCAGCACATCGCGCAACCAGCGCAGGTTGGTCTCGATCCCGTCGATCCGGCTCGCCCCCAGCGCACGCTGCATCGCCGCAATCGCATCCGCGCGGGTTCCGGCATGGACGATCAGCTTGGCCAGCATCGGGTCGTACCATGCGCTGACATTGCTGCCCGCCATCACCCATGTCTCGGCCCGGATATCCTTGGGGAAGGCGACATTGGTGAGCGTGCCGGTGGTCGGGCGGTAATCGAGCGCCGGGTCTTCGGCATAAAGCCGCACCTGCACCGCGTGGCCCTTCGGCGTGGGCGCAGGGGCATCGAGGAAGGTGAAATCATCCGCTGCGCCGCGGATCATCCATTCGACCAGATCGATCCCCATCACCTCCTCGGTGACGCCGTGTTCGACCTGCAGCCTTGTGTTCATTTCGAGGAAGAAGAACTCGGCGCGGTCGGCATCGAACAGGAATTCGACTGTGCCGGCGGAGAGATAGCCCGCCGCCTCGCCCAGCCGCACGGCCGCCGCGATCAGTTCGGCACGGTTGGTGTCGGACAGGCACGGGGCGGGGGCTTCCTCGACCACCTTCTGATTGCGGCGTTGCAGCGAACAGTCGCGCTCGCCCAGCGGCATGACGCGGCCCGCGCCGTCGCCGAAGATCTGCACCTCGATATGGCGGGCATTGGCGATGTAGCGTTCAAGGAACACGCCCGCATCGCCGAAACTCGCCTCGCCCTGCCGCACGACTGTGGCAAAGCCTTCGCGCAATGCGGCTTCATCGGCGCAGATTCGCATCCCGATGCCGCCGCCGCCTGCGGTCGCCTTGAGCATCACCGGATAGCCGATCCGCGCAGCGGCTTCGGCAGCTTCGTCCTCGTCCGTCAACAGCCCTGTGCCGGGCGCCAGCGGCAAGTCATGCGCGGCGGCCAGCGCGCGGGCGGAATGTTTGAGGCCGAAGGTGCGAATATTGTCCGGCGTCGGGCCTATGAAGGCGATGCCCGCCGCCGCGCAGGCCTCGGCGAAATCGGCGTTTTCGGCAAGGAAACCGTAACCCGGATGGATCGCGCCCGCGCCGGTATCCTTCGCCGCCTTCAGGATCGCCGCGACATCGAGATAGCTTTCGCTGGCAGGCGCGGGGCCGATGCGCACCGCCACATCGGCCTGCGCGACATGAAGCGACCCGGCGTCGGCCTCGGAATAGACTGCAACCGAACGCAGGCCCATGCGCTGCAGCGTGCGAATGATCCGGGTGGCGATGGCGCCCCGGTTCGCCACCAGAACGGTATCGAAACTCATGCGGTAACGATCATGCGCACAGGCGTGGGATTGAAGGCGTTGCAGGGATTGTTGATCTGCGGGCAGTTCGACACCACCACAATCACGTCCATTTCGGCGCGCAGATCGACCGTGAGGCCGGGCGCGGAAATGCCGTCGACGATGCCGAGCGTCCCGTCATCCTCGACCGGCACGTTCATGAAGAAGTTGATGTTGGGCACCATGTCACGCTTGCCGCGCCCTTCCCACAGGTTGGCTTCGAGGAAGTTCTCGACGCAGGCGTGCTGCGACTTGGTGTGATGGCCGTAGCGCAAGGTATTGGATTCGCACGAACACGCGCCGCCAATGGTATCGTGGTAATCCACCGCGCTGCCGGTGATGGTCATCATCGGATTGCCTTCGTTCGACAGCAACACGGTGCCGGTGCGCAGGAACAGGTTGCCCTGCGCCGCGACCGTATCCTGCGCCGAGTAACGCTCGGCATCATCGGCGCCGGCATAGATCAGGAAATCGACCGCCTGATTGCCTTCGACATCGACGATCCGCAGCGTCTGCCCTGCTGCGACATGGTGCAGCCACGGAGCGCGGGCGGGGACGATTTCGTCGTGAACAATGGCACCGGAAAGGCCGGAGAGGGCCGGGTCGTCAGTCATTGGGTTTCGTGCTTCCTGCTCAGCGGCGGTAGTAGTCCTCGACATTGAGGAAGGCGCGCGTGGCTTCTGGCGCGGCGTTGCGCGAGGGATCGTCTTCGGAGGTCACTGGCCCGCGCCACGCGGTGATGCGCAGCGGGGTGGAGTGCCATTCAGCGCGCGGATCGCGGACATGGGGGCAGTTGGCGAGCACCACGATCACATCCATCTCGGCGCGCAGGATGACGCTGCGTCCCGGTGCGAAGGGGCCGATGACCGGTGTGATGGCGCCGTCGGCTTCGATCTTTGTGCCTTTGAACAGGTTCACACACGGATGGACATCGCGCCGGGTCAGCCCGTGCTTGGCCGCGCCCAAAATCAACCGGTCGCGCCCGTTGGGGAATGCGCCGGAATTGCGCCCTTCGCCGTATTTCGCGGCATTGGTGGCGGCGTTGGAGGTGCCGCAGAACGCATCGTGGGTTTCGGCATCGTCGGCGATAATGGTCGCCAGTACCCGGCCCATGTCGCCCAGCAGAAGCTTGCCCGCGCCGAGATAGGCGTTCCACTGGACCTTCACCGTGTCCGCGACATTCAGCCGTTCGGTCGGCAGTTCGGCATTGAAGATGTTCAGCGAAGCGCAGGCATCGCCACCGGTATCGATCAGCCGCAGCCGCGTGCCGCGCGCGATCCGGCGGGAGGCATAGCCGCCCGGCGCGATCGTTTCTTCCCACAGCAGATCGTCAGGCGATACGCCGTCGGGCAGATCGTCGGCGGCAGGCGGCAGGGTCGGCATCGCCTCCACCCGCGTGCCGCCTTGCGCGCGGGCATGATCGCGCGCGGCTTTCGGATCGGCGAGATTCGCGCTCATTCGGCGGCCTCCTGTCCGGTGGCGGGCGCGGCGTCGTCCTGCTCGTGCAGCGGCGGCAACAGCGCGGTGGTGGTGACCAGCTGCAATTGCTGCACGCCCCTGATGGTGCGCAGAGCGTCGCACAGCTGCTTCAGCCGCACCGCTGGGCCCTGCACCAGCAGCACTTCCAGCGACTGGTCCTGTTCGAGGAACACGTGCTGCGAGGAGATCACCTCTTTCAGGTAATCGGACTGCGTTTCAGCCAGTTGCTGGCGCACCCGTCCGCCGCTGCCGGCGTAGACAATCGTTACCGTGCCCGCGAGCATATCGTCAGGCCGGGTCAGCGCCTCATGCTCGGCCAGCGCATGGCGGATCAGTTCGGCGATCAGTTGCGAGCGGGATGGCAGGCCGCGTTCGTCGACCATCATGTCCAGCTGCCGGAACAGGTCAGCGGGAAGGCTCATGCTGAGTCGGGCAAGACGGGAAGGCTCGGTGCTCATGCGGAAACCATCTCAATTATTACCATTCTTGTCAATCGTAATACCAGCTTCAAGATCTGCTTCCGCCGCCATTCTGCGCGTCAATGCGATGTCGTAGATCACCCCTGCGCCATAGCGGTTCGGCGCGTGCGGATCGTGGCGGCGCTTGTCGAGCGTGAGCACCCGCGTGCCGAGGCCGAAGGCTTCCTTGATGTCGTGGGTGACCATGACGATCGTCAGGCCGAATTCGCGCCACAGCCGGGTGATGAGCGCGTGCATATCGGTGCGGATACCCGGATCGAGCGCGCCGAAGGGTTCATCCAGCAACAGGATGCGCGGCCGTTTGATCAGCGCCTGCGCGATGGCGAGGCGCTGCTGCATCCCGCCCGACATTTCGGAAGGGTAAAGGTTCAGGCTGTCCGAAAGGCCGACCGCCGCCAGCATTTCTTCGGCCTGCGCGATGGCCGCGCGGCGCGCGCTGCCGAAGAGTCGGGCGGTGAAGGGCGCTCCGGCAAACTCAAGCCCCAGCATCGTGTTGCCCAGCACCGTCAGATGCGGGAACACCGAATAGCGCTGGAACACCACCCCGCGATCCGGCCCGCATTCAGCGGGCAGCGGCTTGTCGTCGAGCAGAATGGTGCCCCGGCTCGGCTGGTCCTGTCCGAGGATGACGCGCAGCAGGCTGCTCTTGCCCGCGCCGGACGGCCCGATGATCGACACGAACGCGCCTTCGGCAATGTCGAGCGATATGCGTTCGAGCACGACCTTCTCGCCATATTCGACCCACAGGTTGTTGAGGCTCAGCATCGTATCAATGCCCTGCCTTGTGCGCCCAGCCGAACAGGCTGCGGCTGGTGCGGGTGAGCAGGAAGTCGATCGCCACGGCCAGCAGCGCGATCCACGCGACATAGGGCAGGATCACGTCCATCGCGAGGTAACGCCGGACGAGAAAGATGCGGTAGCCAAGGCCCACGTCCGCCGCGATCGCCTCGGCCGAGATCAGGAACACCCAAGCCGGGCCGAGCGAGAGCCGCAAGCTTTGGATCAGGCGCGGCATCGCCTGCGGCAGCGCGACGCGCAGCAGCAGTTGCCAGCTCGATGCACCCAGCGTCAGCGCCTTCACCACCTGCTCGCGCGGCAGGGCGGCGATATGGCCCGCGACATCGCGGATCATGAACGGCGTGATGCCGATCACGATCAGCGCGACCTTGGCGGTTTCGCCGAGGCCGAAGACGATGAACAGGATCGGCAGCAGCGCGATCGGCGGGATTACCGCGATGGCCGTTACCGTCGGCCCGAAGGTCGCCCGCACCGGCGGCAGCGCGCCCAGCACCAGCCCGACCAGCAGCGCCGACAGTGTGGCGATGCCCAGCCCGAACCCCAGCCGTTGCAGGCTGGCCAGCGTATCCGCCCAGAACAGATATTGGCCGGACAGCGGATCGGCTTCGAACACCAGCACCGCCATCGCCTCGATCATGGCGCCGGGCAGTGGCAGGATCTTGTCGGAAGGATTGGCGGCATTGCGGCTGGCGGCGGCGATGATGTAGGTCAGAGCCAGCAGTGCCAGCGGCAGCGCGCCCAGCAGCAGCGCATTGCCCCGCCAGATCGTGCGATTTACCCAGCGCATCTGGTCAGCGTCCTGCTATCCGCCCCCGCAGCCCTCAGAGCGCCCCGTCCGCTGCCATCTGCATGAAGGTGGGATCGAACCGCAGGGTGATATTGTCTGTGTCGCCCAGCGCCTTGCCGCCCGGAAACGCCATGCCGACCGCGTCGGCCGAGCGTGCACCCTGACCGAACAGCCCTTGGGCAAAGCTGAAGTCGCGCACGCGGGTCATGGTGGTGACGAGATCGGGCGATGCCATTGCCGCCACTGCCGCTGCGGGATCGGTATAGAGGAAGGTGGTGGCCAGCTGCCCTTCGAAGGCTTCGGGCGTGGTGCCGGCCAGCTTGGCCATCGCTGCGCGCGCGGCTGCGCCTTCGGCATCGTCTTTCGCCATCAGCGCCATGGTTTCGTACCAGATGCCCGCCAGCGCCTTGCCAAGGTTCGGGTTGGCCTTCAGCGTGGCGGTGTCCACCACCAGCAGATCGAGGATCTCGCCCGGAATATCGGCCGATGTGAAGACGGCGGTGGTTCCGGCGACCTCCTTCATGGTGGTGACCTGCGGGTTCCACGCCACAGCGGCAGTGATCTGCGGCGAGGCGAAGGCGCCTGCAATGTCCGCGTCCGAGGTGTTCATCGTTTTCACGTCGGTCATCGCCAGCGCGCTTTCTTCCAGTGCGCGGGCCAGCAGGTAATGCGACACCGACAGTTCGACCAGGTAGACATCGCGGCCCTTGATCGCCGCCACATTGTTCGCGTCCTTCAGCAGCACCGCATCATTGCCGTTGGAATAATCGCCCAGAATGATCGCGCTGGTATCCTTCCCGCCCGCGGCCGGGATGGTGAGCGCGTCCATGTTGGCGACTGTCACCCCGTCAAGCTTGCCAGCAGTGTACTGGTTGACCGACTCGACATAGTCATTGACCTGCACGAAGTTGATTTCGATACCGTACTTGTCGGCCCACTTGTCGACGATCCCGGCCTGCTGGGCATAGGGCCATGGCATCCACCCGGCATAGATCGACCAGCCAATGTCGAAGTCGGTGCGCGGCTCGGCCGCTTCTTCGGCGGAAGGGGAGCAGGCCGCCACCGCCAGCGCGCAGGTGATGAGCAGGAAGCTGGCCGCGCGGCGAAGCTGATGGAGCATGAGTCGGTTTCCTTTCGCAATCGCAGCATCACCCCATCCGCACCATTTGTCTATGGGGAATTATTACGATTGCGCAGAAATGTAATATGTCTAACCCATGTGTCATTATGGTCGGGATGCGCCTGTTTGGCCCACCCACGTTTCCGGCCGATCTTGGAAAGGATTGCGATGGTCAGACCTCCGGCAGCACGCCCTCTTTCGATCGTCATGGCTTCGGCCCTGCTGGCATCCTGCGCTGCGGAAGAACCGCCGCCGTCCGCGACCGGCCCCGCGCCCGATCTGGTGGAAAAGGCGCTGGAAGTCCCCGGCTTCGCCGATTTTCTTGCGGTCGATGGCGACACGGTGTGGGTCACGAATGATGGCCGGGTGGAACAGTGGTCGACCACCGAAAAGCTCGCCAGCTTCGCCGTCCCGCGCCCCTGCGGCACGATGGCGATTGCCGAAGGGTCGCTGTGGGTCGCCAATTGCAAGGGTGCGGAAATCTACCGCATCAACCTCGAAACAGCGACGCTCGAAGCCACCGTCGCCAGCGGCCTCGCCAACCCCAAGGGCGAAACCAACGTGGTCGCGGGCGCAGGGTCGGTGTGGGTGGCGAGCGATCCGGCGGGCAAGGTCGCGCGGATCGACCCTGCCACCAACGCGGTGATCGCCACCATCGATGTTGCGCCGGAAACCTGGTATCTTGCGTTCGGCTTCGATGCGATCTGGGCGGTCAGCAGCGAAGGCAAGCTGTTACAGAAAATCGACCCCGCCACCAACACCGTGGTCGGCACGGTCGCGCTTGGCGATACGCCGGGCTTCCTCGTTGCGGGCGAAGGCGCGGTGTGGGTGCAGGAGCAGGGCGATGGCACCGTGGCCAAGGTCGATCCCGAGTCGCTCGCCGTGGCGGGCCGCACCAAGGTCGGCGACAATCTGAAATGGGGCGATATCGATACTGGTGATGGCGCGGTGTGGCTGCGCACAACCGATGATCAGACGCTGGTGGTGATCGATGCCGAAACCCTCGCAATCCGCGGGCGACTCGGCGACGTTGTGGGCAGCGGCGCACTGCGTTACACCCCCGCAGGCGTGTGGACATCGGCGCACGATAACCAGACTCTGTCGTGGTGGAGCGCCCCATATCCACGGTGAATCCCTTTTAAGGATTGACCTTCTCTTTATCATAGGTGAACCTGTGCTTCTTCCGGTTCTGTTGTGCCGGTGGCGCGACAGGTCTGTGAGGGGGCCGGTTGCTTTGCCGTGATCGGCTCACCTCTCGAATTTGAGTAATTCCGCGGATGGGGATCGTCCAACGGGTTATCGCAAAGGGCCACAAAGAAGCTCATTCGGTAAACCCGTGCATCCCGATCGGTCGAGGGGAGGATGCAATGCACGTGCATACGGAATCGGTGGTTGCGGGCGTAGGCGCCTGGATCGGCTGTCTCACCTACCAGAGCCGCGCTGTCTCGCGGCCTTCGGAAACTGATCTCAAACAGATGGTGGCGCGGGCGCAGCAGCGCAATCGCAGCCTCGGCGTGACCGGCATGTTGCTCTATGACAATGGCCGGTTCCTGCAGACGCTGGAAGGCCCGCCCGAGGCGCTGGAAGTGGTATGGGCATCGATCCTGCGCGATCAACGCCACAGCGACATCGAAATCCTTACCGACCACATGGTCTCCAGCCGGTTGTTCTCGAACTGGGATCTGCTGCTCTACAGCCGCGAACAGGGCCTGGCCCGCCCATCGCGCTCCAGCGATCTCGCGCCGCATGCGCTGGCGCATTACGTGCCGGGGCTGGTGCAGATCGCGCTTGAAGCAGATGACACGCGGATCAACGCCCTGCTTGCCAGCATCGCCGAACAGGGCTGGAGCGCGGACGATATCGTCGCTCACCTGATCGAGCCGGTCGCCCGCGCGATGGGCGATGCCTGGCTGGCCGATCGGTGCAGCGAGATCGACCTGACCATCGGGCTCAGCATGCTGCAACTGGCCGGACACGCGGTGCGCACCCATGCCTGCACCAGCACCCTGCGCCGCAGCCGCTATTCGATCCTGCTGGCAACCGCGCCGGGCGAGCCGCACATGCTGGGCACGACCATGCTCGCCGACCAGTTCACCGATGCCGGCTGGCGGGTGGAAATGGCCTTTCCGCAGACCAAGGAAGCGCTCGCCAATCAGGTCGCCGCGCAGGATCACGACGCGGTCGATATCGGCCTGTCGGATGCCCTGCCGCGGCAGCGCGCACTCACCCGCCTGCGCGAAGCGGTGGAGATCAGCCGCAAGGCCGCGCCCGGACATCTGGTGGTGGTTTCGGTCGGTGGGCGTTTGTTCGCCGAAGCGACGGCGACGGCGGCCTCGGTCGGTGCGGATCACGCGAGGCGCAGCCTTGATGGCACCAGCGCGCGGCTGGCGCAGCTGATCCGGCAGGGCCGCACGATCCAGTAAGATCAGACCAGGCCAGTAACGGTCAGACCAGCCCCAGCCGCTCCAGCTTGGCCGCCAGCTTGCCGGGCAGGGCATCGCCGATATCCTCGCCCGCATCCAGATCGCGCGGAGCCTTGCCCTCGGTCAGGTAACGCCAGCCCTGATGCGCGCGCTTGCCCTGCGGATGGACCCGCACCAGCACAGGCTCGAGGCAGATGTCCCAGCGCCCGTCCTCGGTCTTCTCGAAGCCGAGGATCGTCGAACGCGCCACCAGTGCGTGGTTGAGAATCCAGTACAGCGATCCGCCCACCAACTCGGCGTGCCGGGTCGGGCGGTTGCGGGTGGTCAGGCGGATTTCGCTGCGGTCCCGCTCGTGATTGGCATACCATCCGGCGAGATCTTCATAGCTTTTCGCGCCGAACGCGATCTTGGTCATGTGGAGCGGCATGGGGCCAATCTAGCGAGTTTGCGCGGTATTGCGAGCCGTGTGGTTCGTGCAGAGAGGATCACAGCGGAGCGTTTATAGCGGAGCGAGCCCAGCCGCCACAGCCAGCCCCAGAAACGCGAAGAACCCCATCGAATCCGTAATCATCGTCACGAACACAGATGAAGCCACCGCCGGGTCCTGATCCAGCCGTTCGAATATTACCGGCACCAGCACGCCCGCCAGCCCCGCGACGCCGATATTGATGACCATGGCGAGCGCGATCACCACGCCCATCATCGGCGAGAACAACAGCCCGGCGGCCAAACCGATCAACAGCGCAATCGTACCGCCATTGAGCAGCGCGACGCGAAACTCCCGCCACAATATTCGCCGCGTGTTGGCGCGGGTGAGCTGGTTGGTCGCAATCGCGCGCACTGCCACCGCCATCGTCTGCGTGCCGGCATTGCCGCCGATGCTGGCGACGATCGGCATGAGGACCGCCAAGGCCACCAGCGATTCGATCGCCGCCCCGAAAAACGCGATGATTGCCGATGCCACCACCGCCGTGCCGAGATTGGCGATCAGCCAGCGCACCCGGCTGGAATAGGCCTCGCGCAGAGGTTCGTTGATGTCGCCGTCGCCCGCGCCCGACATCAGC
The DNA here is from genome assembly GCF_040148725.1 of Erythrobacter sp. NFXS35. Taxonomy (NCBI): domain Bacteria; kingdom Pseudomonadati; phylum Pseudomonadota; class Alphaproteobacteria; order Sphingomonadales; family Erythrobacteraceae; genus Erythrobacter; species Erythrobacter sp. NFXS35. The sequence continues at coordinate 40,471 of NZ_JAGDEB010000003.1, read as the reverse complement.
AGCGCATCCTCGCCCGCTTCTTCGGAGATGATGTGGACCACGTCGTCGACCGTCATCTGCCCGACCAGCCGCCCGCTTTCGTCCACCACGGCGGCCGAAATCAGCGCATATTTCTGGAACATCAGCGCGACCTCCTCCTGATCCATCGTCACCGGGATCAGGGTCTGGTCGCGCTTCATCAGATCGGTCAGGCGCACGGAGCGCGGGGTGGTGAGCACCCAATTTAGCGCGCAGGTGCCGACCGGGTGGTGGCGTTCGTCGATGATGAAGACTTCGAAGAAATCGTGGCTGAGATCGCCTTCCTCGCGCAGGAAGTCGATCAGGTTGCCGACCGTCATATGTTCGGGAACCGCCACGAAATCGCGGCTCATCAACCGGCCTGCGGTTTCTTCGGGATAGGCAAGCGCGCTGGAAACGGCGGCGCGGGTTTCCGGCTCCAGCTCGGCCATCACGGCGCGCTGATCGGCCTCGTTGAGATCCTCGATCAGCTGCACCGCGTCGTCGGTGTCGAGCTGTTCGGCGATGGTGGCGACCGCGTGCGCGGACAGCGTGTCCATCAGGTCTTCGCGGACGTAATCGTTGAGTTCCGCGATCACGTCGCCGGTCATCAGATCGCTGATGGCCGAGGCGAGCTGCGCGCGTTCCGACCGGTCGAGCAGTTCGATCAGGTCGGCGATGTCGGCGGCGTGGAGCGGTTCGACCAGGTCATAGACCGCGCCCTTGTCGCCTGCTTCCAGTGCCAAGTGGACGGCGCTGACATATTCGGGCTTGAGCCGGTTTTCCTCGTCATGACGTTCATCGTCGACGCGGTCGTCCGGGCGCACCTCGATCTCAGTCGATTCGGTCGCCGACTCCGCAGCGGGGTCGGCGATCAGCAGATCGTCTTCGGGGATGCGATCGTCAGCCATATGCAGGCGTTTAGGCGGGGAGGGTCGAAAAGCAAGCGGGGAGGGTGACAGTCACGCCTCGCACGCTATAGAAGCGGCCAAATTCATTCAGGAGACACGATAATGGCCGACACCCTCACCTTCACCCTCGACACCGGCGCCAATGAAGACGGGGGCGAGCCCAAGGACGTCGTGATCAAGCTGCGTCCCGATCTGGCCCCCGGCCATGTCGAGCGCATCGCCGAACTGGCGGGCGAAGGCTTCTATGATGGCGTGATCTTCCACCGTGTCATCAACGGCTTCATGGCGCAGGGCGGCGATCCGACCGGCACCGGCATGGGTGGCAGCGACAAGCCCGACCTGAAGGCCGAATTCAACGCCGAACCCCACGTCGAAGGCGTGTGCTCGATGGCGCGCTCGCAGAACCCCGACAGCGCCAATTCGCAGTTCTTCATCTGCCTCGACGATGCGCGCTTCCTCGACAAGCAGTACACCGTGTGGGGCGTGGTCGAGAGCGGGATGGAACACGTCCACGCGCTTCCGAAGGGCGAACCGCCGCGCGCACCGGGCAAGATCGTCAAGGCGACGGTTGCTTAAGCAAGAGTCGCGATGTCTTGGATGGCCTTGATTTACGCGATAGCGACAGGGCTGCTGGCGTTCCTCGCAGCCCGATACGTGGTACCGCGTTTCAGATGGCCGCGATGGTTGCGAGGAGCGATCTTTTGGCCCTTGCCCTTCTGGATATACGTGGCTCAGGTCCTCGTTATGGTGGCGCGTGATCCGACGGAGGCCGTCAATATCGTGGGGTGGTCGGTCATAGCCGCAATGTTAGTGGAGTGGCTGAACTGGCTCGGGTGGGCGTTCGGCTACTTTTTGGGACACGTTTTTCGCGACAGAGATTTGCCCTCGTTTCGTTGAACATGTTCCTCGAAGTCGCTAAAGGCTCACCCCTCATGAAACCCTCCGCGCCTCCCCAGACCTACCGGGTCAAAAGCTTCGGCTGCCAGATGAACGTCTATGATGGCGAGCGCATGGCCGAATTGCTGGGCGAACGCGGCATCCAGCCCGCGCCCGAGGGCGAGGAGGCGGACCTCGTCATCCTCAACACCTGCCACATCCGCGAGAAAGCCGCCGAGAAGGTCTATTCGGACATCGGCCGCCTGGTGAAGGCGGGCAACAAAGCAGGCAAGCAGCCCCTGATCGCGGTCGCGGGCTGCGTTGCGCAGGCCGAGGGCGAGGAGATCATGGCGCGCGCGCCGGCGGTCAGCATCGTGGTCGGCCCGCAGGCCTATCACCGCCTGCCCGAGATGCTCGACAAGGCGGCAAGCGGCGAGCGCGCGACCGATACCGACATGCCCGCCATCGCCAAGTTCGACGCGCTCCCCCAACGCAAGAAACGCGGGCCGAGCGCCTTCCTCACCGTGCAGGAAGGCTGCGACAAGTTCTGCACCTATTGCGTGGTGCCCTACACCCGCGGCGCGGAAATCTCGCGGCCGTTCAGCCATCTGGTCGCCGAAGCGCGCAAACTGGTCGAAACCGGTGCGTGCGAGATCACCTTGCTCGGGCAAAACGTCAACGCATGGTCGGGCGAGGACGAGAAGGGCAGGGCTGCGGGACTCGCAGGCCTGATCCACGCGCTCGCCGACATCGACGGGCTGGAGCGCATCCGCTACACCACCAGCCACCCCAACGACATGGACGAAGCCCTGATCGCCGCGCATGGCGAAGTGCCCAAGCTGATGCCCTATCTACACCTTCCCGTGCAGAGCGGCAGCGACCGGGTGCTGAAGGCGATGAACCGCCAGCACACAGCGGAAAGCTACCTCAAGCTGCTGGAGAAGTTCCGCGCCGTCCGCCCCGATATTGCGCTTTCGGGCGATTTCATCGTCGGCTTCCCCGGCGAAACCGAGGCGGAGTTCGAAGACACACTGCGGATCGTCGATCAAGTCGGCTACGCCCACGCCTTCAGCTTCAAATACTCGCCGCGACCCGGCACGCCCGCCGCAACAATGGACGGCCAGATCGCGCCCGAGGTCATGGACGAACGCCTGCAACGCCTGCAAGCACGCATCGCCCACCATCAGTTCGCCTTCAACAAAGCCAGCGTCGGCAAGACCTGCCGCGTGCTGGTCGAACGCACCGGGCGCAACCCCGGCCAATGGCTCGGCAAGTCGCCGTGGCTCCAATCGGTGTGGTTTGAGGGCGACTACGCCATTGGCGATCTGGTCGAAGTCACCATCGCCGAAGCAGGGCCGAATTCGTTGATGGGACAGGTTCGCGCGATCCTTCCGGCCTGAGCGCCAGTCTGACTCCAGCCGACTTCCCAAGTTGCAACTCGGTGACTTTCCACCGCCATCTCGTCGCTGCCAGCTTGCTTTGGCGGGAGGCGTGCTTACCTTTCCGACTCGTGGGCCGGGAATTCTTCTTCGGCCTCATGCAAAGGAACCTATGGGCCGACGACCCTCCCGTGCCGAACACCCGGCTCTTTCGCCCGATCCTCGCGGCATTTCCGTTCCCCGGCGCGCCCGGCTGGAACTGACCTTCGAGAACCAATCGCTGCTCGGCCCGCTGTTCGGGCAGTTCGATGCCAATCTGGTGCAGGTCGAAAACCGGCTCGGCGTGTATATTCACGCACGCGGGCATCAGGTGGTGATCGAAGGGCCGGAGGACGATGTCGCCCGCGCCCGCGAAACGCTCACCACCATGTACGACAGGCTGGCGCGCGGCGAAGCACTCGATAGCGGCGCAATCGAATCGCTGATCGCAATGTCGAACGAACCGACGCTGGAAGGGATAATTTCCGGCGACGTCGATGGCCCGCCGATCATGATCCGCACGCGCAAGAAAACCATCGTGCCCCGGTCTGCGACCCAGATCGATTACATGCGCAGCCTCGCCAAGGACGATATCATCTTCGCGCTTGGTCCGGCAGGCACCGGCAAGACCTATATCGCGGTGGCGCAGGCGGTCAGTCAGCTGATTACCGGAAGCGTCCAACGCCTGATCCTGTCGCGTCCGGCGGTGGAGGCGGGGGAGAAACTCGGCTTCCTGCCCGGCGACATGAAAGACAAGGTCGATCCCTATCTGCGCCCGTTATATGATGCGCTGAACGACTGCATGCCCCCCGAACAGGTGGAGCGGCGCATTGCCTCGGGCGAGATCGAAATCGCGCCGATCGCCTTCATGCGCGGGCGCACGCTGGCCGATGCCTTCGTCATCCTCGACGAAGCGCAGAACACCACGCGCGAACAGATGAAGATGTTCCTCACCCGCTTCGGCCAGAACAGCCGGATGGTGATCTGCGGCGATCCCAAGCAGGTCGATATTCCGGGCGGCCCGACCAACAGCGGGTTGAACGATGCGGTTGCCCGGCTGGAGGATATCGAAGGCTTCGGCACGATCCGCTTCACCGTCGCCGACGTGGTGCGCCATCCGATCGTGGGCCGGATCGTCGAAGCCTATGAAGGCGAGGGGTCGTAGCCTGACCTACCGCCGGACGCTGTCCAGCACGGTCAACGGTTTTTCGGAACCCTTGATCACGCTCAGGCTTCCGTCGGTTTCCAACACAACGGCGGCGACATCTTCCAGATGGGCGACCCCGGAGGAACGGATCGCGGCCTCCATTTCGTCCTTGGTCACGCGTTCGTCGGCCATTGCCTGCGTGCGGTAATGCCCGTCTTCGAACAGCAGGCGCGGCTGGCTGCGCACGAGGTTGCGGAAGGTCTGCGATGTGATCGACAGGCGGGACACGACCCATTGCAGCAGCGCCAGCATGACAAAGGCCAGCAGCCCTTCCAGCAAGGCGACATCGGAACTGAGCAGCACCGTCGCCAGCGTCGAACCCAGCGCGACCGTGACCACCAGATCGAACGCATTGAGCTTCGCCAGCGATCGCTTGCCCGCCAGCCGCAGGACCATCACCAGCGCGGCATAGGCCAGCAGCGATACCACCGCCACCCGCAGAAGGTCATAAAAGTCATCGAACAGCATGAGAGGTGAACGCGTTTGCGCAGTTTTGTTCCTTTTCGGGCGAGACCGGCTGGCAAGCTGCCGCCCTTTCCTACCGTAAGCCGACACGCTATCGGCCGCAGCATGATCCGCGCCGATTACCTGCCTTTATCTGCCTCTGCCAAATACCCGGCTGGGCAGGGCGGGTTTTCGGTTCCTGTACAGTGTCTCATGTGTCTCCTACAGGCGCGCCATGCAGCTTGATTGCGACATCGAAGGTTGGCCGGATGGCGATTGGGAAGCACTGGCGGAGCGTGCGGTGCGCGCCGTGGGGGAGGGCGAGCCGCTGCTGGCCAATCCGCGGCTGATCGCCAGCATCCTGTTCACGTCGGACACAGAAGTGCACAGCCTCAACCGCGAATGGCGGGCACGCGACAAGCCGACCAATGTGCTCAGTTTCCCGATGCTCGAACGCGAGGAGTTGGACGATCTGGCCCCCGGTGGTCCACCGGTGATGCTGGGCGATATCGCGCTGGCGTATGCAACCTGCGCGCGCGAGGCGGCGGACAAGGGCGTGCCGCTCGAGAGCCATGCGGCGCATCTGATCGTCCATGGATTGCTGCACCTGGCGGGTCACGATCACGTCGAAAGCGACGCACAGGCCGACGAAATGGAGGCTATTGAAACCGCGATACTTGCAAAACTGGGTATCAACGACCCATATGGCGCATGAACACTGCAAGGAGCGTTGACTAAGGCCATGGCCGATTCCCCATCTTCCGCATCTTCTTCGGGAGACGCGGACAGTAGCGGCGGGCTTTGGCCTGCCCTGCGCAAGATCCTGAAGCTCGAAGGCGCGCGATCCTTGCGCGAACAGCTTGAAGAAGCGATCGACGAGCACGAGGACGAGAACGGTTCGTCCGGTTCCGACGACAGCAGTGATACGCCCGGCGACCTGTCACGGGTAGAGCGGCAGATGCTGCGCAACCTGCTGCACTTCTCCGATCACGATGCCGATGACGTCGCCGTGCCGCGCGGAGAGATCATCGCGGTCGAAGCGTCGATCAGCTGGGCCGAAATGGTGGCGGCATTCAGCGAACACGGCCATTCACGCATGCCGGTCTATCGCGAGACACTGGATGACGTGATCGGGATGATCCACATCAAGGACGTGTTCCCTTTCCTGGCCAACGGCACCCCTGCGCCTGACGACTGGACGGTGCTGCTGCGGCAGCCGCTGTATGTTCCGCAGGCGCGCGGGGCGCTGGATGTGCTGGCCGACATGCGCGCGCGGCGGGTGCATCTGGCGATCGTGGTCGATGAATTCTCGGGCACTGACGGGCTCATCACAATCGAGGATCTGGTCGAGGAAATCGTCGGCAATATCGAGGATGAACACGACGACGCGCCCGAAGACCTGATCGTGGCGATTGGCGAGGGGATGTGGGATTGCGATGCCCGCGCCGAACTCGACGACGTTGCCGAAAAGGTCGACCCGCGGCTGGCGGAAGTCGAGGAAGCGGTCGATACGCTGGGCGGGTTGGCCTTTGTGCTGGCCGAAGCCGTGCCGCCGGTCGGCACTGTGCTGGAACATGCGAGCGGCTGGAGGATTGAAGTCACAGCGGGTGACGAAACCCACGTGAAACGCCTGCGGCTGCATCCGCCGCAGGTGGAGAGCGACGTGCAGTAGGCGCAACGCGCTGGCGACGGATGCAATTTTTCTTCGATTTTTTGCACCCAAATGGTGGCCTCGTGCGTATCTCCCTTCACCAAGGAGAGGTTCCATGCCCAAACGTCGTCTGCCTCCATTGCGCGCGCTCGAAGCTTTCATGCGCACGGTCCGAATGGGTTCCGCCCGCGCGGCAGCGGAGGAAATCGGCCTCAGCCCGTCGGCGCTGTCGCGGCGGATCAGCAATCTTGAAGAATTCGTCGGCAAGAAGCTGTTCACCCGCGCCCGCCAGTCGATGCAACTGACCGATGAAGGCCAGGCGTTCTACGAGGCGGTCAACCCGCATATGGAGGCGCTGGCGCGGGCAGTGGAGAGCCAGTCGGACAACATCGCGCTGCTGCGGCTGCGGCTCGGCGTGCTGCCGATGTTCGGCAGCCAGCGATTGTTCCCGCGGCTGGGCGAACTGCGCAAGCGTCACCCGCTGCTGCATATCGACATCGACACCGCGCCGCATCTGGAAGACCGGGTGGGCGACACGCTCGACGCAGCGATCATCCTGTCGCGCGGGCCGGCCAGCGGGCTGCACGCGGTGCGGCTCGATCACAATCTCGTCCACGCCATCTGCAGCAAGGAAGTGGCGCGCAACATCGGGTCGGAGGTCACAGCCGAGAATCTGGCGAAGCAGACTTTCCTGATCCACAATGAACTGCCCGAAAGCTTCGTGGCGTGGAAAAAGGCCAACCGGCTGGAGGACATGGAAGCGAGCGCGATCGATCATTACGATTCGGGCGCGCTCATGCTCGAAGCCGCCGCGCAGGGCCTCGGAATCGCGATCATGCACGACGATCACCTGCGCCGCGCCAGCGACAACCGGCTCACCAATCTGCCCGGCGCGCCGGTGGAAAGCCCCTATAGCTACTGGTTCGTATGCAAGCCGGTCGCGCTGGAGAGCCGGCCGGTGCGGATCTTCCACGATTGGCTGGTGAGAGCCGGGCTTTAGTCGACCCGTTCTCCATCCACGCGGGGTTCATAACGTACCGGCGGGACGGTGTGCGCGAATTCACGCAGCGGACGGCAGAGGACTTCCAGCAAGGTTTCCTCGATCCGGCGGCGCGATTCGTGACTGATGGCCTTACGCCCGCGGAAATCTTCGGGGCTGAAGGGCTCCAGATAATGCAGCCGCAGCCGGAAGGTCCCCTTGCGCGCCAGCAAGCGCTTGGCGTTGTTGAGCCCGCCTTCCTCGCCGATCCAGCCGATCCATTCGGCGACCGGCCCGTAATCGAGTACCACCGGCTGCACCAGCACGCCCGGTGGCGGCGGTTCCAGCACCGACAGCATGCTGGTCTTGAACGGTAGCAGCGATTGCCCGTCGGTGGTGGTGCCTTCAGGGAAGACGGTGACCGACCAGTTATCGACCAGCGCCTCCTTCAAGGCGTTGATCTGCTCGGCCACGCCCATGCGGTGCTCGCGCTTGACGAAGACGGTGCGATTGAGGCTGGCGAGCCAGCCGACAACCGGCGAGGCTTCGAGTTCCGCCTTGGCGACGAAAGCCGTGCCGCTGGCACCTGCCAGAGCGAGGATATCGATCCACGAAATATGGTTGGCGACATAAAACACGTCGCGCCGCAGATGGGTGCCGATCACCTCGACCTTGGCACCGCATACCCGCGCGGCATAGCGCAGAAACAGCATCGGGAAGGGCGAGCCATAGGCGAAGGTGCGGTAAAGGTAGTGCAGCGGCACGAACACCGCGATCAGGCCGATCAGCGCCAGCGCCCGCATCGTGATGCGAACCCGGCCCATGGGTGAGATCGGGGTGATCTCGCCGCGCGCGGCGGCTTGGCGCAGTTCCCACTCGCGCTGCTCTTTAGCGGACGTGCGCGGGGCGCCGTCCACCTCAGTCCTCACGCGAGAGCCGCACACCGTATAGTTCCATCCGGTGATCGACGAGGCGGTAACCCAGGCGCTCGGCGATCTGTCGCTGGAGCGCCTCGACTTCGGGATCGACAAATTCGACGACCTTGCCGGTCTCGACATCGATCAGGTGATCGTGATGCGCCTCGGGCACGGGTTCATACCGCGAGCGGCCATCGCCGAAATCGTGACGGTCGAGAATGCCCGCTTCCTCGAACAGGCGCACGGTGCGGTAGACCGTTGCAATCGAGATCTTGGGGTCGATCGCCGATGCACGCGTGTGCAACAGTTCGACATCGGGATGATCCTCGCTTTCGGACAACACTCTGGCGATGACGCGGCGCTGTTCGGTTATGCGCAGACCTTTTTCCGCGCATAATTGTTCGAGATCTATTTTCTGGGTCAATGACAGCTCCATCGCCGAATGGCCAAACCCATCGGGGCCTAGCATAGCAAAGCAGCCCTATCCTTATAGGGACAGGGCTGCTTGCTCAAGCTGGCTTCCGGCCCCTCTCAACAGGACCGGTCGCGAGCGTTCAGGTCGTCTTTTTGGCGCGCCGCGGACGGGTGGTGCCGGGCTTGCGGCCAAGACCGATCTTCTTGGCCAGGTCGCGCCGCTTTTCGGCATAGGCGGGGGCGACCATCGGGTAGTCTGCGGGCAGGTTCCAACGTGCGCGGTATTCTTCCGGCGTCATGTTGAAGTTGGTGCGCAGATAACGCTTGAGCATTTTCAGCTTCTTGCCGTCTTCCAGGCACACGATGTATTCGGGCTTCACCGAATTGCGAATGGCAACGGCGGGCTGTGGCTTGGGCTCTTCCACCACAGGTTTTTCGCCGAGGTTGGCAAGCGCCGCATAGACGTTGGTAATCAGTCCCGGCAGATCGCCGACAGCAACATCATTATTGCTGACATGCGCCGAGACGATATCGCTGGTGAGCGTAATAAGCGTTTCGTTCATTTCATTTTCCACGTCTTGCATAAATTCCTCAGTCAATGTTCGATATATTCCCCAACCTTTCGGTCATGGCCGAACCGCTCAAGATTTGCAACTGGGAGACTTCACTTAGCCCCGTAGATGGGACGGATTGTGCCAAATCAAATTGAGCGGCCAAAAGTAATCGCGTCTATCCGCTCGCCATTGGTCATGCGGTAATATTTGGGCCGCTCCCCGATAGCGGCAAAACCAAGCTTGCGATAAAGGTGAAGTGCAGGATTCCCGCGCCGCATCTCCAGATAAATCCTCGTTATTCCACGGCTGCGGGCAGCATCGAACAGATGGTTTATCAGGATCGCGCCGATTCCGCGCCGCCGGGCACCGGGAACGACCGCGATCAGCAGCAGCTCCTCCTCGTCGAGCACGTGGCGGCTGAGCACGAACCCTGCCGGCGTGCCGACGTCGCCTGTACCATCGGATACCAGATCACCATCCCCATCGACCACCAGCGCATGAGTGCTGGGCATGGCAAGGGCATCGGCCACCTGCCGCCGGTTCCAGGCCTCGCCGTAAGCCGGATCGAACGCCGCCTCCATCACTGCCATGATCCGGTCGAGCAGGCGCGGACAAGCGGTCATGCGGGGACACGCCCCGACATCGGTGTGGCGTCCGGCGCGCGGCCATAGATCGGGGTCAGATTGCCGGTCAGCAGATCGGCGGGCAACAGCGGCACGGCGGATGCATCGGGCAGCAGGGCGGCGACGACCAGTTCCGCTCCGCCTCGCAGCGCCGCGAACTCCTCTGCGCGGCTGCCGGCAACGACCGTTCGGCAGGCGCGCGCGGCGGCGGCATCGGGGGTGAGCGAGGCGGCTTCGCTCTCCGGCATTCCATCTGCGCCGAAATCGGTCACGAACCATTCCCCGTGCCCGCCGGTCACGCACACCGTCACCGCTGCGTGCGGGTGGTCGACGCGGGCCTGCGCCGCAACCAGTGCCAGTGTCGGATAGCCGCGCACCTCTGCGCCCCATGCAAATCCCAGTGCGCGCGCCGTGGCAAGACCGATGCGCACCCCGGTGAAGCTGCCAGGGCCGAGCGAGACGAGGATGCGATCCGCGCGCCCCTTGTCCGGCAGCGCACCGATCATCGGCACCAGCGCCTCGGCATGGCCGCGGCCGATCACGCGATGGTCGCGCGCGATCAACCGCTCGTCATCGAACAGAGCGATGGAACAGGCCTCGGAGGCGGTTTCTATGGCGAGCACCCGCATATCCCCGCCCGATGCCTCAGCGCGTGGCAGGGCGCAAGCGGGAGATGCGCGTCAGGCAATCCGGTTGAAGGTCGCGAAATCCGGGCGCGGGCTCCGATCGAAGATGCTGGCGGGATCGCCGTAGCCGATCGCGCAGATGAAATTGGCGCGGTGGCGGGGCTCGTCCGCGAAGAAGGCAGCGTTGACAGCCGCCGCATCGAAGCCCGACATCGGCCCGCAATCCAGCCCCAGCGCGCGTGCGGCAAGCATCAGGTAGGCGCCTTGCAGGGAGGAATTGCGGAACGCGCCTTCCTTGCGGCCTTCCTCATCGCCGTCGAACCAGCTTTTCGCATCGGTGTGCGGGAATAGCCACGGCAGTTCTTCGTGGAAATCGATGTCGTAGCCGATCACGGCGGTGACGGGCGCCGCGGCGACCTTGGCCTTGTTGCCTTCCATGACGCATTCCGTCAGCTTCGCTTTGGCGTCAGGCGATTTGACCCACACGATCCGCGCCGGCTGCATGTTGGCGGAGGTGGGAGCCATTTTCATAAGATCCCAGATCGCGTGGAGTTGCTCGTCCGTGACCTCGCGGTCCAGCCAGTCATTATAGCTGCGCGCTTCATTGAACAGCTGGGCGAGCGCCGCGTCCGACAGGACGTGGTCGTGGAATTGCGTCGTCATGGGAAATCCCCGCGATGTGATTGAAAGGTTCAGGCGGCCCTGACTTCAACGACTTCGGGCACGTAATGTTTCAGCAGCCCTTCAATCCCGTGCTTCAGGGTCGCGGTGCTCGACGGGCAGCCCGAACATGATCCTTGCAGGGTCAGGTACACCACCCCGTCGCGGAAACCGCGATAGGCGATGTCGCCGCCGTCGCCGGCCACGGCCGGGCGTACGCGGGTTTCGAGCAGTTCGTTGATCGCGGCGATGACCTCGGCGTCTTCGGCGCGTTCTTCGACCACGGCCTCGTCTTCGGGAGGGACGGCAATGCCGTTTCCGCTACCGCCTGCAAACAGCGGGGCTTCTGAGACGAAATGATCGAGCAGGATCGCGATCACCTGCGGCTTCAGCGCGCTCCAGTCCGCGCCCGGCGCAGCGGTGACACTGACGAAATCGGCGCCGAAGAACACGTTCACCACCTCGCCCGTATCGAAGATCGCCTGCGCCAGCGGGCTGGCCTCGGCAGCTTCGGGCGAAGCGAATTCGCGCGTGCCAGCGTCCATCACGGTCTGACCGGGAAGGAACTTGAGCGCGGCGGGGTTGGGTGTGGTTTCGGTTTCTATGAACATGTCCGTCAACTTAGGTGTCCGCAGCCCCAAGGGCAAGGATGCAAGCATTCACTATCGCTTCAGGGTCGGGCAGACTATAAGCTGCCGTATGACGTCGTTCTCCCGCGCGGCCCGCGCTCTCGCCCTTCTGCTTGCTCCCGTCGTTCTGGCTCAGCCGCTGCTGGCCCAGCAGGCGCCTGTAACGGCCGCACAGCCTGCGCCGACAGTCCCGGCCCCGGTCGCGGTTCAGGCAGAGGGCGAAGTGCCGTGGCTCTATCGCGGTTCGGATGTCCCGGTCGATGACAAGTGGCTGTTCGGCGAGATGGAGAACGGTCTTCGCTATGCCGTGCGCCGCAACGGCGTGCCGCCGCGCCAGATCTCGATCCGGGTGCGGGTGGATGCAGGTTCGCTGCACGAACAGGACAGCGAGCAGGGCTACGCCCACCTGCTCGAACACCTGCTGTTCCGTGAAAGCCAATATCTCGGACAGGCCGAGGCGATTTCCGCCTGGCAGCGGCTCGGCGCGACCTTCGGCAGCGATGCCAATGCCGAAACCAGCCCGACCCACACCGTCTACAAGCTCGACATCCCCGACATCAACGACGGCAAGCTGGCGGAAAGTTTCAAGCTGCTGTCGGGCATGATAAAGGCGCCCGTTCTCAATGATGCCAATGTCGAAGCCGAACGTCCGATCGTGCTCGCCGAAAAGCGTGAACGCGGCGGGGCGGGGCAGCGGATGGCCGATATCACCCGGCGCACCTTCTTCGCCGGACAACGGCTCGCCACCCGCAATCCGATCGGTACCGACGAAACCCTGAGGGCCGCCAACGGCGCGGACGTGAAGGCGTTTTACGAACGCTGGTACCGGCCGGAAAACACCGTGATCGTGGTCGCGGGCGATGCCGATCCGCTGGTGCTGGCCGGGCTGGTCGAACAATGGTTCGGGGACTGGAAGGGCACCGGCAAACCCGGCGTTGCGCCCGATTTCGGCGATCCGTCCGCACCCGCCGGAGCAGCGCAAAGCCCGGTATCCGGCACACCCATCGGCGAACTGGCCGTGGGGGTGGAGGCCGATCTGCCGCGCAGCCTGACCTATGCGATCATGCGTCCGTGGCGCGCCGTGCAGGACACAATCGAATATAATGAAGGCCTGCTGCTCGATGCGATTGCGCAGTCGATCATCAACCGGCGGCTGGAATCGCGTGCGCGCGGCGGCGGCAGTTTCCTGTATGCGCAGGTTCAGCAGGACGACGTCTCACGCTCGACCGATGCGACCTTCGTGACCTTCGCGCCGCTGACAGACGATTGGCAGGCCGCGCTCGCCGATGTGCGCAGCGTGATAGCCGATGCCATTACCAATCCGCCGACGCAGGAGGAGATCGATCGCGAGGCGGCCGAATTCGACGTGGTGTTCGCCAACGAGGTCGAACAGGAGAGCGTCCAGTCCGGCTCCAGTCTTGCCGATAATCTGGTCAATGCGGTCGATATCCGCGAAACCGTCGCTGCGCCGGACGTGGTGCTTGATGTGTTTCGCGGGATGACAGCCCGCCTCAATCCCGATGAAGTGCTGGCACGCACGCAGGCGCTGTTCGAAGGTGTGGTCACGCGCTCGGTCTATGTCACGCCCGCTGCAGGCGAGGCGGACGCAAACGCCCTGCGGCTGGCGCTCGCCAGCGAGGCCGCCGCGGATGGCAGCGCACGGCTGGCGGCGGAGAGCATTTCGTTCGACGAATTGCCGCCGGTGGGCGATCCGGGCACGATTGTCAGCCAGCAGCCGCTGGGTGTTCTCGAAATCGAGCAGGTCGAGTTTGCCAATGGTGTGAAAGCGCTTTTGTGGGCCAATGATGCCGAGCCCGGCCGGGTGACGGTGCGCGTGCGCTTCGGCGCGGGCTACCGCGCATTCGATGCCGAAAGCGCAGTCTATGCCCCGATGGGCGAGGCAGCGCTGGTCGGTTCGGGCCTCGGCGAACTGGGGCAGAACGAGATTGATCGATTGGCGACAGGCCGCAAGCTCGGCTTCGACTTTTCGATCGACGATGCGGTCTTCACGCTCACCGCGCAGACCCGTTCGGACGACGTCGCCGACCAGCTCTACCTGTTCGCCGCCAAGCTCGGGATGCCTCGCTGGGATCCTGAGCCGGTGATCCGCGCCAAGGCCGGGGCGGAACTCGCCTACAACACCTATTCGACCAGTCCCGGCGGCGTGCTCAACCGTGATCTCGAATATCTCGTGACCGGGCGCGACCTGCGGTTTGCCACGCCCGATCCGGCGGCGCTTCAGGCCGTGACGCCCGAAGGTTTCCGCGCGGTATGGGAGCCGCTGCTGCAGCAAGGCCCGATCGAAGTGCTGGTGTTCGGCGAATTCGACAAGGCGGCTATCGTCGAGCAGCTGCGCCTGACCTTCGGTGCGCTGGCCCCGCGTGAGGCGGTTCCGGCAGACGTGGCGGCGCGGGTGCCGTCCTTTGCCGCCACCACCGAGGCGCCGGCTGTCGTCACCCATCGCGGCGATGCCAATCAGGCCGCCGCCGTGGTTGCCTGGCCCAGCGGCGGCGGCGTGGCGAGCCTGCGCGAAAGCCGCCAGCTCGAAATCCTCACCCAGCTGTTCAACAACCGCCTGCTCGATGCGCTGCGGGAAAAGGCCGGTGCCAGCTATTCGCCGCAGGTGTTTTCCAACTGGCCCGAGGATCTGCCCAGCGGCGGCCGCATCACCGCGCTCGCTCAGCTGGAGCCCGAATTCGTCCCGGTGTTCTTCGCCGAAGCGGATAGAATCGCGAAAGATCTGGCCGCCAATCCGCCCACCGCGGACGAGCTTTCGCGCGTGACGGAACCGCTCGCCCAGCTGATCCGGCGCGCGTCCACCGGAAACCAGTTCTGGCTGTATAATCTGGAAGGCGCGACCACCGATCCGCAGCGCGTCGCCTTGCTGCGCACGCTGCTGGCCGATTATTCGCAAACCAGCCCGCAGGTGATGCAGTTCCTGGCCGATCGCTATTTCGCGAATGGCGTGCCATTCCGGCTGGCGATCATCCCGGAAGGGCAGGAACTGGCCGAAGCCTCCGCGGGCGGCACTGCCGCTACCCGGGGCGAAGTGATCGGGCGCTGATCGGGTTGGCGCATCAGTCTGCGCGGGAAATAATGTTGTCCCGGCGGCCATTGTCGCTTTACAATTGAAACCCGCCTCCTGTAGCGGGCGCCCCCGCGCGGTGATTTCGCGCCACGGATGGAAAGAGAAGTGAACGTGCCCAAGACCTGGAACCCGGAAAGCTGGAAAGCCTGCGAAGCGCGGCATCTCCCGCTATACGAGGACGCGGCCGAACTGGTCGAGGCGGAGACCACGCTCGCTTCCTATCCGCCGCTGGTGTTCGCAGGTGAGGCACGCGCGCTGAAGGCCGATCTGGCCGATGTCGCGAACGGCCACGGGTTCCTGCTGCAAGGCGGGGACTGCGCGGAAAGCTTTGCCGAATTTCATCCCAACAACATCCGCGATACCTTCCGCGTGCTGCTGCAGATGGCGGTGGTGATGACCTTCGCCAGCAAGCGTCCGGTGGTGAAGGTGGGGCGCATGGCAGGCCAGTTCGCCAAGCCGCGCTCCTCGCCGACCGAGACGATCGATGGTGTGACCCTGCCAAGCTACCTTGGCGACAATATCAACGGCATCGAATTCGATCCGGTGTCGCGCCGCAACGATCCGGCCCGCATGGTGCGCGCCTATTCGCAGGCCGCCGCGACCTTGAACCTGCTGCGCGCCTTTGCGGGCGGGGGTTATGCCAACCTCAGGCAAGTCCATCAGTGGACGCTCGATTTCATGGGCCGCACGCCGTGGACCGAGAAATTTGCGCAGATGGCCGACCGGATTGGCGAATCGCTCGATTTCATGGAGGCCTGCGGGATCGACCCTGCCACCGTGCCGCAGTTGCAGGGCACCAGCTTCTACACCAGTCACGAAGCGTTGCTGCTGCCTTACGAACAGGCCATGACGCGGCAGGATTCGTTGACCGGCGATTGGTTC
The DNA here is from genome assembly GCF_040148725.1 of Erythrobacter sp. NFXS35. Classification (NCBI taxonomy): domain Bacteria; kingdom Pseudomonadati; phylum Pseudomonadota; class Alphaproteobacteria; order Sphingomonadales; family Erythrobacteraceae; genus Erythrobacter; species Erythrobacter sp. NFXS35. The sequence continues at coordinate 24,595 of NZ_JAGDEB010000003.1, read as the reverse complement.
GCGACCAGCGCGCACATGCTTTGGATCGGCGATCGCACCCGCTTTCCGGGCAGCGCGCACATAGAATTCGCGCGCGGGATCGGCAATCCGCTGGGCATGAAGTGCGGGCCGAGCCTTGAGCCTGACGCGCTGATCCGGCTGCTCGACGAATTGAACCCCAAGCGCGAGGCGGGGCGCATCACGCTGATCAGCCGGTTCGGGCATGACAAGGTCGAGGACGGCCTGCCGAAGCTGGTGCGCGCGGTGGAGCGCGAAGGGCATTCTGTGCTGTGGAGCTGCGATCCGATGCACGGCAACGTCGTGAAGTCGGACAGCGGCTTCAAGACGCGCCCGTTCGACCGCATCCTGCGCGAAGTGAAGGGCTTCTTCGCCGTGCACCGCGCTGAAGGGACCCATCCGGGCGGCATCCATATCGAGATGACCGGACAGGACGTGACGGAGTGCGTCGGCGGCGCGGTGGCGATCACCGAGGAACGGCTGGGCGACCGCTATCACACGCACTGCGACCCGCGGCTCAATGCTGAACAATCGCTCGAACTCGCTTTCCTCGTCGCAGAAATGCTCAACGAGGCGGCCGGGACGCGCGATGCCGGGATCAGCGCCAACGCGGCATAGGGACGAGCCGGTTGCCCCGCGGGGCAGGTGCATTCGCCTATGCCTTTCGCTTGTCACGCTTTTGCGGCATGATCGGGCAAGGAAGCAAGGCGACGACAGGAGAATCCCGTGCCCCGTAGCGAGCCCATCGGCGCGGCTGACGGTCAATCCGTCCCCTCGCTGTCGGCACAATTCCGCGCCACCCGCGCCCTGACCGAAGCTTTGGTTGCCCCGCTCAGCGATGCCGATGCCACGCTCCAGTCGATGGAGGATGCCAGTCCTGCCAAGTGGCACCTCGCGCACACCACATGGTTCTGGGAGACTTTCCTGCTGCGCGATCACGCGCCGGGATACCAGTTGTGTGACGCGGATTGGCCGTTCCTGTTCAATTCCTATTATGAAGCAGAAGGCGCGCGGATTGACCGCTTCGCGCGCGGATTGCTGTCACGCCCGACGCTGGAGCAGGTGCTGGAGTGGCGCGCCGCGATCAATGACGCCATGACACCGCTGCTGGATGATCCGGCGCTGGCCGGACTGGTCGCGCTGGGGGTCGCGCACGAACAACAGCATACCGAATTGCTGCTGACCGATATCAAGCACGCGCTGTTCCAGAACCCGCTTGGCCCGGCGATGTGGGAAGGCGGGCCGACCGCTTCCGCCAAGGCCGCCTCGTCGATCGGTTGGCACCAACACCCCGGCGGTATCGCGCTTATCGGTCATGACGAAGAGGGCTTTGCGTTCGATAACGAAGGCCCGCGTCACCGCGTGCTGCTCGAACCTTTCGCGCTGGCGGACCGGCTGGTGACGAACGGCGAATGGGCGGAGTTCGTCGCCGATGGCGGCTACCGCGATGCGCGTCTGTGGCTCGCCGATGGCTGGGCGTGGGTTCAGCGCGAAGGGATTGCTGCGCCGCTCTATTGGCGCGAAGACGAGCACTTTACCCATCAGGGCTGGCAGGTGCGCGACCCCAATGCGCCCGTCACACACATCTCGCATTTCGAAGCCGATGCCTACGCCACATGGGCCGGTGCGCGCCTGCCGACCGAGTTCGAATGGGAAGCCATTGCTCGCGGTCAGGATGGCGCTGCGGTGCTGCCCGCGCATGATCCGGATGGCGGCAACCAACTCGATGCCGCTGCGCCCCCGCTGCCGCGCGGCGGCGCTGGGCTGTTCGGCGATGGCTGGCAGTTCACCCGCTCGGCATACCTGCCGTACCCCCGCTTCCGTCCGGCAGAGGGTGCGGTGGGCGAATATAACGGCAAGTTCATGAGCGGGCAGGTGGTGCTGCGCGGGGCCAGCTGCGCCACGGTGCGCGGCCACTCGCGCGCGTCGTACCGCAATTTCTTCTACCCCCACCAACGCTGGCAGTTCACCGGCCTCAGGCTGGCAAAGGATGGCAATTCATGACCACGCCCAAAGGATTGAAGCTGGTCGAGCGCGATGCGACCGGCGTGGACACGGCCTTCCGCGCCGATGTGCTCGACGGGCTGGCGGAAGCGCAGAAGGCTGTGCCCGCGCGCTGGTTCTACGATGATGCCGGATCGCAGCTGTTCGAGGATATCACGCAGCTGCCCGAATATTACCCCGCCCGCGCTGAAACCGAGATTCTGCGCGGCGGCGCGAAGGAATTTGCCGATCTGATCGGGCCGGGCCGGGCTGTGGTCGAATTCGGATCCGGCTCGTCGGTCAAGACCCCGCTGCTGCTGTCGGCGATTGCGCCTTCGGCTTACGTCCCGCTGGATATTTCCGGCGATTTCCTGCGAGCTGCTGCTGCCGATCTCGCCGCCAAGTTTCCGGGCCTGCCGGTCTGGCCGGTCGAGGCCGATTTCATGCGCCGGGTCGAACTGCCGGCCGAGGTCGACGGGCTGCCCAAGCTGGGATTCTTCCCCGGATCGACTATCGGCAACATGGTCGCCCGCACCGCCACCGATCTGCTGCGGTCGATGCGCGAAACCTTGGGGGTGGGCGCGCTGCTGCTGATCGGGATGGATCTGATCAAGGACGAAGACGTGCTCGTCGCCGCCTATGACGACGCTGCCGGAACCACGGCGAAGTTCAACCTCAACCTGCTCCACCGCATCAACCGTGAGTTGCAGGCCGATATTCCGGTCGCGGTCTTCAAGCACGAAGCGCGCTGGAACGACACCTATGCGCGGATCGAGATGCATCTGGTTGCGCAGGAGGATGTCAGCTTTTCGGTCAGCGGGCAGCGTTTCGGCCTGACGGCGGGCGAGAGCATCCACACCGAAAACAGCCACAAGTTCACCCGCCGCACCTCCAACACCCTGCTGGCGGCAGGTGGGTGGGAGCCGCGTGCGCGCTGGACTGACAGCGAGCAACGTTTCTCGCTATTGCTGGCCGAAGCAAGGGCGCCGCGCAGCGCGCCCTGATACCCCAATTCTGCTGAAACCTCCCAAGCTCCCGTGCGTTGGCGCGGGATGGATGGAAACTTCAGCGATTATTGCGTTATCGGCGCGGGCATGGCGGGCCTTTCGTGTGCCAGCGTACTGGCGCGCAGCGGAGCTTCGGTGACGGTGCTCGACAAGGGGCGCGGGCCCGGCGGGCGAATGGCAGCACGGCGGGCGGAGATCGGAGGGCAAAGCATCGCTTTCGATCACGGCGCGCAGTATTTCACCGCGCGCGATCCGGCGTTTAAGTGTGCTGTGGCGGCGTGGGAAGCGGCGGGCGTTGCCGCCCGATGGCCTGCTGCGGGGGACGAGGCATGGGTCGGGGTGCCGGGGATGAACGCTCCGGTGAAGGCAATGGCGCAGGCGCTCAACGTGCGCTGGGGCGTGCGGGCCGAGCGGCTTTCGCGGAGCGGCTCGGGCTGGCGCATCGAAACGGACGGTGAGGTGTTTGCCGCTGCCCGCGCATTGGTCGCGGTGCCTGCCGAACAGGCCGCAGTTCTGCTGGCCGGTGCCGCGCCCGATCTGGCGGCGCTGGCGAGCGATGTCGTATCCGCTCCGTGCTGGGCGGTGATGGTTGCCTTTAGCGAGCCTCTGCCCTTCGCCGCAGACACAATCCGCAGCGATACCGCGCCGATATCATGGGCGGCGCGCAATTCGGCCAAGCCGGGTCGCAGCGGAGCCGAAACCTGGGTGATCCACGCCAGCCCGGCGCGCAGCCGTGAGGTGCTCGACCTGCCGAAAGATGCGGCCGCTGCGGCGTTGCTGGCCGATTTCTTCGCGGCAATTGGCATCGCTCCGGTTGCTCCGATGCACCTTGACGCGCATCGCTGGCTTTACGCCATGCCGCAGACGCCGATCGGCGCGCGGGCGGGTGAGGGTGCGCGCTACGATGCCCAGGCAGCCATCGGGATTGCGGGCGATTACCTGCACAGCCCCCGCGTCGAAGGGGCGTGGCTTTCCGGCAGGGCGCTGGCAGGCTTGGCACTCGCCGCAGGTTAAGCCGCTCAGCCCGCAGCCGGGCAATAGCGCACAAGATAATCGCCGTGCCCCGGCATCTGCTGGACGAGACAGCGGATCGATTTCTCCATCTCGTTCACTTCCTCCCGCGCCTTGGGCGTATCGAGCGCATCGGCCATTGCGTTGTGGCCTGAACGCGGTCAACCCGGTGCGGTGCGTGGCTGATAGACGCGAACGTAGTCGACCTCAAACCTGGCGGGGAAGGCGGCGGCATCAATTCCTTTTTGGCCGCCCCAGTTTCCGCCGACTGCGATGTTCAAGAGCAAGTGTTGTGGTTGGTCAAACGGCCAGCGCGCCTGCTTGTCGCTCTCTTTCTTGAACAGCAATTTCGGCCGATCATCCACGCCGAACACCATGAAATCGGCAGTCCACAAGAGTTGGTACTTGTGCATCGAGTTGCAGGCGTCGGGCACCTCGTGGCTCGACGTCTTCTGGGTTCCACGGGAAAAGTTGAACGCGGACGTATGGATGCTGTGATGGATGACGCCGGGATCAAATCCGACATGCTCCATGATGTCGATCTCGCCGCCTTCCGGCCATTTCACGCTCTCGTCCGAAGGCAGCATCCAAATTGCGGGCCATGTGCCACTTCCGCAGGGAAGCTTGGCCCTGATCTCGAAAAAGCCGTAAGTCCAGTCTCCGAGACCCCGCGTTATCAACCGTGCCGAGCTGAATTGCTGCTTGCCCCAATCGGCCAAACCCGCCTGTGACAGATCTTCATTGTGGGCTTCTATTATAAGCCGTCCATTGACCACACGGGCATTCTCTTCCCGCCCAGCTGCGTAGTATTGCTTTTCGTTATTGAACCAGCCGTCCTTGTTGCGGAACGTGTCATATTTCCACTTTAAAGGATCGGGCAAACCGGGCGCGTCGAACTCATCCGACCAAACCAGAGCGTACCCCTCGGGGACCTTGGTTGGTACGGTGTCGTCCGCTTGTGCGGGCGATCCTTCGGCGAGGGCAGCGGAAGCACCCCGTTCCTGTTCCTGACCGGCTGTCTCCATGGGCACCCCGGCAAGGCTTACGATGCCGAGCGATCCAGAAAGCCAGGTTCTTGCAATCATTTCCAATCAGCCTTTTACCCATCGCAGTCCATACGGTGCGGCGTCCCTGCCGAAGGGACGCCGCAAGCGTGTGCCCGCGCCTAGAACTTGGCGGCAAAGCGCACGCCGTAGGTCCGGGGTCGGATGAAGAAGCGGGTGTTATCGAACTGGGTGATGATAACCGCGGCTTCTTCCTGCTGGTTGGTCACGTTGTTGCCATAGACTTCGAGGCGGTATTTGCTCGCGTCGTCAATGGTCCAGCCAGCCCCGATATCCAACGTGGCATAGCCATCGATCCTGTCAAGCAGACGGCCACCGGTGACCGGCGTACCGTTATTGTCCGCATCGAATACCAGACTGTTGAAAATCGTATGGAATTGCGAAGAGCGATAACCCAAAGACGCGACCCAATCGAGCTGACCTTTGGGCAGCTCGATCACCTGGCTGATCTTGCCATTCAGCTGCCAGCGCGGCGTGCGCGGGAGGCGATTGCCGGCAATCGGACGAAATACGGCGTTGCCGGAGTCGACATCGGGCTGGAAGCGGAAGTCAGGAATATCTTCCGCATCCTTGATCTTGGCCTCAAGCCAGAGCGCGGTGAAACCGACGTCGATGTTGCCAGGCAATTGAAAACCGCCTTCGACCTGGGCTCCGTAAATCTCCGAATCTGCAGCGTTGAAGCTGAATGACACGACCAGGGCAGCGTTTGTCCCCTCTGGGACTTCAACGACCTGCCCCAGCAGTTCGTTTGCAATTTCAACTGCCGTTTCAACGCTCAGAAGGCCCGTAAACACCTGATCGGAATAATCATTGTAGAACAATGAGCCGTTGAGATAGGCCTTGCGTCCGCCGATTTCGAATTCGTTCTTGCTGCCGATTTCATACAGCACGACGTTTTCGGTTCCGTAGGTGGGGGCAATGCCATTGTCGCCGAGATTGTCGTTGAAGCCACCCGATTTGTGGCCATTGGCAACCAGCGCGTAGATCAGATTGTCTGGCGTGATGTCGAATTCGGCACGCAGGCGCCAGTCGACAAAGTCATCCTGAAATTCGCCATCCTGCTGGAAAATCTGCCCGCCAAACGGAACGGCGAAGGTGAAAGCGCCCGGATTGATGGGGAAAACGCCCGGTGCAAACTCACCATTGGTGAAGCCCTGGCAGCTGAAGAAGTCGAACGATACTGTATCGATACACGGCGTCGTCAGGATGGTGCCATCGCCGCCTTCAGGGAAGGGGGTTGCGAAAATGGCTTGCGGCCCGTTCGCCAGAATGGCCCCCAGATTGTCACGCGCACCGGACTGCGCGATCCCGTCAGCGTGAAATGCGAAGATTTCTGCGTTTGAAATTGTGCCATCGCCATCGGTATCGGGATTGATGATGGTCCGGTCAAAAGCGGCAAACTCAAAGCCCTCGGTACCCACACGGACACCGCCGCAACATTCAAAGCTGCCGCCCCCCAGCGCAAGGCCATAGCGCGCAGCCACGCCTGTCCGTTCCTTCCTGTCATCGGTGTAACGCAGCCCGGCGGTCACGCGGAAATTGTCGGCCACCTCATACGTCGCATCGCCGTAGATCCCGTAGGATTCGGTGTCGGTTCTGGTGTTGAATTCGATGCCCTGAAAGAAGAGGCCACGATCCCCCGTGGAGCCAAGGAAGGATCGCTGTTCTTCGCTGATGTACACCCCGCCAAAGCTCCAGATAAAGGGGCCCTCGGCGTTGAAGATCCGCAACTCATGGAATTGCGAGCGGGAATCCGAGATGATCCGAAAGCGCGAGAAGTTGTCGAGATTTTCGGCCAGAATGATCGGATCGCTGATCACATCACCCGGCTCGGGTGTGAAAATATTGTCGCGCTCCGACAGGCGATCCAATGCGCCGGGAAAGTCAGGCGACAGCGGCGTGGTCGCTTCGTAATCGTAAACCGCATCGCGAAAGCTGCCGGTATATTCGACGTTGAAGCCATCACCTTCATATTCGATGGTGGCCCTGATCCCCCAGTGATCGGTATTGAGCTGCGGCGTGATACCGCGCGCGATCACATCGCGAGGGTCGATATTGTCGAATTCTGCCTGTGTGATGTCGCCATCTTCAAGCGCCCCCAGGGGCAGCGCATAATTGGTGCCGGTGTAGCCTGTGCCGTTTTCGGCAATGTAGTCACCCGCGACAAGGATCGTCAGCCGATCGGTGGGCTCCCACAAAATCTGCGCACGGCCGGACAGATTGTCTTGCGCCTCGGCAACACCAATCCCTTGGACAGGACCGACGTTGTTGTAATAGGAATCATTAGCCTGATAGAGTCCGGAAAAGCGGACCGCGACCGTATCCGACAGCGGAAGGTTCAATACTGCGCGCACCGAGCGGTGATCGAAATTGCCGTACTCGACGTCAATCGCTCCGTCAAAACCGCCAAGACCGGGGCGAAAGCTGATCGCGTTGATCGAACCAGCAGTCGCATTCCGACCGCGCAGCGTGCCCTGAGGGCCCACGTTCACTTCAACGCGCTCAATGTCATGGAACGCAGAACCGATACCTGATGGACGCGGGATGTTGACGCCATCGAAGTGGAAGGCCGCCGCCGGGTCACCCAACTCGGTATTGTTGCTTGAACCGATACCACGGATGTAAACCTCAATATTGCCCTGGTTGTTTGCAACCGAAAGGCCCGGAATCTGGTTTTGAAGGTCGGTGATGTTCTGCACGCCGATAGCCTGCAAATCATCGCCGCTGATGGCGAACGCCGTGCCGGCAAAGTCCTGCAGGGACTGCTCGCGGCGGTCGACGGTGACGATAATTTCGCGACCCTGTGCCTCGACCTGTGGTTCCTGCGCCTGATCGGCAGGCACATCCGAGGCCTGGTCTTGCGCGAAGGCTGGTTGTGCGAGAACCAGAATTGCGACGCTGGTCAACAACATCCGACGATGTAGGTGCATTTTGCTCTCTCCCCATTGCATTTCGCTCATGCGATCTTTTCGTTTTTGGGTATAGCGCCAAATTGTGATCGTTCACAAATGGAATTTTTGTGCCTTTCATTACGCGTGGGGACAAATGGCTGATCGGCAACATCTGCGATGACCGGGCGCGCCGCATGGTCATAGCCGCTCGATCGAACACCGCAGCGCGCAATGGCAAGGGACGCTGTGCTGCGCATTGCGATGCGCCCGCCAATGCCATGCAGAACCGCGACGGGGGCAGTCACTGGCGGAAGAAAACAATGCGAAAGGGCTTGCAGCCAGCACCTTTCCCGCGCAATTCGCAATCGACTGGATCAGGGTCTATCGCTGCGCGAGCGATCCCGATACGGCGCGCGCGTGCATGTGATGAGCGGGACGGGAACACAGGGCCAATGGCGCGCGGGCGCAAATCAGTCACGATCAGGGACGTTGCCGAGGATGCGGGAGTCTCGCTCCAGACGGTAAGCCGCGTCGTCAATGGCGGGCCGAACGTGCGCTCCCAATTGCGCGACAAGGTGCGCGCTTCGATCGATCGTCTGGGCTATGTGCCGAGCCTTGCGGCCCAGCGCATGAGCGGGTCGCGATCCTACATCATCCTCGCCATCAATGACCGCGAGCGCACGCTGGCCGACTGGCGCGAGCGGCGCGGCACCGATTGGGTGGACCAGATGTTGCTGGGCGGGATACTGACCTGCTCCAAACACGGCTACCGCATGATGGTCGAACTGATCGACACCCATTCCGATCATGTCGAGCGCGAGTTGGGCGCGGCGATTTCGGCACTGCAGCCTGACGGCGTGGTGCTGACCCCGCCGCATTCGGAAAACCAGCTGATCACGGCGCTGCTGGCGGAGCGGGATATTCCCTTTGCCCGGATCGGATCGATGGAGCCGGGGCCGGGCGTCGCGCTGACGATGGGCGATGACGGCGCGGCGCATCTCGCCACCAGCAGATTGATCGAACTCGGCCACCGCCGCATCGCAATGATCGCCGGGCCGGCGCAATACAGCCTTAGCGGCTGGCGGATCGAGGGGTGGAAACGCGCGCTCGGCGAACATGGGCTACCGTGGGAAGGGCTGCTCGAAGCGGGCGATTTCGGCTACGAATCCGGCACTCGGGCGACGCGCGCCCTGCTCGATCGCAATCCTGATCTGACCGCGATCATCGCCAGCAGCGATCAGATGGCGCTGGCCGCGCTGGAAGTGGCGCGGGACCGCGGTATGAGCGTGCCGCGCGACCTGTCGCTGGTGTCCTTCGATAACACCCCGATCGTGCGTTTCACTCAGCCGCCGCTAACCGCCATCGACCAGCCGATTGCCGAAACTGTTTCGCGCGCGGTCGAGCAGCTTATCCTGCACGGCCGCGAGGAGGGAGGCGATGGGGTGATCGAAGTGGCCGCCAGTCTGATCGAGCGTTCGTCCACCGCGCCCGCGCCTCCCAGCGCATCGGGCACCGCTTGAACGCGACGCTGCCGGAAGCTGCACGCCAACCGGGCTGGTTTCTGGTGCTGTTCGCATTGGCTGCGGCGGGCGGGGCAGTCGCTTATGTCCCGCTGCTGACCGTGCTGTTGCCGCAGCGCATCGCCGAATTGCAGGGGACTGAGGATGTGGCGGTGCTCGCGCAGGTGTCATTCTTCGGCGCGGTGGTTGCAAGTATCGCCAACCTCGCCGCCGGGGCACTGAGCGACCGCTTCGCCGTACGCCGCCCGTGGATCGTGGCAGGGCTGGCGCTTTCCAGCGGGCTGCTGCTTGCGGTGGGCGAAGCGCGATCGGCCAGCGAGTTGGTGCTGCTGGTGATGGCCTGGCAGGTCGGGCTCAACCTGATGCTTGCACCGCTGATGGCATGGGCGGGGGATTGCTTTCCCGATAGCCAGAAGGGCGTGCTCGGCGGCGCTTTGGCGGTGTCTCCGGCGCTTGGTGCCTTGGCTGGATCGCTGGTGACTTATGCCGGGCTGGTTCCGGCAGATGGGCGGTTGTGGCTGGTGGCGGCGCTGGTCGCGGCGCTGGTGCTGCCGGCGGTGATCTTCGGCGGCAGGCGGACGCGTGCGGCGCTGATGCACCCGCGGAGCGCGGTAGCCAGGGACGATGCGGCAATGGTCGACCACGCGGTGCGGCGGATGTGGCTGGCGCGGTTTCTGGTGCAGGTGGCCGAAGGCGGGATGTTCGCGTTCCTGCTGTTCTGGCTCCGCTCGCTGGCACCGGGTTTCCCCGAGAATGCGGCTGCCAATATCTTCAGCGTGGTGCTGGTCTGTGCGGTGCCGCTGTCGCTGCTGCTGGGGCGCTGGTCGGACCGCCATGGTCGCCCGATCCTGCCGCTGGCGGGATGCGCGGCGTTGTGTGCAGCGGGAATGCTGGTGATGGCGGGGGCGGGCACGCTTTCGTTGGCAGTGGCGGGTTATGTGCTGTTCGCCATAGCCGCGGCGATCTTTCTTTCGCTGCATACCAGCCAGACCTTGCGGGTGCTGCCTGCGCCGCAACATCGCGGGCGCGACCTGGGGTTGTTCAACCTCACCAACACGCTGCCGGCAATGGTGATGCCGTGGCTGACGGTGCTGCTGGTGCCGGGGCTTGGCTATTCTGCGCTGTTCGTGCTGTTCGCGGGGCTGTCGCTGGCGAGCGCGGTGCTGCTGGCATCCTTTGCACGACCTGTGGGAACCTGCATCGCCTGACCGCATGAGGCTTGCAAAAGGATGCGGGGTTTGTAGTATCTTGATAACGTTCTCAACAGAACGCACGGCCAGCCGATCGATGGTCTTGGGAGGGACTTGCCTGGTGACGCGTAAAATTTTCGGGCAGCTTGCAGCGAGCGTGGGCTTTGCTGTCCTGCTGGCCGGCTGTTCCACAACGGCTCCGTTGCAGCCGATGGGTACACCGCCTGTCGCGCAGTCAGAGGCTGCGCCTCCTAGCCCTGAGCAATTGCTCGCGGCGATGAGCCTCGAGCGTAAGGTGGCGCAGATCGTCATGCCGGATATCGGCTCGATCACGCCTGCCGATGTGCGCCGCTACCGGTTTGGCACGATTCTCAACGGCGGCAATTCCGGGCCATACGGCGATGACAAGGCGCCAGCAGCGGATTGGCTGAAGCTCGCCGATGAATTCTGGGAAGCATCCACGGCGCCGCTGCCCGGCGGCGAACCGGCGGTTCCGGCGCTGTGGGCGACCGATGCGGTGCATGGCCATGCCAACGTCATCGGGGCGACCGTTTTTCCGCACAATATTGCGCTGGGCGCGGCGGGTGACGCTGATCTGATCCGCCGCATCGGTGCCGCCACCGCGGTTGAAATCGCGGTCACCGGCATCGACTGGACCTTTGCTCCGACCATCGCGGTCGCGCGTGACGACCGCTGGGGCCGCACCTACGAAAGCTATTCCGAAGATCCGCAACTGGTCGCTCGGCTCGGCGCGGCGATGGTTGAAGGCTTACAGGGACGCCCCGGCGAACCGGGCTTTCTGGGCGCCGACAAGGTCGCGGCCACGGCCAAGCATTTCTTTGGCGACGGCGGCACCGCGCAAGGCGTTGATCAGGGCGATGTGAACGGCGACCTTGCCGAACTGATGGCGATCCACGCCGCGCCGTACCCCGCCGCGATCGAGGCCGGGGTCGCCAGCGTGATGGCCAGCTTCAATTCAATCAACGGCACCAAGATGCACGGCAATGCTCCGCTGCTGACCGGCGAATTGCGAGGGCGGCTGGGCTTTGACGGGGTGGTTGTCGGTGATTGGAACGGGCACGGGCAGGTCGCGGGATGCACCAATTCCGATTGTCCGCAGGCGCTGCTGGCGGGGCTCGATGTCTACATGGTGCCCGAAGACTGGAAGGCGCTCCATGCCTCGCTGGTCAAGCAGGTCAGGAACGGCACCATTCCGATGCAGCGGCTCGACGAAGCGGTGCTGCGGGTGCTGCGCCTTAAGCGGCAGCTGGGCACGTTCGATGGGCAGGTGAAGCCCTCTGATCGCGCCTATGGCGGACGCTGGGACCTGCTTGGGTCGCCCGAACACCGCGCCATTGCGCGCGAGGCGGCGGCGAAATCGCAGGTATTGCTCAAGAACCACGGCGTCCTGCCGTTGAAGCCCGGTGCGCGGATCGAAGTGGCCGGAAGCGCGGCGGACAATATCGCGCAGCAGGCGGGCGGCTGGTCCGTCACGTGGCAGGGCGGAGGCGATCTGACCGCTGCCGACTTTCCCGGCGCAACCTCGATCTTTGACGGGATTGCCGCTGCGGCCAAGGCGGCGGGCGGGCAAGCAGTGCTGGCGAAGGACGGACAAGCGGGCGGGAAGCCTGACGTCGCCATCGTCGTGTTCGGCGAGGAGCCCTATGCCGAATTTGTCGGCGACCGGAAGGATCTGGCCTTCCGCGACGAAGAGGGGCTGGCACTGCTCAAAGCGTATCGTGCGCAAGGCATCCCCACCGTGGCTGTGTTCCTGTCTGGCCGCCCGCTGTGGATGAACCGCGAACTCAACGCCGCGGAAGCCTTTGTCGCCGCATGGCTTCCCGGAAGCGAAGGGGCAGGGGTGGCCGACGTGTTGTTCGGGCAGCATCCTGCAACCGGGAGATTGTCCTTCAGCTGGCCGGCAAGCTGCGAAGGCGCACCGCTCAACGGGCCCGAGGGCGCGCTGTTTCCGCTGGGCTACGGGCTTGATCTGGGCGCTGCCGCGCGCCTCGCGCCGCTGGACGAAACCTGCAATGCACTGACTGCCGATAACGGCGCGGCGTGGTTCGCTGCCGGGCGGCTCGGCGTGCAAGTGCAGGCAGTGGCCGATAATGCCGTGCTGCCCGATCTGCGCGGCACCGGCAATGGCATCACCGCGAGCGGCATTGATCGCAAGGCGCAGGAAGACGCCCGCCGCATCGCCTTTGCCCGCGGCGCAAAGCTGACCCTGACCGGGCCCGACAGCGGGGCCGCGTGGCGCATCGCCTATCAAGTGAGCGCACGGCCCACCGCGTCGGTCACCGTCACCGCAGGAGGCAAGCCGTTCGACATCACCCAGCCGCTTTCAGTCGCCGAGGGCAAGGGCTGGCGCGCAATGGTGCTGAGCGCGGCGTGTCTGGGCGAAGCGGGGGGCCGCCTGACCTTTGCGTCCGAAGACGCTTTCGTGATCCAGATCAGCGAAATCAGCCGCGATAGCGCCGCCGAAGCGACGGAGTGTTCGTTCTAACCGCGCACGATACCCGATAACGGCGCGGCGCTGCGGCCGGGAAACAGCCGGGCCATGGCCTGCGCCGGGTCCAGCCCCAGATGTTCGGCCACCGCGCCGGCCAGCACGCTTTCCAGCGCGGTGGTGGGCGCAAGATCGCGGCCTTCGTACAGCTGGTTTGTGCCAAGCCCCGGCCAATCGGCCAACACCCGTCCGCCCCGCACTCCGCCGCCCAGCGCCATCGCAGTGCTGGCGGTTCCGTGATCGGTGCCGCCGGTGCCATTAAGCTGCGCCGTGCGCCCGAATTCGGTAGCCACCAGCACTATCGTGTCGCGCCAGCCATCGCCCATGCCGCTGCGATAGGCGGCAAGCAGCGCATCGAGCCCGCGCGCCTGCCGGGCAAACGCGCCGCGCTGATTGGCGTGGGTGTCCCAGCCGTCCAGTTCGATCATCGCGATCCGCGCGCCGCGTTCTCCGCGCATCAGCGAGGCGACCAGGGCTCCGTTGGCGCTCGCATCGCGCAGGTTCCGCAGGCCATCGTCGCTTGCCATTGCCCGCGTTTCGAGCGCGCGTGCCCACAGGCTCGCCAGTTCGGCGTCGCTTTCATACAGCGCGCCAACCCGGGCAATGAAATCCGCGCTCGCATCGGGCAGGGATGATGGCGCGTAGCTCGACACCGGCGCATCGCCGCGCAGTGCCAGCGGCACGGAGGGCGCGATCGCCAATGCGCGCAGCGGTTCCCCCGATGCCGCTGCGTTCATCAGGCCGACCAGCCGGTTGAGCCACCCGTCCTTGGCCGCATAAGGCACCTGCCCGCCGCTTTCGAGCAGGTTCTGCCCGTCGAAATGCGAACGCTCGCGATAGGCGGTGGCGGCGGCGTGGACGAACAGCGCCTCGCCTGCCTGCGCTGCCTTGGCGATCTCCGTCAGCGCCGGATGGAGCGAAAAGAAGCTGCCGATCCGGGGTGCGCCGTCGTAATCGGCAAGGCTGGCCCCGCGCAGGGCTTCAAGGCCGTGATCGCCGACCGGGGCGAGCATCGACAATCCATCGGCCGCGCCGCGCAGCAGCACGAACAGCAGATTGCGCGTGCCGCTCGCCTGCGCCAGCGCGATGCGGGGCAGGGCGAATCCGCTGGCGCCCAGCGCAAGCGATCCGGCAATCAGCGTGCGGCGATTGAGAGGGATGAGCATGATGGCCTATCTCCGCATCATTTCAGGGGCGACCAGTAGCAGCGCGAGCGCCTGCCGCCCGCTTTCGGCGCGGGTGAGCAGCGTGCGAGTGGTGTCGCTCAGTGTATCGGGGAAGGCGGCTTCGGCGCGGGCGATGACATCGTCGGCGGGCACAGCCTGCACCATGCGTTCGGCCAGTTCGGCGCGGCGCAGCAGCAGGTCGGGCGCGGCCCAGCTGGCGGCAAGATCATCATAGCCGGCGGGCGAGGGCGCGCGCCACGGCGATTGGCCCAGTTCGTTGAGCGCGCGCCCAATCCGGCGCGGCTCCAGCCCCTCGATCCCCGTGAGCCGGGCCGCGGCAACAAACCATTCGAACGGCGCGCGGAACTTGACCGGCCCCGGCACCCACGCTTCAGGCGAAGCAATCAGGGTGCGGGTCAGGCCGGCAAGATCGCCGCCGGTGGTGCGAAAATCGGCTTCGAGCCGGGTGATGAGGCTGGGCGGCGGTGTGTCTCCGGCAAAATGGCGGGCCAGCTTGGTGGCAATGAAGCGCGCCGTGGCAGGATGTGCGGCCAGATCGTCCAGCACCGCCAGCGCCTGCTGCGGGCCGCCCGCGGGGTAGCGGCGGCCCATGATCGTGCGCGCACCCGGCTCATGCGCCAGCGCCACGAAGGCCGCGCCGCTCGGCTGGTCTTCGGCAAACCGGCCAACCCGCCCGATCCCCGGCACTGTCCATCCGGTCAGCGCGCGGGCAAGCTCGGTCACGTCGTCCTGATCGTAGCCGCCCCCGGCGCCGAGCGTATGCAGTTCGAGGACTTCGCGGGCGAGATTTTCATTCAGCCCGCCGCGCCCGCCCTGCTGGTTCGCCCACCGCCTGCGGCGTTGCTGGACCCGGGAGCCCGGCCCGGTCGACTGGAACTGGTCGAGATAGAGCAGCATCGCCGGATGCAGTACGGCGGCCTTGAGCATGTCGGAAAAGCGGCCCAGCACATTTGGGCGGATCGCCTCGAATTCGAGCGGGCCGACTTCGAACTGCGTCCCCGGCTTGCCGACGGAGACGCTGAAATGGTTCGACCAGAAATGCACAAGCCGTTCGACCAGCGGCGTGGGGCCGTCGATGGCGACTTTCACCCGCACCGCCAGATCGTCGATCACCACGCGGCGCGCTTCGGCCAGTTTCTCGCGGTATTCGGGCGGCAAGGCGGCAAGCGCGGCGGCGCGCTGATTGTCCATGCCGGCTTCGGTCATCATCGTGCCGACGCCAGCCTCGTTCATTGCCGGATCGCCCGTTTGCTGTATCCGTTCGCGCAAGTCCCGCAGCAATTGCAGCATTTCGCCCGTCTTGCCGCGTGTCGCGCTGCGCGCAGCGATCGGGCGCGGCGCGGGGTCGAAGGTATCGAGCTGGCGCAGCAGATAAGCTTCGGGGTCGGCCGGTGGCCGCTCGCCCCGTGCAAGGCCATAGCCGAAGCGGTTGAGCGCAATGCCGACCTTGCTCATCGACGGATCTCGTCTTTTATCGACTCCATCGCGTTTTCCTTTCGCGGCATGGCCCATGACAAACCGCCGTCTCATTGCCGAACGGATCAGCGCCGCGTTCCCTTCGTGCGGACATGCCGCTCTTCTACGGTTCGACGATGGCGAAGCCCTGCGGCATGGGATCGAGCGCGTCGATCAGGTGCTGGAGAGCAGCCGGATCGCCTTCGACCTGAAGCCCGGCCGCTTGCAAGGCGCTGACCGGCTGCTTCAGGAACAGCAGCGCCAGCATCATTGCCCGCGGCCCGCGGACCGTGATGTCGGCATCGGCTGGCGCATCGCCCACACGGCCGATCAGCACGCGGCCATTGGTCTCCAGCATCGCCTTCTCCTTGCGGTCGGTCAGTTCCAGGCTGGCAGTAAGACTGCGATTGCCGAAGCGTTCCGGAGCGAACCGGGTGGCGGTGGAATCGAGCAATTCCTGCGTGGCGACGGCGGCGATCAGATCGGTGCTCTGGGGCGCGGCGTTGCGCGGGGCCGCGCCGCGCAGATCGCGCGCTGCAGCAAGGAACTGGTTGCGCCAGATCGCGCTTTCCGACTGGTAGCCCTGCTGTTCGTAACTTTCCGCCAGCGCTGCGCGTGCCGCCGCATTGTCCGGCTCGGCAAACACGAGGTTCTGCAACAGGTCCGAAGACCAGCGGTAATCGCCGCCCGCCATCGCTTTGTGCGCCAGCGCCAGCACGCGGCCCTCGCCGCCCAGTGCATCGACCAGTTTCGCGGCACGCTCCACCGGCGGATGCGGGTTGAGGTTGGCGGGCACGGCGTCATACCAGCCAAGATAGAACTGGTAGATCGCCTTCGCATTGTGGCTGTAGGTGCCGTAATAGCCGTGGGTCGACCATTCCTGCCCGAGGTCTGCAGGCAGGGTCAGGCTTTCCGCGATCTCGGCCATGGTCTCGCCGCGGTTCATCCGGCGCACGGTTTGATCATGCAGATAACGGTAATTGTCGCGTTGCGCCTCCAGCCATTGGGTGCCTTCGGCGCGCCCGAAGATCGGCCAGCAATGGCTCGAAATCACCGTGTCGCTTTGCGGGGCGTAGCGCCGCGCTGCCTCGTCGAGATAGTGTGCCCAGGCCCGCGCATCGCGCACCTTGGCGCCGCGCGGCGTGAGGATATTGTGCATCGTGCAGGTCGCGATTTCCGCGGCGAGGAACGTTTTTTCCGGCGCAATGAAGACGTTGAACTCCGCCGGCGCCTCGCTGCCCGAAACGATCTGGAATTCGAGGCGCACCCCGTCCACCACCCGTGTGTCGCCGGTGGCGGCGATGGTATCGGTCGGCGCGATCAGCGACAATGTTCCGCCCGATACGCCCATTCCGATGCCGCTGCCCATCTGCCCTTGCGGCCCCGGCGCCATGCCGGTGGCGAACTGATAGGCCGCGCGCCGCAGCATCGCGCCGCCCGCCATGACGTTTTCTGACGTGGCTTCGTCCATGAAGCCTTCGGGCGCGATCACGACCACGCGACCCGATGTCGCATCGTCGGCGTCGATCACCCCGCGCACCCCGCCGAAATGATCGGCATGGCTGTGCGAATAGATCACCGCGCTGATCGGCCGTGTTCCCAGCGTGGCATTCACCAGCGCCATCGCCGCCTTCGCTGTCTCGACGCTGGTCAGCGGATCGATCACGATCCAGCCCGTCTCGCCCCGGATGATCGTCATGTTGGCAAGGTCGAAGCCGCGCACCTGCCACAGGTTTTCGGTGACGCGGTAGAGTCCGTGATGCTTCAGATGGCGCATGTGGCGCCACAGGCTCGGGTGGACACTATCGGGGGCCGCGCCAGCGACGAAGCCATAGGCATCGAGGTTCCAGACCGGTTCGCCAGCCGCGTTGCGGATCATCGGATCGGGCAGGGTGGCAATGAAGCCGCGGGTGGAGAATGCCGCATCGCGCGTGCCGTCGTCCGGCAGCGTGTCGGCGGCAGATCGCTGCGCGGCGATGGTTGCTTGCGAGGCAGGCGCAATGTCACCCGTTGTCTGCGCGCCCGCGCCTGTCGCGGCCAATATGGCCAACCCGCTGCCTGCTGCCAGTATCGATTTGCGCATTACCCACTCCCCTTTTGTCTCAAGCTTGTGATGCCCGCGTGGGGGAGGGGATTCAAGCGGTCCTGCACCGACCTTTGCGCGCCTAATCCATGCGAGTGCGAGGCAGGACAACTGCCGACAACCTGAGCGTGTCTGTCGGCGGCAAATTCGACCTTGCCCGCCTCGCAGGCAACCGGCGCCGCGCTGGCACGGCCGCACGGACGGATCATTGGGACAGAATATTCGCCGGAAAGGCAAAGGTGCATGAGCGACGCCGAACCTCGCGACGATCGGCAAGCCGTTCATTCGGTCTGCGATATCCTGGACCTTCTGCGCATCACGGCCGATCGCCGCGACAAGGTCAGTGTCGGCGATGTGTTGGATGCAATCGGGGACAGATCGTACGGCCCGGCCCTGCTGATCCCGGCGCTGCTCGAGAGCACGCCCATCGGCGGTATCCCCGGCGTTCCGACATTTCTTGCGCTGTTCATCGCAATCACCGCGGCCCAACTGCTGTGGGACAAGGACCACCTGTGGTTGCCCGGCTTCATTCAAAGGCGGTCGGTCTCCGCAGGGAAGCTGCACAAGGCGGCGGACAAGCTCAACCCTGTCGCATCCTGGCTCGACCGCTGGTTCCATGGTCGTTTGCCGCGCTTCGTCAAGCAGCCATGGCCACGCATCGCGGCGGCCATGGTGATCGTGTTGTGCCTTACGGTGCCGCCACTCGAATTCGTGCCCTTTGCCAGCTCTGCGCCAATGCTGCCCATTGCGGCGTTCGGGCTGGCGTTGTTGGTGCGCGATGGGCTGCTGCTGATCGCAGCCGTTGGCATAAGCATCGCAGTCTTGGCAATCGGAATGGGACTGGCGGGCTAGGGCGCGATCCATGCAGGCTAGCACGAAACTCCTGGCGCAGACCGCTCTGCCGACTGTCCCCGTCGCTCCATCGCAAGCAGCGGAACAGCGCCATCGGCTTGCCGGTTGATCGGTCATGCAAGACGACACAATCGACACTGAAGAAACAGCCCGCGATGCGGTGGGCACAAGAGCGGACAGCGGCAAGAATACAGCAGCGGAGCAGGCGTGTTCGCCGCCTTGGGACCTGCTCGTCACAGAAGGGCCGGTGCTCGTGACGGCGATCCACGCAGGACACACCATCCGGCCTTCGCTGCAGCCGCACCTCGCGCTGGACGAAGCCGGACGACTGCGCGAGGAAGATCCGCTCACCGATTATTTCCTCCCCGCCGGCGACACCGTGCTGCGCGCCAACCGTTCGCGTTTCGAATGCGATCTCAACCGCCCGGTGGAACGCTGCATCACCAGCGATCCCGCTGAAACATGGGGTGTGAGGGTCTGGAACGACACCTTGCCCCGCGCCGAAATCGAGGCCAGCCGCGCGATGCACCGCCACTTCTACACGCTGATGGCAGAGCGGGTGAAGGCGATGATAGCGGCGCATGGTGAAGTGCTGGTGCTGGACCTGCACAGCTATAATCACCGGCGTGGCAGTCCGAACGCGCGCCTCGCGCCGCAATCGGGCAATCCCGACATCGATCTTGGCGCGACCACGCTGGATCACGATGCGCATGGCGGCTTGCTCGCCGCGTTTGCCGAAGGTCTGGCGTCCCGTCCGGTCAGGGATGCGATGCCGGACGTGCGGGTGAATATCCGGTGGAAGGACGGGGGCAACTTCCCTGAATGGCTGCACGCCACCTTCGGCGCGAAGGCGTGCGTGATCACGCTGGAATACAAGAAGATCTTCATGGACGAATGGTCAGGCAAGGCTGATATTCTTGCGCTGCAGGACTTGCGTGAAGGCTTCCACGCCGGACTTGCCAGGGCGGGCGACTGGCTGGCGGCCCGCACATGAATATGCCAGCCCGAAACAGCCCGGCCACAGGAATGTGCGATGCCGCGGTGGCGGTCGATCTTGCGCTTGCCCAAATGGACGCGCGGGTCGACTGGCTGTCGCGCCTGACACCCATCAACGTCGCCGAAATCTGGGAGGGCTTTGTCCGCTCGAACTACCGCGAAATGCCCGCGAGCCGCTTTGCCGAAGGGCTGCAGCGCGATGCGCCGGCCTTGCGGGAAGCCCTGTTCGCCCTGCCGGTCGAAGACATCCAGAACCGCCTTGTTCAGGCATTGCTGCTGGAAAAGCAGCGCGAGATCGACCGCCAGATCGAACTGGTATCGATGCGCGGGCGTTCGGGCTTCATTCTGGCGAGCATGGACCTGTTCGGCCATGCCAGCGAGCGGCTGCTGGCGACCGCAGAGGAGGTGCTTGAGAAAGTCCCGGTGTTTCCCGATGACGAATGCGATGCGGGTGCTGCCGAAATGGCCGCTGCAGCGCGCGCCGAGGTCGCCCGCACCCGCGCGCAGCATCCCGATTTCGCGTGCGAGGTGATCCTCGATCCGCATCCGGGCGTGTCGTTGTATGTATCGGCAGGCAACCTTCACATCGCCTCCGATTACGCCACGCCGACATCGCGCATCGATCCGCTGATCCAGCACGAGATCGGCACCCACGCGATCAGCCGCCACAACGGGCGGCGTCAGCCGCTGAAGGTGCTGGCTGGGGGGCTCGCTGATTACGACGAGCTGCAGGAAGGGCTGGCGGTGCTGGCCGAATATCTCGCGGGCTATTTCCCGGCCGAACGCCTGCGCACGCTCGCGGCGCGGGTGATCGCTGCGGACATGGCAGTGCGCGAAGCGATGGGGCCGGAAATCTTCGCCTGCCTCGTGGAGGAACACGCGATCCCGCACGACACCGCCTTCGACACTGCGCTCAGGGCCAAGCGCGGCGGCGGGCTGACCAAGGATGCGCTTTATCTCAAGGGGCTGGCCGAATTGCTCGCCTATCTGGCGCGCGGGGGCGACCTGGAGGTACTGATGCTGGGCAAGTTTGCATTGAAGCACCTCCACACGATCGAACAATTATTGGCCGAAGGTGTGCTGGTGCCGCCCGAAATCCTGCCGTCCTTCCTGACCGATGGTGCTGCAACGCAGCGCCTTGCCGAGGCGCGGGAAACGCCGCTCCACGCCCTCTTTCACGAAAGCCCCGCCGCATGACCGAAACCCGAATCGCCATCGCCTTCGTCGTCAACGATGTCGCCACCGAAAAGGACGATTATTCAACCATCCGCCTTGCCCGCAAGGCGGTGGCGCGCGGGCATAAGGTCGCCCTGATCGGGCTGGGTGACTTCATCTACGATTGGCAGGACGGCATCTGCGCGATGGCGACGATCAGCAAGGTTGCCGAGTTCGATGACGACACCACCTACCTTGCGCACCTGCAAGACCCGGAAAAAGGGCGCGAGCGGATCAAGCTGGCCGATTACGACATCCTGATGTTGCGCGGCGACCCGGCGGAGGAATTGACCACGCGCAGTTGGGCGCCTTCATCCAGCCTGCTGTTCGCCCAACTCGCATCGCTCGGCGACACGATTGTGCTCAACGATCCCAACCATCTCACTGACGCAGTCAACAAGACCTATTTCCAGTTCTTCCCCGAAGCCGTGCGCCCATCCACCACGATCACCCGCGAAGCCGCCGAGGTGCACCGCTTCCTCGAGGCGCACGGCGGCAAGGGCGTGATCAAGCCGCTGCAGGGATCGGGAGGGCATGGCGTATTCATCATCGACGACAATAACCGCCAGAACCTCAACCAGATCATCGAGGCGGTGACGCGTGATGGCTACGCAATCGTGCAGGAATACCTGCCCGCCGCGGCCGAGGGCGACCTCAGGATGATCACGCTCAACGGGCGCCCGCTCAAGGTCGATGGCACCTATGCCTGCATTCACCGCTTCAGCCAGACCGAGGATCACCGATCGAACATTTCGGCAGGCGGCGGGATGGAGATGGCCGTTCCCGATGCGGCGGCGCTGAAAATCGCTGAAATCGTCGGTCCCAAGCTGATCGACGACGGCATGTATTTCGCTGGGCTCGACATCGCCGGGGACAAGATGATGGAGGTTAATGTCGACACGCCCGGAGCGCTTAACTTCATCGACGACCTGAGCGGGATCGACTTTTCCGGCGTCGTGATCAGCGATCTCGAACGCAAGGTCAGGCTGCGGCGCCAGTATGGCGGCACGCTGACCAACCGGCAGCTGGCTGTGATCTGATGCGCGGGCGAGGGGGCAACGCTAACAGGCGCGGTTCGCGCCGAGAGGAGATGCACATGATCGCCAGACGTACGATTTCCGCCGCCGCAATTGGCGCGCTGGCACTGGCGGGCGCGGCCTTGCCCGCGTTCGCCCAGCCGAGCGACCAGGCCGAATCCGTCGCCACCCAGGATGCCTATCTGTCGGTGCGCAAGGTCGCCGAAGGGCTCGATACGCCGTGGGGCATGACCTTCCTGCCCGATGGACGGATGCTGGTGACCGAAAAGCCCGGCGATCTCGTGATCGTGTCCGCTGACGGCAGCGTGTCAGCACCGGTGGCGGGAACGCCCGAGGTGTGGGCGCAGGGGCAGGGCGGGTTGATGGACGTGGCCCTGCATCCGCAATTCGCCAGCAATAACATGGTCTACCTGACCTTCGCCGAAGCGGGCGATGGCGGCACCGCCGGAACCGCGCTGGGCCGGGGCCGGATGGTCGGTGACCGGATCGAAGGCTTCGAGGTGATCTGGCGGCAGCAGATGAAGGTCGAAGGCCCCAATCACTTCGGCAATCGCATCGTCTTTGCGCCCGATGGAAAGCTGTACCTCGCGCTCGGCGAACGCTTCAAATTCGCGCCTGCGCAGGATCTGTCCAACACGCTCGGCACGGTCGTGCGGCTCAACGACGATGGATCGATTCCGCGCGACAATCCGTTCGTTGGCCGCAATGACGCGGACGAGGCGATCTGGTCCTACGGCCATCGCAACATCGAAGCCGCCGCAGTCGACCCCTATACCGGCGCGCTTTGGGTGGTCGAGATGGGGCCGCTCGGCGGGGACGAGTTGAACCGGATCGAACGCGGCGCCAACTACGGATGGCCGGTCGTCAGCCGAGGCATCAACTATGATGGCACGGACATCCCCGATCCGGAAGAATATCCGCAGTTCAAGGGCGCCGCTCAATACTGGAGCCCTGTGCGTTCGCCTTCGGGCATGATCGTTTATACCGGCAACATGTTTCCCGATTGGCGCGGCGACATCCTGTTCGGCGCGCTATCGGCAGGCGGCATCGAGCGGGTCGATATGGAAGGCGGCGAAGTGGCGGGGACTGAGTTCATCCCCCTCAACACGCGCATCCGCGAGGTCGAACAGGGGCCGGACGGGGCGATCTGGCTTCTCACCAACGCCAAAGATGGCAACGCGGGAGAAGTGTGGCGGATCGAGCCGCTACAAACAAAGCCCGACAGCGCGGACGGCAATCGCAGCGGAGCAGGCGCACTGCCCCGCGGGCAGTGACCCTTTTGACGTTGCGCTTGTAATTCGGACCTCGCTCAGGCGAATGCCGTGTTCGGTCTGATGGTTCAACTTGGCGCTTTCCAGACCGCGAACGATCGCACCCGCATTTCGCCCGTGCCGCCCACATAGTCGCCGCCGTGCTTTACCGCCACGTTCATCAAGGGAAACCAGGAGGTCCCGCGGAAGGGGTTCACCGTCTGGTAGACTTCCTTACCGTCGACGAACCACGTGATGTAATCGGCGGCAATATCGACCGCAAAGCGATGATACGAACTATCGAAACCGCTTACGCCATACACGCTCGCCGAATTGACCTGCATCAGTGCGGTAAAGGAGCGCTTGCCTTTCGTTCCGCCATGAATGTTAGCGGCATAATTTCGGCTGAAGTTCCAATCGGATGAATATCCGAAACCTTCATAGACATCGATCTCCGGCGGCCAGCCCGTGGTCGGCAACAGCCACAGCGCTGGCCAACCGCCGCGACGGTTCGGCATGAGCGCTTCCCATTCGTATTGGCCATACTGCAACTGGGTCGCCGGCATCTTCTGACCGGTCAGCATCGCCGCCCCATGATACCAGTAGGTTCCGTCATGCAGGATCGGGCTGAGCAACTGCTGGCTTCTGATCACCAGTTCGTCGTTCTCCACCCCGAACGGCGGCAATGGCGACTGGTGCAGCACCGTGTCCAGGTAAAGCCCGGTTTCGGCATTGGCCGGCTGGGTGCGGCCATGCGGAAGTTTGGTGATCCAGGTATCGGCCCCGCCTGCATCGCTCCACCGCACGGTCTTCGGATCCAGTCGATAGGCCAGAGTGCCGGTTGCGGCAAAACTGCGGGAGGGACGAAACCCGCTCGTCCTGGCGGTTGTCGCCGACGCACCCTCGACCGCTGTGATCTTGCCCCTGCCGTCGGCGGTGGCCCCGCCAGCCACACCTTCCGGAAAGATCAGATCGAAATGCCGGCCGGCATCCATATTCTTCAAGGGGACACGCACTGTCTGTTCCAGCGGATCGCCCGGTCGGAAAATGACATGCGTGCTGACCCGGCTGAAATGCTGCCCTTCCACCCCGTATATGCCGCCCGAGCCATTGCGGGTCAGCACACGGGCGACCACGGTGTTGGGGGTCGGCCGGTCGAGCGAGATCGGAACGTGGGCCTCGGTCGCACCTACCGGCACGTTGGCGTCCCCTATGCGCACCTGCGCCTTCGAGGGGTACACTGTCCCGCCGACGAAATCGAAACCGGCGAACGGGTTCGTTGCTGCGGCAGGGCCAGAAGGATTGGTTACCGGCTGCGGCGGGGGCGGGGGCGGGGGCGGCGGTGCTT